>NZ_JBIBBW010000001.1:1225488-1640889 GCF_042900885.1 Streptomyces sp. NPDC012835
GGGGGCGCGGGTGGGGGGGGGTCAACTGGGGGCCGGGGTTTAACGCGGGGGGGCCGGGGGGGGGCCCGGGGGCGGGGGGGGGGGGCCCCGGGGGGGGGGGGGGGGCCCCCCCCCCCCGGGGCCCCCCGCCTCCCGCACTCGTCCGCGGACCGTCAGCCGCGCGTCAGCCGCAGCGTGATCAGCTCGAACGGGCGCAGCGAGAGCCCGACCGTCCCGCCGTCGAGCGCCGGCGGCTCCGTGTCCGCCAGCGGGCGCTCCAGCAGGTCGGTCACGGCCAGTCCGGTCGCCTCGAAGCCGAGGTGGACGCGGGCCTTGGCCCGGCCGCCGGACGACTCGTAGAACCGTACGACCAGATCCCCGCTCCCGTCGTCGGCCAGCTTGACGGCGCTGACCACGACGGCGTCGTTGTCCACGCTCACCAGCGGGGCCACCTCGGCGTCCGCCCCGGTGATCCGGCGCTCGGGCAGGTTGATCCGGTACCCCTCGCGGACCGCGTCCCCGATCGCCGCACCGGGTGCCAGGGCGTGCCGGAAGCGGTGGACGCCCTGGTCGGTCTCCGGGTCGGGGAAGCGCGGGGCGCGCAGCAGGGAGACGCGGACGGTGGTGGTCGTGCCGCCGTCGGCGGCGCGGACCGTACGGGTCACGTCGTGTCCGTACGTCGAGTCGTTGACCAGCGCGACACCCCAGCCGGGCTCCTCCAGGTGCACGAAGCGGTGGTTGCACGCCTCGAACTTGGCCGCCTCCCAGCTGGTGTTGGTGTGCGTGGCGCGGTACACGTGGCCGAACTGGGTCTCCGAGGCGTAGCGCTCGGCGTGGACGTCCAGCGGGAAGGCCGCCTTGAGGAACTTCTCGGTCTCGTGCCAGTCGACCTCGGTGTCGATGTCGAGCCGCTTGGCTCCGGGCGCGAGCGTCAGCAGCTGGGTGACGCGCGAGTCGCCGAAGCGGCGGACGACCCGGACACCGTTCTCGACGGGGGTCAGCTCGTCGAGGTCCGTGAGGTCGGTGACGGTGTTGCGGTAGAACTCGTCCACGTCCCAGGCGTCCCACTGGTTGGGGAAGTCGGGGTGGATCTGGAGCAGGTTGGCGGCCTCGCCGGGTGCGACGGTCTCGCGCTCGGCGCTGATGTCGTACGCCGAGACGACCAGGCCGCGGCCGTCGATCTCGACCTCCAGCAGCCCGTTGCTCAGCACATATCCGCCGCCCTCGCGCGGGGACGGCTCCACGCCGGTGGCCGCGCCGACCGGTCCGGCGGCGCCGGCCGGAACGCCGCCGCGCGGATGCGGGGCGGAGTTGAAGACCAGCTCCGTGGAGCCGGAGGCGTCGCCGGCCAGGGCGCGCTGCGCGGCGTCGATGATGCCGTTCAGCTCGGTCGCGAGGCCCTCGTAGGTCTTCGCGGCCTCGCGGTGCACCCAGGCGATCGAGGAGCCGGGCAGGATGTCGTGGAACTGGTGCAGCAGCACCGTCTTCCAGATCCGGTCGAGGTCCTCGTACGGGTAGGCCGCTCCGGTGCGTACGGCGGCGGTGGCGGCCCACAACTCGGCCTCGCGCAGCAGGTGTTCGCTGCGGCGGTTGCCCTGCTTGGTCTTCGCCTGGCTGGTGAGCGTGGCGCGGTGCAGCTCCAGGTACAGCTCGCCGACCCAGACCGGCGGGTTCGGGTACTCCGCCTCGGCCTTCGCGAAGAACGCGCCGGGCGCCTCCCACTCGACGGTGGCGGAGCCTTCGAGGTTCTTCAGCCGCGCCGACTTGGCGATCATCTCGCGGGTCGTACCGCCGCCGCCGTCCCCCCAGCCGGTCGGGGCGAGCGAGTGCCGGGCGACGCCCTTCTCCTTGAAGTTCTTCGCCGCGTGGGCCATCTGCTCGCCCGTCATGGAGCAGTTGTAGGTGTCGACGGGCGGGAAGTGCGTGAAGATGCGGGTGCCGTCGATGCCTTCCCAGTTGAAGGTGTGGTGCGGGAACTTGTTGATCGTGGACCAGGAGATCTTCTGGGTGAGCAGCCACTTCGACCCGGCGGCCTTGATGATCTGCGGCAGTCCCGCGGCGAAGCCGAAGGTGTCCGGCAGCCACGCCTCGTCGTTCTCGATGCCGAACTCGTCCAGGAAGAAGCGCTTGCCGTGCACGAACTGCCGGGCCATCGCCTCGGAGCCGGGCATGTTGGTGTCGGACTCGACCCACATGCCGCCGGCCGGCACGAACCGGCCCTCCGCCACGGCCTTCTTGACCTTGGCGTAGACCTCGGGCCGGTGCTCCTTGATCCAGGCGAACTGCTGCGCCTGCGACATCGCGAAGACGAACTCGGGCTCGTCCTCCAGCAGGGCCGTCATGTTGGCCGTCGTACGGGCGACCTTGCGGACCGTCTCGCGCAGCGGCCACAGCCAGGCGGAGTCGATGTGCGCGTGACCGACCGCGCTGATGCGGTGCGAGGTGGCGGGCGCGGGGCTCGCGAGCGCTCCGGCGAGCTGCTCGCGGGCCGCGGCGGCGGTGCCGTTCACGTCCTGGAGGTCGATGACGTCGAGCGCGCGGCTGATCGCGCGCAGGATCTCCCAGCGGCGGGCGCCCTCGACGGGCAGCTCGGCCATCAGCTCGCCGAGCACCTCGAAGTCCTGGACGAGGTTCCAGACGGTCTCGTCGAAGACCGCCAGATCCATCCGGGCCAGCGTGTACTGCGGCTCGCTGCCCGCGGTCTCCTTGTCCCCCAGCTGGGTGGGGAGGAAGGGGTGGTAGTCGAGGATGACCGGGTTGGAAGCGGCCTCGATGTGCAGCAGGACCTTCTCGCCGCCGGCGACGGGAGCGCCGATCCGCACCCACTGATTGCGCGGGTTGAGGCCCTTCACCGGGGTGCCGTCGGGCCGGTAGACCAGGCCCTCGCACTGGAATCCGGGCATGTTCTCGTCGAAGCCGAGGTCGAGGATCGCCTCGACGGTACGGCCCGCCCACTTCTCGGGGACGGTGCCGGAGACCCGGAACCAGCTGGTGCCCCAGGGGGCGCCCCAGCGGTCGCCGACCGCGACCGGTTCGACCGGCCCCGCGAGGCCCTCCGCAACGGGTACGGGTTCGCCGGGCGCGTTCCAGACGGCGATCTCCAGCGGGACCGATTCGGGGTGGACGGCGGGCCGGACGCGCTCGTCGAGGACACGCTTGAGACGGCCTTCGACGAGGCTGCGGTCATCGTGCATGCGGGGTGCTCCTGAAGTGCGGAGGTGCGGATGGGTGCGGTGGGTGCGGGTGCGGGGTACGGGCCGACGGCTGTCGGGTCACTGGACCTGGTCGGGATGGACGACTTCGGTGATACCACGGGCCGCCAGATGGTCCCGGTCGCCGGCCCTGCTCGCGAGGACGACCGCGGGCCGTACGCCCGCCTCGGTGAGCCGGGCGTACGCCTCGAAGAACGTCCCGCCGGGGGCGCAGGTGGACCGGGCGGGCCCGGTCGCGTCGTCGCCGATGTCGACGGCGAGCGCGGTGGTGCGGGGCGCGGGCGCGTAGGTCCCGGCGCGGCGGTCCGCGACGATCCGGGCGATGGCCGCTCCGGCCGGTTTGACCCGGCGGTCGTTGGTGAGCAGTCCGAGGCTGTACTCCAGCTCGGGGAAGTCGGCGAGCGTGCGCGACACGTCGTGCGAGCACCACCAGGTGACGCCCCAGACGTCCGCGCAGTCCAGCGCGTTGGCGACGGTCGCCTCGGTGAAGGCGGCGGCGTGCTCGGGCGCGATCAGCGGCGCCGGGGCGCCGACCTCCTGGAGCCAGACCGGGCGGTGCGGTTCGAGCGCCCACGCCTTGGCCAGCTCGATCATGTACGCGGCGTGGTGCTCGGTGGCCGTACCGGTGGGGCCGTGGCGCTGGGCGGTGCCGTTGAACACCCAGGAGTGCACGGCGGTGACGCCGCCGAGCCGGGCGGCCTGCGCCGGGGTGAAGGGGTGGTCGTCCAGGTACCAGGCGGCGTCGTACTCGGCGTGCAGATGGAGCTTGCCGGGCGCCCCCTCCTCGCACGCGTCCAGCAGCCGCCGCAGCCACGCGTCCGCCTGGGCGGGGGTGATGCGGTCGGGGTCGGGGTGCGGCGGCCCGGAGAACTGGTTGATCTCGTTGCCGATGGTCATGCCGATGAAGTTCGGCCGGTCGGCGAGCGCGGCGGCCAGCGTACGGAGGTACGCGGCCTGCCCGGCCACGACATCGTTGTCAGTGAAGAGGTTGCGGCGGTGCCACGTCTGCGTCCACGCGGGCAGGAAGTCGAAGCTGGACAGGTGGCCCTGGAGCCCGTCGACGTTGACGTCCAGGCCGCGTTCCGCGGCGGCGTCCGCCAGCTGGACCAGCTGTTCGACGGCGCGGGGGCGGATCAGGGTGCGGTTGGGCTGGAAGATCGGCCAGAGCGGGAAGACCCGGATGTGGTCGAGACCGAGCCCGGCGATGGAGTCCAGATCGGCGCGTACGTCGTCCAGGTCGAAGTCCAGCCAGTGGTGGAACCAGCCCTGGCTGGGCGTGTAGTTCACGCCGAAGCGCGGTGCGGAGGGGCTCATACGGGCAGCGTTCCTGTTTCTCACGGCTGACAGTGCGGGGGGTGCGGGGGCGTGCGGTGGGTCAGCCCTTGACGGCGCCCTCGCCGACGCCCTGGAAGAAGTACTTCTGGAGGCAGGCGAAGAGCACGATGAGCGGCGCCACGGCGATGATGGTGCCGGCGGCGACGAGCCGGGGATCCTGCGCGAAGGTGCCGTGCAGGTAGTTCAGCCCGATGGTGAGGGTGAAGTTCTCCGGATCGCTCAGGACGATCAGCGGCCAGAGGAAGTCGTCCCAGGCGCCCATGAAGGAGAAGATCGCGACCACCGCGATGGTGCCCTTGACGGCGGGCAGAGCGATCCGCAGGAAGCGCTGCCAGACGTTGGCACCGTCCACGAAGGCCGCTTCCTCGATCTCGTGCGGCAGGTTGAGGAAGGCGTTGCGCATCAGCAGGACGTTCATGGCGCCGATGGAGCCGGGCAGCAGCACACCGAGGAGGGTGTTGTTGAGGCCGAGGTCCCGCATGGTGGTGAACTGGGCGATGATGATGCCCTCGACGGGGACGAGCATCGCGAGGATGAACGCGAGGGTCGCCGCCGTCCGTCCCCGGTAGCGCATCCGGGCCAGCGCGTATCCGGCCAGCGAGGCGCCCACGCAGTTCGTGACCACGTTGGCGGTGGCCACCTTGACCGAGTTGAACGCGTACTCCCAGACGGGGATGACGTCCGCGACCCGGCCGTAGCTGTGCAGGGTCGGATGGCTCGGGAAGAACGACGGCGGGGAGCTGTAGATGTCCTCCGTCGTGCCCTTGAGCGAGGTGGACAGCTGCCAGAGGAACGGACCGACCATCAGGGCCAGTACGGCGAGCAGCAGGACGTAGCGCAGCACCAGTTGCCAGGGCGCGATCCGGCGGCCCTCGGCGTCGGTGGCCTTCAGGATGCTCACGCGTCCTCCTTGCGGTCGGCGCGCAGCACCAGCAGCATCAGGGCGACCGTGATGCAGAAGACGACCACGGAGATGGCGGAGGCGTAGCCGACCCGGCCGCTCAGCCCGGTGCCGACCCGCTGGACGAGCATCACCAGGGTGGTGTCCTCGCCGGCCGGGCCGCCGCTGGGGCCGGCCATCAGATAGACCTCGGAGAAGACCTTGAAGGCGGCGACCGAGGAGAGCGCGCCGACCAGCACCATGGTGGAGCGGACGGCGGGCACGGTGACGGTGACGAACCGCCGGATCGCTCCGGCGCCGTCCACCGCGGCGGCCTCGTGCAGCTCGCGCGGGACGTTCGCCAGCGCGGCCAGGTAAATGATCATGTAGTAGCCGAGGCCCTTCCAGACCGTGACGGCCATCGCGCTGAACAGCAGCAGCCACTGATCGCTGAGGAAGCCGATCCGGCCGATCCCCACCGCCTCCAGCAGCGAGTTGACCAGTCCCCGGTCGTCCAGCATCCACACCCAGATCAGCCCGACCACCACGATCGAGGCGACCACGGGGGTGTAGAAGGCGGAGCGGAAGAAGGAGATGCCGGGGATGTGCCGCTGCACGAGCATGGCCAGCAGGAGCGGCAGCAGGACCAGGGCGGGGACGACGCCGACGATGTAGAGCGTGCTGTTGCGCAGCCCGATCCAGAACATCTCGTCGTGCAGCAGTTCACGGAAGTTGGCGAGACCGACGTACTCGCCGGGTATCAGGGTCCGCTTGTCGGTGAAGGAGTTGATCAGGGTGCTGAAGAAGGGATAGAGACTGAAGGCGCCGATCACCAGCAGCCCGGGGGCTGCGAACAGCCAGGGGCTGATGGGCAGTTGGCGCCTGATCCCACGGAGGGTCCCGACGCGGGGCCCACGGCCGGAGCCGGGGCTCCGGTGCGTGGGCCCCGCCACCGCGGGATCCGGGGGAAGTGCCCTGGGGGCGGTGGAGCTTGTCATGGTGCGGGGCTCGGCTCTCAGCTCTGCTGGAGGAGGCGGTCGCAGGCCTTCACGGCCTGGTCGAGCGCCTCCTGGGGGCTCTGCTTACCCTGGAGCGCCTTCGCCACCTGGTTGCGCAGCTCGGTCTTCATCTGCTCGCTGAACAGGACGGGCGTGTAGTTCTCCGCCTTCTTCAGCGACTTGGCGGCGGCGATCCGGACCCGGGTCTCGTCGGTGCCGTCCTCCTTGGTGAAGTACGGGTCGTCCAGGGAGCCCTTGGTGCTCGGGAAGATGGCGACCTGCTTGGCGAAGGACATCTGGCGGGTCGCGTCGGTGACGAAGTGGGCGAAGGCCACGGCGGCGGGCTTCTCCTTGGTCTTCGCGTTGACCATGACGCCCATGACGTACATGTTGACCTTGCCGGTGCTGCTGATCTGGTCGGTGATCCCGATGTTCTTGTAGAGGTTCGGGGCGTTCTTCTTGAAGTTGTCCAGGTCGAACGCGCTGCCCGGGTTCATGGCGACGGACTCGGTGAGGAACTTCGTGCCGGCGCTCTCGGGGGTCGCGGTGAGCGCCTGCGAGTCGAGGGCCTTGTTGTCGAACATCTTCTTGTAGTTGGTGAGCAGCTCGACGCCCTTGGCGTCGTTGAAGGCGAAGCCGGTGCCTTCCTTGTTCATCAGCTGGACGCCGTAGCGGCCGAAGTCCTCGATGGTGGGCACCTGGGCGAGGGTGGCGACCTTGCCGTTGCTCTGCTTGGCCAGCTTGAGGCTGTCCTCGAACAGCTGGTCGTAGGTGGTCGGCGGCTTCTCGGCGTCGAGGCCGGCCTCGGTGAAGAGGCGCTTGTTGTAGAAGGTCGGACCGGTGTTCAGGTACCAGGGGAAGCCGTAGGTGCCTTCCATGCCCGGTATCTGGTGGCTCTTCCAGGCGCCCGGCAGATACTCCTTGCTGAACTCGGACGAGGTCTTGTCCTTGTCCAGGTCCAGCGCGAGTCCGGCCTTCGCCAGCGGGGTCACCAGGTCGGGGGAGACATTGACGACGTCGGGCAGCGTGCCGCCGGCGGCGTCCGCGCTGAGCTTGTCCGCGTAGCCCTCGGCCGGCCGGTCGACCCACTTCACCTTGGTGTCGGGGTACTTCTTCTCGAAGTCCTTGATGACCCCGTTGAAGTAGTCCTTGAAGTTCGCCTGGAGGTTCCAGGTCTGGAAGGTGATCTTGCCCTTGACCGCGCCGGAGGCGTCCGAGGACTCGCTGTCGGATCCTCCGCAGGCGCTGAGGGGGAGGACGGTGGCGAGAACAGCGGCTACGGCTACTGCTCTTCGGGAGATACGCACGGTGAAGGGCTCCTTCGCTCTGACCAGGCGTGCTGACTGCGGGCCGGGGGAGCGAGCCTCCGGTCACTGATGTCCAGCAGACCTTGCAATGTAGTGGGTGGAAAGTCAACAGATTCGTGCGAAAAAGATGGCCCCGGCTGGTTTCTCAGCAGGTCAGGGCCGTGATTTTTCCTTTGTTGCAGTGACGACTAATGCGCTTTAGGATGCGGGTACTCAAGCGCATTAGTCCGGGGCCGGCCCGGCTCGTCCGGCAGGACCGGAGGAGGCCGCGGCACCCCGGCAGAGAGGTACACGGGTGGCAGTGAACCAACCGTCGGCCAAGGGCACCCCGACGGCCAGGCGCACCCCCGCGCGCCGCCCCACGATGAAGGACATCGCCCAGCGCGCCGGGGTCTCGGAGAGCGCGGTGTCCTTCGCGCTCAACGACCGTCCCGGCGTCTCCGAGGTGACCCGCGACCGGGTGCGCCGGGTCGCCGAACAGCTGGGCTGGCGGCCCAGCACGGCGGCGCGCGCGCTCTCCGGCGAGGGCGCCGCCACGGTCGGCCTGGTGCTGGCCAGACCCGCGGCGACCCTCGGGGTGGACTCGTTCTTTCTCCAACTGATCTCCGGCATCCAGCAGATCCTTTCAGATCGTCAACTCGGCCTGCTCTTCCAGGTGGTGGAGGACATGGAGGCCGAATGCGCGGTCTACCGCCGGTGGTGGGCGGAGCACCGGGTGGACGGGGTCCTCGTGGTGGACCCCAGGACCGACGACCCGAGGCCGGGGCTCCTCGACGAGCTGGGCCTGCCCGCTGTCGTCATCGGCGCGCTCACCGACGGGCAGGGCGAGGGGAGCGGACAGCACCGGGGCCCTTCGCAGGTACGGGCCGACGACGCGGGCGCCATGGCCGCCGTCGTCGGCCGGCTCCACGAGCTGGGCCACCGCCGGATCACGCACATCGCGGGGCTCCCCTCGCTCGCCCACACCGAGCGGCGCATCGGCTCGCTGCGCAGCGAGGCGGCCCGGTACGGGCTCGCCGAGGTGCGCTCGCTGACCACCGACTACTCCGACACCCAGGGCGGCGAGGTGACCCGCCGGGTGCTGGAGGGGCCCCGCCCGCCGACCGCGCTGATCTACGACAACGACGTGATGGCGGCGGCCGGGGCGGCGGTCACGACGGGGCTCGGGCTCTCCGTGCCCGCCGATGTCTCGATCGTCTCCTGGGAGGACTCGGCGCTGTGCCGGCTGGTGCGCCCGTGGCTCACCGCGCTCTCCCGGGACTCGGTCGCCTTCGGCAGGATCGCCGCCGGGGAGCTGGCCGCGCTGCTCGACGGCGGCGGGGCCCGCACCGTGCAGGTGCCGCTCCCCCGGCTGATCGAGCGGGAGAGCACGGCCCCGGCGCGGGAATGAGCGGGCCGGTCGTGTCCGCGCGTGCGGAGGCGACCGGCCCGGCGGGGAAACGCGGTTACCTCCGGTCCTCGCGGCCGGGGCGCTCGCGGCGCTCCGGTTCCGCCGTCCCGGAAGGGGCGGCCGGCGCGGCGGCGGAGGCGGCGACGGGTTCAGCGTCGCGTCCCGCGCCTCCGGCGACCGCGGCCCGCGGCCGGGGGGCCGACTCGTCGGCACGTGCGGCCTCGGCACGGATCATGGCGCTGAGCGCGGCGAACAGGTCAACGGGCATGGCGGTGTCCTCACGGTGCGTCGGTACGGTGCTGGTGCGGCGCCCGGTGTCGTCCGCCCCGCGTGGGCGTCCTCCGGTGCGCGCGGCCCGCGAGGCGGCCGGAAGCCCCGGTGGCGGAGCCACCCGGACTCGTGGCCGAAGCGGCGGGGGCGCGCGCCGGCGGCGCGGCGGGACAGAGGGGTTGCCGGGGGCCGGTGCTGCTGACGGCTGACCGGACCTGTCAGCAGCGCAGCACCGCGCAGCGCGCGGAGCCGGGCACGCGCGGGGTCACCGCGGGGCCGCAGCGCGCGGTGTACGGGGCGGGCTCCACGGCACGCGAGCCGAGCGGGGCCGGGGGCTCCACCTTGGCCCTGCCCGCCCGTTGGGTCCTGGCGGGCGTGGCCTGTTCCGTCTCGGCCGTGTCCTGCTGCACCTCGCCCTGCCCGTCGCCCGAGGGATCGCGGGACCCCGCCAGCGGCGAAGGCGGCGGCGTGCCCCGTACGACCGCCGCGCAGGGTTCGAGGGCCATGCCCAGGAAAGCGGCCAGCACCAGCAGGAGGACCAGCACGCCCCGGCGCGTCGCGGCGGAAGGAGCGGCCGCGGCGGCGGCGACACGGGGTGCGGCGAGCACGGTACGGCGCATGGGCACGACCTCCTGGACATGCCTGACCTGCCCGGGTACGCACCTCTCGCCGCCCTGCTACCGGCGGAAACCGCCCGCACGGGGTACGGGTGCTATGCCGTGTCCCACTCGCCCTCGGCGGTTCGTGCCACCGTAGCGCGCGTATGCGAACCGCGGCCTGCCTCCCGCACGGCCCGCCCGTCCGGCGAGCCCATCGGCACCTGGGGGCCGCTTCCCTCGCGCAGCCAGCGCCTGAGCACCCCGTGCACCTGCTCGGCGCCCACGAGTTCCGCGCCGTCCGGCACCGGCGCGGAGAGCGTCAGCGGTGACATCAGGAAGGGGCGCGACTGTTCGCCGCCGAGGCCGCCGTGCGAACCGATCTGCTCCTCGAAGGCGTGCACCCGGCCCGTCTCCGGGTCGTACATCGAGTTGACCATGATGTCGGCGACATGCGGGAAGCCGTCGGTGCGCCGTACGGCGTCGGCCGCGCCGGGCCCCATGGCGGCCAGCGGCCCGTCGTCGGTCAGCTCGCCGACCGGTATCTCGACCCCGGCGGGACCGAGCACCACCGAGCCGTGCTCCTCGCTGCGCACCAGCAGGAAGCCGATGCCCGGGTGGTTGGCGAGGGTGCGCAGCAGCGCCGGGTGGCGCCGGTCGATGTGCTCGCGGCTCATCCGCTCCGGTACGTCGGGGAACGAGATCAGGGCGAGGTTCCCGGAGGCCAGTACGACCGGGTCGGAACTGCGCGCCGGCTCCTCCTCCGCCCCCTCGGGCTCCGGCCGGTGCAGGGCTCCCAGTACGGCGTGGCGGGCGGCGTCGCGGGCCTCGGCGCCGCTCTTGGTGCGCTGGGCCCGGCGCGGCACGGGCAGTCCGCAGCCCGCCCTGACCAGGTCCTTGAGGGTGAGTCCGTAGGCGGCCTCGAAGGTCTCGCCCGGGCTCTGGCCGTGATCGGACAGCAGCACGATCCGGTAGCCGCGCGGGGCGTGCCGCGCCGCCTTGGCGATCAGGCCGACCGAGCGGTCGAGCCGCGCCAGGACCTGCGCCGCGTCGCGGCTGTGCGGTCCCGAGTGGTGGGCCACCTCGTCGTAGGCGACGAGGTCGGCGTAGACGGCGGTGCGTCCGGCGAGCATGTCCCCGATGACCGCCGTGACCACCACGTCCCGCTCGACGACGGTCGCGAAGGCCCGGATGAACGGATAGAGCCCGCCCCGGCCGACCCGTGGCCGGTCGCCGCGCAGCCGGGCGCGGGTGGACTGGCCGATCTCCCGGCCGACCTCGGCGACGAAGGAGACGACCGTACGGACGGCGTTGGCCGGGTCGCTGAAGTACGCGAAGTACCCGGCGCGCGAGCGGTTGGCCCTGCCGCGCCGGGCGGCGATCGAGAGGACGAGGGCGAGCTGGTCGGCGCCCCCGCTGAAGAGGTTGCCCCGGCTGGCGCCGTCGAAGGTCAGCAGACCGCCGTCGCCGGTGCGCTCGATGGCCCGGCGCTGGAGCCGGGCGGCGCTGGCGGGCCGGTTGCTGACGATGATCCGGCCGGTGTCCTTCTCGTACCAGCGGAAGGCGGGCACGTCGTGGTTGGAACCGTGCAGGATGCCCAGCTGGCTGGCGCCGGTCTGGCTGGACCAGTCGGTGCGCCAGGGCGTCAGCCGGTGGGTCGGCGGTGGGGCCGGCTCCGGGTCGCCCGAGCGCGCCGGGCGGTTCGTCCCGGCGGGCTTCTCGCCGAGCCAGCTCGCCAGCCGGGGCATCAGCCCGTCGGCGACCGCGTCCAGCAGCACCCGGTGTCCGACGCCGTCGAGCTGGAGGAAGACCGTACCGGGCAGCCCGCCGTGCCGGCCGTCCTCGCCGGTCCTGCGGCGCCGCCGGACGGCGAGGCGCGAGAGCCTGCGCCGGTAGGCACCGTCGTCGCCGACGGCGAGGGCGGTGGAGGTCGCTGAGGCGACGGCGGACATCACGGCGGCGACCACCACCGCGGTCTGCGGGTCGGCCGCGCCCCGGCCGTCGGGGATCAGCCGCAGCGCTATCAGCAGCAGCGAACCGTTCAGGAAGAAGACCAGCAGGCCGAGGACGAGCGCGGGCACCAGCAGCAGCGCCCGGACGAGCACCGGCCACACGAGCGCGCTCAGCAGGCCGAACGCGCCGGCGCCCCAGGCGGCGGTCAGGGCGGTCCTGGTGACGCTGTCCCCGTCCTCCGACTGGAGGTGGAAGTCCGGCAGGACACCGGCGAGCAGCAGCATGGTCAGCGTGGAGACCGCCCACACGGTGATCACGCGCAGCAGGGCGCTGCCTGTCGTACGCCATCGCCCCTTGAGCACGTTCCCGTCACCTCACGTCCGCGCCCGTACCGTTCACGGGCCCCGCCCCAGCCTCGCACAGGGGGGCGGACGGACCCGGGGGGTGGTGCGGGGAGGGCGGCGGTCGCGCCGGGGACGGCTCAGCGGCCCCGGTAGCCGCTCATCGGTATCGAGAGGCGGCGGTGGACCTCGGCCTTCATGGCGGCGTCGTAGCGCGGTTCGTCCAGGCCGACGGTCTCCAGCCGTACACCCCTGCGCCGGCACTCCGCGACGAAGGCGGGCGCTGAGGTGAACGCCCGCTCCAGCACTCGCTCCCCGGCCGCGACGAAGAGGTCGACCAGCCCCGCCTCGACATCGAGCCACAGCCCCCGGTGGTCGGGGCGCAGCCGGTAGAGCAGCAGCTGCCGGGTGACGGCGTACCCGTGGGCCTCGGCCCAGCGCGCGCACATGTCATGCTGACCCCGGGTGTCGACGAGGAACGGATCGCTGTCGAGTTCCTCCAGCGGTGTGTGACTGGCGATCACGGCCACGCGTACCTCAACCATGCCGGTCCCCCACGACTTCCCTGTCCACGGTCCCGACGCCCCCGTCCGTCCCGTCCCGGCGACCCTAACCCGCGCCCCGACCCGGCGGGCAGGCGCGCGGGAGGTGGGCACCGGGGCGCGCCCGGGCGCATCGCGGCCGTCCGAGCCACTTCACGCACGCCCCCATGGGCACCCCCGTACGCTGAATGCGGGAGATCGGGCCCGGGGGTGCGCGGTGCGCCCCGGGCGGGACGGAGCTGAGGTCGGGTTGGGAACTGTCATCACCTGGTGGGGTCATGCCACCTGCACGGTCGAGGATTCCGGGGTCCGGGTGCTGACGGACCCGCTGTTCGTGCGCCGGCTGGCGCATCTGCGGCGCAGGCTCGGTCCCGTGCCGCCGCCCGAGGCGGCGCTCGCCGATGCCGTGCTCGTCTCCCATCTGCACTCCGACCATCTGCACCCGCCGTCGCTGGCCCGGCTCGCGCCGGGCACCCGGCTGCTCGTGCCGCGCGGCGCGCCGTCGGCGGTCCCCGGGCTGAGAAAGCTGGACGCGCGCCGGAACCCGGCCGGTCTGCGGATCACCGAGGTCGACGCGGGCGACGAGGTGGCGGTGGGGGCGGTGCGGGTGCGGGTGGTGCCCGCCCACCACGACGGCCGGCGACTGCCGCTGGGGCCGCACCGCTCACCCGCGCTGGGCTATGTGATCTGCGGCGAGTCGCGGACGTACTTCGCCGGGGACACCGGCCTCTTCGACGGGATGGCGGAGGCCGTGGGGCCGGTCGACACGGCGCTGCTGCCGGTCGGCGGCTGGGGTCCGTACCTGGGCCCGGGGCATCTGAACGCGGAGCGCGCGGCCCAGGCACTGGCCCGGCTCGCGCCGAGCGCGGCGGTGCCGGTGCACTACGGCACCTACTGGCCGATCGGTCTGGACGGGGTCAGGCCGCACGAGTTCTACGGGCCGGGCGACGAGTTCGCCCGCAAGGCGGCCGGGCTCGCGCCCAAGGTGGCCGTCCATCCGCTGGGTCACGGCGAGAGCGTGGCGCAGGAGGCCGCCCCGTGATCGACCGGCTGATCACGCGGCTGGCGGAGCTGCCGCCGGAGTCGACCCAGCAGGCTGTCGGCTATCCGTCGGTGTTCCTGCTGGTGGCGCTGGGCGCGCTGGTGCCGGTGGTGCCGACGGGCGCCGTGGTGAGTTCGGCGGCGGTGGTCGCCTTCCACCAGACCGATCCGTTCGGGATGCTCTATGTGTTCCTCGTCGCGTCGTTCGCTTCCCTCGCCGGTGATGTGACCCTCTACTGGCTCGGCCGGCGCGGCGTCGGCTCGAAGAACGGCTCGCGCTGGCTGAACTCGCTGCGGGCGCACGCCCCGCGGGACCGGCTGGAGCAGGCGCAGTCGAAGCTGCGGGAGAACGGGGTGGCGGTGCTGGTGCTGTCCCGGCTGGTGCCGGCCGGGCGCGTTCCGGTGATGCTGGCGTGTCTGCTCGGGGACTGGCCGCTGCGCCGGTTCGCGCGGGGCGATGTGCCGGCGTGCCTGGCCTGGTCGGCCACGTACATGCTGATCGGGGTGGCGGGCGGCTCGCTCTTTCCCGAGCCGTGGGAGGGGGTGCTCGCCGCGGTGGTCCTGACGGTGGTGGTCGGCGCCGTGCCGGCGCTCTGGCGCAAGCTGCGGGGGCCGGGATCGGAGGAACAGCGGACGTAGCGCCTTCTCGTTCGGATTGCGCCGGGCCGGCGCACCTGCCGGGGTCGGCGTACGGGGATCGCCGGACATACCGGGGCGGCTCGGCGTACGGGGACGGCTCCGCGTACGGTCGTGGCCGCGCGCGGGACCGCCGGTCTCAGCCCAGTTCCCCGAAGGCCGCCGTGAGCGTGTCCATCGCCCGTGCGACATGCGGCAGTTCGAGGGGCCGGGCCGCCGTGAGGGACTCCAGGCGCTGCGCGCGGGTGGCGCCGAGCAGCGGTCCGGTGGACAGCCGTACGTGCAGCGCGCCCGGCTCCTCGCCGAACCGGTGGCCGCCCGGTACGGACATGGACAGCCGGGCGCTCAGATGGTTCTCCAGCTCCAGCGAGTCGGTGATGCCCAGGGCCGCGAGGCGCTCGCGCAGCGGCCCGAGGTCGGCGTAGAGGTGCCGGCCCGCCTGCGGGGTCCTGGCGAGCGCGCCCGGGAGCAGCACCGCGCGGTGGACGGCGGCGGCCATCCGGCCGTGGAGTCCGGCGGCGGCCCGCGCCCTGGCCGTGACGCCGTCGGGCTCGCCGAGCGCGTACGCGGCGGCCGCCGCTACCGGCCCCGCGACGGTCGCGCCCAGCGCGGTGAGCAGGTCGAGCGTCCTGGCCCGCAGGGCGGACCCCGCCGGGGTGGCGGGGCAGCGGGCGACGGCCACCGGCCAGCCGCCCGGCAGCAGGGAGCCCGCCGCGTCCGCGACGACCACGACCTCGTCGGGCCACATCTCCGCCGGGCTGAACAGGACGTTCTCGTGCGGCCGGTGCACGGTGTCGCGCCAGGTCTCGTCGCTGACGATGCCCAGCCCCTCCCCCGCGGCCGCCTCGCACACCTCACGGACGAGTTCGGGCGGGGCGACGGTGGCGGTCGGGTCGTCGGCCGGGGAGAGCAGCAGCACGCCGGGGGCGCCGCCCTCGGCCCGTACCCGGCGCAGCGTCTCCAGGAGGGCGTACGGGTCGGGTACGCCGCCCGCGTCCGCCGGGGCGGGTACGTGGTGGGCGGGGCGGCCCAGCAGCCGGACCTGCGGGGCCCACCAGGCGGGGCAGGGCCGGGGCATCAGGACGTCCCCGTCGTACGCGGCGAGCAGCGCGAACAGCAGCGGCGGCGCGCCGGGGGCGGCCACCATGTCCTCGGGACCGCCGTGCAGGCCGCGCCGCCACCAGTAGCCGCAGGCCGCCTCCCGCAGGGCCGCGCCGCCCCCTGGCGGCTGGGGCGAGCCGTGCCGGGCCGCCGCCGCGCACACCTCGGCCAGCTCGGGAAGCACGGGCAGTCCGCTGCCCGGCGCGGCCGGACCGTACCGCACGGGCCCCCGGTGCTCGTCTGCCGTGGTCCGCACCGCGCCACCTCCCGTCGGGACCGTCGAGACGCCCGCGACCGCCCGACAAGCGGCGAAGCCGTCAGGCCGATGAACGCGTCCGATGGGCGCATCGGGGGTTTTTCACCGCGTTCATCGCCCTTCGTGCCCTTTATACGGAGGTTTGCCGCTCCGTGCCCCCGGACGGCGCCGCTTGAACCCGGCGCCTCGGGGGTAGCCGGGTTGCATGGCTGACACCTTCGCTGCACTGCTCGACTCCTGGGACCAGCGCGTCTTCCGCTCCGTGGCCGGCCGGCACTGGCCGGGCGCCGACCCGGTGCTGCCCCGGCTGAGCCGCGGCGCCAACCACGGGCTGCTGTGGTTCGGCGCGGCGGCGGGGATCGCCGTGCTCGGCCGGGGGGCGCGTTCGCGCCGGGCGGCCCTGCGGGGCGCGGTGTCGCTGGGGCTCGCCTCGGCCGCCATCAACACGGTGGGCAAGCACGCGGTGCGGCGGCGGCGCCCGGCGCTCGATGTCGTACCGGTCATCCGGCAGCTGAAGCGGCAGCCGATCACCACCTCCTTCCCGTCCGGGCACGCGGCCTCGGCCGCCGCCTTCGCGACCGGGGTGGCCCTGGAGTCGAAGGGCTGGGGCGCGGCGGTGGCGCCGGTGGCCGCAGCCGTGGCGCTCTCCCGCGTCTACACCGGCGTGCACTATCCGAGCGATGTGGTGGCGGGCGCGGCGCTGGGGGTGGGCGCGGCCTTCGCGGTGCGCGGGCTGGTGCCGACGCGCGACCAGCTGCCGTCGCCGGGCCGCCCGTACGCCGAGGCGCCCGCGCTGAGCGGCGGCCGGGGTCTGGTCGTGGTGGCCAACCGCGCGTCGGGTTCCTCGGACACCGTCGGCCTGGTGCACGACGCGCTGCCGGAGGCGGAGGTCGTGGAGTGCGACCCCGAGGAGGTGGAGGGCGAGCTGGAGAAGGCGGCGGGCCACTGCCGCGCCCTGGGCATCCTCGGCGGCGACGGTACGGTCAACCGGGCCGCCGTGATCGCGGTGCGGCACGGACTGCCGCTGGCCGTCTTTCCCGGCGGCACGCTGAACCACTTCGCGTACGACCTGGGCATAGAGCATGTCCACGACACGGTCAGGGCGGTGACCGAGGGCGATGCCGTCCGGGTCGACCTGGGGCGCTTCACCCCCGGCCCGGACGGGAGGACGCCGGGCCACTTCCTCAACACCTTCAGCCTGGGCGTCTATC
Organism: Streptomyces sp. NPDC012835; assembly: GCF_042900885.1. Classification (NCBI taxonomy): domain Bacteria; kingdom Bacillati; phylum Actinomycetota; class Actinomycetes; order Kitasatosporales; family Streptomycetaceae; genus Streptomyces; species Streptomyces sp. NPDC012835. Next base: position 1,242,537 of record NZ_JBIBBW010000001.1, read on the forward strand.
CGGAGCTGGTACGGGTGCGCGAGCACTGGTCGCCGAGGATCGGCGGCTGGCCCGCCGGGGTGCTGGCGGCGGCGAAGGTGCTACGCGGCCGGCACCAGCTGGACGCGGAGTTCGAGGGCCGGCGGCGGTCGCTGTGGCTGCTGTTCGCAGGGAACGGCATCTACGGGCAGATGGGCCCCACCCCGGGGCATCGCCGCGATCTGGCCGACGGACTGCTGGACGTGCGGATCGTCCACGGCGGCCGGACTCCGGGACTGCGCCTCCTCGGCGCCGCCCTGGCCGGCCCGTTCAGCCGCTCCCCCTTCCACGCGGCCGAGCGGATGCGCCGGGTGCGCCTCGCGGGCATCGCGCCGGGCACCCCGCTGGCCTTCGACGGCGAAGTGGCCGAGGCGCCCAGGGAGTTGATCATCGACAAGGTGCCGGAGGCGCTGCGGGTCTACCGCCCGAAGGCGCTGCTCTAGACCGCGCCCGTACGACCCCCGCCCGGACCGGTGACCATATGGCGAGACGCGGATCTCACCATTCGGTGCGCAGGCGTAGCGTGGCAGGACCACTTCAGGAGCGGAGAAGGAGTCCGGCCATGCCGAGAGAGACCGCTGTCTACACCCACGGGCACCACGAGTCGGTGCTGCGTTCGCACCGTTGGCGCACCGCCGCCAACTCGGCCGCCTACCTCCTCCCCGAACTGCGCTCCGGCCAGGACGTGCTGGACGTGGGGTGCGGACCGGGGACCATCACCGCCGATCTGGCGGCGCTGGTCGCGCCGGGGACGGTGACGGGCGTGGACGCGGCCGGGGACGTACTGGACAAGGCGCGGGAGGCGGCGGCAGCGGCCGGGGTGGACAACGTCCGCTTCGCGGTCGCGGACGTCCACGCGCTGGACTTCCCGGACGACTCCTTCGACGTCGTCCACGCCCATCAGGTCCTCCAGCACGTCGGGGACCCGGTGCGGGCGCTGCGCGAGCTGCGCCGGGTGTGCAGGCCGGGCGGGACGGTCGCGGTGCGCGACGCGGACTACGGCGCGTTCGCCTGGTTCCCCGCCGTACCGGTGCTGGACGGCTGGCAGGAGCTGTACCGGCGGGTGGCCCGCGCCAACGGCGGCGAACCGGACGCGGGACGCCGGCTGGTGTCGTGGGCGCGGCAGGCAGGCTTCGCCGGCGACGCCGTCACCGCGACAGCGGGCACCTGGTGCTTCGCCACCCCGGAGGAACGCGCCTGGTGGAGCGGGCTGTGGGCGGACCGTACGACCGCGTCGGGGTACGCGGAGCTGGCCGTCGAGGGCGGCCATGCCACGGCCGAGCGGCTCGCGGAGCTGGCGGCGGCGTGGCGGGAGTGGGGCGCCGCCGAGGACGCCTGGTTCCTGGTCCCGCACGGCGAGATCCTCTGCCGGGTCTGAGCGGCCCCGCCCGGCGTGACCCGGCCGGGCTCCCGCGCCCACGGCCGCCGCTCCACCAACTACCCTGTGGGGCATGGAAATCCTGGGAACCACGCTGCGCATCTGCGTCGACGACCTGGAGACCTCGGTGGCGTTCTACGAACGTCTCACCGGCAGCTCCGCGCTCCGTTTCGAGCGCGGCGGGGTCTCGGTCGCCGCCGTCGGCTGCTTCCTGCTGATGAGCGGGCCGGCATCGGAGATCGATGTCCTGCGCAAGGTGACGGCCACCATCGCCGTCAAGGACGTCGAGGAGGCGCGCACCGTCCTCACCGGGGTCGGCGCGCAGGTCATCGTGGGCCCGGTGGCGACCCCGGTGGGCCGCAACCTGATCGCCGTACACCCCGACGGCTCGATCTTCGAGTACGTCGACCGCAACGGCGCCGGGACCGGGGCCGGCTGACGCGCCGGGCGGCCGCGCCCGCCTGCTCACCGACACCGTCACCGGGGCGCCGCGCGGCCTTCCCGTCGCAGGGCGGCGCCCCCGGCCCTGCCCGCCGTGCGAGCCGGCCTGCTCGCCTATCTGGAGAACCGACGTGCCGATCAGCCTCGACAAGATCCCCGCCGGGCTCGTCAGCCTCACCAAGAGCGCTGCCGTCAGCCTGGAGAAGGCCGGGCTGGCCGGACAGCGGGCCGCCGTCTATCTCGTTCTCGACCGTTCTCGGAGCATGGGCCCCTATTACCGCGACGGCAGCGTCCAGCACCTCGCCGAGCAGATCCTCGCCCTGTCCGCCAATCTCGACGACGACGGTGTCGTGCCCACGGTGTTCTTCGACAGCGACGCGTACGAGCCCGCCGAGATCAGTCTCGACGCCCACCGGGGCCGTATCGACGTGCTGCACCGGGAGTACGGACGGATGGGCTCCACGAACTACGCGGCGGCCATGGACAAGGTCATCGACCACTACCTCGACACCGGGACGGACGATCCCGCGTTCGTGGTGTTCCAGACCGACGGGTCGCCGGACTCGCGCCGCGCCGCCGAACAGACCCTGTGCAAGGCGGCCGCGCTGCCGCTGTTCTGGCAGTTCATCGGGTTCGGCGACGACGCGTTCACCTTCCTGCGCAAGCTCGACGACCTGGCGGTGCCGGCGAAGCGCGTCGTCGACAACGCGGGGTTCTTCCCGGCAGGACAGCGCCCGGCCGACATCCCCGACGGTGTGCTGTACGACCGGCTGATGGAGGAGTTCCCGGAGTGGCTGGGCACGGCACGCGCGGCCGGGGTGCTGCGCTGACGACCGGGCCGCGCATGCCCGGGGCGGGGGCGCGGCCCCGGAGCGCGGGGTGCGCCGGTCACCGCGGAATTCCGGGTGCGGACCGCCCCCCTTTCCGTACTCTTACCGGCGAACGGGTATCGGCGAGGCGGAGAGCGGGCGGCGGAATGACCACGCAGCACACGTACCGGGTGATCGTGCGCGGGAGCTGGCAGGAGCTGACGGACGAGGTCAGGGCCGGGCTGCTGGCGAAGGTGGCGGATCACGGACTGACCGGGATGCGCTTCACGCCCGAGGGATCGCTCACCTACGACCGGACGCTGAAGCACTTCAGCTTCCGCTACGTGGTGGTCTCCGACGCGGCGGACGGCGAGGAGATGGCGGGCGCGCTCGCCGAGGAGCGGGCGGAGAAGGCGCTGCGCGCGCTGGGCGGCGCGTGGGGCGAGCTGCGCTCGACGGTGACCGACATGGACACCATGAAGATCAACCGCAAGGGCCGCTGAGGCGCTTCCCCGGCCGCCAGGGGGCGGGCGGTTCGGCCGCGGTGCGTGTTCCCGTACGGCCGTCGGGCCGGGTACGCGGCGGCCCGGCGACCGCCGCCCGCCACGGAAGGACGCGGCGGGCGGCGGTCGTCGGCCGGGAACGGCTCGCTATGAGGCCGAGAGGGTGGTGCGGGTGCCGCGCCGCCACACCTCACGCAGGTTGAGAGTGTCGCTGATCGTGGTGGTGGGGTCGCCGTCCACGAGCAGCAGGTCGGCCCGCAGGCCCTCGGCGATACGGCCACGGTCCTCCAGGCCGAAGCGGCGTGCCGGGGTGCGGGTCGCCGCGCGCAGGGCCTGGACCGGGGTGAGGCCGGCCCGGACGAGGTACTGGAGTTCCTGGTGGACGCTGGCGCCGTGCACCACACCACCCATGAACGGCAGCGGCATGGGGGCCGCGTCGGTGCCCGCCATCAGGTCGACGCCGGCGTCGTGCAGGGCCTTGACCGAGGCCAGGACGTCCGCCAGCCTGCCCGCCGGGTAGCGGTCGTAGCTGCTGTTCAGGGTGTTCGTCCATGCCTCGTTCAGGCGTGAACCGACGCGCGGGTCATCGGTGAGGGACGAGCCGGTGATGCCCATCATCGAGGCGTTGAGGACGACGCAGGGGACGACGAACGCGCCGGAGGCGGCGATGAGTTCGATGATCTCGCCGGTGTGCGGCTGGTCCATGAACAGATGGGCGAAGCCGTCGATGCCCGCCTCGATCGCCATCCGTGTCGCGTCGACGGTCAGGGTGTGGGCGATGGCGAGCATCCCGTGCCGGTGCGCCTCGGCGACACCGGCGTTCAGGGTCGCCTGGTCGAGCATGGGCAGACCGGGGTGGCCCTCGACGGTGCCGTCGTCGACCATGAACTTGATGTAGTCCGAGCCCGCCGCGACGAGCCGGGGGACGAAGGCGACCGCTTCCTCCGGCGTGGTGGAGAACGGCATCAGGGGCATCTCGCGCGGAGCGGGCCGATTAGCCCGGCCGCCCTGTCCGCCGCCGCCTCCCGGCTTGAAACCCTTGGGCATGAGTTCGCTGGGGTGGCCGCCGGGCGGAGTGATACCGAACCCCGCCGAGCGGACATCGGCGAGGGAATCGTTCTCCGTGATGTGCGCGCGGCCGGTTCTGGTGTTCAGGCCCTGCATCTCCAGTTCGGTGGTGATCCCGAACCGCAGCGCCAGCGCGAGTGCGTCGTCGGAGGTGTGGACATGGGCGTCGAACAGGCCGGGCAGCAGTGTTCCGCCCCCGGCGTCGACGATGTCCGCCCCGGCGGGCGGCTCCCCTCCGACGGCGGCGATCCGGGCGCCGTCCAGTACGACGGTGGTGTCCCGCAGCACGTGCTCGCCGTCGAATACACGGCCGTTGACGATGGCAGTGATCATGACTCTCTCTTCTCCGGGCAGGCCCGTCGCTCCGCTGGTGCCGAGCTCTCCCCACCGCGACCACCACATTAATGCACATTGCAATTCCATGCACATTCGCATGTATCTGCTTCCCGCAGATGTATGCGATAGGCTGCGCGGGTGACCAACACGGACGCCACCACGCCGGAAGGCCAGGCCCTGCTGGATGCCGTCGGCACCGCCTTCGCCCGGCTGAGGCGGCGCACCATGCAGGCGCCGGTCGATCCCCCGGCCGGACCCAAGGACCTCAAGCGCAACCTGGTCCTCAACATCGTCGACGAGGCGGCCGAGGCGGACCGGGAGATGACCGTCGGCGGACTCGCCGACCACCTCCTGGTGGACCCGTCGGTGGCCAGCCGCATGGTGAGCGACTGCATCTCGCACGGCTATCTGGTACGCGCGGCCTCGCAGCAGGACGGCCGCCGCACCGTGCTCCACCTCACCGAGGAGGGCGCCGCCCTCCTCCAGCACTTCCGCCACCAGCAGCGGCAGGCTTTCGAGTTCATCACCCGCGACTGGCCCGAAGCCGAGCGGCTCGAATTCGCTCGCCTCCTCCTCAAGTACGCGGACTCCACCGCCCGGCTGCCCGCACCGGGCGCCGTCAGCGGCCCCCCACCGCCGCCGGCGGACTGACGCCGACGCGCGTACACGCCGGGCGACCGCAAACGGCGACACCGGGGTCGGCTTCACGAGGGGAACGGTCCACCGTCACCCCACAGGGCGCTCTCCGGGCCGCGTCGGCGGCGCCTGCGCGACACCTCGGCCGCCCGCCCGTCAGCGGCCCGGGCCCGGCACCATCTCCGCGGTGATCGCCCAGCGCTCGTGGCCCCGCCAGGCCCCGTCGATGTGCAGGAAGTCCGGCGAATACCCCTCCCGCCGGAATCCGGCCCGCCGTACGAGAGCGAGGGAACCGGTGTTGGCGGGCTGGATGTTGGCCTCCAGGCGGTGCAGCGCGAGCGGGCCGAAGGCATGGCGCAGGACCAGGCCGAGTCCCTCGCTCATCAGCCCGCGCCCGGCCGCGTGCGCGAAGGCGCCGTAGCCGAGCGCGCCGCAGCGGAAGGCGCCGTGGACGATGTTGTTGATGTTGATGAATCCGGCGATCCGGCCGTCGTCCCCGGCGCAGACGAGATACCCCGCCCGGGCGGGGTCCTCGATGAGCCGGCCCGCGTACGCGGCGTACGCCTCCGCGTCCCGGGGCGGAGCCAGCCACGGTGCGTGCAGTTCCCGGCTCTCGCGGGCGCGGGCGGTGAACTCCTCCGCGTCGGCGTACCGGAAGGGGCGTACGAAGGCACGGGGGCCGGCGCCGAGCGGTGTCGGGGGCACGGGCGGGGACGGGAGCCGGGCGGCGCGGTCGGACATCCCGCCACCCTAGGGCGTGTCGCCACCGGTCCCCGTCCGCCGGGCCGTCAGGTCAGCGCCGGGCCATCAGGTCAGCGCCGGTCCGTCCAGGACGAGCGCCGGTCCGTCAGGTCAGTGCCCGGCCGTCAGGTCAGCGCCGGTCCGTCCAGGACGAGCGCCGCGCGCCCCTCCCCCGGCGGCGCCTCCAGTACCCCGGGGACACCGAGCGGCACCGTCAGCGCCGTGTCCGCGTGGCCGAAGCCCAGTTCCTCCACGACCGGCACGCCCAGCGGCCCCAGCCGGTCGAGCAGCACCGCGCGCACCTGCTCGTAGGGGCCGCACCGGGCCCAGGAGCCGAGGGCGATCCCGGCGACGCCGTCGAGCCATCCGGAGCGCAGCAGTTGGGTGAGGATGCGGTCGAGGCGGTACGGCTCCTCCCCGATGTCCTCGATCAGCAGCAGCCCGCCCGCCGCCGAGGGCCGCGCGTGCGGCGTGCCCAGCTCCGCGGCGAGCAGGCTGACGCAGCCGCCGAGCGTCACCCCGGCCGCCCGGCCGGGAATCAGGGTGCGGGCGGTGTCCGGGGCGAGGGTGCGTACCGACTCGGGCGCGAAGAGCGTGGAGCGCAGCGACTCCTGGGTCGTGGCGTCCTTGAGGAACGTGACGGCGGCGGTCATGGGGCCGTGCAGGGTGGCCAGTCCCATCCGTACGGCGAACGCCTCGTGCAGCGCGGTGATGTCGCTGAAGCCGACGAAGACCTTCGGGCCGGCCGCGCGCATCGCGGTCCAGTCCAGCAGCTCCACCACGCGCTGCGCCCCGTACCCGCCCCTGGCGCACAGCACCGCGCTCACCGAGGGGTCGCACCAGGCGTCCTGGAGGTCCCTGGCGCGGTCCTCGTCCGTGCCCGCGAGATAGCCGAACCGGGGGTGGCGGTCCAGGACATGGGGGGCCACGACCGGGTCGAGGTCCCAGCCGCGCAGCATGTCCAGCCCCGACTGGAGGCGTTCCTCGGGTACGGGACCGCTGGGCGCCACGACGGCGACCCTGGCGCCGGGGCGCAGCCGCGCGGGCCGGGTCAGCGGTGCGAGAGCCGTGGTCCCGGTGGTCATCGCTCCAGCTCCAGTCGCGGCACGTCGTCACGGACGATGCCGAAGGTCTGCGCGTACAGGGACAGTTCGGCCTCCAGCGCGCGGACCATGGTGTCGGCCCTGCGGAAGCCATGCCCCTCGCCCTCGAAGGCGAGGTACGCGTGCGGGATCCCGCGTCCGGCCACCGCGCCGAGGAAGCGTTCGCACTGCGCGGGCGGGCAGATCACGTCGTCGAGCCCCTGGAGCAGCAGGAACGGCGCGGTGATCCGGTCCACCCGGTGCAGCGGCGAGCGCTCCCGGTAGCGCTCGGGGACCTCGGCGAGCGGTCCGACGAGCGATTCCAGGTACTGGGACTCGAAGTCGTGGGTCTCGTCGGTGGCCCAGCCCAGCAGATCCAGGATCGGATAGCTGATGGTGCCGCAGGCGTAGACGTCGGTGGAGGTCAGCGAGGCGGCCGCCGTCCAGCCGCCCGCGCTGCCGCCGCGTACGGCGAGCCGGGCGGGGTCGGCAGTGCCCTCCGCCGCGAGGGCTCCGGCGACGGCCGCGCAGTCCTCGACGTCGACCACGCCCCACTGCTCGCGCAGCCGGTCGCGGTACTCCCGCCCGTAGCCGGTGGAGCCGCCGTAGTTGACCTCGGCGACGCCGATGCCCCGTGAGGTGAAGTAGGCGATCTCCAGATCGAGCACGAGCGGGGCGTGGCCGGTGGGCCCGCCGTGCGCCCACACCACGTACGGGGGCAACTCGCCCTCGGGCGCGGACCGTTCGGGGTGGTGCGGCGGGTAGATCTGGGCGTGGATGTCCCGGCCGCCGGGTCCGGTGAAGGTACGGAGCCGGGGCTCGGGGTAGTACGCCGGGTCCACCGCGTCGTGGTGCGCCGCGCCGATCACCCGGGCGTGTCCCGAGCCGGTGTCCAGCTCCACGACCTCGTAGGCACCGCGGGGTCCGGCGGCGACGCCGATCACCCGGTCGCCCTGGACGGCGAGGGTCGGCGCCCACTCGGTCCAGGGTCCGACCGCGTCCACCAGGTCGCCGGTCGCCGGGTCGAGGATGCCGAGGGCCGTCGTACCGCTGCCGTGGATGACGGCGACCAGTCCATTGGCCAGCGGGTGGAACCACTGGAGGCCGATCTTCCAGAGCGGCCCGCCGAACTCCTCGTTCCGGCCCGGGCACAGGACGGTGCTCGCGGCCACGTCCGGCACGCCCTCGGCCACCGGGGCGCGGTACAGCTCCCACCAGCCTCCGCTGTCGGAGACGAAGAGGAGTGAGCCGTCGGGGGCCCAGTCGACCTGGGCGACCGACTCGTCGGTGTCCCCGGCGACCGGCCGCACCCCCCGGAAGGGGCCGCTCCCGGTGACCTCGCCCAGCATCACCAGGGTGCCGTCCCAGGGCATCCGCGGATGGTCCCAGGCGATCCAGGCCGCGTGGCGGCCGTCCGGGGAGAGCCGGGGGCCGGTGACGAAGCGGTGCCGGTCGTCGGACAGCTCCCGCACGGCCGTACGGTCCTCGGCGGCCGAGCCGTCCAGCGGCACGGCCGCGATCACCCGCCGTACGTCGGTGGGGCCCTCGCCGGTGAACTCCTCCAGGACGCACCAGAGTTCGCCCCGGTCGAGCAGGATGCGGGGGTCGGCCCAGCGCAGCCCGCCGCCGGTCGCCGACACCGGTGTCAGCGGCCGGGGCGGCGCCGCGCCGTCCGGCTCGTACGCGTACAGCCGCTGGTCGGGGAAGTGGACGAAGACGACGAGCGGACCGCCGTCGACGCGCGCGGCCCCGGCCCACGGCATACCGCCGTACTCGATGACCCGGCTGCGGACGTTCCAGGGGGCCGGCAGCACCGGCTCCTCCCGGCCGTCGGCCCGCCGCCGTACCAGCGCGCGGCGGCCCGCCTCGGCCGGGCGCGGTTCGGTCCACCACACCTCGTCGCCGACGACCCCCGCGTACTCGGGCCGGCCGTCGCGCGAGGCGGCCAGCGCCGCGTCGACGGGCGACGGCCAGGTCCCGTACGGTCCGACGCGCACCGCGCCCCGTTCCGTGCTCTCCGCTCGCTCCACGAACGCTCCTAAGCGGTCTTCAGGTAGTGGTCGAGGACCCGGACGCCGAAGTGCAGCGCCGAGACGGGCACCCGCTCGTCCACGCCGTGGAACAGCGCCTGGTAGTCGAAGCCCGGGGGCAGCTTGAGCGGGGAGAACCCGTAGCCCGTGATACCCAGCCGGGAGAACTGCTTGGCGTCCGTGCCGCCCGACATGCAGTACGGCACGACGTGGCCGTCCGGGTCGAAGCGCTCGACGGCGGCGCGCAGCTTGGCGAAGGTGGGTGAGTCGACCGGCGCCTCGAGCGCGACCTCCCGGTGGTGGAACTCCCAGTCCACGTCCGGTCCGGTGAGCTGGTCCATGGTGGTGCGGAACTCCAGCTCGCCGCCCGGCACCATCCGTCCGTCCACATAGGCCGTGGCCTGCCCCGGGATCACATTGACCTTGTAACCGGCCTCCAGGACCGTCGGGTTGGCGCTGTTCCTTATGGTCGCCTCGACCAGCGCGGCGGCCGGCCCGAGCTTGCCCAGCAGATCGTCCGGGGCGAAGTCCGCCGCGTACACGTCGGTGTCGACGCCGTACAGCACGGCGAGTTCGGCGAGGGCGGCCCGTACGGTCGGGGTCAGCCGGACCGGCCAGGGGTGGTCGCCGATCCTGGCGATGGCGGCGGCGAGCCTGCTGACCGCGTTGGCGCGGTTCACCTTGGAGCCGTGCCCGGCCCGGCCGTGGGCGGTGAGCTTGAGCCAGCCGGTGCCGCGCTCCCCGGCGGCGATCGGGTAGAGGGCCATGCCGGGGCCCGCGTGGAAGGTGAAGGCGCCGGACTCGCTGATGCCCTCCGTGCACCCTTCGAACAGCTCGGGGTGCTGATCGGCGAGGAAGCCCGAGCCGTCCTCGGCGCTGGCCTCCTCGTCCGCCGTGTAGGCGATCACGATGTCCCGGCGCGGCCGGACGCCGGTCCTGGACCAGGCGCGCACGGCGGACAGGATCATCGCGTCCATGTTCTTCATGTCGACGGCGCCGCGCCCCCACACCACGCCGTCCCTGACCTCCCCGGAGAAGGGGTCCACGCTCCAGTCGGCGGCCTCGGCGGGCACCACGTCGAGGTGGCCGTGGACCAGCAGCGCGTCGGCGGACGGGTCGGTGCCCTCGATGCGGGCCACCACATTGGTACGGCCGGGGGTGCGCTCCAGCAGGACCGGCTCGATCCCGGCGTCGGCGAGCCGCTCGGCGACGTACTCGGCGGCGGGCCGCTCACGGCAGTCGCCGTCGCCCCGGTTGGTGGTGTCGATACGGATGAGTTCGGAGGTGAAGGTGACCACCTCGTCCAGCGCCGTCTCGTCGAGGGCGCCCCTCATGTCGTTGTGCGTCATGTCAGCCATACTGCTCCTCCACCGAGGCCGAGACGATCGTGGTGACCGCCTTGAAGGTCCGGATGGCCTCGTACATCGTCCCACTGGTGTAGGCGACCCGGCGCTCGGCGCTGGGCGCGACGCCCGGCACCACGGTGGCGACGTCGGACAGATGCGCCGCGTCGAACTCCATCTCCACCGTGAACGGCCCGCCGTCGACGGGCTCGTGCCGCCGGGCGAGCGCCGTCGCGAGCTTCGCGGCGGCGCGGATGTCGGCGGCTGTGCGGGCCGGGGTCCGGCAGACCGCCGCGTACCGCGACACATGGTCCTTCACCGCCACCTTGTGCGCCTCCGGCGCGTATCCGATCGCGTCCTCGCAGGTCAGGTCGTCGCCGGTGACCAGGATCACGGGCACGCCGAACTCCGCGACCACCCGTGAGTTCAGCAGCCCCTCACTGGCCCGTACGCCGTTGAGCCAGACCCCGGTGAGGGAGTTGGCGAGATAGGTGTGGGCGAGGACGCCCTCGGCCCCGGCCCCGGTGTGGTAGCCGACGAGCGCGATGCCGTCGACGTCGCCGTGCTGCACGCCCTCCACCATGGAGAGCGCCTTGTGCCGTCCGGTCAGCATCTGCGCGCGCTCGTCCAGCCGCTCCAGCAGCAGATTGCGCATGGTCCAGTGCGCCTCGTTGATGAGCACCTCGTCCGCGCCGCCGTCGAAGAAGCCGAGGACGGCGGCGTTGACGTCGGAGGTGAACAGGGCACGGCAGCGTTCCCACTGCGGAGTGCCCGGCAGCACATCGGCCGGCCAGGTCACCCCCGTGGCGCCTTCCATGTCGGCGCTGATGAGGATCTTCATGGTGCGCGCCATCCTCCCGGATCGGGCGGCCGACGGGGCCGTCTGCGTCGACCGGTGAGTTCGGTCTCACCGGCCGTCCCAGTAGATCACTCCGACCCGCCCCGTACCGAGCCCACCCCGTGCCGAGGGGGTCGCGGGGCGGGTCGGGGCACGCGGCGGGCCGGGCGCGAGAGGCGCGGATCCACCGGCGCCGGGTCACACCGGCGCGGGCGCGCTCACTCCTTCGCGTTCGCGAGGACGAACCACCGCGCCGGCAGCTCGATCCGTGTGCCGTCCGCCAGCTGCTCCGTCTGCGGCAGAGGCGCGTCCCCCGACGCCAGTACGGTCAGCCCCGCGGCGCCCAGCACTTCCGCCACCTCCTCGTCCCCCGCCTCGGCCGGCGTGAGGCCGTGCGCGAAGACCCGCCGCAGCTTTTCGGGCGGGCCGCCGGGGCCCTCCGCAGCCTGCCGGAGGACGGCTTTGGAGGCGCTGGTCAGCTCCGTGACGAAGGCCCGTCCGCGCGAGCCGAGCAGCGTGGCGACCGCGCCCGCGACGCGGACCCGGTCATGGGGCTCGCTCTGGTGGATGACCGCCCGCATGTAGACGTTCGTGTCCCCGATCCGCTCGCGCAGCCCGAGCACCGCGTCGTGGTCGACCAGATCGAGCTGCTCGAACTCCGCCACGCCCGCCGGGTCGGCGCGGCGGGCGTGGTCGACCGCCGCCTGCGAGAGGTCCACCCCGATCGCCCGGGCGAAGCGCGTGGCGAGATACCGGGTCTGGGTGCCGCTGCCGCAGCCGAGGTCGACCACCGGCAAGGCGGCGTCGGCGTGCGCGAGCAGGAGTTCGCTGTGCGGCTCGGCGGAGAAGGAGGGGGCGGAGTCCCAGATGGCCTCGCCCGGGGCGTCGGAGGTCTCGCGCCAGTAGCTTTCCCACGACTCGCGGTAGCGTGGTGATACGTCCATGGTGTCTCCCCAACTCAGGCTCGCTCCTGGGCGAGTTGCAGAGACCGGACTACGTTCGCCAGGGCGGTCGGGGCAAGCCCGCCGCGCCCTTCTTCACCGTCCTTCACCGTCCGTACGCACCGGACCCCACCTTCGGGCCGAGCGCCAGTTCGAACCAGACGGTCTTGCCGTGCGCGGACGTGCTGGTGCCCCACTCGCGCGCGAGACTGCTCACCACCCGCAGCCCGCGGCCGAACTCGTCGTCACGGCCCGCGTCCAGCAGCGCCGCGGGGGCCGGCTCGTCGTCGCGTACCTCGCACAGCAGGGCGTCCGTACGGACCAGGCGCAGCCCCACCCGACGGGAGCGGGCGTGGTTCACCGCGTTGGTGACCAGTTCGCTGACCATGAGCTGCGCCGAGTCGACCGCGCCGGGCAGCCCCCAGTCCAGCAGCTGACGGCGCACCAGCCGCCGGGCCCGCCCCACCTCCCTCGGATCCAGGGCGAGTTCGAACTCCGCGACGTCCTCGTCGTCGATCCCGTTGAGCCTGGCCATCAGCAGCGCCACATCGTCCTTGCGCCCCTCGCGGGTGTTGAGGGCGCGGATGATGGTGTCGCAGGCGTCGTCCATCGAGGCGGCGGGGTGGGCGGCGGAGGCGCAGAGCGCGGCGAGTCCGTCGCCGATGTCCGCGCCGCGCACCTCGACCAGGCCGTCGGTGCACAGCACCAGCCGGTCGCCGGGCCGGACCGCGAACGTGGCCGTCTCGAAGGCCACTTGGCCGACCCCGATCGGCGCGCCGGTCGGTACGTCGAGCACCTCGCCGCTCCCGTCATCGGCGCGGACGAGCACGGGAGGGATGTGTCCGGCGTTGGCGATCTGGATCTCGGACCTGATCGGGTCGTAGACCGCGTAGAGACAGGTCGCGAGGTACAGCTCACCGAGCCGCTGCGCCAGGTCGTCCAGGTTGCGCAGCAGTTGGGCGGGCGGCATCTCCATCGTCGCCATGGTCTGGACGGCGGTCCGCAACTGGCCCATCATCGCCGCCGAGTTGAGGCCGTGGCCCATGACGTCGCCGACGACGAGCGCGGTGCGCGAGCCGGGGAGTTTCACCGCGTCGAACCAGTCACCGCCGATCCGGCCGAGCAGGGCGCCCGGCAGATAGCGGGTGGCGATGTCGCAGCCCGCCATGCGCGGCGCGACCTTCGGCAGCATGCTGTCCTGGAGGGTCTCGGCGACGTTCTCCTGGTAGGTGTACATGCGGGCGTTGTCGAGCACGAGCCCGGCGCGGGCGGCGAGTTCGGCGCCGGTCGTGCGGTCCATGGCGTCGAACGGCTCGCGCTCGGCCCTGCGCATCAGCACCATGAAGCCGAGCACCACGTCCCGCGCCTTCAGCGGTACGAGAAGCATCGACCGGTGGTTGATGAGCGGGCGCAGATCGCGCTTCTCGAACTGCGCGGAGATCCGGTTGCCGACCTCCTCGCTGATGCGCGGTATGAGTACGGGCTCACCGGTCACCATGCACTGGAAGAACGGGGTGTGTTCCGGGAAGGCGATGGCCTCGCCGACCGGCACCGTGTCGTCCCAGCGTCCCGGCTCGTCGTTGTGTTCGACCCAGACCCGGTGCCAGACGGTGGTCACGTCCGGGACGCCGTCCGGGAACCCCTCGCCGGCGAGGACGGCGGCGCGCAGATGGGTGCCGGCGAAGTCGGTGAAGCGCGGGACGGCGGCGCTGGTGACCTCCCGGATGGTGTCGGCCAGATCGAGGGAGGAGCCGATGCGGCCGCTGACCTCGTTCAGGAACTCCAGCCGCTCGCGCACGGCGGCGTATTCGAGGTCGAGTTCGGGCCGTGGCGCCGCCCGCCGAGGGAGCCGTCCGGTGTCGGGACGCGGGTCGTCGGCCGCGTACCGTTCGGGCGAGCGGCGCGGCACTCCCCAGTCGGGGGTGACGGGCACCCGGTCGTGCCGGCTGAACTCCAGCACCGGATAGCCCATGTCGAGCACCTGGGTGACGATGCGGGTGGACTCGGCGGGGCTCATGCTCGGCAGGATGTCCGGCAGCCGCCCGGCCAGCGCGTCCGCTTCGGGGAACTCCGTGTGCAGGGCGAAGCCCGGGGTGATCCGCAGATGCGCCGACTCCCGGTCGTCCTCCCCGGCCGTGAACCCGCCGGCGTCCGCCGCCAGGACGAGATGGCGCCCGGGACCGGGGCCGATCAGCGGATAGGCCCACCACAGCACATCCGTCCGGCCGCGCCCGGGATCGGACACCTTCGCGCATCCGGCGGTGGGGTAGGCGCCCCGGGCGTGCAGCCCGGGGCCCCACTCGTCGTCGGGGTCGTACCCGCCGTGGGCGACGCCCCGTTCGTCCTCGGCCAGCGCGCCCGCGACCGGCATCAGGTCGGCGGCGGGGCGGCCGACGGCGTCCTCCCTCACATGCCCGAACAGCCGCCGCGCACCGGACGACCAGTGCGACACCAGGCCGTCCCCGTCCACGACAACCACGGCGAGCGGGATTCTTCCGGCCGTGGCGAGCCGCTGCCGCGGCCCCGGCGGAATGCCACTGTCCATGGGTGGGAGGCTCCTTCCCTGCCGCCGGAATCCGCGGCTCGTCCTCCACGGTACGGCCCTCGGCCGACTGTTCGCCGGGCATTGAACCAATAGGTTGTGCGCCCGCGCACAACCGCCGATTGACTGAATTTCAGTCAGTCCTCGTGGCCCAGCAGGAGGTCCCGTTCGGTCCGTCCGCCGCCCGCCATCCGGAGCACCGTGGCGACCGGCGGATAGCCCGCGGCGATCACGGTGTACTCGCCGGACGAGAGGTCGACGAAGCGGAAGGTGCCGTCGAGTCCGGTGGTGAGGGTGTCCACCACATTGCCCGCCGCGTCGAGGAGAGTGACCCGCGCGTCCTCGACCGGACGGCCGCCGCCGGCGCGGACGGTGCCGCGCAGCACGGCGCCGCCCGCCAGTTCGATGTCCTGCCGGGTCTCGCGTGACGCCTGCACACTGACGGGCAGCGCGGCGGGCCGGAAGGCGGGCGCGCTGGCCGCGAGGGTGTACTCCCCCGCCACCAGTTCGGAGATCACGTAACCGCCCTCCCGGCCGCTGCGGGTGGACGCCACGACGTCTCCCCGTACGTCGGTGAGGGTCACGGCGGCGTCGCCCACCGGGGTGCCGTCTGCGGTGCGGACCGCTCCGGCGAGGCGTCCCGCGCCGCCGAGCACGACGTCCAGCTCGACGGGCCGTTCGCCGACGGTCACCGTGACGGCCTGGGGCTGGTGGCCGCCGGCCGCCGCGATCATCACGTACGACCCGGAGCCGGGCACGCTCAGCGCGTACCGCCCGTCAGCGCCGCTCGCCCCGCGGCCGATCTGCTGACCCTGGACGTCGATGAGGGTGAGCGCGGCGCGGGGCACGACGGTGCCGTCGTGGTGCTGGACGGTGCCGCAGACGGCGACCCCCGGGGTGGGCGGGGCGGCGGCGGGCGCGTACCGCGGCTCCGGGAGGACGGTGCGCGCGGCGGGGACCGCGCCGGACTCGGCGGCGGGGGCGTTCTGGGACACCAGCGGTTTCTCCTTGAGGAAGAAGGTGATCAACAGGCCGAGGGCGAGCACCGGCACGAGATAGAGGAAGATCCGGGGCATCGCGTCGGCGTACGCCTGGACGTAGCCGTCCCGCACGGCGGGTGGCAGGGCGTGGACCGACTGCGGGGTGATGGACCCGGCGCTCAGCGCCCCGGCCCCGGCGGGGACCCGTTCGGCCAGCGCGTCGGTGAGCCGCCCGGCGAAGAGCGTGCCGAAGACGGCCGCCCCCACGCTGCCGCCGATCTGGCGGAAGTAGTTGGTGGCGCTGGTGGCGGCGCCGAGGTCGGACGGCGGTACGGCGTTCTGCACGGCGAGGACGATCACCGGCATCACCAGGCCCATCCCGAGGCCGAGCACCGCCTGCGCGACGCCGCACTCCAGCCGGGAGGTCCCCACCTCCAGCCGCGACAGCAGCCACATCCCGAGCACCGACAGCGCGCCGCCGAGCACCGGGAAGCGCTTGTAGCGGCCGGTGCGGGTGATCAGCCGGCCGGAGCCGACGGAGGCGACGACGATGCCGCCCATCATCGGGAGCATCAGCAGCCCCGACTCGGTGGCGCTGGCCCCGTCGACCATCTGGAGGAAGGTCGGCAGGTAGCTGGCCGCGCCGAACAGCGCCACCCCCACGACCATGCCGACCACGCCGCACACGGCGAAGACCGGGTCGCGGAACAGCCGCAGCGGGATGATCGGTTCGGCGGCGCGGTGCTCGACGGCCACGAAGAGCAGGGCGCTCACGGCCGCGCCCGCCGCCAGCCCCAGGATGACGCGGGAGCCCCACGCGTACTCCGTACCGCCCCAGCTGGTCAGCAGGACCAGACAGGTGGACGCGGCGGCGAGCAGCAGGGCGCCGAGGACGTCGAGCCGGGCGCGGACCGCCGGCCGGGGCAGTTTGAGCACCACGCTGACGACGGCGAGGGTGACCAGCCCGAAGGGCACGTTGAAGTAGAAGCACCAGCGCCAGGAGACGTGGTCGGTGAAGAAGCCGCCCAGCAGCGGGCCGGCCACCGAGGCCACGCCGAAGGACCCGCCGATGAGCCCCATGTACTTGCCGCGCTCGCGGGGCGGCACGATGTCCGCGATGATCGCCTGCACCCCGATCATCAGCCCGCCGGCGCCGACGCCCTGGAGGGCCCGGAAGGCGATCAGCTGGTCCATCGTGCGCGACCAGCCCGCCAGCGCGGATCCGATGACGAAGACGACGATCGCGAACTGGAAGACGCCCTTGCGGCCGAAGAGGTCCCCGAGCTTGCCGTAGACCGGCAGTCCGACCGTGGCGGTGAGCAGATACGCGGTGATCGCCCAGGACATCCGGTCCAGGCCCTGGAGATCTCCGACGATCTTCGGCAGCGCGGTCGCCACGATCATCTGTTCCAGCGCGGCGAGCAGCATGGCGAGCATCAGCCCGACGAAGACCAGCCGGACCTGGCGGGGACCGAGAGGGCCGGCGACGACGGCGCCGCCGCTCTCCGCGGGCGGCGGCGCGTCCCCGTCCGCCCCCCTGGTCGCTTCCTCGGCCGCTTCCCCGGTCACGACGGCGGGGAACGGCTCCGCGACCGGTCCGGCGCCCCCGTCCGCGTCCCGCTCGACGCCCTTCGCCAGAGTGGTCCCGCCCACGTACTGCTCCCCTCGTCACACCTGCGCGGCGTCATTGTTCACATCGCGCGCCGAGGGGGAGCAAGCGGGAATCCCCGCCCCGAAGGAGGGTGTGACGAGGGGAAGTTGGCCGGAGGGCCGACGGTAGCGAGGCGCTCATCAGGGGCTTTCCCGCGGCGTGTCGCACGGACGGCACACGGCGGCACGGTCACGACGCCGCGGGGAAGACCACTCGAATCGGTGACTCCGGCAACGATCTGCCGGAGGCGGTGCCTACGCCCCGGACCCGGTCTCCGGCGCGGCGCCGGGCTCGGTCGTGGTCTCGGCCTTCGTCTCCGTCTCCGCGGCGAGCTTCGCGAGCACCTCGTCGTAGATACGTCCCAGCCCCTTGGGGGCGAAGGTCCGCTCGAAGAAGCCGCCGACCCCGCCCGCGCCGTCCCAGACCGTGGTGACGACGGCCTTCGAACGGCCCTCTCCGGCCGGAGTGACGACCCACGTGGTGACCATCGAGGAGTTGCGGTCCTTCTCGACCAGCTGACCGTCGGTGGGCTCGGTCACCTCCAGCAGGCAGTCCCGAACGCGCTTGCTGGTGGCCTGGAGCTTCCAGTGGACGAGGGTGCCCTCACCGTCGCCGCCCTCCCGCACCTCGTACTCGCTGAACTGGCCCGGCAGAAGCTTCGCGCGGGTGTTCTCGTAGTCGGCCAGAGCATCGAACACCGTCTCCGGGTCCGCCGCGATGATTCGCTCCGTCGTGGCTTCGACCTGCGCCATGGATCTTCCTCCAGCACTCGGCATTTCGGTGGGGTGCGGCCACCCAACCACCCTCCGGCACGCCCGCCCAAATCCGGGCCCCGACGATCAAGGGAACAAGTGTTCTATTCTGTGCGCAGTGCTACAGAGGAGGCCCCCATGCGCTGGGACAATCTGGTCGAGAACACCTCGACGAACGGGCCGGCCGGGGACATCGCGCTCTTCCGTACGGACGCGGTGACCACCCGCACCTTCGACACGCCCGAATTCCGCGGCATCACCTTCCACGAGGTCCGCGCCCGTTCGATCGTGAACCGGGTGCCGGGGGCGTCCCGCATGCCGTTCGAACTCGGAGGCGTCGGGCGTCGCGGTGTCGACGACGGCCGCGACTGCACGGCTCCGGGCGTGGCGGCCGGCCTGCCGGCTCTCGCGGTGTGGGCGGTGTCGAGCGCCTGGTCGCCGCCGGCGAGTGGAACCCCGGCGACCTGGCTATTCTCCTGGTCCTGGACGCCGGTCACGACGTTCAGCGCCTGTCGGTCCTGCTGACGGACCTACCCCTTGAGCTGTTGGGCAGACTACGGTCGGACCGGGTGATGCGCGGGCCCACACCGCCGAGGATCTACGACCCGAAGGGCGCGCGGCCGCCCAAGCACAGCGGCGAGTTCGTCTTCGGCCAGCCGGACACCTGGGGCGAGCCCGACGTCCGGACAGTCACGGAGACGGAGCGGTACGGAACCTCGGTGGCTACTTCCTTCGACCGGCTCCACCCGCGGCTGACCCGCCGCGCGGCCTGGCTCACCCACCGGGACGAGCTGCCGATCATCGAGGGCACCGTGATCCGGCTCGAGGTCGACCGCCTGCGCAACGGAGCGGACCCCACGCCAGTCTGGCTGTGGTGGTCGGGCACCGGCGCGAACGAGACGGATGTCGACCGGCTCTGGCACGCGTTCCTGCGCAGATTCGATCTTGAGCACACCTTCAGAACGATCAAGCAGACGCTCGGGTGGACCCGCCCCAAGCTCCGTGATCCCGAGGCCGCCGACCGGTGGACTTGGCTGATCGTCGCCGCTCATACCCAACTCCGTCTCGTCCGTGGCCTGGTCACCGATCTCCGTCGTCCCTGGGAACGGCCGGCTCTGCCGAACAAGCTCGCCCCGGCCCGGGTGCGGCGCGGGTTCAGGAACCTCCGTTTGAAGTGCCCCCCGCCAGCCCGTGGGCCAAACCCACCAAACCCGGCCCGGGCCGCCCGCCCGGTGTGAAAAACCGACGCCGGGCCACCGTTCAGGACGTCGGTCTGGTCCTCAAGACCGGAGAAGCGCATTCGCGCCCCAGTCATCACAAGAAGGGCACCAGGTCCGGACGCTTCACGGGATGAGCGGCAGGCTCGGTGTTCCCGGATCAGGCTCGGAGCGGTGAGGCGTGGCTGCGGGCGATGGCCCGCAGCACCTCGTCGCGGTCCTTGGCCTGCTGCATCCATGTGGGCAGGCGGGCCACCACGGTCATCTTCCGACCGTGGTCATGCCAGGGAATCCCTCCACGCAGCGGCGCCTGCACGAATCGCCTGATCAGGTCCAGGTGTTCCAGGTTGTAGGCCCATACCCACCCGTGCCGGGTCTCGGTCTGCAGCCACAGACGGACGTCGAAGTACGGGTCCGTGGCCGGTTCGTCCCGGTCCCGGTCCCGGTCCCGGTCCCGGTGCAGGGCCACACCTCCACGCCTCCATTCCTTCGCCGCCCCGCAGTTTCGGCAGACGAGACGCCTTGGTGCAAAGAGGTCCGGATCGTGCACTCCGGCCGGCTCCGGTCCTGCCACAACGTGTGCGATCTTCTCGCAGCCGGGACAGCACACGAGGACCGACGCGAGGAAGTCGTACTTTGTGCTGCGTGGGTCCCAGGACCGATGGTGTGTGGAGATCGAACTCATCAGACCAGTATGTGAGCCAAGCACCGAAGGCTCCTACGGGATAAATCTCAAGCTCACCCTCGCTCTACCGGCCGGGCCCCGACCGGTGAACGTTGTCCTCCCGCCCAGCCGCCGGGCCGCCGAGCAGGACGCGGAACGGACGCGCAGCGCCCCGGCGGCCTGCTCGTCGACCGGACGGCCTGAGCGAACGCACAACCCAGTGGCACGAGACGATCGACGGCGCCCCGCGGACTGTCCTCCCCGACGGCCTCCGGCTCACCCTGCCCGCCGCGCGAACCGCCGCGGTGGCCGCGCTCGCCGCCGACGGCGTCGGGCAAGACACATCCGACCAGGTCAGAGGGTGGTCAAGCTACTACGCAGACGATGGGCAAGGTGGTTCAGGACAAGGTGGTTCAGGCTTCGCCGGAGGCAGGCAAGGGCCGGCTCCGCCACCCGAGCCGGACAACGATTGTGCGCGCGCTGGCCGATGGCGGGTACGGCAGAAACGGTTCCGGCGCTCTCGCGCCGCTCACCGTGGCAGAAATCCGGCGACTCCTGGCAGCTGACCGTCCCCCGGTGACACACCTTCGGCGCACCGGCCACGCACTGAACTGGTCACGCTGGCGCAGGCATCACCGGGCCATCGCCAGACGCTGCCACCACCGCCACCGAGGTCACGACATCCCGAACTGACGGACCATCAGCCAAATGGACTCAGGAAAACGGCTCTGACCAGCAGTGATAGCGAACCGCAACTGGAGCCCTTAGAGAGAGGGCCGGTACGGCCGGAACATCGTCCACCACGCGTTCGCCTCCACCACACTCCCGGAACTGCTCGGCGAAGACGGTGCCGGACAGCTCACCCGCGTCGCGGCAGCGGGACCCGCACGACACTGAGTCGATATCCCGGCGACGACTACCTGAAGTCCCTATTCACCGAACTGACCACGACCAGCGCGACGATTCGCGCCCACTGGCAACGCGGTGAAATCAGCGCATGGAGATCAGCGGAGAAGCACATGCGTCATCCCACTCGCGGCTGGCTGGGCTTCGACGAGATACTCCACGAGCCGACGAGGGTATCGGCGGGAGGGCGGTGGTGATCGGATGTGTCGGTGCGCCGCTTGTACTGCGAGAACCCGGACTGCTCCAAGGCCACGTTCGTCGAGCAGGTCCCCCGGACTGACGGTGCGCCACCAGCGGCCTACCCCCGCCCTGCGGAAGGTGATCGCGTCGGTCGCGACGCCCCTGGCCGGCAGAGCCGGGGACCGGCTGCTGCTCCGTCTTCACCGGACCCTGTTGTGGGCGAGCATGCCGGCCTGCTTGTTACGCATCCCCTGCCCGCCGCGGCAGTGCCCGCGGTGCTCTCATTTCGAGGCATCTTCCCCGAGCCGTTACGGGCGTCAGTCGTCACTCAACGTGTGCGTTTTACGGAAGTTCGGCCAGAACCACTACTGCTCGGTATGGCCAGCCGGCCGGTATGTCAACGGGCACGTGCTGGAAGTGAGCGGGGGTTGCGGTGGTGAGGTGAGATCAGGCAGACGGCTTGTGCGATTACCGACTGTATCGCGCTTGCATACCCGAGAGCCCCGCATCATCGTCACGCGGCATCCGGCAGCGGTGCACCGCGTCCACGAGGTCATGGGTTGCGACGGGAGGTTGCATTGCGGAGTTCGCGTTTGCCGCTGAAGGGTGCTCTCCGCCTCTTCCATAAGCGCGGTCAAGGTTCCGTTCCGAGTTGATGTGGCGTTCGCTGTCGGCTGTGCCCGGGGGCTCGGTGCGAACTCGGCCGCGCTGAAGATGGGCTGGCAGGCGCGGACGAGCCCCTGCGGCGACACCGGATGCGACGTCCGGCAACCCGTTGCTCTCAGCCATTCACCGTGGTCTACAACCGAACGGCGGGATCAATAGCTCTCACCACGTGACCACTCGTGATCCCGGCTTTACATGTCCAGACCGCGGTCTCGTGAAAAAAACCCACATGCAGACCACATTTGTGATCAGCGCAGACAGGCCAGACCACGCGATAGTGGCTCATGACGAATTCCTGCATTCCCTCCGCCATAACACCCAAAACCTCTCCCCAATCCGGCGTCGAGACCTCCATGGACTTGACGCGAACCACCCCGACCGGCCCCAAATCCGAGTCGCGCAGATAATCGATGTAACAAAACTCCTTCCCGGCGACCTCTTTTCCTGTTTCCTCCTCCACCGACCTGCCGATCATCTCAAAAGCGGTTTTCGCCATAGAAAAGGTTCGCGCGGTCCAGAGTTCGCAGAATTCCATTTCCGCAACTTCTCCGGATTCGCCATACATGTCGGACATCCATTTCAGTACCGCTTCCGGGGTTCCTTCCTCTTGCCGCCAGACTGCCCGCAGCATTCTGTCTCTCCAGTCCGAAAATTTCGACATCCTCGCCGCCTAACATAGATAGCGCATCGCCGGGGTGAGGGCTCCCGGCACTCCCCCCGGCGATGCACTTTTACGAGATTACCCGGATTCCACCTGAGGCTATCAGGTGAAAAGTCCGTAAACCTTCAGAGTTGGATTCTTTGCACATATGCCTTGCGCGGTGAATTTTCCGGAGAATTCAACGTTGTCTGTCCAGTCGAACCATGTTGTGACTCCGAGGACTTTGTATTTTCCGCGGTCAGGGTTCTTGTCCGTCGGAACCCCCCAAGAGCCATGGAAGGTGTAGGTGCCTGACTCCAGGTGGCCGTAGTTCTGATTTTTTCTGGCCCAATATCCCGGGAGGGCGATGCTGTACACGAATTTCAGAGAGCCATATTTTTTCCAGATACTCTTCAGCTTCACGTACCAAGTCAAGCTGCACTTGGATTTCCCACTGCAGTTTCGACTGATGCTCAACGTGTAGTTTTTTGTCTTCTTGTACTGATTGCGATATTTCAGCTCACCGGTGGTGTCCACTTGACCGATCGGGTCGGCGGGGTAGATATAGGCGCTGGTGTTGCCGCCGTAGACCGGGTCGGTCTGGAGGAAACGGCCGGTGGTCGGATCGTAGACCCGGACACCCATGAGCCGTAGAACGCTTACGGCGCCGCCCCGGGGATTCGGCGAGGTCCTCGGAGTCGGGGATCACGTCCCGGAGGATGCCGACACGCCCCGTGGCGTCCTCCACCTGTGCGCCGATGTCGTCGCGCGCGATCACCTGTGCCCCTCCGGGTGCCGCGTCAGGTAGACGGTGCAGTCGGACCGTGAAACTCTTCGCTCGGGCACAGCAGCGGATCGACGTGTTGGTGTACGCGGCTGTCTTCTTTCAAGAGGCGTACCCACGCCTCAATGACCTGCTGCGCGAGCGGGCCGCCGAGGGATGCAGATCCGGGCCGCTCTGGGCGATCCGGACAGTCCCATCGTCCAACAGCGTGGCCAGGAAGAGAAGTTCGGCCACGGCATTGAGTCTCGCTGTCGTCTCGCACTCATGCACTACCGACCGCTCATCGGTGTACCCGGCATTGAGATCCGGACGCACGGGACAACGCTCTACAACAGCCTGTACCGCTCCGACGACCACGTACTCGTCAACGCGCACGTCTGGGGCGTCAACGCCTATGAGGCGCCCGTGTGGCACCTCCGACGCGGTGCCGGGGGCGGGCTGTTCGACACCTGTGCGGGCAGCTTCAACGCCGCCTGGGAGACAGCCCGCCCTGTGGAAAAGTGACCACCGTGGCACGGACCGAGTACTTCGACGACCCGGGCGCACCGACGCCCAACAGCCTGGTCGTGGCCGCTTCCGCTGTCGTCACCGACGACAGGGGACGCGTCCTGCTCCAGCGGCGCAGGGACAACGGCCTGTGGGCGCTGCCCGGTGGGGGGATGGATATGGGCGACTCGCTGCCCGGCACGGCGGTGAGGGAGGTCAAGGAGGAAACCGGGCTGGACGTCGAGATCACGGGGCTCGTCGGCACGTACACGGACCCCCGGCACGTCATCGCGTACAGCGACGGAGAGGTACGCCGGCAGTTCAACGTGTGCTTCACAGCCCATATCACCGGCGGAACCCTGGCCATCTCGGACGAGAGCACCGAACTTCGCTTCGTCGAGCCCGAAGAACTTGACTCTCTGCCCATGCACCACACACAGCGGCTACGGCTCCGGCACTTCACCGAGCACCGGGCCGCGCCGTACCTGGGCTGACTTCCGCAATCTGCCCCGAAGAGAGGCGCGGGTTTCCCGCCACGCTCCTCCGGCCCTCCCGGAGGGGGCCCGCTTCAGCGCGCGGCGCCCCGGTCGCGCCCCCGGGCGAAATCCCCTGGCCCGTTGCCGGCGGCGTCGGGGAGGATGCCCGCATGAACGACCCCGCGCGCCCGCACATCAGGAAGATGACCGCCGACGACTGCCCGGCGGTCGCGGAGGTGAGGGTGCGCGGCTGGCAGCACGCGTACGCCGGGGTGGTGCCGCAGGCGTATCTGGACGCGATGAGCGTCGTGGAGGAGACGGCGGTCCGCCGCGAGCAGTTCGCCGGGGGCGCAGGACGGGCGGTCGACCTGGTGGCGGAGCGCGAGGGGCGGGTGGTCGGGTGGGGGTGTTACGGTCCCGGCCGCGACGAGGACGCGCCGCCCGGCGCCGCCGAGTTGTACACGCTCTACGTACTGCCCGAGCACCTGTCCACCGGGGTCGGCCGGGCGCTGATGGCCGCGCTCGCCGACCACGCGGAGGCGCGCGGCTGCCGGAGCCTGCGGCTCTGGGTGCTGACCGGCAATCAGCGGGCGCGGCGCTTCTACGCCAAGAGCGGTCTCGCGCCGGACGGCGCCGAGGGGTCCTTCGAGGTGGCCGGGGCCACGGTGCGCGAGCTGCGTTACGCGATGCGGCTGAGCGCCTCCTCGGCGGCGGCGGCGAGCCTCGGGTGAGCGCGAGCCGCTTCGAGTACCGTGCGCGCCCGGCCGTCGCCGAGTTGCCCCAGCCCCTCCACGCAGGCGAGCGCCACCCGCCAGTGCGGTTCGCCGGGCGCCAGCAGCCGGCCCAGGGTGGCGGTGAGCGCCGGTAGGGACTCGGGGGCGCGGAGTTCGGTGAGCAGCCGTACGGGGTGCAGCGCGTACGCCGTCCGCAGCGCGTTGGTCGCGAGCGCGGCGGCGGCCCGAGGGGTGCGTGGATCACCGAGCCTGAACAGGGCGTACGAGGCGCTGACGCAGCGCTCGGGGTCGCGGTGGTTGAGGAGCAGGACCAGCGCCTCGAAGGCCCGCCGGTCTCCCGCGCAGCCGAGCCGGAAGGCCGCGATCTCCCTGGCCCACAAGGGCTGTTGGGGTGCGGTGAGGACCGTGGCCAGCTCCTCCGTGTCCTCGGTGCCGATCAGCCGTTCGCAGGTGCCGGAGCCGCCGGACTCGCCGCGCACGCGGTCCGCGAGGGAGCGGAAGTCCTCATCCATACGGAGCAGCGTAGCGAGTCCGGTGACCGTGACGCACCGCACAGCGGACCGGTGGGCGCACCCCTCTGGCGCGCTCGTTACCCGTCGGTTAATCTCAAATGAGCGGATGAACTCCGCGACTTCGACGGCCTGGTGACGCAGCCGTCGCGAGTCCTGTCGCTGTCGGTTCAGCGGCTTCACGGCACGGTCCGCACGGGCCGTCCGCACGGCGCGGCCCCGGGACAGGGCCCGCCGCAGACCTCGCAACCCTCTTCACCCGCGCCGCCGTTCGCGCGCGCCCTCAGCCGTCACCCATCCCCCTGGAGTCCCCCGATGGACATCCGTACGGACACCCCTGCCGCGACCACCGCCGCCACCGCGACCGCGACCGACACCACCACCGCCCCGGCCACCACCGTCACCCCCGTCACCACCACCGCCTCCGCCTCGCCCGCCCCCGCCGCGCCCCTCTCCACCGTCGCCGTCGTCGGCCTCGGCACGATGGGGACCGGCATCGCCGAGCTTCTGGTCCTCTCCGGCCGCGAGGTGATCGGTATCGATCCCGACGCGGCGGCCGCCGCGCGGGCCGTGCGCACGCTGGAGGAGTCCACCGCGCGGGCGGTGGGGCGCGGGCGGCTCGACGCGCGGGAGCGGCTGACCGCGCTCGCCCGCTTCCGTACCTTCTCCGGCCCCCGGGCCGCCGCCGACGCCCCGTTGGTGATCGAGGTCGTGCCGGAGGAGTACGAGACCAAACGGCGGGTCCTGCGCGAACTGGACGGGATCGTCGCCCCCACCGCGATCCTCGCGACCGGCACGAACGCGCTGTCCGTGACCCGGCTGGCCGCCGGCTCGGCGCACCCCGAACGCGTGCTCGGCCTGCACTTCTTCCACCCCGCCCCCGCGATGCGCCTGGTGGAGGTGGTGTCGTCGGTGCTGACCTCACCGGCGGCCGTCGCTGCCGTCACCGCGCTCGCCCGCGCCCTGGGCAAGGAGCCGGTGGCCGTGGGCGACCGGCCGGGATTCGTCGCGGACGGGCTGCTCTTCGGCTATCTCAACCGGGCGGCGGCGATGTACGAGTCCGGGTACGCCTCGCGCGCGGACATCGACGCGGCGATGCGGCTGGGGTGCGGGCTGCCGATGGGGCCGCTCGCGCTGCTGGACCTGATCGGGATCGACACCGCCCGTACCGTGCTCGACGCGATGTACGCCGCGTCGCACGACCGGCTGCACGCGCCCACGCCCGTGCTCAGGCAGCTCAGCGACGCCGGGCTGACGGGCCGTAAGGCCGGGCGCGGCTTCTACACGTACGAGGCGCCCGGCAGCGGCACCCCGGTGACGGACGGGCTCACCCCGTCGCCCGCGGCGCCGGCCGCCCTGGGCCGGCCCGTCGCCTCGGTGGGCGTCGCCGGCTCCGGCACGATGGCGAGCGGCATCGCCGAGGTCTTCGCGACGGCGGGGTACGACGTGGTGCTCACCGCCCGCACCCGGGAGCGGGCGACGGCCGCCGTGGCCAGGATCGCCGCGTCCCTGGAGCGTGCGGTGACGAAGGGGCGGCTGACGCGGCAGGCCCGCGACGCCTCGCTGGAGCGGATCGCCCCGGCCGGATCGCTCGACGCGCTCGGCGCGGTGGACCTCGCCGTCGAGGCGGTGGCCGAGGACCTGGACGTCAAGCGGCAGCTGTTCGCCGCGCTCGACACGGTGTGCGCGCCCGGAGCGGTGCTGGCCACGACGACCTCCTCGCTGCCGGTGGTGGCCTGCGCCCGCGCGACCTCCCGCCCGCAGGACGTCCTCGGCATGCACTTCTTCAACCCGGCTCCGGCGATGCGGCTGGTGGAGGTGGTCCGTACGGTGCTGACCTGCGACAGCGCCCACGCCACCGTCCGCGAGGTGAGCGCGGCCGTCGGCAAGCACCCGGTGGACTGCGGCGACCGCGCCGGATTCATCGTCAACGCGCTGCTGTTCCCGTACCTCAACAACGCGGTCAGGATGGTCGGGGAGCACTACGCGACGATGGACGACATCGATGCGGCGATGCGCCTCGGCGGCGGCTATCCGATGGGCCCCTTCGAACTGCTCGACGTGGTCGGCCTCGATGTCTCGCTCGCCATCGAGCGGGGGCTGCACCAGGAGTTCCGGGACCCCTCGCTGGCCCCCGCGCCGCTGCTGGAGCAGTTGGTGGCGGCGGGGTGCCTGGGACGCAAGAGCGGGCGCGGTTTCCGTGAGTACGCCAAGCGCCGCTGAGCCGGCCCCCGGGCAAGACGGCGCACCCGCCCCTGAGCTGGGCGAAGAGAGGAACGCGGGGCGGGTCGGGACCGGGGGCGGGCCGCCCCCTCGGGCGCGCTCCGCGGCGTCGATGCAGTACGTTCACCTCATGTCCCAGCCCGCCAGGTCCGCCCGTTCCAGCAGCAAGTCCGACGTCCCCGAGAGCGCCGCGGGCACCCGCGCCGCCGCTCAGCGGCTCAAGATGCGCCGCGAACTGTCGGCGGCGGCCATGGAACTGTTCGCGACCAAGGGGTACGAGGCGACGACGGTCGACGAGATCGCCGCCGCCGCCGGGGTCGCCCGCCGCACCTTCTTCCGGCACTTCCGCTCCAAGGAAGAGGCGATCTTCCCGGACCACGACGACACGCTGGTGCGGGCGGAGGCGGTGCTCAACGCCGCCCCCGCGCACGAGCACCCGCTGGACACGGTCTGCCGGGGCATCAAGGAAGTCATGCGGATGTACGCGGGCTCCCCCACCGTCTCCGTGGCGCGCTACAAGCTCACCCGCGAGGTGCCCACGCTGCGGGAGGCGGAGATCGCCTCGGTGGCCCGCTACGAGCGGCTGTTCACCCGCTATCTGCTGGGTCACTTCGACGAGCGCGACCACACCGACGGCAATGACGACCCGCTGCTGGCGGAGGTGGCCGCGTCCGCCGTGGTCACCGCGCACAACCATGTGCTGCGCCGCTGGCTGCGGGCCGGCGGCCGCGGCGACGTCGAGACACAGCTCGACCACGCCTTCGCGATCGTCCGTGAGACCTTCGGCTCCGGTATCGGCGCGGGCCGCACCATGGGCGAGGCGCCCCGCCGCCCGGCGGCCTCGGCGCGCACCAGTGGGGACGTGCTGGTCGCGGTGGCCCACACCGATGCCCCGCTGGACGAGGTCATGCGGACCATCAAGCAGGCGCTCAAGAACGCCTGACCCCTCCTCCTTCCACGGTCGACCGGCCACCTGAAGTGCTCTTACGGCACTTCGGGCGGCGGGTGGTGCTCATGCGTGCCGCCCCTGCGTCAATTGAGACAAATTCTTGGCACCCAGTGCCTTGCCAGCTGTCACGGCGTGCCATACGTTGATGTTGTCCGGCTGTTCCCGCAAGCCCCCGGGCCTGCGCCCCGGACGCCTGCGTCACAGGCACCCGCGCGCCCACCCGGCGCCACCGCTCAGCACGTCAGCGCGATCAGCACGTCACGCACCGGGCGATCAGCACCACGTGATCAGCACCATCCGCCGAACCGACGGCACACCTCCATCCCGCGACCGGGCACCTCGCCGTCCGCCCGCGCGCCCCCAGCCGCACTCGCACCCTCAGCTTCGCCGGAGGCCATACCGTGAAGGAAATCCTGGAGGCGATCCAGTCGCCGGACAGTACGTCCGCCGACTTCGCCGCTCTGACCGTCCCCGAGTCGTACCGCGCGGTGACCGTGCACAAGGGAGAGACGGAGATGTTCGCGGGCCTTCCCAGCCGGGAGAAGGACCCCCGCGCCTCGCTGCACCTCGACGAGGTGCCGGTGCCCCCGCTCGGCCCCGGCGAGGCCCTCGTGGCCGTGATGGCCAGCTCGGTGAATTACAACTCCGTGTGGACCTCGCTGTTCGAGCCGCTGCCGACCTTCGGCTTCCTGGAGCGGTACGGCAGGCTGAGCGAGCTGGCACGGCGGCACGATCTGCCGTACCACGTCATCGGCTCCGACCTCGCCGGTGTCGTCCTGCGCACCGGTCCCGGGGTCAACGCCTGGCGGCCGGGCGACGAGGTGGTGGCACACTGCCTCTCCGTCGAACTGGAGTCGTCCGACGGCCACAACGACACGATGCTCGACCCCGAACAGCGGATCTGGGGCTTCGAGACCAACTTCGGCGGTCTGGCGGAGCTCGCGCTGGTGAAGTCCAACCAGCTGATGCCCAAGCCGCTCCATCTGAGCTGGGAGGAGGCGGCGGCCCCCGGCCTCGTCAACTCGACCGCGTACCGCCAGCTGGTGTCGCGCAACGGCGCCGGCATGAAGCAGGGGGACAACGTCCTGATCTGGGGCGCGAGCGGCGGACTCGGCTCGTACGCCACGCAGTTCGCGCTCGCCGGCGGCGCGAACCCGGTGTGTGTGGTCTCCAGCGACCGCAAGGCGGAGATCTGCCGCCGGATGGGCGCCGAGGCGATCATCGACCGCACCGCCGAGGGCTACCGGTTCTGGCAGGACGACCACCACCAGGACCAGCGCGAGTGGAAGCGCTTCGGCAAGCGCATCCGCGAACTGACGGGCGGCGAGGACGTGGACATCGTCTTCGAACACCCGGGGCGCGAGACCTTCGGCGCCAGTGTGTACGTCACCCGCAAGGGCGGCACGGTCGTCACCTGCGCCTCCACGTCCGGCTACACCCACGAGTACGACAACCGTTATCTGTGGATGTCGCTCAAGCGCATCGTGGGCTCGCACTTCGCCAACTACCGCGAGGCGTGGGAGGCGAACCGGCTGGTCGCCAAGGGCAGGATCCATCCGACGCTGTCGAAGGTGTACGCCCTGGAGGACACCGGCCAGGCCGCGTACGACGTGCACCGCAACCTCCACCAGGGCAAGGTCGGCGTGCTGGCGCTGGCGCCGCGCGAGGGGCTGGGGGTACGGGACGAGGAGCTGCGCGCCCGGCACATCGACGCGATCAACCTGTTCCGTGACGCGCCGGCGGAGCGGACCGATCAGCACCGCGGGAGCGTGTGAGATGACCGGGGAACGCGCGAAGGACCGGCCCTGGCTCATGCGGACGTACGCCGGTCACTCCACCGCCGAGGCGTCCAACGAGCTGTACCGCCGCAATCTCGCCAAGGGACAGACGGGACTCTCCGTCGCGTTCGACCTGCCCACCCAGACCGGCTACGACCCGGACCACGTCCTCGCGCGCGGCGAGGTCGGCCGGGTCGGGGTGCCGGTCTCGCACCTCGGCGACATGCGGCGGCTGTTCCGGGACATCCCGCTGGAGCGCACCAACACCTCGATGACCATCAACGCCACCGCGATGTGGCTGCTGGCCCTCTATCAGGTGGTCGCCGAGGAGCAGGGCGCGGACATCACCAGGCTCCAGGGGACGACGCAGAACGACATCGTGAAGGAGTACCTGTCCCGCGGAACCCATGTCTTCCCGCCGGTGCCGAGCCTGCGGCTGACCACGGACATGATCACGTACACGGTCGCCCGCATCCCCAAGTGGAACCCCATCAACATCTGTAGTTACCACCTCCAGGAGGCGGGGGCGACCCCCGTCCAGGAGATCGCGTACGCGATGTCCACCGCGATCGCCGTGCTCGACGCGGTGTTCGCGTCCGGACAGATCCCCGAGGAGGGCAGGGGCGAGGTGGTCGCGCGGATCTCCTTCTTCGTCAACGCGGGCGTGCGGTTCGTCGAGGAGATGTGCAAGATGCGCGCGTTCTCCCGCGTCTGGGACCGGATCACCCGGGAGCGGTACGGGATCGAGAACGCCAAGCAGCGCAGGTTCCGCTACGGCGTCCAGGTCAACTCGCTCGGGCTGACCGAGGCGCAGCCGGAGAACAACGTCCAGCGGATCGTGCTGGAGATGCTCGCCGTGACGCTCTCCAGGGACGCCCGCGCCCGCGCGGTGCAACTGCCCGCCTGGAACGAGGCGTTGGGGCTGCCCCGGCCCTGGGACCAGCAGTGGTCGCTGCGTATCCAGCAGGTCCTGGCGCACGAGAGCGATCTGCTGGAGTACGCGGACCTCTTTGAAGGCTCGCAGGTCGTCGAGACCAAGGTGGCGGCCCTGGTCACCGAGGCGTTCGGCGAGATCGGCCGGATCGAGGAGATGGGCGGGGTGATGGCGGCCGTCGAGTCCGGCTATCTGAAGTCGCGGCTGGTCTCCGCGCACGCCGAACGCCGGGCCCGGATCGAGTCCGGCGAGGAGAAGGTCGTGGGCGTCAACTGCTACGAGTCGACCGAGCCCAACCCGCTGACCGCGGATCTCGACACCGCGATCATGACGGTCGACCCGGCCAACGAGGCCCGGGTGGTGGCGGCGCTGCACGAGTGGCGCGACGCGCGGGACGAGTCACGAGCCGCCGGGGCGCTCTCCGCGCTGAAGCGGACCGCCGCCGGCACCGGCAATCTGATGGCCGCCACCGTGGAGTGCGCACGCGCCGGGGTGACCACCGGCGAGTGGTCCTGGGCGCTGCGCGACGTGTTCGGTGAGTTCCGCGCTCCGACGGGGGTGGGCGGTGCGCCGGTCGCGGTGACGGCCGAGGCGGGCACCCCGCTGGCCGCCGTACGGGCGAAGGTGTCCCGTACGGCGGAGGAACTGAACGCGGGACGGCTGCGGTTGCTGGTCGGCAAGCCGGGGCTCGACGGGCACTCCAACGGCGCCGAGCAGATCGCGGTACGCGCCAGGGACGCCGGCTTCGAGGTGGTCTACCAGGGCATCAGGCTGACCCCGGAACAGATCGTCGGCGCGGCGCTGGCCGAGGACGTGCACTGCGTGGGCCTGTCGATCCTGTCGGGCTCGCACACCGCCCTGGTGCCCGATGTGCTCGCACGGCTGCGCGAGGCGGGCGCGGGCGATCTGCCCGTGATCGTCGGCGGGATCATCCCGAGTGCCGACGCGGCGCTGCTGCGGGCGGCCGGGGTCGCCGCCGTCTTCACCCCGAAGGACTTCGGGATCACCGGGATCATCGGCCGTATCGTCGACGAGATCCGTAAGGCCAACAAGCTCGACCCCTTGGAGGTACGCGCATGACCACGCCCACCGCCACGCCCGCGACCACGGCCGGCCGGCTCCGGCCGCGCCGCTCCTGCCTGGCCGTGCCGGGGTCGAGCCCCCGGTTCCTGGAGAAGGCCCAGGGGCTCCCGGCCGACCAGGTCTTCCTGGACCTGGAGGACGCCTGCGCTCCACTGGCCAAGCCGGGCGCCCGGCACACCATCGTCAAAGCCCTCAACGAGGGTGACTGGACGGGCAAGACCCGGGTGGTGCGGGTCAACGACTGGACGACCGAGTGGACCTACCGCGATGTGATCACGGTCGTGGAGGGCGCCGGACCGAATCTGGACTGCGTGATGCTGCCCAAGGTGCAGGACGCGCGGCAGATCGTGGCGCTGGACCTGCTGCTCACCCAGATCGAGAAGACGATGGGCTTCGAGGTGGGCCGGATCGGCATCGAGGCGCAGATCGAGAATGCCAAGGGCCTGGTCAACGTGGACGCGATCGCGGCCGCCTCACCGCGCACCGAGACGATCATCTTCGGTCCGGCGGACTTCATGGCCTCCGTCAACATGCGGACCCTGGTGGTGGGCGAGCAGCCGCCCGGCTATCCCGCGGACGCCTACCACTACATTCTGATGAAACTGCTGATGGCGGCCCGCACCCACGATCTCCAGGTCATCGACGGGCCCTATCTCCAGATCCGGAACGTGGACGGCTTCCGCGAGGTGGCGGGCCGCGCCGCCGCGCTCGGCTACGACGGCAAGTGGGTGCTGCACCCGGGGCAGATCGAGGCGGCCAACGAGGTCTTCTCGCCCTCGCAGGAGGATTACGACCACGCCGAGCTGATCCTCGACGCGTACGACTTCCACACCTCGGACGCCGGTGGCCGGAAGGGTTCGGCGATGCTCGGGGACGAGATGATCGACGAGGCGAGCCGGAAGATGGCACTCGTGATCGCCGGCAAGGGCCGGGCCGCCGGGCTGTCCCGGACCTCCTCGTTCGAAGCGCCGGAGGGGTGAGCGCGATGCGCTTCGGACGCACCTTCGAGGAGTTCGAGGTCGGCGAGGTCTACCGGCACTGGCCCGGCAAGACCGTCACGGAGTACGACGACCATCTCTTCTGTCTGCTCACCATGAACCATCATCCGCTGCATCTGGACGCCCACTACGCGGGGCAGGCGACGGATTTCGGAAAGAACGTCGTGGTGGGCAACTACGTCTACTCGTTGCTGCTGGGAATGTCCGTGCCGGATGTCTCCGGCAAGGCCATCGCCAATCTGGAGGTGGAGTCGCTGCGGCACATCGCGCCGACCTTCCACGGCGACACGCTGTACGGCGAGACGACGGTCCTGGATAAGACACCGTCGAAGTCGAAAAGCGACCGCGGAATCGTCCGGGTGGAGACGCGGGGCTATACCCAGGACGGCACCGTGGTGTGTGTGTTCCGCCGCAAAGTGATGGTCCCCACCGCGTCCTACGTGAAGGAACGCGGCGGAGAACAGCCCGGCCGGCCGCAACCGAAATCCGCGCCGAAGTCCGAACCGAAGTCCGCGCCGACGCCACGGGAGAAGTGAGATGAGCCGACTCGCGCAGACCGCTGGGCTGACCGATATCCAGCGGGAGATCCTGGCGACCGTAAGGGACTTTGTCGACAAGGAGATCATCCCGGTCGCCACCGAGCTGGAGCACCGCGACGAATATCCGACGCGGATTGTCGAGGGTCTGCGGGAACTCGGACTGTTCGGGCTGATGATCCCGGAGGAATACGGCGGCCTCGGCGAGTCCCTGCTGACCTACGCGCTCTGCGTGGAGGAGATCGCCCGCGGCTGGATGTCCGTATCCGGCATCGTCAACACGCACTTCATCGTGGCGTATCTGCTCAAGCGGTACGGCACCCA
The DNA here is from genome assembly GCF_042900885.1 of Streptomyces sp. NPDC012835. Classification (NCBI taxonomy): domain Bacteria; kingdom Bacillati; phylum Actinomycetota; class Actinomycetes; order Kitasatosporales; family Streptomycetaceae; genus Streptomyces; species Streptomyces sp. NPDC012835. The sequence goes on from NZ_JBIBBW010000001.1 coordinate 1,276,713, forward strand.
GGAGCAGAAGGACACCTTTCTGCCCCGCATGGCGACCGGCGAGGTGCGCGGCGCCTTCTCGATGTCGGAGCCGGCCCTCGGCTCGGACGTCGCGGCGATCACCTCCAGGGGAACGAGGGACGGCGACGCCTATGTGCTCAACGGTCAGAAGATGTGGCTGACCAACGGCGGCACCTCGCACCTGGTCGCGGTGCTCTGCCGGAGCGACGAGGGGCATCCGGCGGGTACGCCTCCGCACAAGTCGATGACGACGTTCCTGGTGGAGAAGGAGCCCGGCTACGGCGAGGTGCGCCCCGGCCTCACCGTGCCCGGGAAGATCGACAAGATGGGGTACAAGGGCGTCGACACCACCGAGCTGGTGATGGACGGACTTCGCATTCCGGCCAATCGGGTCCTCGGCGGCACCACCGGCCGGGGGTTTTACCAAATGATGGACGGTGTCGAGATCGGCCGGGTGAATGTCGCGGCGCGTGGCTGCGGGGTCGCTCATCGCGCCTTCGAACTCGGCGTCTCGTACGCGCAGCAGCGCCACACATTCGGGAAACCCATCGCCCGGCACCAGGCGATCCAGTTCAAGCTGGCCGAGATGGCTACCAAAGTCGAGGCCGCCCATGCGATGATGGTCAACGCGGCACGCAAAAAGGACTCCGGGGAACGAAACGACCTGGAGGCAGGGATGGCGAAGTACCTCGCCTCCGAATACTGCAAGGAAGTCGTCGAGGACGCCTTCCGTATCCACGGCGGTTACGGCTTCTCCAAGGAGTACGAGATCGAGCGTCTCTACCGCGAGGCACCGATGCTGCTGATCGGCGAGGGTACCGCCGAGATCCAGAAAATGATCATCGGCCGCCGACTGCTGGAGGAGTACCGATTCCAGGGATAATTATCGCCTTTGAACCGATTTGACGGCGAAGAAGATCACACCAGATCGAGGTGTGCCGCACGCTTCAAGCCGCCCGACTCGGGTGCTGGCTTGCTCAGTTGCGGCTCACAACCAGTACCATCGCTGGAAAGCCGCCGTCCCCCGTTGCCAGCGCGGCATCATCCGCTACGAAGGTCATCCATGCCCCACAGCCAAACCTCTGCACCCAGCGGCCGGGTCCGCATCGCACGCGGAGCATCGCCGTGGCTCCTGCCGACCGTCGCGACCGCAGCGATCGGCCTGGCCCGCGCACGCCGTTCCAAGCGCGCGGCAGCCCTCGCCGTGCCCGCCACCGCGCTCGCGGCGGGCATGCTGTGGTTCTTCAGAGACCCGGAGCGCGAGATCACGCAGGGCCGGGTCATCTCCCCGGCCGACGGTGTGGTGCAGAGCATCATGCCGTGGAAGGACGGGCGCACCCGGGTCGCCATCTTCATGAGCCCGCTGAACGTTCACGTCAACCGGGCTCCCCTCGCGGGAACCGTGACCTCCGTGGAGCACATCCCCGGCGGGTTCGTCCCGGCGTTCAACAAGGAGAGCGAGAACAACGAGCGCGTTGTCTGGCACTTCGACACGGAGCTGGGCGACATCGAGATGGTGCAGATCGCGGGCGCGGTGGCCCGGCGCATCGTCCCGTACCTCCCCCAGGGGACCAAGGTGGAACAGGGCGAGCGCATCGGCCTGATCCGGTTCGGCTCGCGCGTCGACATCTACCTTCCGGAAGGTGTCGAGGTCGCTGTCGAGGTCGGTCAGACCACGACCGCAGGGGTGACTCGAATTGACCGTGATTGATCCTGATACGCAAGCGGGCTGGGTCGCCGAGGCAGAGGCCAAGGCGGAGGCCGAAGCCGAGGACATGCCGCTGTCGCTGCGGCTGTCGATAGCGGACACCCTCACGCTCGGTAACGCCACCTGCGGCTTCATGGCCGTCTACTTCACCACCACCGGCATCCTCATCCCGCACCTCACGGGCAGCGACGAGAGCGGCATGGCACGGCACTCCGCCGCGACAGCCGTGATCCTGATGCTCGCCGCGGCGATCTTCGACCTGTTCGACGGTCTCGTGGCGCGCAAGCTGCGCAGCTCCCCGATGGGCGCGGAGCTGGACAACCTCTCCGACCTGATCAGCTTCGGTCTCGCCCCGGCCTATTTCGTACTGGTGTACGGAATGGTCGCGGACGACGCACATCAACGGGTGTCGGCGCTGGCGGCGATCGTGGTGTTGCTCGCCGTCGTGCTCCGGCTGGCCAGATTCTCCTGCGTGACGCTGAAGGACGGCATGTTCCAGGGGATGCCGAGCCCCTTCGGCGCCCTCACGGTCATCTCGATCGTGCTGCTGGAGCTGCCCTTCGTCCCGACACTGCTCGCGATCATCGGGGTGGCGTGGCTGATGGTGAGCCGGGTCGAGTACCCCAAGCCGCGCGGTGTGCTCGCACTCGCGATGCTCAGCTGGATCGTCGCCGCGATGGGGCTCCTGGCGGCCTGGGCGTTCGACGCGCCGGGCGGCCAGCTGCTGCTCCAGACCGGCTGTGCGCTCCAGGTGGTGACGGGCGCGGTGATCCCGCTCTTCGCCACGGCGCGCCGGGTGAACACCTTCCGCGGCAACCGTCGCGAGGCACGGGCGGCTCAGCTGCCGTAGCGGTGGGCGTGGCAACGCGAGGAGGCCCGGGTGCGTACCGCACCCGGGCCTCCTCGCTGTCCCGTGGCTCCGCCGGCGGTGGCGCGCGGCCCCCGGCGGCGGTGGCGCGCGGCCCTCAGACCAGGAAGTCCCGCGCGATGTCCGCCGCGAGGCGCTCCAGCAGCGGACCCGCCTCGGCCATGCACACCGCCGGGTCCGGCTCCAGCTGGCCGAGGGCGTAGGCCCGGCGGATACCGGCCCGGCCGAGGGCCTCCGGGGGCAGGCTCAGCCGCCCGCAGACCGCGACGACCTCGACGTCCCTGGCGCGGGCCGCCGCAGCGACGCCCGCGGGGGCCTTGCCGTGCAGGGTCTGCTCGTCCAGCGATCCCTCGCCGGTGATGACCAGGGTGGCCCGGGCCAGCGCCGGGGCGAAGCCCAGGACGTCGAGCATGATCTCGATCCCGGGGCGGAAGCGGGCGCCGAGGCCGACCAGCGCGCCGTAGCCGATACCGCCCGCCGCGCCCGCGCCCGGCGAGAACGCGAGATGGGCGGCGCGGGACCCGATGGCCGCCTCCAGCACCCCGGCGTAGCGGGCGAGCGCCGCGTCGAGCGTGGTGACGTCCGCGGGGGTGGCGCCCTTCTGCGGCCCGTACACGGCGGCGGCGCCCTTGGGGCCGGTCAGCGGATTGTCGACATCGCTGGCGAGCACGGTGTCCGCGTCGGTGAGGCGCGGGTCGAGACCGGAGAGGTCGGCGGTGGCGAGGTCCCGCAGTCCGCCGCCGCCGGGGCCCACCGGCCGTCCGCCGGCGTCCAGGAAGCGGGCGCCGAGCGCGCTGAGCATGCCCGCGCCGCCGTCGGTGGTGGCGCTGCCGCCGACGCCGAAGACGAGGGAGCGGGCGCCCGCGTCGAGCGCGGCGCTCAGCAGCTCGCCGGAGCCGTACGTGGTCGCCGTGAGCGGCGCGAAGACTCCTTCGGGGAGGTGCTGGAGGCCGGACGCCTCCGCCATCTCGATGACGGCCGTGCCGTCACGCAGCGCGAAGGCCGCCGTCACCGCGTCACCGAGGGGCCCGGTGACGCGGACCTCATGCCGCTCGAATCCGGCCGCCACGGCGGCGGCGACCGTACCGTCCCCGCCGTCCGCGACGGGCAGCGCCTCGACCGCGAGGTCGGGGACGACGTGGCGGAGGCCCGCCGTCACCCGCCGCGCGACTTCCACCGCCGTGAGTGAGCCCTTGAACTTGTCCGCCGCGATCAGTACGCGTGCGGGCCCGTTTACCGCGCCGTCCGTCACCTTGTATCCCTTGCTTTCGAACAGGTGTCGCGCCGGTCCGACCCTATCCGCACGGCGGGGGTATGCCCATGCCCGTCGCCCATGCCCGTCGCCCGTGGCCGTCCGGCGGGGACGACATACCACACCTCAATAATGGATATTTACCTACGTATGGCGCGCCCCTCTCGCCCGGATACCCTTCGCGTGTGATGGACACCGATACCCAGACTCCCGCCCCCGTTCCCACCCCCGAATCCGACGCCGCCGAGGCCGAGGCCGAGGATTACGCCGCGTACATCGCCTCGCTGCCCCGGATCCTCGCGGGCGCCGCCGTGCTCCTGCGGGACGGCGCGGGGCGCGTACTGATCGTCGAGCCCAACTACCGGGAGGGCTGGGCGCTGCCCGGCGGGACCATCGAGTCGGACGACGGCGAGACCCCGCGCGAGGGCGCCCGGCGCGAGACGCTGGAGGAGATCGGCCTCGACATCGAGCCGGGGACGCTGCTCACCGTGGACTGGGTGCAGGGGGAGGCCCGGCCGCCCGTGGCCTCGTACCTGTACGACGGCGGGGTGCTGAGCGAGGAGCGGCTCGCTGCGATCGTTCTCCAGGAGGACGAACTGCTCTCGTGGCGCCTGGTGGAGCCCTCCGAGGTACCCGCCTGGCTGCCCGGTTCGCTCGGGCGGCGGGTGCTGATCGCGCTCGACGCGCTGGAGGCCGGCGGACGCACGGTGGAGCTGGAGAACGGCCACCGCGTCTGACGGAAGTGACCCGGTGCCGGGCGGAGTTGACTTTCAGGCAGCGTGAACGTCGACAATCGCCGCCATGGACAGCACCACGGACAACACTCCGCGCGGGACCGGCGGCACGGGCGACACGGTTGGCGGGAACGGCACGGGTGGTACGGCGGGGGGCGCGAGGCGCGGCTCCCCCGTCGACCTCACGCTCGGCACGCCGCCCGAACTGCTGAGCATCAGCGTCTTCGCCCGGCGCGTCGGGCTCACCCCGAGCGCCCTGCGCTTCTACGACGACTGCCGCGTCCTTCCGCCCGCCCGGGTGGACGCGGCCACCGGCTACCGCTCCTACAGCCCCGACCAGGCGATCCGCGCCAATATGCTGCGGAGTCTGCGGTCGGCCGGGCTTCCGCTCGCGGATGTCATGGTCGTCCTCGACGGCGAGGTGGCCGAGGCGCGCGCCGTGCTGGAACGGCACCGCGCCACCGTGCGGGAGCGGAGCAGGACGGCCGACGCCGCGATCGCGGCCGTGCTGCGCTCCATGCCGGGCCCGGACTCCTCCGCCGCCGAGGCGCACGGGGAGCCCGCCCCCACCCGGGTGCGGCTCGGCGGGGCCGAACTGGCGGGCGCGATACGTCAGGTCGTACCCGCGACCGGCGAGGACCCGAAGATCCCGGTCCTCGGCCGCGTCCTCGTGGAGATCGACGCGGACGAGGTGCGGCTCGTGGCCACCGACCGCTACCGCCTGGCGCTGCGCGGTCTGAAGCCGGTGCTGACGGTGGAGGGGCGGGCGCGGGCGGTGCTGATCGCGGCCGAGCGGCTGGTGGAGTTCGGGACCTGGGCGGCGCGCTGCGCGGCGGTGACCCTGGAGGCGGGGCCCGACGGTGTCCGGGCGTATGACACGGACGGCAGCGGATTGCGCGAACTTCCCGTTTCCGAGGGGGAGTTCCCCGCCTACCGCGAGATGCTCGCGGCCCTGACGCCGCATCGGCACCGGGTGATCGTGGGCCGGGAGGCCCTGCTGACCGCCGTCGAGGCCCTCGGCGACGCCCCGGGCGTCGCGCTGCGGCTCGGTACGGACGAGGTCACCGTGGCGCGGCCCGACGGCTCCGGGGCCGAGGTGCTGCCGGCCGTCCGCACGGGTGAACCGCCCCTGCGGATCGGCTTCGCCCCCGCCGTGCTCGTCGCGGCGCTGGAGACGAGCGTCGGCCCGGACGTCCTGCTGGAGATCGCCGCTCCGACGGAGCCGGTCGTGGTGCGCTCCGCGGACCAGAGCGGCTTCACCACGCTGGTGATGCCCGTCGCCCTGGCCGGGCGGACGGACTGAGACGGAGCGGGACCGGGGGCGAGACCGGCGTCGGGAGCGGGATCGGGAGCGGGATCGGGGCGGCGGAACGGGCATGGGGACAGGGCCCGTCGGAGGCATGTCGCGCCGTTCACGCCGCGTTGGTCCGCCGTGCACGCGCGGGCGGCATCATCCTGGAGTCCCCCACGACTCGCGGAGGCCCCCCGATGCGCACGCGATCCAGCAGACTGAGCAGCCGTCAGGCGGACGGGACCCGGGCGCGCGGCAGGACGGCGGCCGTCCTGCGCGTCTTCGGCGCCGTCGTTCCGGCCGTGCTGAGCGCGGTGCTACTGGCGGGCGGGGGCGGGCCGCGGACCGCGCCCGCCGACACCGGCGCCGGCGCGACCGCCACTCCTGTCGCCGCCGCGCGCACACTGCCGCGGCTCCCCGCGTCGGTCGACGGCGGAAGCTGGCGGTCCGGCCATCTTCAGGGCATGGCCGTCGACCGCCGCGCGGGCCACCTGTACTTCTCCTTCACCAACCTCCTGGTCAAGACGGATCTGCGCGGCACCCCGCTCGGCTCCGTCACCGGCTTCACCGGCCATCTCGGGGACCTGGACTTCGACGAACGGGACGGCAGGGTCTACGGCTCGCTCGAATACAAGGCGGCGAAGGCGTTCTACATCGCCGTTTTCGACGGGGCCCGCATCAACCGGATGGACATGGACGCGGCCTCCACCGGGGTGGTCTCCACCGTCCATCTCGGCGAGGTCGTGAAGGACTACACGGCCGACATGGACGGGAACGGCGTCTTCGACGGCGACACCGCCGCCACCCCCGACCACCGTTACGGTTGCAGTGGCATCGACGGTGTGGCCTTCGGCCCGGCCCTCGACGGCACGGGCGGCGAGCGGCTCACCGTCGCGTACGGGATCTACGCCAACACCGGCCGCGAGGACAACGACCACCAGGTCCTGCTCCAGTACGACGTGCGGGGGTGGAAGAGGTACGAGCGCCCGCTGACCGAGCAGTCGCCGCACACCAGCGGCCCCGCCTCCCCCGGCGGCAAGTACTTCGCGTACACCGGCAACACCACCTACGGCGTGCAGAACCTGGAGTACGACCGGCACACCGGAAACTGGCTGCTCGCCGTCTACAAGGGCACCAAAACACACTTCCCCCCGTACACGCTCTTCGTCGTGGACGGCTCGAAACGCCCCGTGGACGGCGTCGTACGGGGTCAGCGGGAGCCCGAGCACGGCCGGCTGCTGTCCCTCCTGCCACAGGGGCTGCACGACGCCGGGTCCGGGGTGAACGGCTGGGAGGCGGCCGGGCAGTACGGGCTGGTCTCGCTCGACGACGGGCGCTACTACGTGGCCGAGGCCGGCACGGTGCGCGCCGACGGAGTCACCCGGCAGACCGGCCGCGCGGTCCTGCACCGCTGGACGGGAGGCGTGCCGAATCCCTTCGCCGTCGCCGACGCGTCATGAACCAGCCGGCCCGGCCGCTGACGACCAGCAGGACGATCAGCGCGACCACTCCGTGGCCGGGGAGCAGGTAACCGGCCGGGACGGCCAGCAGCATCGCGGCGAGGTCGAACCACAGCTCGACGGCTTCGGGCCGGGGGCCGGGTTCCGTGGAGAGCCGGTGGTGGCGCACGGCGTGGCGGAGCAGCAGCAGCGCCGCGATGGCGACGACGTTGACCCCGGCGTAGACGGCGAGCACGATTCCGGCCCGACTGCCGTAGGAACCCAGCAGGTTGGAGGCGAACGGCAGCGCGCTCACCGCGAGGAGGAGGATCATCGTGCGCCGGACGAGCGCGGGGTGGCTGACGCGCACGTCGCGCATCTCGGTGTGGTGGCGCCGCCAGTAGACGGAGGCCACGTAGAAGCTCAGCAGGAAGGCCAGGAAGTGGGAGCCCTGTCCGGCCAGCGCGTGGCGCAGCTCGCCCTCGGTCGGACTGTTCAGCGCGGGCACGCCCAGGTCGAGGGCGAGCAGGGTCATGGCGATGGCGAAGACCGCGTCGGAGAGGCCGAACAGCCGTCCCATCGAGCGTTCGCCCACGGCTTCGTCGGACGGTGTGCTGAGGGTGCTCATGCCTGACGTCCCTGGAGTGTGACGGTGCCGTGAGGAGCCAAAGCTAGAGCACCGCTCGTGCCCGGCGGGCGACCCGGCACGGCGGTTCACCCACCGGTGTGCCCGGCCGGGTCCTCGATCGGACCGGCCGGGCACGGGCACGCGAGCTGGACGCGGGCGCGCCGGGTTCAGAAGAGGGTCGCGGTCTCCTCCGGGGACTTCGCCCCCGACCGCTCGAAGGCCAGCAGCCGCTGCTTCCGGGCGAGCCCGCCGCCGTATCCGGTGAGGCTGCCGGTCGATCCGATCACCCGGTGGCAGGGCACGATGATGCTCACCGGGTTCTTGCCGTTGGCCAGGCCCACGGCGCGTGAGGCGCCGGGCCTGCCGAGGGCCTCGGCGAGTTCGCCGTAGGAACGGGTCTCGCCGTACGGGATCTTCTTCAGCTGCTCCCAGACTTCGCGCTGGAAGGGGGTGCCCGCCACTCGCAGCGGCAGGTCGAACTCCGTCAGCTCGCCGTCGAAGTAGGCACCGAGCTGGCGGACGACCTCGGTGAAGGGGCCCGAGTCGGGGACGCCGAAGGTCTCCTGCGGCGGGCGGTGACGGTGCTCCGTCATGTAGAGCCCGCTCAGGGCGCCGTCGGTGGCGACGAGCGTCAGCGGGCCGTAGGGACTGTCGATCACCGTGTGGACGACCTGTGCCGTGTCCACGGTGCGCGGGGTGGTCATGCGGAGGCTCCTTACGCGAGGTGTCTGTGTAACGAGGGTGAGCCGGGTGGGGGTTACGCGGGAAGGCGGTTGATGGCGTGGTCGTCGGTGGCCCACAGGTACTGGACGGCGTAGGCGCGCCAGGGCCGCCAGCCCGCCGCGCGCGCGGTCAGCGCGGCGGGGGTGGACGGCAGGCCCAGGGTCCGGACGGCGCGGCGGATGCCGAGATCGGTGGGGAGGAAGGCGTCGGGGTCGCCCAGCCCCCGCATCGCGATCACCTCGACCGTCCACGGCCCGAATCCGGGCAGCTCCGCCAGCCGGGCGCGGGCCTGCTCCCAGTCGCTGTCGGGTCCCAGCCGCAGCGAGCCGTCGGCGAGGGCCGCGACCAGGGTGGTGAGCGTGGTGCGCCGGGTGCGCGGCAGGGCCAGCGCGGCCGGATCGAGCGTGGCCAGCGCGGCGGGCGTCGGGAAGAGATGGGTGAGCCCGCCCTCGGGGTCCTGGACGGGGACGCCGTGCGCGGTCACCAGCCGCGCCGCGTGTGTCCGCGCGGCGGCGGTGGAGACCTGCTGGCCGAGTACGGCGCGTACGGCGAACTCGGCGGCGTCGACGGTACGGGGCACCCGCCGCCCCGGGGCCTTGTCGACCAGCGGCGCCAGCCGGGGGTCGGCCCGCAGCTGCTCGTCCACGGCGACGGGGTCGGCGTCCAGGTCGAGCAGGCGGCGGCAGCTGCTGATGGCCAGGGTGAGATCGCGGGGGTCGGTGAGCGAGAGCCGGCAGGCGATGTGGTCGGGGCGCGGGGAGAGCGCCGCGACGCCGTGCCCGTACGGCAGGGTGAGGGTGCGCCGGTAGGCGCCGTCCCGCCACTCCTCGACTCCCGGTACGGCCGTCGCGGCCAGATGGCCGAAGAGGTTGTCGGGGGTGAGCGGCGCGCGGAACGGCAGGCGCAGTGAGATCACCCCGCGGGCGCCGTCGCCGGACGTGCGGGAGCCGCGCGCGGTGGCGCGGGTCCGCAGCTCGCTCGGTGACTGCGCGAAGACCTCGCGGACGGTGTCGTTGAAGGCGCGGATGGAGGCGAAGCCCGCCGCGAAGGCCACGTCCGCCATCGGGAGCGCGGTCGTCTCGATCAGCAGCCGGGCGGTCTGCGCCCGCTGCGCGCGGGCCAGGGCGAGCGGCCCGGCGCCCAGCTCGGCGAGCAGCTGGCGCTCGATCTGGCGCGCGGAGTAGCCGAGCCGTCCGGCGAGCCCGGGGACGCCCTCGCGGTCCACGACGCCGTCGTGGATGAGCCGCATGGCCCGGGCCACGGTGTCGGCGCGGGCGTTCCACTCCGGGGATCCGGGGCTGGTGTCCGGCCGGCACCGCTTGCAGGCGCGGAACCCGGCCTGCTGGCAGGCGGCGGCGCTCGGGTAGAACGTCATGTTCTCGGCCTTGGGCGGTACGGCGGGACAGCTGGGCCGGCAGTAGATCCCGGTGGTCAGGACAGCCGTGAAGAACCAGCCGTCGAACCTCGCGTCGTTGGATCTGACGGCCCGTACACAGCGTTCGGTGTCGGTGTGCATCGCGGGGCGCATGGCTCCATCATCGCGTACCGGCGCCGTCCCGACTGGCGAGAAAACGACATTGGCCTTCCGGCCGCCGGGGGCGACGGTTCCGCAGGCCGAGCCGGGCCGGGTGCGTCGCCGACCCCCACCGCGCTCCCCGGCGCGGCGTCCCGCACCGCCACGCGTTCGCTCACACGTGCGAAGACTGGAGCATCGCCCGAGGTGGCGCGGGACGGCGCGGGTCCGCTCTCCGCGGGCGGCTCAGTCCTGGCGCAGCCGCCGCCACACCGCCTTCGCCGCGTTGTGCCCCGACATGCCGTGCACTCCGGGCCCCGGCGGGGTCGCCGAGGAGCAGAGGAAGACGGCGGGGTGCGAGGTGGTGTACGGGGAGAGGGAGAGTTTGGAGCGCACCAGGAGCTGGAGCCCGGAGGCGGCGCCGCAGGCGATGTCCCCGCCGACGTAGTTGGCGTTGCGGTCGGCCAGTTCACGGGGTCCCGCGGTGGCGCGGGCCAGCACCCGGTCGCGGAAACCGGGGGCGAAGCGCTCGATCTGACGCTCCATCGACTCGGTGAAGTCGCCCTGCCAGCTGTTGGGGACATGGCCGTACGCCCAGAAGACGTGCCGGCCCTCCGGCGCGCGCGACGGGTCGACCAGGCTGGGCTGCGCGGTGATCAGGAACGGTGTGTCCGGCGCCTGCCCGCCCGACGCCTGACGCAGCGCCGTCCCGATCTCCCGGCTGCTCGGGCCGATCTGTACGGTGCCCGCCCGGCGCGGCTCCTCCGCCGTCCAGGGCACGGGCCCGTCCAGGGCGTAATCGATCTTGAACAGGCTCGCGCCGTACCGGTAGCCGTCGTAGGCGCGGCCCAGACCGGCGATGCGGGCGAGGGCGGTCGGGGAGGTGTCGAAGATGTACGAGCGGGCCGGCGGCAGGTCGTCCAGCCGCTTGACCTCGTATCCGGTGTGGACGGTGCCGCCCAGGTCACGGAGGTAGGCGGCGAGGGCGTCCGAGATCGACTGCGAGCCGCCGCGCGGCATCGGCCAGCCGCCCGCGTGCGCGGCGAGCGCGAAGACCAGCCCGACGGCGCCGGTCGCGAGGCCGCCCAGCGGGGCGATGACATGGGCGACGAGCCCGGCGAAGAGTGCGCGCGCCCTGTCGTCGCGGAAGCGGCGCATCAGCCACGTCGACGGGGGCAGTCCGACCAGCCCGAAGCGGGCGAGGGTGACCGGGTCGCGCGGCAGCGCGGTCAGCGGCAGGGACATGAAGTCCGCGGCGAACGAGTCCCACTTGCCGGCGAACGGGGCGACGAGCCGCCGGTAGGCTCCGGCGTCACGCGGGCCGAACGAGGCGGCCGTCTCCGCGACGGAGCGCGAGAGCACGGCCGCCGTGCCGTCGTCGAAGGGGTGCGCCATGGGCAACTCGGGGTGCAGCCAGTCCAGTCCGTACCGCGCGAGGGGCATCGTCCCGAAGACGGGCGAGCCCACGGCCAGCGGATGGACGGCCGAGCAGGGGTCGTGACGGAATCCGGGCAGGGTCAGCTCCTCGGTCCGCGCCCCGCCGCCCACCGTCTCCCTGGCCTCGAACACGGCCACGGAGAAGCCGCGTCTGGCCAGCTCGACCGCGGCGGTCAGCCCGTTGGGCCCCGCCCCCACGACGACCGCATCGAGCATCGACGTCACCTTCGTCTCCTCTGTCGGCACTGTCGGCCACGGGCCGGGCCTCCAGGATATTCCCGGGCACCGACAGCCCGGGAGCGGGTACGGTCCGCGACCATGAACACACCTGAGGACCGGCCGCCGGAGGCGGCCGTGACGGAATCCGCCGGGGCATCCGTGGAGGAGGCGATCGGGGCGATGGCCGCACGGCTGACCCGGGTGCGCGGCGTACGCGCCGTGTCCCTCGGCGGCAGCCGCGCCCGGGGCGCCGCACGCCCCGGCTCCGACTGGGACCTGGGCGTCTACTACCGGGGGGATGTGGACGTACCGGCGCTGACGGCGCTCGCGGCGGAGGTGGACGACGGCGCCGGGGACTCCCCGGTGGAGGTCGCGGGCCCCGGCGGCTGGGGCCCCTGGGTGAACGGCGGCGCCTGGCTGACCGTCAACGGCGTCGCTGTGGACTGGATCCTGCGCGATCTCGACCGGGTGGAACGGGTCTGGGCGGGGTGCCGGGAGGGGCGGTACGAGGTGGGTACGCAGCCGGGGCACCCCCTCGGATTCTGGTCGCCCGCGTATGCCGGGGAGGTCGCGCTCTGCCGCGTACTGGCCGATCCGCACGGCGAGTTGACGCGGCTGCGGACGGAGACCGCCGACTATCCGGAGCCGTTGCGGGCGGCGCTGACCGGGGCGGTGTGGGAGGCGTCGTTCTCGGTGGCCGCCACCCGCAAGACGGTGGGGCGCGGGGACGGCGCCGGGGACGACGCGCTGTATGTGGCGCTGTGTCTGTCCCGGGCCTTCGGCGTCCTCGCCCAGGGCCTGCACGCCCACCACAGGACGTGGTGCCTCAACGAGAAGGGCGCCGCGGCCGCCGCCGCGGCTCTGCCGCACACCCCGCCGGGGTTCGCCCGGCGCGTGGCGGAGGCGCTGCGGGCGCCGGCCGAGCGGGCGGTGGCGGAGGCGGAGGCGCTGGTGCGGGAGGTACGGGCGGTGCTGGAGACGGACGGCTGACGGGGGCACGGGACGGCGGCGGGCGGCGGCTCGCTGACGCCCGCTCCGGCCGCTCATCCCGTGCCGTGCGTCCCGGCGCGCAGCCGGTCCCGTACCCGCCGCGCGGTCCCCGCGTCCCGCGCCGCCGTGAACGGGAGCACGTTGCCGCCGGTGATGCGGTACGGCTCGCCGGCCAGCGTCGTCTGCGCGCCGCCCGCCTCCGTCACCAGCAGCAGCCCGGCGGCGTGGTCCCAGGCCAGCTCCCAGTTGAAGGCCACCGCGTCGAGCGTGCCGCGCGCCACGGACAGGTACTCCAGCCCGGCCGCGCCGCAGGGACGGGCCTCGATGTCCGCGCAGCGCAGCCCGAGCAGGGCGCGCTTCTGCGTCTTTGACGTGTAGTCCGGGTGGGAGTGCGCGACCTTCAGCACCGCGCCGGGGTCGGCGGCGCCCGAGCGCAGCGGGGCGCCGTTGAGGACGGCGCCCCGGCCCCGTACCGCGATCGCCATCTCGTCCAGCGCCGCCGCGTAGGTCCAGGAGGCCAGCAGCTCGCCCCGCTGGGCCAGCGCGACGAGCGTGCAGAAGCCGGGCTCGCCCCGCACGAAGTGGCTGGTGCCGTCGACCGGGTCCACGATCCACACGGGTGCGTCGCCGCGCAGCGCCTCGTAGGCCGCCGGGTCGGCGTGGACGGCCTCCTCGCCGACCACCGCCGAGCCGGGCAGCAGCGCGGTGAGGGCGGCGGTGAGGTGTTCCTCGGCGCGCCGGTCAGCGACGGTCACCAGATCGTGCGGGCCTTCCTTCTCCAGGATCTCGTGCGCGGCCAGCCGCCGGAAGCGCGGCATGATCTCCGCCGCGGCGGCGGCGCGCACCGCTTCCTCGACGGCCGCCACGCCGGGGCCGTGGGCCGTGTCTCGCAGGGGAACCGTTCCGAACACCGAGTCATCGATCATGTACCCAGCCAACCACGCCGCCGTGACCGGCCGTGGGGCGCACCGGGTGGCCGGTCAGCGTCCGACGGCGTAACCCTGCATTCCGCGCGGGTTCGCGGCGGCGGAGAGGATGCCGCCGGCCGGGTCCCTGGCGACCGCGCACAGCCTGCCCTCCGACCAGGCGGGGCCGATGGTGACGTCGTGGCCGCGCCGGCGCAGCTCCGCGACGACGTCCGGGTCGGTGCCCGCCTCGACGGTCACCCCGCCCGGACGCATGCCGCGCGGGTGGAAGGAGCCGGGGAAGCTGTCGTTGTGCCAGTTGGGCGCGTCGACGGCGCCCTGGAGGTCGAGCCCGCCGCGTACCGGGGGCCGCAGGGCGAGCGCCAGGAAGAAGTGCGTCTGCCACTGGTCCTGCTGGTCACCGCCCGGCGTGCCGAACGCCAGCACCGGCACCCCGTCGCGCAGGGCGAGGGAGGGGGTGAGGGTGGTACGGGGCCGGCGGCCCGGTGTCAGGGAGTTCGGCAGGCCCGGGTCCAGCCACGCCATCTGGAGCCGGGTGCCGAGCGGAAAGCCCAGTTCGGGCACGACGGGATTGGACTGGAGCCAGCCGCCGCTGGGTGTGGCGGAGACCATGTTGCCCCACCGGTCGACGATGTCGACGTGGCAGGTGTCGCCCCGGGTGCCCCCGTCCCCCGCCACGGTCGGCTCGCCCGCGCCGGGGGCCGCCGAGGGGTCGAAGGCGATCCGGCCCGAGGCGACGGCGTCGGCGTGCGCGCTGAGCACGGGCAGCCGCCCGTCGGGGCTGCCCGGCCGCAGGGCGTACGAGGCCCGCTCGCCGATGAGGGCACGCCGTTCGGTGTTGTACGGCTCGGAGAGCAGCGTGCCGAGGGGGACGTCGGCGGCGGCGTCCCCGTACCACGCCTCCCGGTCGGCCATGGCGAGCTTGCAGCCCTCTATGAGCCGGTGGACGTACTCGCCGGAGCCGTACGGCGGCAGGTCGGCGGCGTGCGGCGGCAGGAGCGCCAGTTGCTGGAGGAGGACGGGGCCCTGGCTCCAGCCGCCCGCCTTGCACACCGTCCAGCCGTCCCAGTCGTAGGTGACGGGCGCCTCGTACGTCGCTGACCAGCCGGCCAGATCGGCGGCGGTCAGGGTGCCCGGGTGCCGGGAGCCGCTGGTGTCCATGGTCGGACGGGCGGACTGGGCGAGCAGCGCCTCGGCGATGAAGCCCTCGCGCCAGACCGCCCTGGCGGCCTCGATCTGGCGCACCCGGTCGCCGCCGCCGCGCTGTTCGGCCTCGGCGATCAGCCGGCGCCAGGTCGCGGCGAGGGCGGGGTTGCGCAGCGGCGTCCCGGGGGCGGGCGCCCGGCCGCCGGGCAGATACACCTCGGCGGAGGAGGTCCACTCCGTCTCGAACAGCTCCCGCACCGTCTCGACGGTCTCGCCGATCCGCTCGACGGGCGGGTGCCCGTCGAGCGCGTAGCCGACGGCGTAGCGCAGCACCCGTGCGAGCGGCTTCGTGCCGTGGTCGCGCAGGAGCACCATCCAGGCGTCGAACGCCCCGGGCACGGCGGCGGCCAGCGGCCCGGTGCCGGGAACGAGTTCCAGGCCGAGGGAACGGTAGTGCTCGATGGTCGCCCCCGCCGGCGCGGTCCCCTGCCCGCAGAGCACCCGTACCTCTCCCCGGGCGGGCCCCACGATGATCGGCACCTCCCCCGCGGGTCCGCACAGATGCGGCTCGACCACATGCAGCACGAACCCGGCGGCCACGGCGGCGTCGTAGGCGTTGCCCCCGTCCTCCAGCACGGCCATGGCGGACTGCGAGGCCAGCCAGTGGGTGGACGACACCATCCCGAACGTGCCCTGGAGAGTCGGCCGAGTCGTGAACCGCACCTGTGTCACCTCACCGTGGGAACGGATGGTCCGGTGCCGCAGACTACTCAAGCCCCGGCGGCCGGCGTCGGGCCGGGACCGGTCGGAGCGGGCCGTACGGAATGATGGCCCGGATTCGGGCGTTGTGTCCGATCGGAACCGGCCCGTTCGGGGTCCGGGCGGAGCTGGAGGCATGAGCGTGCACGGTGAGTACAAGGTCCCCGGCGGCAAGCTCGTCGTGGTCGACCTGGACGTGGCGGACGGCGCGCTGCGCGGGGTGCGGGTCGC
Source organism: Streptomyces sp. NPDC012835 (assembly GCF_042900885.1). Taxonomy (NCBI): domain Bacteria; kingdom Bacillati; phylum Actinomycetota; class Actinomycetes; order Kitasatosporales; family Streptomycetaceae; genus Streptomyces; species Streptomyces sp. NPDC012835. The sequence goes on from NZ_JBIBBW010000001.1 coordinate 1,292,577, forward strand.
CGGGGACTTCTTCCTGGAGCCCGACGAGGCGATCGGGGCGATCGACCGGGCCCTGGAGGGTGCCCCCGCCGGCACGGACGCCGCCGGACTCACCGCGCGGATCGAGGCGGCGCTGCCCGAGGGGACCGTGATGTACGGGCTGAGCGCCGAGGGCGTGGCCGTCGCCGTACGGCGGGCGCTCGCGGGGGCCACCGAGTGGAGCGACTACGACTGGCAGCTGATCCACGAGGAGCCGCAGTCCCCCGCTCTCCACATGGCGCTGGACGAGGTCATCACGGCCGAGGTCGCCACCGGGGCCCGCCCGCCGACGCTGCGGGTCTGGGAGTGGGACTCGCCCGCCGTGATCATCGGCAGCTTCCAGTCGCTGCGCAACGAGGTCGACCCGGCGGGCGCCGACCGGCACGGGGTGACGGTGGTGCGCCGGGTCTCCGGGGGCGGCGCCATGTTCGTCGAACCCGGCAACACCATCACGTACTCCCTCTCCGTACCGCAGTCCCTCGTCTCCGGGCTCTCCTTCGCGGACAGTTACGCCTATCTGGACGACTGGGTGCTGTCCGCGCTCGGCGACATGGGCATCGCCGCCTGGTACCAGCCGCTCAACGACATCGCGACCGAGCAGGGCAAGATCGCCGGCGCCGCCCAGAAGCGCGTCGTGGACGGGCGGGGCGCGGTGCTGCACCACGTGACCATGGCGTACGACATCGACGCGGACAAGATGGTCGACGTACTGCGCATCGGCGGGGAGAAGCTCTCCGACAAGGGGACCCGCAGCGCGAAGAAGCGGGTCGACCCGCTGCGGCGGCAGACCGGGCTGCCGCGCGAGACCGTCATCGAGCGGATGATCGACTCCTTCCGGGGCCGGTACGGTCTCACCACGGGCAAGGTCACCGACGCGGAGCTGGCGCGCGCCGAGGAACTGGTCGCGACGAAGTTCGCCACGGAGGGGTGGACGGCGCGGGTGCCGTAGGGCGTGACCGCGAGAGCGGCGCCGTCCGCCCGCGGGCCGGGCGGGACGCTCTACGCGATCTTCTTCTCACCGGGGCCGTCGAGCCGGGGAGGTGGCTCGTTGACGTTGTCCGGGGTGACGGGACGGCGGCGGGCCAGAATCCGCAGGCAGGTGGTGGTGGCCAGAACGACGACCACCACCAGGCCCACGCCCCAGTTCCCCCGGTCGGCGGTCCACGCCGAGGCCCCTCCCAGGGCCCCAGCGGCGGGCAGGGTCAGGGCCCACGACAGAGCGATCCGTCCGGCGATGTTCCACCGCACCCGTGCCCGCCCGCGCCCGAGCCCCGCGCCGAGGACGCTGCCGGTGCAGACCTGTGTGGTGGACAGCGGGAATCCCAGGTGCGACGAGACGAGGATCACCGACGCCGAACTCGCCTCGGCGGCGAAACCCTGCGGGGATTCGATATCGGTCAGCCTGCGGCCCACGGTCCGGATGATCCGCCAGCCGCCCGCGCAGGTGCCCAGAGAGATCGCGACTCCCGCGCAGAGCACCACCCACAGGGGCGGCCCCGCCCCCTGGCCGAGGACTCCGGCGGAGACGAGCGCCAGCGTGATGACCCCCATGGTCTTCTGCGCGTCGTTGGTGCCGTGGGCGAGGGCCACCAGGGACGCCGACCCGATCTGACCCGCGCGAAACCCCCGTACGAGGCCGCCTCCGCCCACTCCCCGGGTCAGGAGGTGGGCGACGCGGATCGCCGTCAGAGCCACGACGCAGGCCATGACGGGTGAGACGACCGCGGGCACCACGACCTTCCCGATGATCTCGCCGGTCCGCAGGGCCGACCCGCCGGCGCCCGCCCAGACCGCCCCGATCAGCCCGCCCAGGAGCGCGTGCGTGGAACTCGACGGCAGCCCCAGGAACCACGTGGCCACATTCCACACGATCGCCCCGGTGAGACCCGCGAAGATCATGGAAAGCGAGATCAGGTCGTCGTCCACGATGCCGCTGGAGATCGTCTCCGCCACACGTACGGAGAGGAAGGCGCCGGTCAGATTCAGCACACCGGCGATGGCCACCGCCAGCCGTGGCGACAGCGCGCCCGTGGCGATGGACGTCGCCATCGCGTTGGCCGTGTCGTGGAACCCGTTGGTGAAGTCGAAGGCCAGCGCGGTGATGACCACGAGTACGAGAAGGACGGTGACCGAGCCCAACACGGACCTCCCGGACCGGCGTCCAGCCCGAGCCGGAGTCCACCTGATTCCACGTAGAAACGTCACACTAAATCAGGAGACAGGCCCGTAAAGCCGCGCAACGCCCTGCCGGGAGAATCATCTGCCGCCGAGCTCCGGGATGATCCGCACGCCGTACGCGTCCGTCGTCGGAGCCGTGCGATGGCGGCATCGGCACAGCCCGGCGTGGACCATGGCGTCGGCGACCCGAGGTGCGCCGTATGCGGGACACAGGTCTCCCGGGGTCACGTGCGCAGCTGCTGCCACCACCAGGCGATCGAGGGGCAGGGCAGGGGTTCGGTGCTGGCGTCGCTGGGGTGGTCGGTGAGTGTCAGCGGGATGGGGGCGGGATGGGGCGGGGGGAGCTGGGTTCGCGAGGTCACAGCGGTGTAGCGGGCGGAGTGCGCGCCCCAGTCGAGGTTGGAGCGGATCGCGTAGGCGAGGTCCGCGACGTAGGCCCTTCCGGGCGCGCTCAGCTTGGGCTGTTCCTGCTCGCGCAGTCTCAGGAACAGTGTCGTCAGGCGGTCCCGCAGGGCCACAGCCTGCTGGACGGCCTGCTCGGCCGGGCAGTCGTTCAGCCGGGCGAGCAGCATCACGATGTTGACGTCGGTTTTGTCGATGAGCAGCTCGCGGTTGTAGGAGAGCAGGTCGTTGTCGAGGGCCATCATCAGGAAGGAGGATTCCTGGAGTGCGCGCATGGCGGGCGAGTGGAATTCGGCGCCGGGGATCTCCTCCCCGGCGGTGATCTCCGACCAGCACAGGCTGGCGGCGCCGCCCGCGTTCAACATGCGCAGGTGCAGGAACTCGTCCAGGCCGGCGGGAGTGGGGGCGGCCATCCCCCACAGGATGGCGTGGAACCATTTGCGGTGGGCCTCGACGAGCCGGTAGAGCTGGGTCGGGGTGGCGACGTCCTGCACGGAGGCCATGAGTGACTGGAGCGCGGCGATGGGGCCGGTCTCGTCTGCGGCCGGTTCGGTGGCCGGGGACTCCATGACGCGGAGCAGGTGGCTGGTGAGGCCCATGGCCGTAGCGAGCTTGTCGGGAGTGAGGGCGGTTTCCATGCGGACGTCGTCGACATAGAAGATCCAGTGCAGCCATCGGGCGGTGAGCACGACCCGGTCGGTGATGCCTACGGGGTAGATGCGGGCCATCGCCTCCCCGTAGTTGCGTGCGATGACCCAGGCCCGGTCGATGTCGCTGGTGTAGAGGCGGTAGCGGTCGAGCCAGTTCCGGGCATCGTGGTCGATGCTGTCGAGCTCGGGGTGAACGGCCGCGTCGATGGGGCAGTACAGCGGCGGCAGTTGGAGCAGTTGTGCGGCGGTCGGGTCCATAGTCGTGTTCATGACATGCTTCCTCGTGGTGTGACGTGCCGAGGGCGGCGGGCACGCCGGGGCGGATGAGGGCGGTCGTACGGTGTTCCCCTCGAAGAAGGGGGCGGGCCGGTCGGGTCCGCCGGCGCCGACGCGCGGCGACCGGCCTTGCCCATGGCACCGATCCGTCAGTCACCCGGGCCGACTCCGGTCGAGTCGTGCAACCAGGATCACCTCGGCCACAAGCTGCGGGAAGGGAGCACAGGACCATGGCTGACGTGAATATCGGTCCATGATGTACGCCCCGGGCGCGTAGGTCGGTTCGTACGCCTATGGGCGGCTCGCGCCCCCGCACCCGCCCCTCGACGCGCGGCGCTGTCGCGCTTCCGCACGCCCTGTGGCCGGGGGTGCCACAGGGCCCGGAGAGCAGTGCACGCGGGCAACCCCGGGGGGAGGCCGGGAGCCCGCACCATACGCCGGCCGGCAGGTGGAGCGCCGCGACGGTTCGCCACCCCGCCCGAAACGCCTAACGGGCATTCATGTGATCGGCAGCGGTCCGCCTCCGGAGCCGCGTCCTCCCTCCCGTGGGAGTGAGGGGCGTGATTCCGAGGACGTTCGCACGTCGAGCGCCGGAGGTTCGCGCTCTACAAGGAGCGGCGGAGACGGCGGACGATGGGCCATGGGATCCTCCGTCACCGGCGAGGGAGCCCGGGTCTCGTGCCGCCCGGCCCCGGCCCGTACACCTCACGGTCGAGGCCATGCCCGGGCCGAGCCCGGAGCGCGACGGCCGGGGAGCACCGCGAACCCAGTGCACTCCGAGCCCGTGCGCCGCTGGATTCCTGACGACTCGCCGGGCCCCTCGGCCTCGTCGGCCGACCGGCCGACTCCTTGCCCCAGGCTCCTTGCCCCAGGAGGCATCATATGATTGTCATGCCCACGCCACTTTCACCTCTGGAACCTGAACATGTGCCCGCGGCCGTCGAGGCGCTGCTGTACGAGTTCCTCGACGCGCAGATCCGCGACGCGAACGACGATCTGGCCGAACTGGCTCTGTTCGCCAATCTGTTACGGGACATGATCGCGGCCGGAGGCAAGCGGATCCGGCCCGTGCTGTGTGTCGTCGGCTGGCTGACGGTGAGCGACCGGCCACCCCCGCAGGCGGTCTGGCGGGTGGCCGCCTCGCTGGAACTCTTCCACCTCTTCGCTCTGATCCACGACGACATCATGGACGCCTCGGAGACACGGCGCGGAAAGCCCACGGCCCACCGTCTCCTCGCCGCTCGCCACCGCGACCGGGGCGACGCCGAGACCCTCGGCGTCCACGCCGCGATCCTCCTGGGCGACCTCGCGCTGGGCTGGTCCTACGAACTCCTTCACGCCACCGGCCTCGGCCCCACCGCCGAGCACCTCAGCCGGGTCTGGCCTCTGCTGAACGCCCTGCGTACCGAGACCCTCGTCGGCCAGTACCTCGACCTCGTCAGCGCCGGACCGGTCTCCACCGCCCTCCCCGACACCGCTGCCGCGCGCCGTGTCATCCGCTACAAGACCGCCAAGTACACCTGTGAGCGCCCCCTGCAGCTGGGAGCTCGTCTCGCCGGGGCCGACAGGAACGTGCTCGCGGCACTGTCGGCGTACGCCCTTCCGCTGGGCGAGGCGTTCCAGCTGCGCGACGATCTACTGGGCGTGTACGGAACCCCCGAGCGCACCGGAAAGTCCGTCCTGGACGACTTCCGCGAGGGCAAACACACCGTGCTGGCCGCCATCGCCCTCCAGCGCGCCACTCCGGCACAGGCACGCGTCCTGCGCGCCGGCCTCGGTAATCAGGCCCTGACCGCCGCGGAGGCCACGCGGATGCGCCAGGTCCTCACCGACACCGGGGCGCAAGCCAGCGTCGAGAACCTGATCAACGAACGCCACGAGCAGGCGCTGGCCGCACTCGACCGCGCGCCCCTGCGCCCCGCGGCCGCCACCGTCCTGAGAACCATGGCGACCGCAGCGGCCAGCCGGGCCTGCTGATCGCCACCGCCCACCCGGCCCCGCAGACGGGAGACCAGCCACTGACGGCCGCCGACGAATCCGACACCCTGGCCGACACGACCAGCCGGCTGCGCGGCGACCGTCACCGCGCGGTGCGGGACCGACGCCACCACAGGACCACCATGGTGAGCAGTGCCGCGTCGCGAATCCGGTGAGAGACGCCTTCCAGCGCATTCCGTGTCGCGGGCGCGCCCTGGGAGTGGGCGACGTTCACCGTCAGTTTGTGCTCGGCGAGGTCGCGGATGATCCCACGGAGTTGCTGGGGTGTCCGGGTGGTGTCGTCGATGCCTTCGAGGAGGGCGTGGACGGCTTGCGCGCCGGACGCGAACTTTTTGACATGTCCCTGAACGATGGGGACCAGCTCCGTCTCGAACACGTCGAGGAGGGAGAGTTCGGGGCTCAGACAGCGGATGGATCCCTCGATGTTGGCGAAGGATTTGCCGAGGACGGCGATCATGGTGTTGGTCTTGATGCCTCGTTTCGTCGACTGTTCGAGGATCGATGTCAGGGTGAGGCCGAAGTCGAGGTCCTCCAAGGACGCCGCCGCGACCTTGGGGACGAGGGCGACCATGTCGGCACAGAAGGCGTTGACCTGGGCCCACGGGGTGACGTCGCCTAGCTCGATCCACGCCTGCGCGAGCGCCGTTCCGTCGTTCTGGGCGACGCTGAGAAGGACCCGCAGGAGGTGGGTGCCGAGGGAGCGGTCTATTCGTCCGACCATGCCCCAGTCGATGAGGTACGCGGGCGAGCCCGGGTGGACGAAGATGTTGCCCGGATGAGGGTCGGCGTGGAACCACCCGTCGAGGAAATAGCCCTGGTACATGAACGCGAGCAAGTCCCGGCCGATATCCGTCCGTTGCTGGACGGTGAAGGCGGCGGGATCCGCCTCCCGGATGGAACAGCCAGGGGCCAGCGTCTGGATCAGCACCCGGGGCGTGGCCCTGATGACGTCCGGTACGGCGATGTGCTTGAAGCCGGACGCCGCCTTGCCTGCGATCTTCATGTTCCTCGCCTCGAGGACGAAATCGAGCTCCGGGCGCATCGCGTCGAACAGCACGCCGAGCATCGCTTCGAAGTCGACGACCGCGTTGAGACGGGGCGCCCTCCGTCCGGCGAAGCGCGCGAGTCCGGTCAGCAGCCGCATGTCGGCTTCCATCACCTCGCGCACCCCCTGCCGCTGGATCTTCACCGCCACGGTGGTGCCGTCCGCGAGTTCGGCCCGGTAGACCTGCGCCAGGGATGCCGTGCCGATGGGGTCCTCGGTGTCGATACGGCGGAAGCCGGCTGCCCAGTCCGGTCCCAGTTCACCGGCCAGTACCGGTTCGAATTCCGCGAACGGGCTGGGCGCCACGTGATCGTGGAGCTTCCGGAACTCCTCGACCATGGCCGCCGACACCATGTCCGGCCGGGTCGACAGCATCTGCCCCACCTTGATGTACAGCGGGCCCAGGCTCTCCAGCGCCTGCCGCGCGGCACACGCTCGCGAGCGTGCTTCGTCCCCGCCGTCCCGCGCCGCGCGGTCGCCGAGCCGGTGTACCGTACGCGCCGTCTCCTCGGCCGCCAGACGCCCGAGGACCTTGATGATCTTCCCCGCGCGGCGACTGTTCCCCATGGGCAGCTCCAATGGCTCGCATGACACTGGACCATGGCGCGGCGGAAGGATCCCGCGCCGGCCGTGGCTGTATGCGGCTGGCGCACACCCGGGGTGCAGCATGTCCGCTGCAAGCGGCGGCCATCCCCCGAAGGTGGAGCGCACGGTGTCGCGAAGGACGTGCGAACGAAGCGGTGCGCTCCGGCGCTCGAACGCGGGCGTCGGACAGGCCGGCGCCGTGGGCACCGCGTACCGCGGACTCACCGGTGTGACTTCCTGGAGCCACTCCGCGGGTCCCGCCACGGCGGGGCGGCATGTGTGACAAACGGGCTGCCCGGAGTGTGGCGCACCCGGTTCCGCTCAGGCGCACTCCGTGGAACGCGGCGGGCTTCGCGCGCCGGTCGTATGTCATCTGTACACCCCGTGGGCAGGTGCCCGCATTCTGTCAGGTACACGTTTATCGACCTTCTGCCGGGACCGCGGGGCATCGTTCGCCCGTCCGGTCCCGGGTGAGAGGCACGCCCCATGTCCACTACCGCCGCGCCCCCCTTGCCCCCGTCCGCCGAACCGGCACATCCGCTCCTGGACTCGATCACCACTCCGGGAGACGTCCGTCAACTGCCGGCCTCACGTATGGATCAGCTGGCCGTGGAGATCCGTGCGCTCCTCATCGAGAGGGTGATCACGTCGGGCGGTCATCTGGGCCCGAACCTGGGTGTGGTGGAGCTGACGCTGGCCGTGCACAGGGTCTTCGATGTCGAGGCCGGCGACACCGTCCTCTTCGACACCGGCCACCAGTCCTACGTTCACAAACTGCTGACCGGCCGCCGCGACGCGTTCGGCACACTGCGTCAGGCGGGCGGCCTGTCCGGCTACCCCGCCCGATCCGAGTCCCCCCACGACTGGGTGGAGAACTCGCACGCCTCCACCGCCCTGTCCTACGCGGACGGCATGGCCAAGTCCCGCCACCTGTCGGGACATACGGGACGGGTGGTGGCGGTGGTCGGGGACGGCGCTCTGACCGGCGGCATGGCGTGGGAGGCGCTGAACAACCTCGGGGCCGCCTCCGAGCGCCCGGTGGTCGTGGTCCTGAACGACAACGGGCGTTCCTACGCCCTCACCACCGGGGCGCTGGCCGCACATCTGGCGACACTGCGCACGCGCGGCAGAGAAGCGTACGGCACGGAGCCGTACGGCACGGACATCGACGGTACCGAGGCGGGCGGCCGCAACCTGTTCACCGATCTCGGCTTCACCTATCTCGGTCCGGTCGACGGCCACGACACTCCAGCCCTGGAGAAGGCCCTGGTCCGAGCACGCGACCTGAACCGCCCCGTCATCGTGCACGCGCTCACCGTCAAGGGGAAAGGGCACCCACCGGCGGAGGCGGACGAGGCGGACCGGATGCATGCGGTCAGCCCGTCCGCACCCGTCCGGGTTCCGGTCCGGGGCGCGCCTCGTCCGTCATGGACCAGCGTGTTCTCCCGTGCCCTGCTCGAACTCGGCTCCGAGCGCCCGGACGTGGTGGCGATCACGGCGGCGATGGGGGGTCCCACCGGGCTCGTCCCGTTCGCCGAGCGGTTTCCCGAGCGGTACTTCGACGTGGGGATCGCCGAGCAGCACGCGGTGACCTCCGCCGCGGGGCTGGCCATGGGCGGGTGGCACCCTGTCGTCGCCGTCTACGCCACCTTCCTCAACCGTGCCTTCGACCAGGTGCTGATGGACGTGGCGCTGCACCGCCTGCCGGTGACGTTCGTGCTGGACCGGGCGGGGATCACCGGCCCGGACGGACCGTCGCATCACGGCATGTGGGATCCGACGCTCCTCGCGGCCGTCCCCGGTATGCGACTGGCCGTCCCACGGGACGCCACCCAGCTGCGCCGACTGCTGGAGGAAGCCACCGCCTGCCGGGAAGGGCCCACCGCGCTGAGGTTCCCCAAAGGCACCGCCCGTGACGACATCCCCGCGTTGCGCGGGGAGGGTCCCGTCGATGTCCTGTTCGCGTCCGGGAACCGCGATGTGCTGCTCGTCTCCCACGGCCCGCTCGCCGACCCGTGCCTGGAAGCAGCAGCCGAACTGGACTCCCAGGGCATCGGAGTCACCGTCTGCGACCCGCGCTGGGTGCTGCCGGTCTCCCCCGAACTTCTGCGACTCGCCACCTCACACCGGCTGATTCTCACTGTCGAGGACAGCCTCCGCACCAGTGGCGCGGGGAGTCTCCTCGCCGGTGCGCTGCGCGACAACTCCATCACCACCCCCCTGCACACCCTCGGCCTGCCCACCGCGTTCCTCCGCCACGCGAGCCGCGAACAGCTGCTCACCGAGGCAGGTCTGACGGCACGCCAGGTCGCCCGGGCGGTTCTGCGGGCCCGCGCCGGAAAGCCCCTGCTCCCCCACACACCTGCTCCTGACGGGAACAGCCCATGACCACCGTCGACCTCCCCATCCCGCCGTTGCCCGGCCGGACCACCCCCACAGAGCCGCCCACCACAGCAACGGTCCCGGTGCGCCGGCCCACCCGGCAGATCCAGGTCGGCACCGTCCCGGTCGGCGGCGGCGCCCGCGTCACCGTGCAGACGATGACCACCACCCTGACCGCGGACGTGGACGCCACTCTGCGGCAGATCGCCGAAGTCACCGCCGCGGGCTGCGACATCATCCGCGTCGCGGTCCCCTCCCAGGACGACGCCGACGCCCTGCCCCGCATCGTGGAGCGGTCCCCGATCCCGGTCATCGCCGACATCCACTTCCAGCCGCGCTATGTCTTCCAGGCCATCGACGCCGGCTGCGCCGCCGTCCGCGTCAACCCGGGCAACATCAAGAAGTTCGACGACAGGATCGCCGAGATCTCCGCCGCCGCCACCGCCGCGGGTGTCCCGATCCGGATCGGGGTCAACGCGGGATCGCTGGATCCCCGGCTCCTCGCGAAGCACGGCCGAGCGACACCGGAAGCCCTGGTGGAGTCCGCGCTCTGGGAATGCTCGTTGTTCGAGGACCACGGCTTCCGCGACCTGAAGATCGCGGTCAAGCACCACGACCCGCTCACGGTGATCTCCGCCTACCGGCAACTCGCCCAGCAGTGCGACTACCCGCTCCACCTGGGCGTCACCGAGGCGGGCACCGCCCTCCAGGGCTCCATCAAGTCCGCCGTCGCCTTCGGAATCCTGTTGAACGAAGGCATCGGTGACACGATCCGTGTCTCCCTGTCCACCAGCCCGGTGGAGCAGGTGAAGGCCGGCTGCCACATCCTGTCCTCGCTCGGCCTGCGCCCCCGCAAACTGGAGATCGTCTCCTGCCCGGGCTGCGGACGACTCCAAGTCGACATCCACAAGCTGGCCACCCAGGTGGAGGCCGCCTTCGACGGCTTCCCCCACCCGCTGCGGGTCGCGGTCATGGGCTGCGTCGTCAACGGCCCCGGCGAAGCCCGCGAAGCCGACATCGGCGTCTCCTCCGGCAACGGCAAGGGACAGATCTTCGTTCAGGGCAGGACCGTACGCACGGTTCCCGAAAGCCGGATCGTCGAGGCGCTGCTGGAAGAAGCGCTGAAGCTCACCGACACGGCCGACGCCGACGACACCGACCGGGCGACGAGCCGGGGCCGTACACCATGACGACTGTGGGCACGGCCCGGTCCGGGGCCCTCGTCGCCCCGCGCCAACCGGCCCTGCCCGCCTCCCCTGCCTGCCCTCCCTGCCCTGCCTGCCCTCCCTGCCCTGCCTGCCCTGCCTGCCCTGCCACAGGAAGCCGATCCCGATGACGCGACCACCAGTCCCCGCCCGCCGGGTCCTTCTCGCCGCTCCCCGTGGGTACTGCGCGGGTGTGGACCGCGCCGTGACCGCCGTCGAAAGAGCCCTCGAACAGTACGGTGCGCCCATCTACGTGCGCCACGAGATCGTCCACAACAAGTACGTCGTACGGACCCTGGAGAAAAAAGGCGCGATCTTCGTCGATGCGACCGCCGAGGTCCCCGAGGGCTCCATCATGATGTTCTCCGCGCACGGCGTCGCCCCCCACGTCCACACCGAGGCCGCCGAGCGCGGGCTCGCGACGATCGACGCGACCTGCCCCCTCGTCACCAAGGTCCACAAGGAAGCCGTCCGCTACGCCAAGGAGGACTACGACATCCTCCTGATCGGCCACGAGGGACACGAAGAGGTCATCGGCACCAGCGGCGAGGCCCCCGACCACATCACCCTGGTCGGCGGCCCCGACGACATCGCGGGCATCTCCGTACGCGACGAGTCCAAGGTCGTCTGGCTCTCCCAGACCACCCTCTCGGTCGACGAGACCATGGAGACCGTCGACGCCCTCAAACAGAAGTTCCCGCAGCTCCTCTCGCCGCCCGGCGACGACATCTGCTACGCCACCCAGAACCGCCAGACCGCCGTGAAGCGACTCGCCTCACAGGCCGAGCTGGTGATCGTCGTCGGCTCCACGAACTCGTCCAACTCCGTTCGCATGGTCGAAGTCGCCCTCCAGGCGGGCGCGCCGAGCGCCCGCCTCGTCGACCATGCCGACGAACTCGACGAGACCTGGCTCCAGGGCGTGAGCACGGTCGGCCTGACCTCCGGCGCCTCGGTTCCCGACACCCTGGTCGACGGCGTACTGACATGGCTCGCCGAACGCGGATACGGCGACGTCGAGACGGTCAGGACAGCAGACGAATCGATCACCTTCAGCCTCCCCAAGGAACTCCGCCGAAACCTGCGCGCCGAGGCCGCCGAGCAGCCCCGGCGTACCGCCTGACAGCAGGCCGGGCATCTCCTGGCCGCCCGCCGCCCGGCCCGCCTCATGGGCACGGCCCGCCGACGAGAAGAGGACTGTCCGCCATGACGTATGTGATCGCCGCACCCGGTGTGGACGTGCTCGACAGAGCGTGTGGCGACGAATGCCCCGTCGACTGCGTCTACAGCGGAGGACGGCGGCACGGGTACGGGTGGAGGCACGTGCACCGCAGCAGCCGGAGGACCCGCAGACCGTCTCACCTGCTGGAACGGGGGGTGACCGGGCACAGCACGACCGGACGCGCCGGCGTCTCGGGCCGCCCGGGGCCGATACCGCGTGGGTCAGCGGCCCCGAACCGCGTACCGGACGGCGCAGCCGCGATCCCCGTCGCCGCGAGGGACGCGGTGGACCTGATGGCACGCCCACTCGTCCGGTCGCGCCTCGGACCGGAAGCCGCCGCACCGCGCCCCGTCGAGGCAGTGGGCCGCTCGCCCCCGTCCGGCCTCGACCGCCGTCAGCACCTCGGGCGCGGCCCCGGGCGCCCCGAGACACGGCCCTCGCCACGTCCGGTCGGCGCCCCCGCGCGGAGGGCTTCCGGGTCGCCCGCAATCGCCTGCTGATCTCCGAGAGAGAGCCGCAAGCCGGACATGCCGCCGCGTCATCCACCCCACAGGAGAAGAGACTGTGACCAAATCAAACAAGCCCCAGGGCATCGGTAAATTCCTGAAGGACGTGCTCAACAGCGCCGAATCACTCGCCGACGCCATCGTCGACAGGTTGTCGGCCGCCGAAGGCGACTTCCGCGAGGGACTGACCAAGCTGGTGGAGACCAAGGACCACCGCGAGCCGTCTCGGCCTGAACACAGCCGGTGACCGACCGCTGCCCCGACAGGCGCGAAGCTGCCGGGGCAGTTTCTTGTCGGCACCGCCTTTCCGCACCCTCCAGCCGCGTCGCCCGCCTCCGTCTCCCACCGCCGGGCCCGCCCGTCATCCGGCTGTCCGGATCGAGCTACGCCCCCTCCACCCCGCACATCGGCTGCGGCAGTCCACCACGGCTTCAGGAGACCGAGGATCCGTGCCGGCCCCGGACATGCTTGCCTTCTCGGTCGGCGCCTATCCGTCGAGTGCCGGGATGATCCGCTCGCCGTACGCGTCGATGACGGCCTCCCGCGCGTCGTGCATGGCGTACACGGCGAACTGGTCGACCCCCAGATCGCGCAGGACCCGCAGCTTCTCGATATGCGCCTCGGCCGGGCCGAGCAGACAGAACCGGTCCACGATCTCATCCGGTACGAAGCCGGCGTCCGGATTGCCGGTGCGGCCGTGGTGGCTGTAGTCGTACCCCTCGCGCCGCTTGATGTAGTCCGTCAGCGCGTCCGGCACCAGCCCGGAGTGCTCCCCGTAGCGCGCCACCAGGTCGGCGACGTGGTTGCCGACCATCCCGCCGAACCACCGGCACTGTTCGCGCGCGTGGGCGAGGTCGTCGCCCACGTAGGCCGGGGCCGCGACGCAGATGGTGACGGAGTCCGGGTCGCGGCCGGCGTCGGAGGCCGCCGTGCGGACCGCCTTGACCATCCACTCGGTGAGGAACGGGTCGGCGAGCTGGAGAATGAAACCGTCGGCCTTCTGTCCGGCCAGGGCCAGTGCCTTGGGACCGTACGCCGCCATCCACACCGGGAGTTTCCCGTCGCGCACCCAGGGCAGCCGTACCGGGCGGCCGTCGACGTGCGCCTCCCTGCCCTCTCCCAGGTCGCGGATGGTGTCGATCGCCTCGCCCAGTGTGGCCAGGGTGTTGGGCCTGCGGCCCACCACCCGCATCGCGGAGTCCCCGCGGCCGATCCCGCACACGGTGCGGTTGCCGTACATGTCGTTGAGGGTGGCGAAGGTGGAGGCGGTGACCTCCCACGTCCTGGTGGACGGGTTGGTGACCATGGGGCCCACCACCAGGCTGGTGGTGTGTTCCAGGACGCGGCTGTAGATGACGAAGGGCTCCTGCCAGAGCACGGCCGAGTCGAAGGTCCAGCCGTACCGGAAGCCGTTGCGCTCCGCGCGCCGCATCAGTCCGACCACCGCCGAGGCGGGCGGATCGGTCTGGAGAACGAGTCCGAAGTCCATGGCGTGACGCTCCCTAACTCAGGTGAGGTACTGACAGGTCGAGCGGGGGGTGTACTGGCCGTGTCCGGCCCTGCCCTTGAACTCCCCCTTCTCCAGGACCACTTCGCCTCGGGAGAGCACCGTCTCCACCCGGCCGGTGACGCGCTTGCCCTCGTAGGCCGAGTAGTCCACGGCCATGTGGTGCGTCCGGGCCGAGACGGTCTGCTCGGTGTGCGGGTCGTAGATGACCACATCGGCGTCGGCGCCGGGCGCGATGGTCCCCTTGCGCGGGTAGAGGCCGAACATCCTGGCCGGCGAGGCACACGCGATGTCGATCCAGCGGCGCCGGCTCAACTTCTTCTCGACCACGGCCTGATGGAGCAGATCCATCCGGTTCTCCACCCCCGGCAGCCCGTTGGGGATCTTCGAGAAGTCGCCCCGGCCCATCTCTTTCTGTCCGGCGAAGCAGAACGGGCAGTGGTCCGTGGACACCACCTGGAGGTCGTCGGTGCGCAGCCCCCGCCAGAGCGCCGCCTGGTGCTCCCGGGGCCGCAGCGGGGTCGAGCACACGTACTTGGAGCCCTCGAAGTCGGGCTCGGCGAGGTTGTCGGTGGAGAGGAACAGATACTGCGGACAGGTCTCGCCGAAGACCGGCAGCCCCTTGTCCCGGGCCATGGCCAGCTCCGCGAGGGCCTCCTCGGCGGAGACGTGGACGACGTACAGCGGCGCGTCGGCGACCCGTGCGAGCTGGATCGCCCGGTGGGTGGCCTCGGCCTCCAGCAGGACCTTGCGCACCTCCCCGTGGTAGCGGGGGTCGGTGCGGCCCTCGGCCAGGGCCTGTTCGACGAGGACGTCGATCGCGATGCCGTTCTCGGCGTGCATCATGATCAGCCCGCCGTTGGACGAGGCGCGCTGCATGGCCCGCAGGATCTTGCCGTCGTCGCTGTAGAAGACGCCCGGGTAGGCCATGAACAGCTTGAAGGAGGTGACGCCTTCCTGGACGAGGAGGTCCATCTCCTTGAGGGAGGTCTCGTTGACGTCGGCCATGATCATGTGGAACGCGTAGTCGATGGCGCACGTGCCGTCGGCCTTGGCGAACCAGGCGTCCAGGCCCTCGCGGAGCGATCCGCCCGGGGTCTGGATGGCGAAGTCCACGATGGTGGTCGTACCGCCCCAGGCGGCCGCCCGGGTGCCGGTCTCGAAGGTGTCGGCGGCGAAGGTCCCGCCGAACGGCATCTCCATGTGGGTGTGCGCGTCGACACCGCCGGGGATGACGTACTTCCCGGTGGCGTCGATCGTACGGCCGGCGGTCCAGCCCTCGGCCGTGCCGGAGCCGTGCGCGGCGAGCGCGACGACGCGGCTGTCCTCGATCAGGACGTCGGCGTGGATCTCGTCGGAGGCGGTGATGACGAGACCGCCGCGGATCAGGGTGCGGGTACTGCTCATGCTGGTGACGCTCCCTCTCGTACGGACGGGGACGGACGGACAGGGACGGACGGACGGCGGATACGGATGGGCGGCGGGGACGGACGGGCGGCGGGGACGGACGGGCGGCGGGGACGGACGGCCCGGCAGTCGACCGGCGCGCGCGTCCCCTCCCCTGCTGAACTAGGTGCTGCGCAGGGCCAGTTCCAGGATCTCCGCGCCCTCCTCCGCCTCGGCGACGGTCAGCGAGAGCGGGGGCGCGATCCGCAGCACACTGGTGTTGTGGCCACCGCCCTTGCCGATCAGCAGCCCTCCCTCGCGGGCCGCTTCGAGGGCCGCCGCGGCTGTCTCGGGCGCCGCCTCGGCCGTACCCGGCCTGGTCAGCTCGATGCCGATCATCAGCCCCCGGCCGCGCACCTCCCGTACGGAGTCGACGCGTGCGCCGATGGCGCGCAGCCGCTCGATCAGCAGTCCGCCGACCCTGCGGGCGTTGCCCTGGAGGTCGTGCTCCAGCAGGTACGAGAGGTTGGCCAGCCCGGCGGCCATGGTGACGGGGCTGCCGCCGAACGTCGAAATGGAGTTGGCGTCCAGGCAGTTCATGATCTCGGCACGGGCGACGACGCCACCGATCGACATGCCGTTGCCGATGCCCTTGGCGAAGGTGAGGATGTCGGGCGGGCCGTTCCCTGCGTGCGCCTGCCAGCCCCAGAAGTGCTCGCCGGTGCGGCCCCAGCCGGTCTGCACCTCGTCGCTGATCCACAGCACACCGTGCCGGTCGAGGACCTCGCGGAACGCGGCGTAGAGCCCGTCGGGCGGGACGGTGAAGCCGCCGACGCCCTGGACGGGTTCGGCGATCAGCGCGGCGGGGGTACGGACATGGCCGAGCAGGTCTTCCAGATCGGCGACGCACGCCTCGGTGAACCGCTCGTCGGTGAGCCCGGCGTACGGTCCCCGGTCGCGGACGCCGCCGTGCACGTACAGCGTCTGGAGCGGGGAGAGCGCCGTCGGGGACCAGCCGCGGTTGCCGGTGACGGAGACCGTGGAGAAGGACCGGCCGTGGTAGCTGTTGCGCATGGCGAGGATCTGGTTCGACCCCCGGTACGCGGTGGCGAGCATCAGCGCCGTGTCGTTGGCCTCGGTGCCCGAGGTGGTGAAGAAGACCCGGGCGTCGGGGATGCCGGAGAGACCGGCGACGCGCTCGGCGAGTTCGACCATGGGGCGGTTGAGGTAGAGCGTGGACGAGTGGATGATCCGCCCGGCCTGCTCGCTGACGGCCTTGGTGACCTCGGGCAGCGCGTGGGCGGTCATGGTGGTGAGGATGCCGCCGAAGAAGTCGAGGTAGCGGTTGCCCTCGGCGTCCCACACGTGGCGGCCCTCGCCGTGGGTGATCTCGATGGGGTCCTGGTAGTAGAGCGCGAGCCAGTCGGGCAGGACGGCGCGGTGCCGGTCGTGCAGTTCCGTCACGGCCGCACCAGCCCCTCGTACGCGTCGGGCCGGCGGTCCCGGTAGAACGCCCACTGCTGGCGTACCTCTTCGATCAGCCCGAAGTCCAGTTCGCGGACGAGGAGTTCCTCCTCCTTGTCGCTCGCCGTCTCCCCGACGAACCGGCCGCGCGGGTCGACGAAGTAGCTCGTGCCGTAGAAGTCGTTGTCGCCGTACTCCTCCTGGCCGACGCGGTTGATCGCGGCGACGAAGTACTCGTTGGCGACGGCCGCGGCGGGCTGTTCGAGCTGCCAGAGGTAGCCGGAGAGACCGCGGGAGGTGGCGGAGGGGTTGTAGACGATCTGCGCGCCGTTCAGCCCGAGCTGGCGCCAGCCCTCCGGGAAGTGGCGGTCGTAGCAGATGTAGACACCGACCTTGCCGACTGCGGTGTCGAAGACGGGCCAGCCCGCGTTGCCCGGCTTGAAGTAGTACTTCTCCCAGAACCCCTTGACCTGCGGGATGTGGTGCTTGCGGTACTTGCCGAGATACGAGCCGTCGGCGTCGATGACCGCCGCGGTGTTGTAGTAGAACCCGGACTGCTCGATCTCGAAGACCGGGACGACGATCACCATTCCGGTCTCCCGGGCCAGCTCCCGCATCCGGGTCACGGTCGGTCCGTCCGGAACCGGTTCCGCCCATCGGTAGTGCTCGGGCTCCTGCACCTGGCAGAAGTAGGGGGCGTTGAAGACTTCCTGGAACCCGATGATCTTCGCGCCCTGCCGGGCCGCCTCGCGGGCGTGCTCCTCATGCTTCGCGATCATGGATTCGGTGTCGCCCGTCCAGGTCGCCTGGACAAGTGCGGCGCGTACGACTGAGGCCACGAGCTGCTCCTTCGGCGGATGCGTCGGTGCGCTCTACGCACGTAGATTCGATGCGTAGGAGGAGAACGTAAGCCCCGTCCCACACGGGGGCAAGACCATCGTCGTTAACCCGCAGAGTCGATCAAGTTTCACACCCGAGCGGTCGA
This sequence comes from Streptomyces sp. NPDC012835, assembly GCF_042900885.1. Taxonomy (NCBI): domain Bacteria; kingdom Bacillati; phylum Actinomycetota; class Actinomycetes; order Kitasatosporales; family Streptomycetaceae; genus Streptomyces; species Streptomyces sp. NPDC012835. Next base: position 1,310,383 of record NZ_JBIBBW010000001.1, read on the forward strand.
CATCGGCCGGTTCACGGCAGAATGAGACGCCCGCCGCCCATGTCAGGGGTACGGCGCGGGGTTCGGAGCGGGGTGCGGCTCACCGTTCCGGCAGCGGGCGGACCGGTCCGTCTCAGGCGTTCCCGATGCCCGCGACGCGCAGCGCGTGGACGAGGTCGCGTTCCCTGGCGACCGAGACCGTACGGGCCGCGTCGATCAGCTGCGGGACGAGCCGGGCGGGATCGGGCGCGGCGACGAGCGCCGCGTCCTCGGGCGCGCGGGCCTGCACGAAGGCGCTGAGCAGGGCCCGCGCCTCCTGCTCCCGGCCTGCGTCCCCGAGGGCGAGTACGGCGTCGCCGATCTCCTCGGCGGGACGCGAGACCCCCTGCCGCAGCAGTTGGGCGCAGTCGTCGTCCCGGCCCGCCAGGGCGAGCGCCCCGGCGGCCGCCGCGAGCCGTGCGGGCGGCAGGAAGGCGGCTTCCCAGAGCAGTTCGGCCCAGTCGGCGCCGAGCCCGGCGCGGTGCAGTTCGGCGGCGAGCTGCGGCAGTTGGCCGGGCGGCCGGCCCGCCGCCTCGCAGAGGACGACATGGGCCTCGCCGGTCCGGCCCTCGGCGCGCAACCGGATCAGCCGGGCGACGGTGCCGGTCGCGGCGCTCCGGTCCTCCGGGGTCACCGGGGGCGGCGTCGGTCCTACGGGCCGGGCCGCCGGCACACCGCCGAAGCGGGCGCCACGCGGGGTGCCGGGGGCGCCGGGCGGGGGCGTGAGCGGCGCGGGCTCGGCGGGGTCCGTCTCCTCGGCCTCGATGCCGGCGAAGCGGGCGCCGCGCGGCCTGCGTTGGGAGGTGTCGCGGTTCTCCCTGCGCGCCTTCTTCGCGCTCCGGCCGGCCGGCCGCTTCCCGCCCTCGCCCCCGCCGGCGGCCTCTGCGGGCGGATGTTCGGCGGGGCCGCCGGCGCGCTCGGGTCCGACCACGCGCTCGGCGCCGTCCGGCCCCGCGGGCTCCGGCTCCGTATCGGCTTCGGCTTCCGTGCCCGCTCCCGTATCGGTGTCCGCGCGGAACCAGCCCGCCGGGGCGGGCGGGCGCGGTACGGAGGCGGAAGGGACCGGTGCCGTCAGGGCCGCCAGTCTGGCGCGGAGTTCGGCGCAGCGCACGGTGGCGCGCGCGTGGTCGTCACGGACCCAGGCCAGGTCATGGACGAGCCGCTGCCCCTGGGGCGAGCCCTCCGGTTCGCCGTGGAGCAGCCGCGTCAGCTCCTCGGCCCGGCCTGCCGCGTGGGCCTGTTCGCCGAGCATCAGCCGCAGCAGTTCCGACAGCGCCTCGGCGCCGCCGGGCAGCCGGTCGTACGCGGCGACGGACGCGGCGTGCAGCCGCCGGGCACGCTCGGTCTCGCGCGCCACCAGCCGCTGGTCACGGCCGGCCGCGAAGTCCTGGAGCAGCGACTCGACCACGTCCCACGGCGGGATCCGCGCGCCGTCGAAGCAGGCGCGCAGCCCCTCGGGGTCACGGTGCCCGAAGACGCCGTACCAGCCGCCGTCCGGATCGAGCCGAGCGGCCAGGTCCTTTAGATAACGTGCGAAATATCCAATCTCCGCCGGGAGTTGATGCACCGCCATCGCTGCCCCGTCCCTTGCAGGGTCCCCTGCCGGAGGGAACACGCCTCGGTCTGCGGGCATTCCACCGCAGCCGTGTTACGGGGCGGCTACGGACAGTTTTCCGGGGCGGGGCGGAGGTCTCACCCGGCGTCGGGGCCGAGCCGCACGGCGATTCCCGTGTGGGGGCGCTTTCCGCGCCGTAGGACCATGGCAGGCCAGTCGGTCAGCCAGAACTGCCAGGTGTACTTGGCGGCCAGCAAGGCGCGCGCCTTGTCCAGGCCCGCTCCGTCGAGCAGTCGCGCGGTGCCCTCGGCGCTCGCGGCTCCCGGCGCGATCCGCCCGCGCATGTCGCAGGCGGCCACCAGCACCTTGCCGTTGTTGCGGATCCGCTTGACCTTCCAGGAGTCGGAACGGGTCCAGATGTACAGCTCATCGCCCTCCACCGCGTGCCAGACGGGCGTCGCGACGCCCGTACCGTCCTTGCGGTAGGTGGTGAGACTCAGATAGCGGCTGCGGCCGAGCGTCCGGAGTGTGGTCACACGCCGGACACTACCGCCCGGTGGGTCCCGGCACGGGCCGTCAGACAAGCAGGCACCAGCGCGCAGGCCGCCGCGATCTCGTCCATCGACAGGCCGAGCGCGCGTGCCAGCGCCGCCACCGTGAAGAAGGCGGGCGTCGGGGCACGGCCGGTCTCGATCTTGCGCAGGGTCTCGGCGGAGAGTCCGGCGACGGCCGCGACCTCCACCATGCTGCGCGGACCGCGCGCCTCACGGAGGAGCCGGCCGAGCCGGTCGCCGCGCTCGCGCTCTTCGGGGGTGAGGGGGTTGCGCACCATGCGGTCATGGTAACGCGGGTACGTGCGGAGGAGGTTGAGCCGGGCGCCGGGAGCCGGACCCCGAGGCGGTGAGCGCGTGATCTTCTCCGACCGCTCAGCCGTCCAGTGTCGCTTCACCGATGTTCCGGTCCATGCACCGATGTTCCGTCGCTCCACCGATGTCCGGATCGCTTCCTTCATGTTTTGGTCGCCTCACCGAGAACGTGCGCGGATGCCGTGTCACCGGAATGCCCCTAGGCTGGTGAACGAGGCTGCCCAGAATCCGCGAATACGGCGTGTGAAGGGCGAACGATGCCAGCCCTTCGGAGCAGCGCGGATTCAGCGTGCCGACCGCGTCAGAACTTGTCCCGTAGAGCACGCGGATAACCCGTGGAGCACGCAGATGAACGGCGGGTGCGTTTTCCGGGAAGGACCGAAGATGAAGTCCGCACAACAACTGGTCGATGAACTCGCGCAGAAGCGTCAACAAGATCCGGTTCCCAATCAGCTGCTGGACGTGGCGGAATCCGGCGAGCTCACCGGCGACCAGCTGCGTGGCCTCGTACGCACGGAGTCCCAGTGTCATCACACGGAACTCCCTGCCTACGGCGCGATGCTCAGCCGGTTCGCGCACCGACCCGCCGAAGATTTCTATATCGAGCTGATCGATCTGATGCACGAATGCGGGCCCAAACTCGACGCGGTGGCGGAGGCACTGGGTTTGTCACGACAGGAGAAAGACCAGTGGATGTGGCCGTCCGACCGGAGGGCCTACAGCTGCAACGGAATTCTGTCGTGGATCACCGCCCGGGGCAGCCAGACCGCCACGGCGCTGGCCGTCCACACGGACATGTCCGTCTACTTTCCCGGCTGTGTGGACCTCGTGGCGTCGATCCGAGAGCACGGCGTGGACGCCCCCGAGGAATTTCTCACCTACTACGAGGGAGACCCGTGCGCGGGCACGCGCCGGAAGGCTCTCGAAGTGGCGCAGGACGGCCTTGACCGGGGCGACGACCCGCGGGAGGCCCTCCTCATGGCGCGACTTCTCGAAGAGTCCTTCGCGGACTTCTGGGCCAGCGCCGCCGCGGCATAGGGCCGCCACCGACGCCCCGCCGCAAGGGCACGCTGATCGGCGCCGCGGAGTCTCCGCCGCGTCAGGAAGGGATATCGGATGTCGTCCGCACAGCAGTTGGTCGAAGAACTGACGCGCAGGCGCCGACAGCACCCGGTGGCGAATCCGCTGTTGGACGTGGCGAAGGCCGGCGAACTCACCCGGGACCACCTGCGCCAACTGGTCCGCAACGAAGCGCAGGTTCACCACGGGGAACTGCCCGGTTACGCCGTCATGGGCAGCCGTTTCCCCCACCGGCCCGCCGCGGGCCTCTACCTCAGACTGGCCTGCCTGGCCTACGACGCCGGACCCAGACTCGACAGGGCGGGAGAGGCGTTGGGGCTGTCGAGTCAGGGCAAGGAGGAGTGGAGGCGGCCGGCCGCCAGGGACGCCTACAGCTTCAACGGCATCCTGTCCTGGATCGCGATCCAGGGCAGTCAGGCGGTCACCGCGTTGACGGCTCACACGGACATGTCCGTGTACTTCCCGGCCTGCGAGGAACTCGTCACGGAGATCCGTAAGCACGATGTGGACGCCCCCGACGATTTCCTCACCTATTTCTCCAACGACCCGTCGGAGAACCTGTGTGAACTCGCCGTGGAAGTGGCGCAGGACGGCTTGGACCGGGGTGACGACCCGGAGGAGGCACTCTTCATGGCGCGGCTTCTCGAGGAGTCATTGGAGGGCTTCTGGGCCAGTGCTGCCGGGGCCCCGACCGTCATCGCCTCCTCCCACCCGTGAGGGCACCATGAGAATCGGCATCGTAGGAGCGGGGACGGCGGGCCTCACGACGGCCTGGCTGCTGTCCGGCAGCCACCAGATCGTGCTGCTGGAGGAACGCGGCTCCCCCGGGGGCAACGCGCGTACCGTCAGCGCCCGCACAGCGGCCGGCACCTGCTGTCCGGACCTCGGGGTCCATGAGGTCTCGGACCGGTTCCCCCTGTGGTCGCGCCTGCTGCGAGCGGCCGGCTTCGGACCGGACGATCTGCTGCCGGTTCCCGCCTCCCGTACTCTGCGACACGGCGACGGCGCCCGCCCCTACCTGGTCGGCCCGCACACCGTGCGGGAGGACAGGCACCGTGAGGTGATTCTCGGCCCGGCGTGGGAGGCGCTGAACCATCTGTTCCGTGAGGCATCCCGTTGGGAGGACGAGGACCTCGACGGCGAGGTCACCGTCGAGGAGGCGGCCGACTGGCCGGCGCTCCCCGGCGCCCTGCGGAATGACGTGATCCATGCCCTGCCGGCCTCCGTGTTCGGCTGCGGCACCCACGATGTGGCAGGGCTCGCCGCCCGGGGAGCCGGCGGATTCTTCGCGGGCCCCCCGGCGTCCACCTCCGAAGCCGCCCTGACGCAGAACGTACGAGGGGGCGCCCAGCAACTCGCCCTCGCACTGGTCGATCAACTGCGCACCACGGAGGTCCACCTGCGGGCACAGCTGCGTCGGCTGCGCCGGGACGGCGACCGTTTCACCCTGGTCGAGACATCAGGCCGGACCCATTCGGTGGACGCGGTCGTCTTCGCCACGCCCGCTGATGCCGCCGCACTGGCGCTCCGGTCCCTGGGGGGCTGCGGCCGTCTGCGGGCGATCCTCGACTCCTTCACCTACCAGGAACTCGTCTACGCCGCGCACCTCGACCCTTTCGGCATGCCGCGGGACCGCAGGCACTGGTCCACCACCAACGTGACCGTGCACGACGGGTGGAGCGAGACCACCACCTGGTACGGCCCGGGCCACGACACCGACATGTTCGTCAGCCAGATCACCCATCGCGGCGCGCGACCCGGCCGCCAGGTGGCCCAGACGTCCTTCCGCACCCCCCTGCCCACCCCGGCCGCGCACCGCGCACGCCGACGCCTGCGGCAGTGCCAGGGCGAAGGGGGCCTGTACTTCGCGGGCGCCTACACCGGCGCCCTGGACTCCCAGGAAGCCGCAGTGGCTTCCGCTCTCGACGTCGCCCGCCGTCTCACCCGCACTGGACCGCGTCTGGAACAACTCACCGCCCGACAAGGAGATTCCTCGCCATGACGCAATCGATCGCTCCCGTTTTCCACGACCGGAACTCCTATGTCGCGGACCTGATCATCCCCTGCGTGGACGTGACCGGGGGACGTACCGCGAAACCCTCGCGCATACCGGGGCTGCCCGATCCCACGGACGTCGTCGAAGTAGCGGCCCATTACGCGCGGGACGGCGCCACCAAACTCTTCGTCGACGTGATCGACCCGTGGGAGCGCACCACCGGCTATCTCCATCCCCTGGTGAGCCGCCTCAACGGCACCGGCATGTCCCCCTTGGTCTCGGTCGGACACGGTGTCATTCCCTCCGCGGACCATGTCGGACGCCTGCTGGACGCCGGTGCCGACGCCGTCTCCGTCAGCACCAGCATGATCGACAACCCGGACGACGTGGCGGAGGCCATCGACCGGTACGGAGCCGAACGCTTCATCGTCGTCATCAACAGCCGGCCGCGCGCGAGCGGCGGGTGGGAGGCTTACACCCACAACGGCACGAGGAGCACCTCGATCGACGCCGTGGACCTGGCCCGCAGGCTCGGAGACCTCCACGTCGGCGCCGTCCTGCCCAACGCCGTCAACAGGGAGGGCGTCGGCAAGGGCTTCGACCTGGAACTGACCCGCACCGTCGCGGAAGCGTCAGGGCTCCCGGTCATCGCCTCCGGCGGGTGCGGGGCACTGGAGCACCTCACGGAGGCATTGGGCGAAGGCGGCGCCACCTATGTCCTGGTGAACTCGATGGTGCACGGCGGGCAGTTCTCCATCGCCGACATCCGCGACTCGCTCATGAGCAGTTCGTCCTTCGCGTAGGGAGTGTTCATGCGCGCCCTTGTCTTCGAACACCACGGTGACCCGGTGGAGAGTCTGCTCCTCACCGAGATGCCACTGCCCGACACCCCGGCCGGAACGGTCCGGCTACGCCTCCAGGCACGGCCGGTGAACCCTTCGGATGTCATGTTCGTCAAGGGTGATTACGGGCGGCCGGCCCCCTTCACCCGCGTCGGTGGCAGCACCGTCAGCCCCATCGGGTTCGAGGGCGCCGGCGTCGTCGATCAGGCAGGACCGGGGGTCCGGCTGGAGCCGGGTGCCCGAGTGGCGGTCGCCGTCACGGGCACCTGGCAGGAGTACGTCACCGCCCCCGAGGACGCCGTCATCCCGGTCCCGGACGATCTGCCGCTCGACATCGCCTGCCAGTTCACGGTGAATCCCTTCACCGCCCACCTGCTCCTGGCCGATCTCGCGGTGGAACCGGGCGACGCCATCGTCCTGACGGCGAGCACGTCGTCGGTGAGCCGGATGATCATCCGCCTGGCGCGCGACCGGGGCGTCCGCTGTGTCTGTCTGGCTCGCGACACCGAGCAGGCGTCCCGGCTCCGGGATCTCGGAGCCGAACACGTGGTGTCGGCCGACGGCGGCGACGACGCGGTCGTCCACCGGGCCCGGGACGCGGCGGGTACGGGAGGCGTGGCCGCGGCCCTGGACGCCGTCGGCGGACGGCAGGGAGCGCTGGCCCTGCGCTGCCTGCGCGACGGCGGCCGGCACATCGTCTACGGCTCCATGTCCGGCCACCCGCTCCCCCTGCCGTCGTTCGATCTCATCTTCCGCGGCGTGAGCGTGGAGGGCTTCTGGCTGCCCCAGCACATGGAGCGGATGAGCCCTCCGGCCCTTCACGAACTGACCTCGACCATCGCCCGGCAGCTCGCCGATCACACGCTGGAGGCGCCCGTGGAGGCCCACTACGATCTCTCCCGCATCCACGACGCGCTCGCCCACCACCTGCGGCCCGGCCGCCTCGGGAAGATCGTGCTCACCGGCTGACTCGCGCGAGGCGCCGGCCGGGGCCCCTCGTGCCCCGGCCGGCGCCTGCCCTCACCGGTCCCGCGCGGATCGGTCCGTAGCCGCGACGACCCGCGCCGTGGGCGGGCGGCCGGTGGCCGCCCGCCCGTCGCGCGCTACTGCCGTCCGGCGGGGTGTACCACCATCGCCGAGCCGCCGCCCCGGCGTTCCCGCTCCGCCGCTGCCAGCCACCGCCCGTCGGGCAGGCGCTGCACCCCGGTGGCCGCGCCGATCTCCGGGTTCTGGGTGAAGACGTGCCCCAGCGCCTCCAGTTGGCGCCTCACCGGGCTGTTCCACAGCCCGGGCTCCAGCTCCGTGGCCGCCGTGTTGCGCTGGCTGGCCCGGGGCGCCGCGATCGCGTCGACCAGCGGCAGCCCCCGGTCGAGACGCCCGGTCAGGGTCTGGAGCACGGTGGTGATGATGGTCGCGCCGCCCGGCGAGCCGACGGCCAGCACCGGCCGGTCGTGCCGGTCGAGCACGATCGTCGGGGAGATGGACGAGCGCGGCCGCTTCCCGGGGCCCGGCAGGTTCGGGTCGTGGACCGCCGGGTTCGCGGGGGCGAAGGAGAAGTCGGTCAGCTCGTTGTTGAGCAGGAATCCCCGGCCCGGCACGGTGATGGCGCTGCCGCCCGTCGACTCGATGGTCAGGGTGTAAGCGACGACGTTGCCCCACTTGTCGGCGGCCGTCAGATGCGTGGTGTTCTCTCCCTCGAAGGTGGTCGGCGCTGCCGTGCCGCCCTGGCCGCACCGGGTGGGATTCCTCGGATCGCCGGGTGCGAGGGGGCTCTTGAGGACGGCGTCGTCCTTGATCAGGCAGGCCCGTGAGTCCGCGAACCGCTGGGAGAGCAGCCCCTTGGTCGGCACGTCCTCGAAGGCCGGGTCACCGACCCAGCGGCCCCGGTCGGCGAAGGCGATCCGGCTCGCCTCGATGAAGCGGTGCAGATACCCCGCCTGGCTCGCCTTCGAAAGGTCGGTGCGTTCAAGGATGTTGAGCGCCTCCCCCACGCTCGTACCGCCCGAGGACGAGGGCGCCATGCCGTACACGTCGAGCCCCCGGTACGCGACCTTGGTCGGCGCCTGGCGCTTCGTCCGGTAGGCCGCGAGATCCCGGGTGGTCAGATCGCCGGGCCTGACCACCCGGTCGGCCGACGGGTCGACGGGCGGCTTGCGCACCGTGCGCACAATGTCGCGGCCCAGCTCGCCCCGGTAGAGCGCGCTGGTGCCCTGGCGGCCCAACTCGGCGTAGGTGCGGGCGAGATCGGCGTTCTTGAAGACCGATCCGACGACCGGCAGCCGGCCTCCGGGGAGGAACAGCTTCGCGGTGTCGGGGAAGTCGGCGAAGCGCTTCTGGTTGGACTCGGTCTGGGAGCGGAAAGTCTCGTCGACGGTGAAACCGTCCTTCGCCAGCCGCTGGGCGGGCGCCAGCACCTGTCCCAGGGACCGGCTGCCCCAGGCGTCGAGGGCGGTGTCCCAGGTGGCGGCGGTGCCGGGGGTGCCGACGCCGAGGCCGCTGGTGACCGCGTCCGCGAACGGGATCGGGGCGCCGTTCTCCAGGAAGAGGGAGCTGTCGGCGGACTTCGGGGCGGTCTCGCGGCCGTCGATGGTGTGCACCGTACGGGACTTGGCGTCGTAGTAGACGAAGTATCCGCCGCCGCCGATCCCGGCCGAGTACGGCTCGGTGACCCCGAGCGCCGCGGCGGTGGCGACGGCCGCGTCCACGGCGTTGCCGCCGCGCCTGAGCACCTCGATCCCGGCGGCCGAGGCGTCGGCGTCGACGCTCGCGACCGCTCCCCCGTACCCCGCGGCGACCGGTGTCTTGGGCACGGTGGGTGTGGGGGCTCCGGTCCGGGAGCCGGGGGCCGCCGACGGGGGCGGCGCCGCCCCCACCGACAGCAGGGCGGCGGCCAGGGCCACCAGCGAGACATTCCGCGCTGCGGAGCGACGCATCCGTACCTCCAGTCAGGAACAGTGCGCGCAGCCTAACTTCCGCGCGCCCGCCGCGTCAGGACCGCCATCGTCATGACGGGGCCGCCGCTACGACGTCTTCGCGCCGCTGGAGCTGCCGGCGCTGATCAACCGGTAGCGGGCGATCACCGGTCAGGCGGCCTCGCGCTGTCTGGCGCGCCACCACGAGAGGCTCGGGCGCAAGCACGGCGACAGGTCGTTCTGTCCGCTGCTGAAGGTCGTGAACTCGGAGGCGCCCGGGCCCGATGTGGTGGAGCCGGTCGCGGAGGTGTTCCGTACGGCGCCGGCCCCGGAGCCCGCGCCGGCCACCGGCTGATCCGAGCACGGCCCGACCGGCGCAGCTGACCTTCTCCCCGTCGTACGAGAAGTGATCTCCGACTGCCGCCGGGCGGGCCACTGCCCTGTGCTACCGCGCGCCCGGCAGCAGCGTCCCCGGAGAGGCCGGGGCGACAGCCGCGGCACCGGTTCTCGGATTGCGCCGCTGACGCCTGGCCATCCAGTGGGCGAACCAGGAGAGCAGCATGCACATCCCGATGTAGATCGGCGAAATCACCATCACCACGGGGATGAACGGCAAATCGTAGTCGAGATTCGAGGCGATGAGCTTTCCGGCATGGAGGAACTCCTCATAGGTGATCAGATATCCCAGTGATGTGTCCTTGAGAGCGACCACCAACTGACTGATGATCGTGGGCAGCATGGCGCGGACCGCCTGCGGCACCAGCACGTACGACATGACCTGCGTCTTGCGCATGCCGAGGGCGTACGCGGCCTCCCGCTGACCGCGCTCCACCGAGTTCACGCCGGTGCGGAACACCTCGGCGAGCACGGAGCCGTTGTAGAGCGTGAGCCCCGCCACCAGTGCGGGCAGGGCCTGCACCTTGAGCGCGACGAAGATGAAGAAGATCATCACCAGTACGGGCATGGCGCGGAAGAACTCGACCAGGACGGTGGCGATCCAGCGCACCGGCCGGTGCTCGGAGAGCCGGCCGCAGGCCAGGATTCCGCCCAGCGCGAGGGAGCCCACCGCGGCCAGGGCGAACGCCTTGAGGGTGTTGCCGAGCCCGCGCAGCAGCAGGTCCTGGATGCCCCGGTACTCGAAGGGCGACCACTTGGTGGCGGTGAACTGGCCGGTGTCGAAGAGCAGATACAGCACCCAGCCGACGAGCGCGGCGATCACCGCCGTCGCCAGCACACCGTAGAGGCGGTGGCGGCGGCGCGTCCTGGGCCCCGGGATGTCGTACAGGGCGGTCGGCCCCGCGGTGACGGTGGCGCGGCTCATCGGGCGGTCCCCCAGCGCTTCTCCATGACCGTGAACAGCGCGCTGATGGACAGCGTGATGATCAGGTATCCGACGGCGATCCAGACGAAGGTCCAGACGATGCTGTAGCCCATCTCGTTGAGGCTCTTGTAGGTGCCGAGCAGCTCGGTGACGCTGAACGCGCCGGCGATGGCCGAGTTCTTCGCGAGGGCGATCAGGGTGGAGCCGATGGGCGGGATGACCGTGCGGAACGCCTGCGGCAGCACCACCGTGCCCAGCGTCTGGCCGAAGCCCATCCCGAGACTGCGCGCCGCCTCGCCCTGCCCTGTGGGCACGGTGTTGATGCCCGAGCGCAGCACCTCGCAGATGAACGCGGAGGTGTAGCAGCCGAGCGCGAGCACCGCGAACAGCTGGAAGGGCAGGACGAGACCGAAGCGCGGCAGTCCGAGCACGACCGCGAAGAACAGCAGCGTCAGCGGGGTGTTGCGCAGCACGGTGACCCATACGGTGCCCAGCGCGCGCAGTGAGCGCACCGGCGCGACGCGGAACGAGGCCATGACGAAGCCGAGCGCCAGCGCGAGCAGCGAGGCGTAGACGGTCAGCTCGACGGTGCCGAGGAAGCCCTTGCCGTAGAGGGAGAAGTTCTGGGTGAGTACGTCCATGGCGCCTGCCTCAGCTCGCCGGGTAGCGGTCGATGGGCGGGGGCGGGGTGGCCTTGCGTCCGGAGAGCCCGAGGGTGGCGTCGTACGCTTTCTGCCAGTCCCCGTCGCGCTCGTGGACGGCGAGGGCGTCGTCGAGCGCGAGACGCAGGGCGTTGTCGCCGCGGGGGACGCCGATGCCGTACGGCTCCTTCGAGAACGGCTTGCCGACCACTTTCAGCTCCTCGGGCACCTTGGCCGCGTAGCCCTGGAGGATGGTGTCGTCGGTGGTGACGGCGTCGACCTGGTAGGTCAGCAGATTGTCGACACAGACGGAGTAGGTGTCGTAGCCGACGAGTTCGACGCGCGGGTAGTCGTGCTGCACGCGCTGGTACGGGGTGGATCCGGACGCCGAGCAGACCCGCTTGCCGTCGAGGTCGCGCGGTCCGTCGATGCCGTGTTCGTCGGTCCGCACCAGCAGGGACTGGCCCGCCATGTAGTAGGGGCCCGCGAAGCCGACGAGTTTCTTGCGGTTGTCGTTGATGGTGTACGTGCCGACGTAGTAGTCGATCTGCCCGTTCTGGAGGGCGGTTTCGCGATTGGCCGAGGCGATCGTACGGAACTGGACGGTCTTCGGGTCGAAGCCCAACGAGGCCGACAGCATCTTGGCGATCTCGATGTCGAAGCCGGAGTAGACACCGGTGGCGGGGTCCTTCTCACCCATGTAGGGCTGGTCCTCCTTGGCCCCGACGACGAGATGACCGCGCCGCTCGGCCTTTCGCCAGGTGGGCGAGTCCGGCAGCCGGAACGACCGGTCGACCCGGTAGCGCGGCAGGGCTTCGGCCTTCGGGCCCTTCACGGGCGGGCTGCCCGCCTTGCCGCAGCCGGCGGCGGCGAGCGGCGCGAGCAGGGCCAGCAGCAGCGGGAGCAGGGCCGCGAGGCTCCTTCTCCGGCGTGGCAGGTGTGTCATCGACCGCGCCCCGTCAGTGCTTGAGGATCTTGGAGAGGAAGTCCTTGGCCCGTTCGCTCGCCGGCGCGGTGAAGAAGTCCTCCGGGGTGCGGTCCTCGATGATGCGGCCGTCGGCCATGAAGATCACGCGGTTGGCGGCGGACCGGGCGAAGCCCATCTCGTGGGTGACCACGACCATGGTCATGCCGTCGCGGGCGAGTTGCCGCATCACTTCGAGGACCTCGTTGATCATCTCGGGGTCGAGCGCCGAGGTCGGCTCGTCGAAGAGCATGACCTTGGGGTCCATCGCGAGGGCGCGGGCGATGGCGACGCGCTGCTGCTGGCCGCCGGAGAGCTGGGCGGGCAGCTTGTCGGCCTGGTCGGCGAGTCCCACCCGGTCGAGCAGTTCGAGGGAGCGCCGGTCGGCGTCCTCCTTCTTGCGCCCCCGCACCTTGATCTGCGCGAGCGAGACATTGGCCAGCACGGTCCGGTGCGCGAAGAGGTTGAACGACTGGAAGACCATGCCCACTTCGGCGCGGAGCCGGGCGAGTCCGCGGCCCTCCTCGGGCAGCGGACGGCCGTCGATGGTGATCCGGCCCGATTCGATCGTCTCCAGCCGGTTCATGGTCCGGCAGAGGGTGGACTTCCCGGAGCCGGAGGGGCCGATGACCACGACCACTTCGCCGCGCGCGACCGTGAGATCGATGTGCTGGAGGACGTGGAGCTGCCCGAAGTACTTGTTGACGTCACGGAGCTCGATCAACGGATCGACGGCCATCACCCTGCCCCACCCCATTCTCGGCTGTGTCGAGGTCCGCGCAAACTATCCAGCCGGGAAAGGGACTTCGCGCACGACACGCGCACGCGGGGCATAAGCCGTATTTACTGCAAAAGCGGTACGGGGTGCTGCGGGGGCGGCCGGGGCGGGGCGGGAGCACCGGGCCGGGTCAGCCCTCGGCGGCCTCCCCGTACACCTGGGACAGCTCGGGCGCCCCGGTGGCCGCCCACTCCAGCCCCGCCTCGACCACCTGGATCTCGCGCCCCGAGAGCAGGCGCACCACCGGGTGGCCGCCGGGCCAGATCTGCCAGACCGCGCCCGGCACCGTACGGACGATCACCGTGCCCAGATAGAGTCCCGCGTCGTTGCCCAGCCAGGGCAGCTCCTCCGGGTCGTCGCGCCAGCGCGGCGGCAGCTGGTCGAGCGCGTCCAACGAGTCCGGGGAGTCGTCCAGTTCGAGCCCGCTCTGCCCTGCCCTGGCCCGCAGCAGCTCGCACTCGGAGAGCAGCTCGGCCACGCCCTCCTGGTCGGCGCCGGCGGCGGCGAGCGACGTGGCGGTGTCACCGTCCCGCCGCTTGCGCCAGTTGTCCAAGAAAGGGATGTTCATGCCCGCCAGCCTGCCATCACCCCGGCCGGGGCACCATAGGGGCACGCGGCCCGGGGCGTGTCCGGCACCCGGCGCCGGCCGTCCCGTAGGACACAACGAGGGCCGGCCGGCCGGGGTGGGCGCACAGGTTGACGACGGCGTTCACGATCAGGCGGACCGTGGTCCCGCGGCCGGATCCGGTCATCAGTTGCGGGGTGCTGACGATCCCCTCCTCGGTGAACGGGTCGTCGCTCCCGGGTGCCGACGAGCGCGCTGGTCGGGTCCGAGCCGGGGCGCCCGGCCGGCGCGGTCACACGTCGAGGTCGACCACGACCGGGGCGTGGTCGGACGCGCCCTTGCCCTTGCGCTCCTCGCGGTCGACGTAGCTGTCCTTGACGGCCCCGGCGAACGGGGCGTTTCCGTACACGAGGTCGATGCGCATGCCCCTGTTCTTCGGGAAGCCCAGCTCGCGGTAGTCCCAGTAGGTGTACGGACGGTCGTACTTGAGGGGGCGCGGCACCACGTCCTGGAGCCCCTCCCCGCGCAGCGCGGCGAGCGCGGCCCGCTCGGCGGGGGTGACATGGGTGGCGCCCTCGAACCGGGACAGGTCCCACACGTCCTCGTCGGCCGGGGCCACGTTGAAGTCGCCGAGCACCGCGAAGGGGCGCGAGCCCGCCGCGTCCTGAGCGACGGCCGCGCGCAGCGCCTCGAACCAGGCGAGCTTGTAGCCGTAGTGGTCGTGGCCCACCTCGCGGCCGTTGGGCACGTAGACCGACCAGAGGCGGACCGGGCCGCAGGTCGCGGAGACCGCCCGCGGCTCCGCGACCCCTTCGTACTCCGGGCCGTCGGGCAGCCCCTTGACGATGTCCGTCAGACCGACCCGGGAGATCAGCGCCACCCCGTTCCACCGGCCGGTGGCGTGGACCGCCGACTCGTACCCCAGCTCACGCAGCCGGTCGGCCGGGAACTGCGCCTCGGCGCACTTGGTCTCCTGGACGCACAGCACGTCCGTGCCGCTGCCCTCCAGCCAGGCCAGCAGCCGGGGCAGCCGGGCGGTGATCGAATTGACGTTCCAGGTGGCGATGCGCATGAAGGACACCCTAGCGGCGGGGTACGACAGCGCCCGGCGCGGCGATCACACGTCGACGGATTCGCCCGAGGAGAGCCGGCCGTGCTCAGCGCCGCCCAGCGCCCCGATGTGCATGTCGTAGGCGGGCCGCGCCAGGTCGGTGAGCAGCGCGTCGTGGATGTCGAAGGAGCGGCGCGGCGCGACCTCGCGCACGTAGTCGATCACCTCGGAGATCTTGCTCCACGGTGCCTGCACGGGCAGCATCAGCGTGTCGACCGGGTGGTCGGGGACGGTCAGCGCGTCGCCCGGGTGGAAGACCGAGCCGTCCACGAGATAGCCGGTGTTGGTGACCCTCGGCAGGTCCGGGTGGATGACGGCGTGCAACTGGCCGTACACCCTGACGTCGAACCCGGCCGCGGTGAAGGCGTCGCCCTCCCCCACCGTGTGGACCCGGCCGGGGAACGCGGCGGAGACCTGTTCCGCGACGCTGCGCAGCGTCCACAGCTCGGCCGCCGGATTGGCTTCGAGCGCGGCCCGCAGCCGCCCCTCGTGGAAGTGGTCGGGGTGCTCGTGGGTGATGAGGACGGCGTCGGCGCCGACGGTGGCGTCCTCCTCGGTGAAGGCGCCGGGGTCGATGACGAGCGTGCGCCCGTCCTTCTCCAGCCGTACACAGGCGTGGGTCCTCTTGGTGAGTTTCACCGCTCACCGCCTCCTTCTGGTCGCTGTCCCTCGCTCGGGCCGTACATCTTCCATCCTGCTACGCCTCGGGCGTCGTCTCCTCCCGGATGACGGCCCCGGCCACGCGGAAGGCCGTGTTCGCGGCCGGGACGCCGCAGTAGACGGCGGTCTGGATCAGCACTTCCCTGATCTCGGCCGGGGTCAGCCCGTTGCGCAGCGCGGCCCTGGTGTGGAAGGCCAGCTCCTCCAGGTGTCCGCCGGCGATCAGCGCGGTCAGCGTCACCGCGCTGCGGGTACGGCGGTCCAGGCCCTCCCTGGTCCACACCTCGCCCCAGGCGTAGCGGGTGATCAGCTCCTGGAAGTCACCGGAGAAGCCGTCGGCGGCGGCCGTGGCCCGGTCCACATGGGCGTCCCCGAGTACCTCCCTGCGGACCCGCATCCCCGCCTCGTACGGATCCGGGCGGCCGGTGCCGGTGGAGACCGCCCGGGGCTGTTCGGCGGGGGCGATCTCGGCGACCGGTCCGGCCTGCGCCGAGCTGGAGGGCCGGGTGACGCGTTCGGGCATCACGGTCAGGCCCGTGGCCGTGTCGGAGGGGTTGAACCACGCGGTGGAGAAGTGGCGGACGAACAGGTCGGTGACGGCCGCGGGCTGCTCGACGGGCGCCAGATGGGAGGCCCCTGGCACCAACGCCAGCCGCGCGTCCGGAATCCCGGCGACCAGGGTCCGGGCCTCGGCCGGTCCGGTGACCTGGTCCTCGGCGCCGACCAGTACCAGGGTCGGTACGGAGATACGGCCCAGCTCCGCCCGGATGTCGAAGGCGGCCAGCGCCTCGCAGGCGGCGATGTAGCAGCCGGGGTCGGTCGTGCGGACCATCTGGACGGCCCACTCGACGATGGCGGGCTGAGCGGCGGCGAACCCGGGGGTGAACCAGCGCTCGGGCGCGGTCCGGGCCATCGGGTCGAGCCCGTTGGCCCGTACGATCACCCCGCGCTGGCGGAACTCGTCGGCGGTGCCGAAGCGGGGCGAGGCGGCCACCAGCGCGAGCGAGGCGATCCGGTCCGGGCGGCGCAGCGCCAGCTCGGCGCCGATGGCCCCGGCGATGGAGCAACCCACGTATCCGAAACGCTGCACTCCGAGCCCGTCGAGAGTGGCGAGCAGCCGCTCGGCCAGCTCGGGGACGCTGGTGGCGGGATGCGCCGGCGCGCCGCCGTGACCGGGCAGATCGAAGCGGAGGACCCGCCACTGCCGGGCCAGTTCGGGCACCTGGCGATCCCACATGTGCCACGTGGTGCCCAGTGAGGGACCCAAGATCAGGACCGGGGCCTGTTCGGGCCCGTCAAAGCGGTATTGCAGCGTATGGATCTTGGCTTCGCTCACGGGTTCACACCTTCATCTGTCACGATCCGTCACACGCCCCCCGCGAGACCTCCCCATGCCTCCGCTGCTGGAAGCAGGTCCGCCACGTCCGGCTTCACGTACCACTTCTTCGTCGTCCTCACGTTCGTGTGCCCGGCCCGCATGGCAACCAGGTGATCAGGCACTCCGTTGTCGGCGAGGTACCTGATGCAAGACGCCCGAGCATCGTACAGACGGACCCTGGGAAGGCCATTTTCGTCCATGATCCTTCCATTTCAGCGTCACGGAACCTGAAGCGCCCTCGCGTCGAACTGCCCAGAACAGCGTTTCGGGACCATTGATGCTGTCCGGTCCCGGCGCCGGGGTGCGCGCGTGCCGATCGCCGCAGCGGCTGAGTACCATCGCCCGTGCCGGTCCGAGTACGCGAGCGATCACCCGCCGCGCTCGGCACAGGAAAGGTGGGCGCGTGCGCCGACTGCTCGTGCTCGCCCCGCTGTTGCTGTTCACCGCCGGTTGCGGGGTGGTGCGGTCCTCCGAGACGGAGGCGACGGACGCCGCTCGGGAGGTGGCCCGGAGGGCGGGCGAGCTGCTCTACGGCCAGCGTCCGCGCGCGGCGGAGGATGTGGGGCGCGCCGCCTCCGGCATCGACGGGGTGGAGGTCCTGCGGGTGACGGGTACCTCGACGCACGACGGAGACGGCGTCGACGTGGTCGTCCGTACACCCGGCTCGACGTACAACAGATGGCGCGACCTGGAGGAGGTCACCGTGCTGCGCTGTTTCCTGGTGCGGGTGTCGCCCAAGTCCGAGTGGGGTGCGGCTCCCCGGGACGTGGACTGCCCGGATGGACCTCCGCTGACCTTCGCCCCGCCGCCCGAACCGCCCCGGTTGCCGCGGGAGGAGCTGCGCGCGAGGCTTCCCCGGGTGCCGGAGGCCGGCCGGGCGGACGAGGCCGAGGTGCGCCGTACGCTCGCCGCCCTGGAGCTGGAACCGGCGATCCATACCGAGGTGAAGGCGGACGGGGGCCGGGTCGGGATTCTCCTGTCGGTGCGGGGCAGCGGCTTCGACGCGCAGGACTGTCTTCTCGCCCGCGTGGGTCCCGGCGCCACGGAAGTGTGGGTGCCGCCCCGGATCCAGCGGATGCCGGGAGAGGGCGGTTGCAGCGTCGACAACGCCCTGGACCCGCAACCGCCGCCGCACTGAACGGGACCCCGACTCTTTCGGCCGCCGGCGGCGGGTTGCGACGGCAGACGTAGAGGCACTCCCTCCGGCTCGGCGCCCCCTCCGGCTCGGCCGCCTCTCCGGCTCGGTGGTCCTGCCGGCTCAGTCGTCCGACAGACTGGTGTTGGGCACCCGCCAGGCCGCGATCACGAACGCGGTGAGGCCGACGGCGGCACCGGTGAGGAAGACGACCTGCATGGCGCTGACGTAGCCCTCCAGGAAAGGCTGGGCGACGCGGGGGTCGAGGGCGCGGAGGAAGGCCGAGTCCTGAAGGCTGACGTGGCCGTCCGCCTGGAGCACGCCGTCCAGCGCGCGGGCGTTGTCGGGTTCATCGGTGAGGCGGCGGAAGGCCGGCTCGGTGAACGCGCCGGTGAGACGTTCGGTGATCCGGGTGCCCGCGAGGGAGAAGAGGATGGAGAGGAACGCGGCGGCGCCCACCGTCCCACCGTTGGAGCGGAAGAAGTTCACCGCGGCGGTCGCCGCACCCATGTCGCCGCGGGGCACTTCCGACTGCGCCAGTGTGGTGATGGTCTGCATCGCGGCACCGAGGCCGGCGCCCATGAACAGCATGCCGATCGAGACGTACCACAGCGGACTGTCCGCGCGGAGCGTCGCGAACACCAGCAGGGAGAGCGTCAACGACCCGATGCCCAGCACCAGATGGACCTTGAACTTCCCCGTCCTGGCCATCAGCCGCCCGACGATCAGGGTCACCGACACGTTCGCCACGACGGTGGGCAGTGTGGCCAGTCCCGCCCCCACCGGGCTCATGCCCTTTGCCAGCTGAAGGTAGAGCGGCAGGGTCGTCATGGTGCCGAACATGGCGATGCCGACGACGAAGTGCAGGACGGCTCCCAGCCGGAACGCCCGGATCCGGAACAGCCGTGGCGGCAGCAGGGCGGCATCCCCCATCCGGCGCTCCAGCAGTACGAAGACGGTCAGGCCGGCCAGTCCGAGCACATACGCGCCCAGCGCCGGGGCGGAGAGCCAGCCCCAGGACCGGCCCTGCTCGGCGACGACGAGCAGGGGGACGATGCCGATGGCCAGCGCCAGGGCCCCGCCGTAGTCCAGGCGGTGGCGTACGGGTTGGTGCGGGACGTGCAGCACCCGCAGGATCACCACGACGGCCAGCGCCGCCAACGGCACGTTGAGCAGGAAGATCCAGCGCCAGCCGTCGAGCCCGAGCAGCGTGGGCTGTGCCGCGAACACCCCTCCGACGAGCGGCCCGGCGACGCTCGCGCCGGCGAAGACCGCGGTGATGTAGCCCTGGTACCGGCCGCGTTCCCGGGGCGAGGTGAGGTCGGCGATGATCGTCATGGCGAGCGACATCAGCCCGCCGCCGCCGAGGCCCTGCACCGCGCGGAAGGCCGCCAGCTCGTAGATCGACGTGGCGAAGCCGCACAGCAGCGAGCCCGCGGCGAACAGCACGATCGCCCACAGATACACCGGGCGGCGGCCGTAGATGTCGGAGAGCTTTCCGTACAGCGGGGTGGCGATGGTGCCGGTGACGAGGTAGGCGGTCGTCACCCACGCCTGCGCCGTCAGCCCGTGCAGGTCGTCGGCGATGGTGCGCAGCGCGGACGAGACCACGGTCTGGTCGAGTGCCGCCAGGAACATGCCGAGCATGAGCCCGGACAGCACGGTGACGATCTGCCGGTGTTCCAGGCGCGCGGGCCCCTCGGGAGCGTCCTTGGCGCCGGTCGGGGCCGCTTCGGAGGCGGTCATGCCGTTCCCTCCGCGCAGGCCACGACGCCCGGAGCGCCGTCGCCGGCCCCGTGGGTCGGGGACGGTATCCGGCGGGGCACGGCCTTCGTCGCCGTGCGGAGGCGCGGGCCCGTACCGGCGGCCGGTGTCAGGGCCTCGGTGACGGTGGTGGAGGTTGGGGGAGGCGGCACGGGAACCCTTTTCGCTGCGTGTGCGTGCTGTGGACGGGGCGGGGCGGGCGGGGGCAGGCGGAGAGACGGGAGGAGGGACGGGCGTGAAGCCCTCCCGGCCGGGGCCCGCGGGCTCGGTCCGGGCCGGGAGGGGGAAGGGCGGACTGCCGGACGGAACGGCGCGAAGCCGGCCCGGCGCGAGGCCCGTGGGTGTCGAGGCCCATGGGTGCCGATGCGCGGCAGTGTGCGACGGTGTGCCGTGTACGTCGGTGCGTCGTGTACGTCGGTGTGCCGTGTACGTGTGCCGTGTATGTCGGTGTGCCGGCGTGTGACGCGGTGTCAGACGATCTTCTGTAGATCGGTCACGGCGCTGTCGATCTCCGGCAGTGTCAGCATCGCCAGCCTGGCCGCACGTGCCCTGGCCAGAACGCCCGGGTCGGTCAGCGTCTCGCGTACGGTCGTGGTGATGCCGTCCGGGGTGGTGTCGGTGACCTCCCGGCCGAGACCGAGCTGCTCGACGCGGCGCGCGTTGGCCATCTGGTCGCCGAACTGGGGCAGCACCGCCATGGGGGTGGCCGTACGCAGCGACTCCCGGATGCTGTTGAAGCCTCCGTGGGTGAGGAACGCGTCGACGGACTCCAGCAGCAGGGGCTGCGGCACCCGGTCGGTGACGTGCACGTGCGGCGGCAGTCCTTCGGTGTCCGCCGGGAGGCCGGAGGTGGCGACGACGACGGTGCACTCCTCCAGCCGCGACACCGCCTCGATCATCGACCGCAGCGTCCCGACCGGGTCCGGCATCGGGAACGGCTGCTCCTGGTTCCCGTCGGCTGTCAGCTCCCTGATCTTCGGGAGGGCGGTACCGAGGGCGGCGAGTACCAGGGGGCGGTCGGTGGGCAGTTGCGCGAACCACTGCGGCAGGACCGAGACGCGGTCCACGGTCACGCTCTGCCGGTAGGCATACGACGAGGGCAGATGCTCGGCGAACGAGAAGGCCGGCGGTACGTAGTCGATGCGGCCGTGGGGGACGATCGACAGCGGGTCGTCCTGGACGGCCAGCCCGAGTTCCTCGCGCAGGGCGTTGAGGCCGGGCAGCAGTTCGGCGGGGTCGATGAGGTTGCTGGTGCCCGACGGGGTGGGCAGGTGCGGGATGCCGAGGTGTTCCGCGATCAGGCAGGCGCTCATGTCCATGCCGTCGCGCAGGATGAGGTCGGGCCGGAACTCCCTTGCCACCGGGAGGACTTCATCCCAGTGCTTCTTGGCCATCGGGCCGGAGATGACGTGGAACATGAGGCGGCTCATGGCGTCGCGCGGCTCGCTGCCGTCCTCGGTCGCCCGTGCCACCCGCTCGGCCAGTTCGGGTGTGATGAAGGACTGCGGAGTGGTTTCGCCGATGGCGGCGGCCACCCGGACATCGTCCTGCTGGAACACGGAGGCGAGGGCCGGGGTGGTGGCCACGAGCACCTCGTGCCCGGCCGCCGCCAGCGCCCGGGCCAGCGGTAGCTGTGCGCGGCCGTGGGAGGGACTACCGATCGTGGTGAACAGTACGCGCACGACAAGCCTTTCTTCGGGCTCAGGAGACTGGGGAAGGGGGGAAGCGTGAAGATGGAGGGGGCGCCGTCAGCGCGCCATCGCCAGCGGGCGGCCGATGCCCTCCGAGGTCAGCCCGGCACTGTCGAGCCGTGCGGGGTCGAGGATGTTGCGGAAGTCGTAGACGAGCGGCGTGTCCAGCCGCCCGGCGACGGCCTCCCAGTCCAGGTCGCGGAATTGGGGCCACTCGGTGAGGACGACACAGGCGCGGGCCCCCTCCACCGCGTCGAGCGGGGTGCCGGTGATGGTGAGCAGATCGCCCAGATCGGGCCGGAGTTCGCTGAGAGCGGGGTCGTAGGCGGTCAACTCGGCTCCGCGCTCGCGCAGTTGGCGGGCGATGGCCAGGGCGGGTGAGTCGCGCAGGTCGGAGGTGCCTGCCTTGAAGGTGAGACCGAGCAGTCCGATCCGGACCCCGCGCAGCGAACCGTCCGGCCCGGCGCACGCCGCGACCACCCGCTCGACAAGCCGACGCTGGTGTTCGACGTTGGTCTCGATGGCGGCCCGCAGCAGCGGGAACTCGACGCCGGACTCCTCGCAGACGCGCAGCAGCGCGTGCGTGTCCTTGGGCAGGCAGGAGCCGCCCCATCCGGGTCCCGGCTTGAGGAAGGCGCCGCCGATGCGCGGGTCGTGTCCGATGCCGGCGACGACGTCGTCGATGTTCGCGCCGAGCCGTTCGCAGAGCGTGGCGAGGTTGTTCGCGAAGGACAGCTTCATCGCGAGGAAGAAGTTCGCCGCGTACTTGGCGAGTTCGGCGCCGGCGGTGTCGGTGAGCACCCGCGGCGCGTCGACGGCCGCGTAGAGGTCGGCCACCCGCCGGGCCGCCTCGGCGTCGGCGGCACCCACCACGATCCGGTCGGGGTGGAGGAAGTCGTCCACGGCGTGTCCCTCGCGGAGGAACTCCGGGTTGCTCACCACGGTCACGTCGGGGCGGCGGAGCAGAGCCGCGACGCGCTCGGCGGTGCCGACCGGCACGGTGGACTTGTTGACCACCGTGCAGCCGCGCGGCAGGCGGTCCCGGACCTCGTCGGCGACCGCCTCGACCGCGGCCAGGTCGGCGGCGCCTCCGACGCCCATCGGAGTGGGCAGGCAGAGGAAGACCACCTCGGCCTCCTCGACGGCCGCCCGGGCGTCCCCCACGAACCGGAGACGGCCGGAGTCCAGCCCCTCGCGGACCGTTTCCGGCAGGCCCGGTTCGAGGATGTCGACCTCTGCCCGCCGGAGCCGTTCGACCTTGCGCGCGTCCGCGTCCGCGCACACCACCCGGTGTCCCAGGGAGGCCAGACAGGCGCCGGTGGTCAGTCCGACGTAGCCGGTTCCTATGACTGCTATATGTCGAAATTCCATGAGAACAACCGATTCTTCTCGTTCGGGCACCGGCATCACCGTGGGCCGGCGCCTCGGCCGCGTCATTGGCAGGGGGGAAGGGGCCCGACGTCTCGTCGGGCCTGTGGTCGAAGGCGGGTTCCGGTGGTCAACGGCCCGCGTCCACAAGCTATTTGGATCAAAAAATATTTGTCAACGATCGATGACATTGGTTGGCGGCTTTTGGACAGTCTGGGCCGGGACCGGGAGCATGTACGGAAAACGGCCCGACGGAGGAGAACCAGATGGAGAGAACCGACGAGGCGAAACGGGACGGCTCCGGCCGCTCCTCGCCCCGCAGATACGACTCCGCGGGCACGCGGGCGGCTCTGGTGAGCGCTGCCGCCCGGTGCTTCGGGCGGTGTGGATACGAGGGCACCAGCATCCGCGACATCGCCCGGGCCGCCGATGTCGACGCCGCGCTCGTCTACCGTTACTTCGGCTCAAAACAGGGGCTGTTCGCGGAGGTTGTGAGCAGCGGTACCGCCGTGTTCGCACCCCTGTGCGACCTGCCGCTGGAGGACGTGGCGGAGTGGGTTCACCGGATGGCCTTCGAAGGCCCGGCAGAAGACGAAACGCCCCATCCGGTGCTGACGATGCTCCGCTCGCCCAGCCGGGAGGAAGGCGTCGGGCGCATGCACGCCGACGTGACCGAGGTCTTCTCGCGCAACTTCGCCAGACGCCTGGACGGACCCGACGCCGAGGTCCGCGCCGAACTGCTGGCGGCGCTGGTGCTGGGGGTGGTGCTGATGCGGCTGGCGGTCCAGCCGCCCGCGCTCAGCTCCGCTCAGGACGCGACCGTGCTGCCCTATATCAAGGGGGCCGTCGACTCGCTGCTACAGCCGGGCGGGGCGAGGAAGGGCGCGGTTGAAGGATGCTGGTGCGAGGGGTCGGAGCCGTAACGGCCGACCGGGGCGTCCCCGTCGCCCTCCGCCGGGGCTGCGGGTGCGCGGGATGGCCGCCGGCCCGCCCGATCGGCCACCCGGTGGCGCACGAATGCCTTGACCGCCGGGGCAAGGAGACCGTGAGAGCTGTGGCAGGGAAGCCGAGGCGAGGAAGCCGCCGCGGGAAGCGGGGGAACAGACACAGCAGCACCCCGCTTCACGGGGAGCCCGCGCGACGGGGTGCGTACCGCTCAGTGGAGTCGTGGCCGCGGAGGACGTCGGTGTCCGGTGTGCCCCGGTGGCCGGTGCGCCTGCCCGGGAGGCGGTCTCCGAGGCGGGATCCCGCCCCCGGACGCGAGGTGACGATGCCGTTGCTCGTTCGGACGTGCCGTACGCGGGCAGCGGTCTAACAGGTGGGGATACCGGAGCTGAGGCTCCTCAGCTTGTCGTCGATGATCCACCGGTCCCGCTGTCCGGCGAGCTGGTACCAGGTGTGCCGGTCACCGGTGCCCTTGCACGCGAGGTGGACCGTCTCGGTCTCGTAGACCAGGCCCCACTCCTCGGAGCCCCGCCTCTTCTCCTTGAGGATGTCCGCGTACCGGGATCCCGTGACGATTCCCGTGTGGCCGGCCGGCTCGGTGACGGGGCACGCGGGGATGCGCGGGGAGACGGTGTCGAACGCGTCGTCGATGATCCACCGGTCCTTCTGTCCCGCGAGCTGGTACCAGGTGTGCCGGTCGCCGGTGCCCCTGCACGCGAGGTGGACCGTCTCGGTGTCGTACACCTGGCCCCACTCCTCGGCGCCGGCCCTCTTCTCCTTGACGATGTCCGCGACATCGGAGCCGATCACCCCGGTGTACTCCACCGCCGCCGGTCCCGCGACGTTCCCCGCTCCGCTCCCGGCCGCCGATGCCGAACCGGCTCCGCCGGCGGTGAGCGCCAGCGCCGCCAGGACAGCAAATACCCTTGCCGTACCGCGCAGTTCATTCATGATTTCCCTCATTTCCTTCAGGAAGTGGGACTTCCTCCTCTTTATGGCAGCCGTATCGGGTCCCGCGCGACGGTGTTGCCGAGAGGTAACGTTCATCCGTCACCCGTATGCAGTCAGGTCCCACCCGTCGCACACCTGGGCATCCGCCGACACACACGCCCCGAACGACGCCCGGCTGCCCACCGGTCCGCCGCAGCGGCCGCCCGAGCCCGCCCCCTCACCGAGGAGTCCTGTGACAGACATATCCACGCGCCTCGCGGACACCACGGACCGCTCCACGGTGGAGCGGCTGTGGCTGATGTACCGCCATGACATGTCCGAGTTCGAGGCTGTGCTGCCCCACCCTGACGGAACCTTCCGCGCCGACCGGCTCCACAAGGCGTTCTCCGAGCCCGGCTGGGCGCCGTACCTCCTGATGAGCGGGGACAGACCGGCCGGCTTCGCCTTCGTCCGCGGCTTGACCGGCCCGACGCGCGTGCTGAACAGCTTCTTCGTGGTGCGCGGCGCGCGGCGGGCCGGAGTCGGGCTGCGGGCCGTTCAGCAGCTCATGGCCAGGCACCCGGGTCCGTGGGAGATCGCTTTCCAGGACACCAACACGGGCGCGGCGCGCTTCTGGCGCCGTGTCGCCACGGAGACCGTCGGCGACGCGTGGACCGAGGAGCATAGGCAGGTGCCGGGCCGGCCGGACCTGCCCCCTGACACCTGGATCTCGCTCAACGCTCCCGCGGAGGTGCGCGACTGAGCGCGGCGGTCGAGGTGGCCGGTCCTCGCGTCCGGCGGCAACTCCCGCGCCCCCGGCCCCCCGTCGCGGGATTTCACGGTTCCGGTGGGTACGCGGGGCGCCGGGGGGCGCGTGGAGGTGCGGGCCGCGACGGGTGTGCTGCTAGCGCCGTGGAGCGACCTGTTGTACGCGGTGGTTTCCGAGCGTCAGCCGTGCCAGCCTGGGAAAGTCACTCCATGGAGTCGATCACTCTCCCGCAGTAGTCGTCGCGGGGCGCCCGCCCCGCTTCCGCATCGCATCGGCGGACCCCGCCATCGCCGGACGACGCCTCGTCCCGGTCCGAAAGGAGCTTCATGAAGCGCATCGCCCTGTGCACGGCCGTCGTGGGTACGGCCGCCGCGCTCGCCCTGGGAACCACCACCAGCGCGTACGCGGCGTCCGGCACCTTCGCCTACACCCAGACCAACGGCCAGCTCGCCCTCCTCGAAAACCCGGTGACCGGCAAGTGCTACAACGTCACCGGCATCAAGAACACGCTCAACAAGACCGACGCCTACGCCCTGTTGTACGCGGAGCGGAGCTGCGCCGGCACTCATGCCGTGGAGCTCGACCCCGGCGCGCAGCACTACGAGGCGGAGTTCAAGAGCGTGAAGTTCATCGGCTGACCCGTCGCCCGGCCGGCCCGTCACCCCGCGACGGGCCGGCCCCGGCCCGGGTCCCGTGCGGCCGGGCCGCGTGGCAGCACCTACCGCTCGCCGAAAGGAACACCGGGTGCCGATCTCTCGCGCCGTGCCGACCGCGCTCGCCCTCGCTCTGTCCCTGACAATGCCTGTCGGTCCCGCCACCGCGGCGAGCGGCTCCTTCACCTACACCCCGCCCCCGGCAGAGCACGCCCTGACCGACCCGCCTCCCCGTTGCCACGTGTCCCCCGGTGGCATCGCCGTCGACAACCTGACCGACCAGGGCGTCGAGCTTTTCACCCACCCGAACTGCTCCGGTATCCCCGTCACGGTCGCCCCGCACGCGTGGAAGGACCACGTCGCCTTCGAGAGTCTGCGCGTCGTGCGGCAGGCCGGCGGGACGCTCGTCTACGCCACGCGCTCAGCCCCGAAGACGCTTCCGAAGCCGCCCCTGGGCCACTGCGAGAACGTCGCCGGTGACGGGCTCCTCCTCAACAACACCGACGCCACCGCCCTCCTCTACGGCTTCAAGAACTGCCCCGGGACGGCCGCCCACGCCGTCGCCCCCGGCGCCCACCTCGACGCCACCTTCCAGAGCGTCAAGTTCGTCGAGTGAGGGAGCAGCTGGACCAAGTGGAGCAGCGGACCGACTGACTGAGATTCGTGATACGGAGCCTCATGGGTCCTCACGCACGGCCGTCACCGCAGGTGCGCGGGCGGGAACAACAGCTGGCGCAGGTGACCGCGAACCTGCACGGCGTGACCAGTACACGGCGGAGCCGGGTCCTCCTCGTGGAGGCGGCGTCCGGCGCGGGCAAGACCCGTCTGCTGGCCGAGGCGGCCGGCCTCGCCGACAGGAGCGGTTTCACGGTCCTCAACGGCGTCCCGGTGGGCCCCGATGCCTCCGCCGGGGCGGCGCCGACAGCTGCCGGTGCCCGCCCTCACCCGCCGGGCACCGGCGCCGGCGGGCTCCACCACCCGAGCGCGTCGGCCGCGATCGGGGCGGCGCGGGCATGGCTGCGCGACGACGCGGAACACGTCCGCGCCGTCGTCGCGCTCGACGATCTGCATCTGGCGACCCTCCCCGACCTGACGGCCCTGTGCGATCTCGTCGTGGCCCTGAGCGGTCGTCCGGTCCTCTGGCTGCTCGCCTTCACGCCGGACGGGGACCCCACGCCGTACGAGCCGGTGAAGACCTGTCTCGGCATCCTCCGGGGCAGGGTCCCGGTCGAGCCCGTGCGGGAGTTGGGGCCGCTCCCGGTCGACGCGTTGGCGCACCTGGTCACCGACTGCACCGGCGCCGCCCCCGGCCCGGCGCTCCTCGCGCTGGCGGAGAGCGTCAACGGCACGCCCCGGGCGGTGATCGAGCTGGTGCGCGGGCTTGTGGAGGACGGCGACATATGTGTGGTCGACGGCATCTCACGGCTGCGGCCCGACTCCCCCGGCAACGCCTCCGCCGGGACCGGTGGGGGTATGCCGGCGTCCGTACCGAAGCGTTTCTCCGCGCTGGTCCAGAAGGAACTGCGGTCGCTCTCCCCACCCACCATGAAGGCGCTCAGGCTGGCGGCGGTGCTCGGATCGCCGTTCGCGCCGGAGGATCTGTCGGCCCTGCTCGGTGAGGCACCGGTCGGCCTGCTGGCAGCGGTGGACGAAGCGGTCGGCCGGGGGCTTCTGGTCTGCGGTGAGCGGGACCTCGCGTTCCGCAGCGGGCCGATCCGGCGGGTACTGCTGGACTCCGTGCCGCCGCCGGTGTGCGCGCTGCTGCGCCGGCAGGCGGCGGAGATGCTGCTGGCGCGTCCCGACGGCGTCGCGCGCGCCGCCCTCCAACTGGTGCACATCGCCCAGCCCGGCAACGCGGAGGCCCTGGGCGTCATCGCCGCGGGAGCCGGCGAGCTGCTGGCCACCGATCCGCCGTCCGCGGCGTGGCTGGCGACCCGCGGTATGGAGCTGCTGCCCTCCGGGCACCCCGAGCGCGTGCGCCTCGCGCGGACCGCTGTCGACGCGTTCGCCCGAGCGGGCGACCTGGACCGGGCCGTCGCCCTGTCCAAGGAGACGATCGACGAGACGACCGGCCGCGCGGCCCCGGGTCCGACGGAGCCGGCCGGAGACATCGCGGCACTGCGAGCGTCGATGTCGACCGCGCTGCTCCTCCGGGGGGACACCCGCGCGGCGCGCCGGGCGGCACACGAGGCGCTCGCGGCACGGGAGGGCGGACCCCAGCTCCCGGAAGCCGTGATCACCCACCTCGCCGCCTCCTACCTGAGCGGCGACGGCACCGCGGTCGACCGGGCGCGGAAGATCGTCGGCGCGCCCGACCGCCACCCGAGGACCGTGCGGATCGGCGCGCTGACCTTCCACGCGTTCAGCCAGTGGCGCGACGGCCGGGTGGGCGAGGCGGTGGCGACGCTGCGGGCGGCCGTCGCGCTCGACCGCGAGGGCGGGGACGCGCAACTCCTCGATCCACGCTGGTTCCTCGCCTTCGCGCTCACCAAGACCGACGAGTACGAGGAGGCGGCGGCCGTCATCCAGCGCTGCGCCCGGCCGGCCCCTCCGGAGGTGAGGACGCTGGCCGCCGTCGTCCCGGCCCTGCTCAGGGCCCCGCTGCGGCTCGCCCAAGGGCACCTGGACGAGGCCGAGGCGGCGGTGCGGGGCGGTACGGGAGGGGACGGCCCGTACCTGCCGATGCTCGCCCCGCAGGCATGGCTGGTGCTGGCCCTCGTCGCACTGCGCCGGGGCGCGCTCGCCCAGGCCGAGGATCACACCAGGACCCTGGAGAAGGACTTCCCGCAGGATTCCCCCAGCCCCTGGTGGGCCGCGCGCCGGCTGCTGAACGCGCAGCTGGCCCAGGCCCAGGGGGGTTCGCGGGCGGCGGCGGAGATGCTGGCGGAGATCGGGACGAACGCGGGTGCGCTCCGCGACCTCCTGCTGGAGGACGCGGCGGCAGCGGCGTGGTGTGTGCGTTGCGCGCTCGCGGCGGACCGGCCGGACATCGTGCGGACGGTGGTCGGGACGATGGAGTACCTCCGTACGCACAACCCGGACGTTCCCGCCGTGCTGACCTCGGCCCTGCACGCCCGCGCGCTCGCCGAGGGCGACGTGGACGCCCTGGCCAGGGCGGGCCGGCAGCACCGCAACCCGTGGGCGCGGGCGGCGGCGGCCGAGGACCACGGCGGGCTGCTGCTCGACCGCGGCGACCACGCGGCCGCGATCGTTGAGCTGGACCGCGCGTTGGACGCCTACGGCGCGCTCGGCGGCGAGCGGGACGCCGCGCGTGTACGGGCCCGGCTGCGCCGGCTCGGGGTGCGGCGCCGGCACTGGACGCGCGCCAAGCGTCCGGACTCCGGCTGGGAGAGCCTCACCAGGACCGAACGGAAGGTGGCGGAGCTGGTGGCCGACGGCCTCACCAACCAGCAGGCCGCACGGCATCTGTACATCTCCCCGCACACGGTGGGGTTTCATCTGCGGCAGATCTACCGCAAGCTCGGCATCCGCTCCCGGATGGGTCTGGTGAGGTTCAGGACGTAACACCGCTGCCCGGCGCCGCGGCCACGCCGGAGCGGTTACGGACCGGGCGCCGCTCGGCTGCCGGACCTGTCCGTCCGCGCCGTACCCCTGCCCCGGCCCGCCCCGCCCCGCCCTCCTTCCGGCTCTCCTTGCTCCGCGCCCCTCTCCCGCACGGCCGCCGTCCTCAGAACAGCGTGGCGGGCAGGACGCTCATCCGGCGGATCATCCACTCCGACTCCCACTCGACGGCGGTCCCCGTGCTCAGTCGCGCCTCCGGGAACCGGCGCAGGAACCCGCGCACCGCGATCTGTGCCTCCAGCCGGACCAGCGAGGCGCCGATGCAGTAGTGCATGCCGAGGCCGAACGTGAGGTGCCCGTGCCCCTGGCGGTCCGCGGCGAAGCTGTCGGCCTCCTCGCCCGGGTTCCGGTTCGCCGCCGCGATGCTGACCTGCACCGGGGCGCCCTTGGGAATCAGATAGCCGCCGAGATCGATGTCCGTGGTGGCGAAGCGCCAGGTCGGATGCGGAAACGGCGGGTGCACCCGGAGGGTCTCCTCGACCCACGCCTTGATCTCCTCCTCGGTCCGCGGCCGTTCCTCCGGCGGCCTGCGCAGCGCCTCGTAGAGCGACGCGGAGATCAGGCTCCCGGTCGTCTCGTAGCCGGTGATGATCATCCCCAGTGTCCAGACGATGACCTCGCCCTCGGTGACGGCCGCGTCCGGTCCGTCGGAGGAGGCCAGCAGACCCGTGATCACCCCGTCGTCCAGCGGAGCCGGGTCGCGCACCCAGCCCTCGACCGCCCCGTACAGCGCCCCGACCGCCTCGGTGCGCGCCGGATAGTCGGAGGAGTAGAGCATGACGTCGGTGATGGCGCGCAACTGCCGTTCCGCCTCGGGGGGCAGGCCGAGCATCTCGGAGATGAACGCCAGCGGAATCCGGTGGGTGTAGTCCGTCACCACATTGACCTCGGCGGACTCACCGGAACGGGAGCGCGCCAGCTCGTCCAGGAATCCGTCGACCTTCACACTGACCCGCGCGCCCCACCTCTCGGTGTTGCGCGGGCTCAGGACCGGCGCGTGCAGCCGCCGGATCCGCGCGTGGTGCTCACCATCGCTCATGATCATGGCACGGGCGTATTCGGGGTCCGGCTGCGATCCCACCATCAGGCCCGGCCGGCGCATCCAGTCGGGGACCAGCGAGACGTCCTTGTCCAGCTGCGGGTGGGTGAGCGCGGCACGCACCAGCTCCGGGTCGCACACGACCCAGGCGTGGTGGTCGAGGTAGGGAATCCGGACGACCGGCGCCACCCGTGCCGCCGCCAGCAGTTGCGGCATGCAGTCGAAGGGGCCCGGGTCCGTCGGCATGGTCGTCTCGGGGGGTACTGCCAGGCCGGTCTTCGTCGTGACGTTCAACGTGTGACACCTCCGGTGGGAATCTGGCCCTGAAAGTCGGCCAGGGACTCGATGAGTTCGGCGGCCCGTCGCGGGGCGTCGCGGCTTCGGTGCTCCTCGGCGAGCGCGCGGGCCCGCCGCAGGTAACGCCCGTCGTTCAGTACGGTGGTCACCGCGTCGCGCAGGCCGGCCTCCGACACGGCCCGCCGTCCGAGGACCACACCGGCCCCGGCCCACTTGACCCGCGCGGCCACGTCGGGGTTCTCCTCCGAGCGCGGCGCGACGACCAGGGGCACCCCCTGGGCGAGGGCCGCGTTGACCCCGTTGTAGCCACCGTTGGTCACCATCACGTCCACGTGCGGCAGCAGATGGTGGTAGGGGACGAACCGCTCCAGCCGGACGTTGTCCGGCAGTGGCCGCAGCCGCTCGACGGCCGGATCGCTCCCGGTGGTGACCACCACGAGCACGTTCCGGTCGGCCAGCGCCCGGACGGCGGGGACGAGCAGCCAGTCGACGTCGTTGGCTGTGGTGCCCTGGGTGATCAGCACCACCGGCCGGCTGCCGTCCAACTCCCCCCACCAGTCGGGCGGTTCGAAGTCCTCCGGGCGAAGTCCGAGAAGCCCGCCCACGAAGTGGGTGCCCGGGAGCAGATCGCTGCGGGGGAACTCGAAGGACGGCACGGTGCTCATCAGATAGAGGGCCGGTGGGCGCGCGATGTTGTCCATGGCGCCCGTACTCAGCCGCTCCAGTGACACCAGAGCCCGGGTCCGGTCGGCCTCCAGCCGCAGGTCCCGCATCGCCACCTGGTTCCCCAGGAACGCGAGCAGCGCGTTGCGCACCCGCCCGAGCGGCGTCGAACTCGGCTGGAACCCCCGGCCGAGCGGGGCGGTGTCCCTGCTGCCGAGGATGTAGACCGAATTGCTCAGCCAGGCCAGCGGAATGCCGGTGCGCTCGGCGGCGAAGCACGCTCCGTAGCACATGTCGTCGGCGAGCAGGCAGTCCGCCGGGAACCGTTCCAGCACGGCCAGCAGGTCCTCCATCTGGCCCGGTGCGGTCCGGTAGAAGATGTCCCGGACGCCGATCTTGAAGCTGAGGATCCCGGTCAGCCCGGCGTGGGCGGGGAAAGCCTCCTCCCTGCTCCTGCCGCCGAAGTCGAGCCCGGCGTCCATCGGTTCGAACGACGCTCCGGTCCGCTCCACCTGCGCCTGGAAGGCCCGGCCCGTGTACCAGCGCACCTCGTGGCCGCGCCGGGCCAGTTCGCGTGCGACCTCGAGCATGCTGACGATGTGCCCCGGTGCCGGTGTGGTAGCGATCAACACGCGTGTCAACGTCGCCTCCCTCGGGTTCTCGTGTCACCGTTCACGCCGATCGGTCCGGACAGTCACGGCTCGGTCCGCGCACTCCGTCCGTACCCGTGGCGACGGTCGGTGCGGCCACGCCCGCCAGCATCGCCCCGCTCCGGCCGCCGCGCGCCGGTGCCGGGAAAAGCCCGCGCGTTCGCGTGGGATGACGCGGCGACGACGCCTCGATCGCGCCGGCGGATCCCTGACCGAACCACCCGAGTAAGGGCCCACCGGGTGATACGGGCGTCCGGCCGCCGCGCGGACAATGACGGACAGGCAATCCCCGGCATCGCCCTTCCGGGACCGGAAAAGGCGCTGGCGTCATCCAGGACATGCTCCCGGCCTCAGAATTCGCGTACTGGAGGAAATCTGTGACGGCACCCTTACAGGAGATCGACATCGACGGGCCGGACAGCGCCCCCGGCGGACCGAAAAGGATCACCGTCCTGGGCGCCGGTATCGCCGGACTGGTCGCGGCATACGAACTGGAGCGCCTCGGACATCACGTCCAGGTCATCGAAGGAAGCCACGAGATCGGCGGCCGCATTCACACCCATCGCTTTCCCGGTGGCGGCCGACCGGGTCCAATCGCCGAGCTGGGCGCGATGCGCATCCCCGCCGGGCACCGGCTGACCATGCATTACATCGCCGAACTGGGACTGCAGAACCAGGTACGGGAATTCCGGACGCTGTTCTCGGACGACGCCGCCTACCTGCCGAGTTCCTCGGGATATCTACGGGTGCGCGACGCGCACGAAACGCTCGTCCAGGAATTCGCCGCCGGACTGCCCGACCGGCGGTACCACGACAACACCCTGCTTTTCGGCGCCTGGCTGGACGCCAGTCTGCGGGCCATCGCGCCGCGTCAGTTCTACGACGGGTTGCACGACGAGATAGGAGTGGAACTGCTCAACCTCGTCGATCACATCGACTTGACGCCGTACCGGTGCGGCAACGCGGGAAACCGAATCGATCTGCACGCCTTCTTCGCCGACCATCCGCAGGTGCGGTCGTTCTGCCCGCCGCGCCTCGAACGGTTCCTCGACGATGTGCTGGACGAGACCAGCTCCACGATCGTACGGCTGCGGGACGGGATGGACGCCCTTCCCCGGCGGCTCGCCTCGCGTATCCGGGGGGAGATCCTGACCGGCCGCGAGGTGGTGGGCATCGACGTCCGGGACGAGGCGGTGATCCTGCGGATCCGCCGGGGCGTCAGGGAGTTCACCAAGAGCTGCGACTACGTGGTGTGCACCATCCCGTTCACGGTGCTCAGGAAGATGCGGCTGACCGGCTTCGACCAGGAGAAGCTGGACATCGTCCACCAGACGAAGTACTGGGCCGCGACGAAGATAGCGTTCCACTGCCGCGAGGCGTTCTGGGAGAAGGACGGGATCAGCGGGGGCGCGTCCTTCACCGGCGGCCATGTGCGGCAGACCTACTACCCGCCCGCCGTCGGGGATCCCGCGCACGGTGCGGTGCTGCTCGCGAGCTACAGCATCGGACCGGACGCCGACACGCTCAGCCGGCTGACCGAGACCGACCGGAACGCGCTCATCATCAAGGAACTGAGCGTCATGCACCCCGAGTTGCGCCGGCCGGGCATGGTCCTGAGCATGGCGGGCCTGGACTGGGGGACGCGCCGGTGGTCCCGCGGGGCGGCGACGGTCCGCTGGAACCAGGAGGCCGCTCTCCGCGAGGCGGAGCGACGGGAGGCGGCCCGGCCGCAGCGGGGGCTCTCCTTCGCCGGTGAGCACTGCTCGTCGAAGCCCGCGTGGATCGAGGGCGCGATCGAGTCGGCGATCGACGCCGCGCACGAGATCGAGTGGTACGAGCCGCGCGCGAACCATGTGTTCGCCGCCACCCGGCCGTGCCGGTCCGAGGAGTCCGCGTGAGCGTCTTCGACCTGCCCCGGCTGCACTTCCGCGGCGTGGCGACGACCCATCTGCCCACCGGCCCGCGCAGCGGTCTCGTCGACCTGGCGACGAACACGGCGTTGACGGCGGACGGGGCGCCCTTCCCGGCGGACCGTCCGCCCGCCGAGTACCACGACTACCTCGACTGGTCGGGGCCCCGCTTCGACAGCAAGGGCCGCCCGGCGCCCGACGGGCCGTTCAGCGCGGCCAAGGGCGAGGACTTCGCCGGCAACGGGCATTTCTCGATCGACGCGCGGATCGTCAGCGTCGAGGGCCGCGCCGGCGCCGTCGACACCGCCGACCCGGTGGTCGGGCGCGGCGTCGACATGTGGGGGCACTACAACGAGTACCTCGCCACCACGGTCAACCGGGCCCGGGTCTTCGATGTCGATCCGTCCTCCGACTGGACCACGACGCTGATGGTCGGACAGTTCTGCTTCGGGCGCGCCGGCCGCTCCCACGACGTGGGGTACGCGGCCACCGGAGCCGTCCACGGCTTCCACCCCCCGAGGTGGCACAACGCCGGCCATGTCGGCGGCGTCGGCGGGCGGTGGCCGGCGAAGCGGCTGAGCCGTTCCGTGGTGCACCAGTTCGTCACCGAGCGCGGGGAACTGACCTGGCTGGACGGGGTGGACGGCTCCGCGGCGGTGCGGCGGCTGCGGGCCGCCGTCGGCGCAGCGGGGTCCGGCGGCCTGGTGGTGCAGTTCGCGCTCAGCCACATGTCCGCCCCGGACGTGCCCGACCGGCCGAGCCGGTGGCAGCTGCGCGGGACGATCGCCCCCTGGCGCCCGTGGGAGCCGCGCACCTACCCGGCCGGCCGGCTGCTCGTCCCGGACCGCCGGGTGGCCGGCCGGCCCGTTCGCGGGGCGCACAACCTCTCCGTCGAGCTGACGGACGAACACGTCACCCTGAACATGATCACCGCGCTGCCCGTCTCCGGCCCGGCGGGCGAGCGCGGGAGCGGGGCCCCGGCCGCTCCCCCCACGCCGGTCGACCTCGGCGATCTCGAACTGCGCACGGCGGACAGCGACCGGCTGGTGGCCCGGGTGCCCCGGCAGGCGTACCTCGGGGCGGAGTACGCGCTGACCTGCGGCCTGGTGACGGTTCCCGCCGAGCTGCCGGCGAGCGCGGCGGCCGGGGAGGCGCTGTGCCTGGTGGGCACCGGCCCCGGCCGCCCGGTGACGCGTCTGCGCGAGAAGGAGATCAACGTGCAGGTCGACGACGCCTGCCTCTTCCTGGAGCATCCCCGGGACGCGGACGACGCGGACCACGATGTGGAGGTGCCGGTGCGGTCCTTCGTACGGGGCCGGCCCGGCGCCGTCGGCGAGATCGGCGTACGGCAGTTCTTCAACCCCGGTGCCCTGCCGCGCCATCCGTCCGCGCGCGCCCCCGGCGCGCGGTGCTCCGACATCGACATCGTCCGGCTGCGCGCGGGCCGCCGGGACGCGGGCGGCGCCTGGTCGAGCGCCTGCGTCGTGGCGACGGACCGCGCGGGCCGCGGGTGGTTCACCGTGCGGGGCGCGTCGGCCGGCACCGCCCGGGTGCTGCTGTCCACCGGCGCCGACGACCTGCCCTGCGACCCGGACCTGCCCGGCTCCGCCGCCGCCGGCCACGACCACGACGACGCGCTCGGCTACTGGTCCGGCGCCGGGTACGTGTCACTGCGGGTGCTGCCCGACGACTGGCGGCTGGCCGGGATCGGCCGGGACGAGGTGACCTTCGACCTGGTGTACACGGAGGTCTTTGCGTATTACGAGCAGCTGTACTCCTTCATGAAGGCGGAGGTCTTCAGCCTGGCGGACCGGTGCAAGGTGGAGACGTACGCGAAGCTGATCTGGCAGATGTGCGACCCGCGCAACAAGGCGAAGACCTACTACATGCCGCCGACCCGGGATCTGTCCGAGCCGAGGGCGCGCCTCCTGCTGACGTACCTGCGGGCCCAGCAGGTGCCGGACGAGGTCCTCCTGACGGTCCCGGCGGCCGGCCGGGCGAGCGGGCGGATCACCACCCGCGGCCACCTCGTCGAGGCGCTGCGCGACGCGGCGGCGATCGAACTGGCCGTCATGCTCCAGTACTTGTACGCGGCCTACTCGGTGCCCACGCACGGCGCGGGTCTGGAGTACGTGCGGCGGGGCGTGTGGACGCCCGAGCAGCTCCGGCTGGCCTGCGGCGACGGCGGGGAGACCCTCGACGAGGGCATCCGCAGCATGCTGCTGACCATCGCCCGCGAGGAGATGATCCACTTCCTCCTCGTCAACAACATCATCATCGCGGTGGGCGAGCCGTTCCACGTGCCCCGGATCGACTTCGGCACCGTCAACCACGAACTGCCGGTGCCGCTGGACTTCGCCCTGGAGGGGCTGGGTCCGGGCAGTGTGGAGCGGTTCGTCCTGATCGAACGGCCGGCGGACCTCGTCGGCGAGGTCCGGCGGGGCGGTACGGCACCGGCCCCCGCGTCCGACGACGAGCGGCACCCCTACGCGTCGCTGAGCGAGCTGTACGCGGAGATCAGGGAAGGGCTGCGGCGCGTCCCCGATCTGTTCCTGGTGGACCAGGGCAGAGGAGGCGGCGAGCACCACCTCTTCCTGCGGGAGTCGATCAACCGGCGCCATCCCGACTACCAGTTGGAGGTCGACGACCTCTCCAGCGCGCTGTACGCGATCGACGTCATCGCCGAGCAGGGAGAGGGAGGGGTGCTCGGGCCCCGCGTCGCCGAGGACTCGCACTACGCGTCGTTCCTGCGGATCTCCGATCTGCTGCGCGGCGCGCCGGCCGCGCGGACGCGGCCGGGCGGCGAACGGTGGAATCCGGCCTATCCCGTCCTGCGGAACCCGACGCTCACGCGGGGGAACCCGGCGACCGGGACGGTCACCGATCCGGACGCCCGGTCGGTCATGGAGCTGTTCAACCGCTCGTACTTCATGGCGCTCCAGCTCATGGCCCAGCACTTCGGTGAGCGGCCGGACGGGAGCCTGCGGCGGTCCGACCTGATGAACGCGGCGATCGACATGATGACGGGCCTGATGCGCCCGCTGGCGGAGCTGCTGGTGACCCTGCCGTCGGGGCGCCGGGGCACGACCGCCGGGCCGTCGTTCGAACTGGCCGAGCAGCCCGCGCCGGTGTCCCGCCCGGACGTGGCCCGGCGCGGGATCGCGCTGCGCCTCGACCATCTGGCGGCGGCGTGCGGCAAGCATCCCCTGGTGCCCGACCGGGTGGGGGAGATGAGCGCGTTCTGGGCCGACCACTTCCGGCTGCCGCGCCGCTAAGGGCTGTCCCGTAATGCCCGGAGCGGCGACGCCACACCGCCAACCGAAGGAGACCGCATGCCATCCGCGACGCTGCCGCGGTTCGACCTCACAGGCTGGGACAAGAGGGACATCGCGCACCCGTACCCGGTGTACCGGCGCTACCGGGAGAGCGCGCCCGTCCATCGCGGGGCCTCGGGCGCGGGCGGGCCGGGGACCTTCTACGTCTTCTCCCACGACGAGGTCGTGCGGGTGCTGACCGGCTCCGGTTTCGGCCGGGACGCGCGGGTGGCGGCCGACGACGCCGATGTGGTCCCCGTGCCCGTTCCCGCCGAGTACCGGGCGCTGCGGGCCATCGTCGAGAACTGGCTGGTCTTCCTGGACCCGCCGCGCCACACCGAGCTGCGCTCCCTGCTCGGCAGGGAGTTCTCGCCCTCGGTCGTCACCGGTCTGCGGCCCCGGATCGCACGGATCGCGCAGGAGCTGCTGGAGCGGCTCGGGCCGTGCCGGGGGGCCGATCTGGTCGAGGGGTTCGCGGCGCCGTTCCCCATCCTCGTCATCTCCGAGCTGCTCGGCATTCCCCCGGAGGACCACACCTGGCTGCGGGTCAACGCGATGGCCCTCCAGGAGGCCAGTACCAGCCGGTCGCGGGGCGGTACGGGCGGCTACGCGCGCGCCGAGGCGGCTTCCCGGGAGTTCGCCGGCTACTTCCGGCGGGAGGTGCGCCGGCGGCGCGGGGACGACCGCGGGGACCTGCTCACGCTTCTCGTACGTGCCCGGGACGGTGGTGCGCCGCTGACCGTGGACGGGATCGTGGGGACCTGCGTCCACCTGCTCACCGCCGGACACGAGACCACCACCAATTTCCTGGCGAAGGCGGTGCTGGCACTGCGGGCGCACCCCGCGGTCCTGGACGAGCTGCGCGGCGCTCCCGAGCTGATCCCGGCGGCGGTCGAGGAGCTGCTGCGCCACGATCCGCCGGTGCAGGCGGTGACGCGCTGGGTGTACCGGGACACCCGGCTCGGCGGGTACGCGGTGGAGCGGGGCAGCCGGGTGGTGGCCCTGCTGGGTTCGGCGAACCGGGACCCGGCGCGCTTTCCGCGCCCCGACGACCTGGACCCGCACCGTCCCGCCGACCGGCATCTGGGGTTCGGGCTCGGCATCCACTACTGCCTCGGCGCGACGCTGGCCCGTGCCGAGGCCGAGATCGGGCTCACCGCGCTGCTGCACGGCCTTCCCGGGCTGAGCCGGGGCGGCCACCAGGTGGAGTACGCCGACGACATGGTCTTCCACGGGCCGACGCGTCTGGTCCTCACCCCGCCCGACCTCCCGTGACCCGCGGTGGCCCACCGGCACCGCACGAAAGGCAGACACCCATGACACAGCAGTCCGACACCGCCACCGATTCCGTCGGCCGGGCGTACGACACGTTCGCCGACGCCGGTGCCACCACCGCCCTCGGCGGCAACATCCATGTGGGCTACTGGGACGGCGACGACGAAGCGCCGATCGCCGAGGCCACCGACCGCCTCACCGATCTCGTCGCCGGCCGTCTCGCCCCGGCGCCCGGTCAGCGGCTGCTGGACGTGGGCTGCGGCAACGGCGATCCGGCGCTGCGCCTCGCGGCGGCGCACGAGGTGCGCGTGACCGGCATCACCGTCAGCCGGCAGCAGCTCGCCCAGGCGTCGGAGCTGGCGGCCGGTTCCGAGGTGCGCGACCGGGTCTCGTTCCTGCTCGCGGACGCCATGGACCTGCCCTTCGAGGACGGCTCGTTCGACGGGGCGCTGGCCATCGAGTCGCTGCTGCATCTGCCCGACCAGGCCGCCGGCCTGGCACAGATCCACCGTGTGGTCCGCCCCGACGGCCGGCTGGTCATCGCCGACCAGTGCCAACGCCGGCCGTTCACCGGTGCCGACCGGGCGCTGCTGGACGACATGCTGCGTGTCTACGAGATCGCCGGTATCAACACGCCGGACGAGCACCGCGCGCGGCTGGCCGAAGCCGGCTGGGAGCTGCTGGAGCTGACGGACGTCGGCGAACGGGTCCGGCCCAGCTACGGGCATGTCGCCGCCGCCTTCCGTGAACTGGCCGCTTCCCTCGACCCGTCGGGGGCGGAGCGGATCGGCGCGGCGGCCGACCTGATGGAGGCGTTCGGGAAGCACCCGTACACCGGCTACGTACTGATCACCGCGCGGCGGTCCTGATCCGGCGACCGTGGCCGGCCGGGCGTGCGACGGCCGGCGAACACACCGTTTCCGTTCTCGATGTCCCGCAGACAGGGAGCCCCCGATGTCGTCCAGCCTCATCCCACCGCCGGCCGCGGCGCACCGTGCCGCGGTGCGTCCGCGCGCGGACCGCGAACAGGCCGACCGAATCGCCGTGTCGGCCGCGACCGGTCACGGGGCGCAGCTGCGGACCGAGGAGGTCCGCGACTGGCTGGCCGAGCGCCGCCGGGCCCATGTCTTCCACGTGGAACGGGTGCCGTTCGCGGCGCTGGACGAGTGGTGCTTCGAGGACGGCACCGGCAATCTCGCCCACCGCAGCGGGCGGTTCTTCACCGTCGAGGGCATGCATGTGGTGGAACGCGACGGGCCGCACGGCGACGGCCCCCGCCGGGAGTGGCAGCAGCCGGTCATCAGACAGCCCGAGGTGGGCATCCTGGGCATCCTGGCCAAGGAGTTCGACGGGGTGCTGCACTTCCTGATGCAGGCCAAGATGGAGCCGGGCACCCCCAATCTGTTGCAGCTCTCGCCGACCGTGCAGGCCACCCGCAGCAACTACACCAGGGCCCACCGGGGCACGGACGTGAAGCTCATCGACCGTTTCTTCCGGCCCGACCGGGACCGTGTGCTCGTCGATGTCCTCCAGTCGGAGCAGGGCTCGTGGTTCTTCCACAAGTCCAATCGCAACATGGTCGTCGAGACCCGCGACGAGGTGCCGGCGCCGGACGACTTCTGCTGGCTCACCCTCGGGCAGATCGCCGAACTGCTGCATGTGGACGACCTGATCAACATGAATGCCAGGACCGTGCTGTCCTGTCTGCCGTACCGGGACCGGACACCCGGCGCGCTGCTCTCCGATCTCCAGCTCTTGTCGTGGTTCACCGGCGAGCGCTCCCGGCACGACGTGCGCGCCCACCGCATCCCGCTCGCCGACGTGCGCGGCTGGCGGCGGGGCACCGGGGCGATCGAGCACGAGTACGGCCGCTACTTCAGGATCGCCGCCGTCTCCGTACGGGCCGGGAACCGTGAAGTGGTCAGCTGGACACAGCCGTTGCTCGAACCCGTCGGGGTGGGGATCGCGGCGTTCCTGGTGCGCGACATCGGTGGGGTACGGCATGTGCTGGTGCACGCGCGGGCCGAGGGCGGCTGTCTGGACACGGTCGAGCTGGCCCCTACCGTGCAGTGCACTCCCGGCAACTACGCCCACCTGCCCCTGGAGAACCGGCCGCTCTTTCTCGACGCCGTACTCAACGCCCCCTCGTCGCGCATCCGTTACCAGGCCGTGCACTCCGAGGAGGGCGGGCGGTTCCTGAACGCCAGGAACCGTTATCTCGCCGTGGACGCCGTCGGGGCCGAGGCCGCGCTCGATCCGCCCCCGGGTTACGCGTGGGCGACCCCGGCGCAGCTCAGCGCCCTGACCCGGCACGGTCACTATCTCAACGTGGAGGCCCGCACCCTGCTGGCCTGTCTGAACGCCGGGGCGGCGCGGCTCCGGGAAGGGGTGTGACATGGAGCGCGTAGCGTCGGCGGACCGGCCGCTGATCACCGTGCTGGGCGCCTCGGGATTCGTGGGTTCGGCCGTGGCCCGGGCGCTGGCGCGCCGCCCGGTCCGGCTGCGGGTGGTGGCGCGCAGGCCGAGCGCGCCCGATCCGGGGCCGGCCGAGACGAGCGTCGTCACCGCCGATCTCACCGACCGGGCGGCGCTGGCCGAGGCGGTCGCGGGATCGGACGCGGTGGTGCATCTGCTGCTGGCGGACGGCGGGTGGCGGGCGGCCGAGAGCGAGCCGGGGGCCGAGCGTGTGAACGTGGGGGTGATGCGGGACCTCGTCGCGGTGCTGCCGCCGGACACCGGGGGCGGTGTGCCGCCGCTGGTGGTGTACGGCGGCGCCGCCTCGCAGGTCGGCACACCGCCGCGGGAGCCCCTCGACGGCAGCGAGCCCGATCGCCCGGAGACCGCGTACGACCGGCAGAAGCTGACGGCGGAACACCTGCTGCTGAAGGCCACATCCGAGGGGCGGGTGCGCGGCATCAGTCTGCGTCTGCCCACGGTGTTCGGTGCGGGTGCGGCGCCCGGCGCCGCCGACCGCGGTGTCGTGTCCGCCATGATGCGGCGGGCGCTCGCCGGCGAGCCGCTCACCATGTGGCACGACGGCACGGTACGGCGCGATCTGGTCCATGTCGACGATGTGGCGGCGGCGTTCACGGCGGCGCTCGACCGGCCGGACGCCCTGGTGGGCGGCCACTGGCTGATCGGCGCCGGCCGGGGCGACGCGCTCGGCGACGTCTTCCGGCTCGTCGCCAGGACCGTGTCCGACCACACGGGCCGGCCCCCGGTCCCGGTCGTGTCCGTGACTCCCCCCTCGCACGCTCCCGTGACGGACTTCCGGAGCGTGACCATCGACTCCGCCCCGTTCCGGGCGGCCACCGGCTGGCATCCCACGACATCGCTGCCGGACGGGGTGCGCCGCACGGTCGCCGCACTGGCCCGGCAGTCGGACGGGGGCCGGTGAGGGAAACCCCTGCGATGCGCACACACCCACCGCGAACGTCCGGCCGGTGCACGGCCGTTCGTCACCGTTCCGGAAAGGCTGGTACATGACCACGCGTGTATGGGACTACCTGGCGGAGTACGACGCCGAGCGTCAGGACATCCTCGACGCCGTAGAGACGGTCTTCGATTCGGGGCAGCTCGTGCTCGGCGAGAGCCTGCGCGGCTTCGAGACGGAGTTCGCCGCCTACCACGGCGTGGGCCACTGCGTCGGTGTCGACAACGGTACGAACGCGATCAAGCTCGGGCTCCAGGCGCTGGGCGTCGGACCGGGCGACGAGGTGATCACGGTGTCGAACACCGCGGCGCCGACCGTGGTCGCCATCGACTCCACGGGCGCCACCCCCGTCTTCGTCGACGTCCGCGCGGACGACTTCCTGATGGACACCGGCCAGGTCGCGGCGGCGATCACCGAACGCACCCGGTGCCTCCTTCCGGTGCATCTGTACGGGCAGTGTGTGGACATGGCCCCCCTGAAGGAGCTGGCCGACCGGCACGGGCTGGCCGTTCTGGAGGACTGCGCCCAGGCGCATGGGGCCCGGCAGGACGGCACCCTCGCGGGCGCCACCGGTGACGCGGCCGCTTTCTCCTTCTACCCGACCAAGGTCCTCGGCGCGTACGGCGACGGCGGCGCGACGCTCACCTCGGACCAGGCCGTGGCACGCCGGCTGCGACGGCTGCGGTACTACGGCATGGACGACCGCTACTACACGCTGGA
Organism: Streptomyces sp. NPDC012835; assembly: GCF_042900885.1. NCBI lineage: Bacteria > Bacillati > Actinomycetota > Actinomycetes > Kitasatosporales > Streptomycetaceae > Streptomyces > Streptomyces sp. NPDC012835. Next base: position 1,353,208 of record NZ_JBIBBW010000001.1, read on the forward strand.
GACGCCCGCCCACAACAGCCGTCTGGACGAGGTCCAGGCCGAGATCCTGCGGCGCAAGCTCAGGCGGCTCGACACCTATGTCGCCGGACGCCGGGCCGTCGCACGGCGCTACGCCGACGGCCTCGCCGGCACCGGTCTCGGACTTCCGCGCACGGCTCGGGGCAACGAGCACGTGTACTACGTGTACGTGGTGCGCCACCCCCGCCGGGACGACATCATCGAGCGCCTCAAGGTCTACGACATCCACCTCAACATCAGCTATCCGTGGCCGGTGCACACCATGTCCGGATTCGCCCATCTCGGCTACGCGGAGGGCTCGCTGCCGGTCACCGAGGCGCTGGCCGGCGAGATCTTCTCGCTGCCGATGTACCCCTCGCTCTCCCGCGACCTCCAGGACAAGGTCATCCACTCCGTGCGCGAGGTGCTGACCACGCTCTGAACACCCCGCCGACCCGGCCCGTTCCGCCGAGCCGTTCGAGCCGTCCGGCCACCCGACCGTCTGTCCGTCCGTCCAGCCATGGGAGCAGTTGTGAAAGCACGCGAACTCGCCGTCGAGGGCGCACTGGAGTTCACCCCCCGCGTCTTCCCCGACGACCGGGGCCTGTTCATCTCGCCGTTCCAGGGGGACGCCTTCGCCGAGGCGCACGGTGCCCCGTTCTTCCGCGTCGCGCAGACCAACCACAGTGTGTCCCGGCGGGGCGTGGTACGAGGCATCCACTTCACCTCGACACCGCCCGGTACCGCGAAGTACGTCTACTGCGCACGCGGGAAGGCCCTGGACATCGTGGTCGACATCAGGACCGGCTCGCCGACGTTCGGCCGGTGGGACACGGTGCTGATGGACCAGGAGGACCACCGGACCAGCTACTTCCCCGTGGGGGTGGGCCACGCGTTCGTGGCGCTGGAGGACGACACCGTCATGTCGTACATGCTCTCCGGGAGTTACGTACCGGAGCACGAACTCGCCCTGTCCGTCCTCGATCCGGCCCTCGGGCTGCCGCTCACCGGCCGCGAGCCGATCCTCTCCGACCGGGACCGGGCGGCGCCCACGCTGGCCGAGGCGTGGGAGCGGGGGCTGCTGCCGGACTACGCGCGCTGCCAGGAGATCGAGCGGGGGTGGGCCCCGGACGGCGCGGTGATCGCCGACGCCTGACCCGCACGGACCGCCGCCCCTCCCGACCACAGCGCGACCGACCACCGCGAACCACCACAGCGACCGACCACCGCGACCGACCACCGCGCGCACACCCGCGCCACGCGTGCGCCGGAGCCGGCGCCGCACCACCCTCCCGACACCCGAACCGAAAGGCCGTTGCCATGACCGAATCCGCCCGTATCCTGCCCGTACCCGGAGCCGTCGGAGAGCTGTACGACCGGCTGACGCTGAGCGCGATGCGCGACGGCACCTTCAACACCAACGTGCACATCGGCTACTGGGACACACCGGACTCCAAGGCCACGATCGAGGAGGCGATGGACCGGCTCACCGACGTGTTCACCGACTGGCTGAAGGTGGACGGTTCGTCCCATGTCCTCGATCTGGGCTGCGGGGTCGGCGGCCCCGGCCTGCGGCTCGTCCGGCACACCGGGGCCCGCGTCACCGGCATCAGCATCAGCGAGGAGCAGATCAGGACAGCCAACCGGCTGGCGGCCGAGGCCGGGCTCGCCGAGCGGGCCGTCTTCCAGCACGGCGACGCGATGAAACTCCCCTTCGCCGACGGGGCGTTCGACGCCGTGATGGCGCTGGAGTCGCTCTGCCACATGCCCGACCGGCAGCAGGTGCTCACCGATGTCGCCCGGGTCCTCGTCCCGGGCGGCAGGCTCGTCCTGACCGACGTGTTCGAGCGCCACCCGCGCAAGGAGGTACGGCACCCGGGCATCGACAAGTTCTGCCGCGACCTGATGTCCACCACGGCGGACATCGACGACTACGTCGCCCTGCTCCACCGCTCCGGCCTGCGGCTGCGCGGCATCCTCGACATCACGGAGCAGACCACGCTGCGTCTCGCCGAGGAACTGGGGAAGGTCGCGGCGGCGGAGGACCGCCCCGCGGCCATGAACGAGGGCAACTTCGACTTCGCCGACGACGCCTTCCGCCCGTCCGACCTGGCGGGAGTCGACGACTTCGGCTGCCTCCTGGTCATCGCGGAACGCCCGTGAGCGGGGCCGGAGACGAAAGGCGGGACGGGATGACACCGTCCGGTGAACGGACCGACGTGCTGATCGTGGGCGGCGGTCCGGTCGGGATGGCCATGGCGCTGGACCTGACGTACCGCGGGATCGACTGCGTCGTCGCGGACGCCGGGGACGGGCAGGTCCGGCATCCCAAGGTGAGCACGATCGGCCCGCGCTCGATGGAGCTGCTGCGCCGCTGGGGTGTCGCGGACGCCGTCCGGGACGCCGGATGGCCCGCCGACCATCCCCTGGACATCGCCTGGGTCACCCGGGTCGGCGGCCACGAGATCCACCGGTACCGCCGTGGAACGGCCCGGAACCGTCCGGCCTTCGCGCACACCCCCGAGCCGGACCAGGTGTGCCCGGCGCACTGGCTCAACCCGGTGCTGACCCGGGCCGTGGGCGTCCACCCGGAGGGCCCGCTCCGGCTCCTCACGACCGTCGGCCAGGTGCGTCAGGCCCGTGACCACGTCGACGCCGACCTCACCGACCACGCCACCGGCAGGACCGGCACCGTCCGGGCGCGGTTCGTGGTCGCCTGCGACGGCGCCTCCTCCCCCATCCGGCGCGCCTGCGGGATCGAGGCGCCGGCCCGTCACCGTGCGCAGGTCTTCCGCAACATCCTCTTCCGCGCCCCCGAGCTGAAGGAGCGGCTCGGGGGCCGCGCCGCCCTTCTCTACTTCCTCATGCTGTCGTCCACCGTGCGCTTCCCCATGCGCTCGCTGAACGGCAGCGACCTCTACAACCTGGTCGTGGGGGCGGACGACGACGAGACCGGCGGCGCCGACGCCATGGCACTCATCCGGGACGCACTCGCCCTCGACACCCCGGTGGAGCTGCTGAGCGACAGCACCTGGCATCTCACCCACCGGGTCGCCGACCGGTACCGGGCCGGACGCGTCTTCCTCGCCGGCGACGCGGCGCACACCCTGGCGCCCGCCGGCGGCTTCGGCCTCAACACCGGCATCGGCGACGCCGCCGACCTGAGCTGGAAACTCGCCGCCGCACTGGACGGCTGGGCCGGTCAGGGGCTGCTGGACACCTACGAGACCGAGCGCAGGCCGATCGCGGTGGCGAGCGTCGAGGAGGCCAACGTCAACCTGCAACGCACCCTGCGCAGGACCGTGCCACCGGAGATCCATCTCGACGGGCCCGAGGGCGAACAGGCCCGCAGGGAGATGGCGAAGCGGCTGGCGGACAGCGGCGCGCAGCGGGAGTTCGACGCCCCGGCGATCCATTTCGGGCTGCGCTACCGCTCCCCCGCCGTCATCGAGGACCCCGGTGTACCGGTGCGCACCGGGACACCGGACGCCGGCTGGCGTCCCGGCAGCGAGCCCGGCTACCGCGCCGCGCACGCGTGGTGGGACGCCACCACCTCCACGCTCGACCTCTTCGGCCGCGGTTTCGTCCTGCTGCGCTTCGGCGGCGACGACGGACTCGCGGGCGTGGAGCGCGCGTTCGCCGAGCGGGGCGTGCCGCTGACCGTGCGGGGCGGGGGCGACGAGGAGGTCGCCAAGCTCTACGAGCGGGCCTTCGTGCTGGTCCGCCCGGACGGCCATGTGGCGTGGCGCGGCGACGAACTGCCCTGTGATCCGGTGGCGTTGGTCGACACGGTGCGGGGCGAGCGCGCCGGGGCCGGGCGCGACGGCCGGTGAGCGGGTGCGGTGAACGGTCCGACGGCGGGCGGCCCCTCCCCCGCCGTCAGACCATGATCCTGTCCACCAGCAGCCGGACCGCCGCCGCGACGGACTCCGCGTCGATACCGGCGGACCGCAGTTGTTCCTCCGGCGTCGCCGAGCCCGGCACGTTCCCCACGGCCAGCCGGACGAGGCGCTTCGGTGCGGGGCGGCCGTCCGCGAAGACCTCGGCCACCGCGTCCCCGACCCCGCCTTCGGGGTGGTGGTCCTCCACCGTGATCAGACAGTCCGTGTCGGCGGCGGCTGCCGCGAGCGCGGTTTCGTCGGCGGGCTTGACCGAGTAGAGGTCGATGACGCGCACGGCGATGCCCTCGCGGGCGAGGGCGTCGGCCGCCGCGACACACTCGTGGACGGTGGTCCCGGCACCGATGAGCGTCACCCGGTCCGCGTCGGAACGGCGCAGTGTCCTGCTGCCGCCGATGGGGAAGCGCTCGTCGGGACCGTAGATGACCGGCGTCTTCCCCCGGAGGGTGCGCAGATAGCGGACGCCGGACAACTCGTGGGTGGTCGCGACCAGTTGGGCCGCCTGGTTGGCGTCGCAGGGGTGCAGCACCGTGCTGCCGGGTATGGCGCGGAACATCGCGAGGTCCTCCAGGCCCATCTGGGAGGGGCCGTCCTGGCCGATCGCGACGCCCGCGTGCGAGCCCACGAGGGTGAGCGAGGCCCTGCTGACGGCCGCCATGCGCACGAAGTCGTGGGCGCGGGTCAGGAACGCCGCGAAGGTCGACGCGTACGGGGACAGGCCCAGCGCCTGCATCCCGACGGCGGCGGCCACCATCTGCTGTTCGGCGATGTAGCACTCGAAGTAGCGCTCGGGGTGCTCCTTGGCGAAGAACTCCGCGCGGGTGGAGTCGCCGACCTCGCCGTCCAGCACGACGACGTCCTCGCGGGCCGTGCCGAGGGCGGCGAGCGCCTTGCCGAACGCGTCACGGGTGGCGACCTCGTCGCCCACGTCGTAGCGGGGCAGTTCGACGGTGTCGCTTCCGTGCCGGGTGCGGGGGGCGGTCTCCGGTTCGGCGGGCCTGGCCACCGGTACCCGGATCGAGCGCCGTCCGCCCAGTTCCTCGATGGCGCTCGCGGCGTCCGGCAGCGGCTTGCCGTGCATGCCTTCGCGGTCCTCGACCGTGTGCACACCGCGCCCCTTGCGGGTGCCCGCGATGATGGCGGTCGGCTTGCGCAGGGTGGACTTCGCCTCGTCGAAGGCGGCGTCCACCGCGTCCATGTCGTGTCCGTCGATCTCGACGGTGTGCCAGCCGAACGCGCGCAGCCGGCGGCCGTACGCGTCCAGGTCCCGCTGATGGCGGGTGGGCCCGCGCTGGCCGAGCCGGTTGACGTCGATGACGAGGGTCACCGAGTCGAGATGCTGGTCCCCCGCGTGCTCGATCGCCTCCCAGACGGACCCCTCGGCCATCTCGCTGTCGCCGGAGAGCACCCACACGCGGTACGGGGTGTGGCCGAGCCGCTGCCCGGCGAGAGCCATACCGACACCGACGGGCAGTCCCTGGCCGAGCGAGCCGGTGGCCACGTCGACCCAGGGGAGCCGCGGGGTGGGATGGCCCTCCAGCCGGCTGCCCAGTGTCCGGTAGGTGCGGAACTCCTCCTCGTCGATCGCGCCCGCCGCCAGGTACATGGAGTACAGCAGGGGCGAGGCGTGGCCCTTGGAGAAGATCAGCCGGTCGTTGCCCGGATGGTCGGGGCGGTCGAAGTCGTAGCGCAGGTGGTTGGCGAGGAGAGCCGCCATGAGATCGGCGGCGGACATCGAGGAGGTGGGATGTCCCGACCCCGCCGTGTCGGCGACGCGCACCGAGTCGACCCTCAGCTGCTGTGCCAGTTCGGTGAGTTCTTCGCTGTTCATGTACCGCTCCTTCCGCAGTGCGCCGGCCCGAGTGCGCCGGGGACCCCCGCAGCCGCCGGAGTGGGGGCGAGCCGGGCCTGCCCGGCTCGCGGGCGACGCTCACGTTCGACTCCGGAGGGTGACAAATCGGGTCGTACGGTTCGTACGGTCAGGTGCCCGGAGAGCGGGCCGACAAACACCGCCGACCGCGTCCGGGCCCGCCATCGCGCCGGTGACGTGGTGTTTCACCTGCCGTTTGACAGCTCGGTGAGAGATGGGAGTGTTGATTCAACGGATGAACCGCCCCGGGCGGAGTGTCCACGCGGCACCGCCCGACCACCGCGCGCACCGGCGCCCCTTTCCGCTCGCCGGGCGCGCCGGAAGGCAGGTACGACGTCATGAAGGCTCTGGTCTACGACGGTGCGCACAGTGTCAGCGTGAAGGATGTTCCGGACGCCCGCATCGAACGCCCCACCGATGTGCTGGTGAGGATCACCACGACGAACATCTGCGGTTCGGACCTCCACATGTACGAGGGCCGTACCGAGATGGAGACCGGACGGGTCCTGGGCCACGAGAACATGGGCGAGGTGATCGCGGTCGGGGACGGCGTCGACCGGGTACGCGTCGGCGACCTGGTCTGTCTCCCGTTCAATATCTCCTGCGGGTTCTGCCGCAACTGCGAGGCGGGCAAGACGGCGTACTGCCTGACCACCAACCCCGACCCGACCATGGCGGGCGCCGCCTACGGATTCGCGGGCATGGGGCCGCACAACGGCGGTCAGGCCGAGCTGCTGCGCGTGCCGTACGGCGACCACAACTGTCTGGTGCTGCCGGAAGAGGCACGCGAGAGGCAGAGCGACTACGTCATGCTCTCCGATGTCTTCCCGACCGGCTGGCACGCCACCGAACTGGCCGGTCTCCGGCCCGGCGAGTCGGTGGTGATCTACGGGGCCGGCCCGGTGGGTCTGATGGCCGCGCTCGCGGCGACGCTGAAGGGCGCCGGCCGGGTGATGGTCGTCGACCGCCACCCGGACCGGCTGGCGCTGGCGGAACAGATCGGTGCCACTCCCATCGACGACCGCGAGGGCTCGGTGATCGACCGGGTCAACGAGATCACCAACGGCGCGGGCGCGGACCGTGGTTGTGAGTGTGTGGGCTACCAGGCCCACGACGCCGAGGGAAACGAACACCCCAACACCACGCTCAACAACCTCGTGCACTCCGTCAAGTTCACCGGGGGGATCGGTGTCGTCGGTGTGTTCGTCCCGCAGGACCCCAACAGCCCGGACAGCCTGTACCAGGACGGCGAGGTCGCCTTCGACTACGGTCTGCACTGGTTCAAGGGGCAGACCATGGGCACCGGCCAGTGCAACGTCAAGGCGTACAACCGGCAGCTGTGCGGGCTGATCGAGCAGGGCAAGGCCACCCCGTCCTGGATCGTCTCCCACGAGCTGCCGCTCGCCGAAGCCCCCGCGGGCTACCGGCACTTCGACGCCCGCGAGGACGGCTGGACGAAGGTCCTCCTGCACCCGGACACCTGAGACCCCGGCCGCCCGGGACGTGTGGTGTCGTCCGGACGTGTGGTTCAGGGCGTTGTGGAGGAGACGACGAACACCCGGGGGAAGCCGGGGTCGGTCAGGTCGACCACGATGTCCTGGCTGGGCCGGGGGCCCTCCTGCCGGTGGCTGAGGCCCGCCCAGTCGTGGCCGGGGATGTGGAAGTTCCAGCCCACCACGTCCCGGTCGCGGGGGGTGATGTTCAGGGAGCCCGCCTTGAGCGCGGAGCGGGTGGTCCCCAGCTCGGTCAGGAAGGTGTCGAGCCGCCCCGAGGTGACATCGAACTGCACGTACAGCCGGCTGGTGCGCCAGTTGCTCGTCTCGAAGTAGCGCACGTCCGTGGCGCCGTCCGGAACGGGCACCTCGAAGACACGCCGCTTCATCTTGGACGGCCGCAGCTGCTGGAGGCCGGTGGCGGACGACTCCATCTCCTTGTCGCGTCCGCTGTCGCGGCTCTGCCCGGCGGAGATCAGCAGATAGCCCGCCGGGATGCCGATGAGCAGCACGATGACGACGGCCGTCAGCCAGCGACGCCGGTTGCGGTGCTGCCGGTCCTCCGGCGGCCGGCCGCCGGACCCCGGGCCGGGGACCTCGCCGGGGCCGCCGTCGCCCGGTCCCCCGGCGCCTCCCACGACACTGTCGCGCACGCTTCCGAGGGTCATGACGCCGGGTCCTGGGGCGTGCGCGGGTTGCGGATGGCCTGCGCGTAGCGCTCGTACCGCTCGTAGCGCTCCACACGGCGGCGCTTGGCGCGGCGGAAGCGTCTGGCCACCAGCCGGGAGAGGTCGGCGGCGCCGACCATGCCCGCCTCGGGGCCGAGCTGTGCCTTGGCGATCCGGGCCTCGGGGCGGTAGCCGCGGCCGGTGAGGTTACGGCGGAAGGCGTCGCGGGCGGGCCCGATCAGCAGATCGTCCGCCGCGCTGACCCCGCCGCCGATGACGAAGCAGGACGGGTCGAGCGCTGCGGCCAGATTGGCGATGCCGACGCCGAGCCACTGGCCGATGTCCTGGAACAGCTCGACGCACATGGCGTCGCCCTCGCGGGCCAGCTCGGTGATCAGCGGTCCGGTGATCTCGTGGACGTTGCCCTTGACCCGGTCGATGATGTTGTACGCGACCGGGGAGTCGGCGGCGGCCAGCTCCCTGGCCTCCCGTACGAGGGCGTTGCCCGAGCTGTACTGCTCCCAGCAGCCCCGGTTGCCGCAGGGGCAGCGGTGGCCGCCGGGGACCACCTGCATATGGCCGAACTCGCCGGCGACGCCGAACTTGCCGCGCTTGACCTGGCCGTCCTCCAGTATGGCGCCGCCGATCCCGGTACCGAGCGTGATCATGACGAGATGGTCCTCGCCGCGTCCGGCGCCGAAGCGCCACTCGGCCCAGGCCGCCGTGTTGGCGTCGTTGTCGACCATCACCGGGACGGCGAGCCGGGAGGAGAGCGCGTCCCTGAGCGGCTCGTCGCGCCAGGCGAGGTGCGGGGCGAACAGCACCTTCGAGCGGTCGGCGTCGACCCAGCCGGCCGCGCCGATGCCGACGGCGTGCACGTCGTGCCGGTCGGAGAGGTCGAGGACCAGCTCGACGATGGTGTCCTCGACGACCCGGGGGCTCTTGGACTTGTCCGGCGTCTCGGTCCTGAGCTGCTCCAGGATGTTGCCGTCCGGGTCGACGACGCCGGCCATCACCTTCGTACCGCCGATGTCGATGCCGACGGTCGGCACCCGGGGCGCGGTGAGCAGGGAGCGGCGCTCCCTGGTGCCCACGGTCCGCAGCACGGTGGCGCGCGCGGTGCCCCGGTGGGCGAAGTCGCGGTAGGTGCTCATCGGCGCGTCCCCCTCGTGGCCGTCGGCTCAGTCTTGCCGTACCGAGTGGGGCGGCGGCTGGGTGCTCGCACGAGTCGTGTCGTCCCTGCGGGTCGGGGGCCGGCTGGCCCGGACGGGCAGCGGCGGCGGACGGTGTCCGCCCTGCCAGATTGTGCCATCCGGGGCGGGCGGGGTCGCTGCGCGGCCCGGCGGGGGCCGCACAGCGGGTCGTACGGCGGGGCCGTACGGGAGGGTCTTTCCCGGAAGAGCGGGTCCTGCGGAAGAACGGGTCCTCCGGAAGAACAGAACGCCGGTTCAGCGCTCGGGGTTCCCGTCGGCGGCCGGCGGGCCGTTCCCCTCGGGCCGCTCGGCACCCGCCCCGTCCGCCGGTCCCGTGCCGGCCGCGTCGGGCGCGGGAGCGCCGGGGACGGGCGGTGCGGGGGCGCGCTCCAGCTCGTGGCTCAGCTCCTCCAGCTCGGAACCGCCCGCCATCTGGCGCGTCAGCTCGTCCAGGGTGATCGAGTCCTTGGTGTGGCTGCCGGCCATCACTCCGCGCTTGAGCAGGACGAAGCGGTCACCGACGAGATACGCGTGGTGAGGGTTGTGCGTGATGAGAACCACTCCGAGTCCCGCGTCCCGCGCGGCGGCCACGTATTTGAGCACCACACCCGACTGCTTGACGCCGAGCGCCGCCGTGGGCTCGTCCAGGACCAGCACCTTCGCGCCGAAGTGGACGGCGCGGGCGATGGCCACGCACTGGCGTTCACCGCCCGACAGGGTGCCGATGGGCTGGTCGACGTCGCGCAGGTCGATCCCCATGCGCAGCAGCGCCGTACGGGTGGTCTCGCGCATCAGGGGCACATCGAGCCGCTTGAACGGGCCGACGCCCTTCGTCGGCTCGGAGCCGAGGAAGAAGTTCCGCCAGACCGGCATCAGCGGGACGACGGCGAGGTCCTGGTAGACGGTGGCGATGCCCCGGTCCAGGGCCTCGCGCGGGGAGGCCAGGGAGGTGGGCTCGCCGTCGATCAGGAAGTCGCCCGCGTCGTGCCGGTGCAGCCCCGCGATGATCTTGATCAGGGTGGATTTCCCGGCGCCGTTGTCACCGAGTACACAGCTGATCTCGCCGGCGTGGACCTCCAGCGAGACGCCTTCCAGCGCCCGCACATTGCCGTAGTACTTACTGACGTCCTCGAGCTCGACCAGGGTCATCGGGAAGCCTCCGCGCGCTTGCGCACCCAGGCGTTGAGCAGGGTGGCCAGAAGGAGCATCGCTCCGAGGAAGAACTTGAACCAGTCCGGGTCCCACTCCGCGTACACGATGCCCTTGCTGGTCATGCCGAAGATGAACGCGCCGACCGCCGAGCCGATGGCGGAGCCGTAGCCGCCGGTGATCAGACAGCCGCCGATCACGGCCGCGATGATGTAGATCAGCTCGTTGCCGACGCCCTCGCCCGACTGGACGACGTCGAACGAGAACAGCAGGTGCTGGCCGGAGATCCAGGCGCAGAAGGCCACCCCCATGTACAGCCCGATCCTGGTCCGCACCACCGGGACGCCGACCGCGCGGGCGGCGTCGTCGTTGCCGCCCACCGCGAAGATCCAGTTGCCGAAGCGGGTCCGCAGCAGGATCCAGGTGGCGAGCGCGACGAGGGCGGCCCACCACAGGATGGTGACCTTCAGGTCGATGCCGCCGAGGGACAGCTGGGAGGCGAAGACCGCGCGGGCGGAGGGGAAGCCCTCCATGTCGCCGATGGTCTTGGTCGACACCGATTCGCTGATCAGCTTCGTCACACCGAGATTGAGGCCGGTGAGCATCAGGAACGTACCGAGCGTGATGATGAAGCTGGGCAGCTTGGTACGGGTCAGCAGGAATCCGTTGAAGACACCGAAGGCCAGCGTGACCAGCAGCGACACCCCGACGCCCACCCAGACGTTCGCCGTCATCTGGTAGCTGAACATCGACGAGATCAGGGCGGAGCTGGTGACCATCACCCCGGCGGAGAGGTCGAACTCGCCGCCGATCATCAGCAGGGCCACCGGGACGGCCATGATGCCGATCGTGGACGCCGCGTACAGGACGGTCCCGAAGCTGGAGAGCTGGAGGAACGAGTCCGCCATGACCGCGAAGAAGAGGAAGACGGCCGCCGCTCCGACGACCGAGCCCAGCTCGGGCCGGCCGAGCAGCCTGCGCAGCGGTGAGGTGCGCAGCAGGCGTTCGTCGCGGCCGGGGGCGCCGGGGCGGTCGTGGGCGGGGGGTGCGGTGGTGCTCACCGGGTGCTCCGCCTGGTGTACTCGGCGAGCGCGTCGGCGTCCTTCTCGGTGATGATCTGCGGGCCGGTCAGGACGGAGCGCCCGCCGCCGAGGACGTCCCCGTTGTAGCGGTAGAGCCAGATCAGGTCGACGGCCTCGTACCCCTGGAGGTAGGGCTGCTGGTCGACGGCGAAGCCGAGGGTGCCGGCCTTGAGGGAGGAGACGACCTTGGGGTTGAGGTCGAAGGTGTCGATCTCGGCCTTGCTGTTCGCGTTCTCCTTCGCCTTCACGGCGGCGTCCGCGAAGGGGGCGCCGAGGGTGACGATGGAGTCGATGCTCCGGTCGGTCTGGAGCTTGGCCTCGATGGACGCCTGGACGTCGGGCATGTTCGTGCCGTCGACGTAGAGGTTCTGCATGGTGCCATCGAAGGTCTTCTTGGCGCCGGCGCAGCGCTGCTCGTGACCGACGTTGCCCTGCTCGTGGATGACGCAGAGGGCCTTCTTTTTGCCGCGCTCGCCCAGTTCCTCCCCGACGGCCTCGCCCGCGATGGACTCGTCCTGGCCGATGTGGGTGAGCGCGCCGTACTTCTTGGACTCGGCCGCGCCGGAGTTCACGGTGATCACCGGGATGCCGGCCTTGACGGCCTTGGTGACGACGTCCTTCATGGCGTCGGGCTTGGCGAGGGTGACGATCAGCCCGTCGACCTTCTTGTCTATGTACGACTGGACGAGCTGGGCCTGCTGCTGGCCCTCGTCGCTGTTGGCGTACAGGAACTTGATGTTGTCCTTGACGGCCGCCTGCTTGGCGCCGCTCTTGACGATGTCCCAGAAGGTGTCGCCGTCGCCCGAGTGCGTGATCATGGCCACGGTCCAGCGGGGTGTGTCGACCGCGGACCGCCCCTCGGCGGCCCGCTGGGCCCGTTCCTCGGCCCGTTTGCCGCCGGTGCTGCTGCATCCCGCGAGGACCGATACCCCGAGGGCCGCAGCCAGTACCGCGCGCATCGCGCGTACCCCTGTCCGAACCGTTGCCACGACGCCGTGCCCTTCTTGAAGTAGTCCTGGGTGCGGCCGGGGGCTCGTACAGACCCGGCCCGGCGCCCAAGTATCGGTCATGGACATCCCGGCGTGACCCATCGGGTACGGGAAAGTCCCCGGAAGGACGGCCGGGGCGGCTCGCCGGGGCGGGGGCGGCGCTCTCCGCCGGACGGACCCTAGGAACGTACGAGGAGCTGGAACTCGAAGGAGTAGCGCGAGGCGCGGTAGACGTGCGAGCCGAACTCGACGGCCCGGCCGGTGTCGTCGAAGGTGGTGCGCTCCATGGTGAGCAGCGGGGCGCCGTCCGGTTCCGTCAGCCGCTCGGCCTCCTCGGCGGTGGCGGCCCGCGCGCCGACCGTCTGGCGGGCGCTGTGCAGGGTGATTCCGGCGGACCGCATCATCCGGTAGAGGCCGGTGGACTCCAGCCGGTGGGTGTCGCAGTCGAACAGCCCGATCGGCAGCCGGTTGCGCAGGAACGCCATCGGTTCGTCGTGGGCGTACCGCAGCCGCTCCACGAGCAGCACCTCGGCGCCCTCGGGCACGCCGAGCGCGGCGGCGACCCGGGCGGTGGCCGGCTCGACGGTGTTGCGCAGGACGCGGGTGGCGGGGCGCTGGCCGGCCGCCTCCAGGTCGTCGTAGAGGCTGCTCAGCTCCAGTGGGCGCTTGACCTGGCTGTGTACGACCTGGGTGCCGACGCCCCGGCGGCGCACCAGCAGTCCCTTGTCGACGAGCGACTGGATGGCCTGGCGGACGGTGGGGCGGGAGAGGCCGAGCCGGCCGGCGAGTTCGATCTCGTTGCCGAGCAGGCTGCCCGGCGCGAGGCGGCCCCGTTCGATGGCGGCCTCCAGCTGCTGGGCCAGCTGGAAGTAGAGCGGGACGGGGCTGGTGCGGTCGACACCGAGCTGGAGCTGCGCGGGCGGGGGCGGCGGGGACGGGGCCGGGGGCGGCGGGGCGTCTGTCCCGGGTCCGGCGGTCTCCGGCCCGACCGTCTCGCTTCCGGCCGTCTCCGGTCCGGGTCGGGATGATCTCGGCTGATGGGGCACGCGCCGAGCGTAGTCGTATGCCAGGGGGACGGGAAGCCGGGACGTCAGGTTGTCCGGACAATTGCTTGACAGGGTGAGCGCCCTGCGGCCACCTTGGGGCGCATGCGCATCGGACTCATCGGCACTGGCCGAATCGGCACCTTCCACGCGGGGGTGCTCAGCCGTCACCGGGAGGTGGGCTCCCTGGTCGTCGCGGACACCGACGCGGCAGCGGCCGCGCGGGTGGCCGACCGTACGGGGGCGACGGCGGCGCCCTCCGTCGACGAGGTCTTCTCGTGGGGCGTGGACGCCGTGGTGATCGCCTCCGCGACCTCCGCCCACGCCGACCTGATCGGCCGCGCCGCGCGGGCCGGGCTGCCGGCCTTCTGCGAGAAGCCGATCGCGCTGGACCTGCCGGGCACGCTGAGCGCGGTGGACACGGTCGAGGCCGCCGGGACGGTGCTCCAGCTGGGGTTCATGCGCCGCTTCGACGCGGGGTACGGCGCGGCGCGCGCGCTCGTGCGGTCGGGGCGGCTCGGCCGGCTGCACACCGTCCGGGCGGTCACGTCCGACCCGGCGCCGCCGCCCGCCGGGTATCTGCCGCTGTCGGGTGGGCTGTACCGCGACTGTCTGGTGCACGACTTCGACATCATGCGCTGGGTCACCGGTCGGGAGGTGGTGGAGGTGTACGCGACCGGGTCGGACGCGGGGCCAGCGATGTTCGCCGAGGCGGGCGACATCGACACCGCCGCTGCCGTGCTCACCCTGGACGACGGGACGCTGGCCACCGCCACCGCGACCCGCTGCAACGGCGCGGGTTACGACGTACGGATGGAACTGGCCGGTGAACTGGACCAGTTCGCGGTGGGACTCGACGACCGTACGCCGATCACCTCGACCGAGCCCAAGGGCCCGCCGGCCTGCGACCATCCGTGGCCCGGCTTCCTGGAGCGGTTCGCCCCGGCGTACGAGGCGGAGCTGGACGCCTTCCTCCAGGTGGTCACCGGCGCTCTGGCGAACCCCTGCGACGGCCGCGAGGCGCTGCACGCGCTGCGGATCGCGGAGGCGTGCGAGCTGTCGCGGCGCGAGCGCCGCCCGGTGGGGCTGGCGGAGATCCCGGGCGGCTGAGAGCGTGCGGGTGCCTTCGGCGTGATCCGGCCGGAGGCACCCGGCACGCTCCGGGGCGACCGGTCCGCCTTGCCCCCGGCCGCCTCGGACGGGACAGCCCTGCGGGCTACCAGCGCACCGGGAGGGTGCGCACCCCGCGGATGAGCAGCCCCGGCAGCCAGTCCCACGCCCCGGCCGACGGGTCGAGCGCCAGATCGGGGCAGCGTTCCAGCAGCGTACGGAGGGCGATCCGGGCCTCCAGCCGGGCCAGCGGGGCTCCCACGCAGAAGTGGATGCCGTGGCCGAAGGCGAGATGGCCGGGGCCCCGCCCCGATGTGGACCGGCGGATGTCGAAGGTGTCGGGATCGGGGAAGCGGGCCGGGTCGCGGTCGGCCGAGGCGAGCGAGACCAGGACAGTGCGCAGCGCCGGTATCTCCGTCCCGCCGTACGAGACCGGCTCGCGGGTGAAGCGTACGGTGCTGGTCTCCACCGGGCCCTCGAACCGCAGTGTCTCCTCGATCACGCCGTCGATCAGCCCGAAATCGGCGCGCAGCGCGGCCAGTTGGTCCGGGTGGGCGAGCAGACAGCGGACCGCGTTGGCGATCAGGTTGACCGTGGTCTCGTGTCCGGCGATCAGCAGGACGTAGGCCCACGCGCGCAGTTCGGCCGCCGAGAGCCGATCGCCGTCCTCCGCTTCGGTGCGCAGCAGCGAGGAGAGCAGATCGTCGCTGGGGCCGGACGCCCTTTTGTCCTCGATGAGTTCGTCGAGATACCCGCACAGCTCGATGGTGTTGACGCGCGCCCCGTCGGGGGTGGTGGGCGCGACGATCTCGTTGGTCCAGGCGCGGAAGGTGTCACGGTCGGCGTGCGGGATGCCGAGCAGCTCGCAGATGACGATGATGGGCAGCGGGAAGGCCAGTGCGTCGACCAGGTCGCCGTGTCCCGACGGGCCCATCGCGTCGAGGAGTTCGTCGGTGATCCGCTGGATGCGCGGCAGCATCCGCTCCACCCGGCGCGCGGTGAACTCGGGGGCGACGAGCTTGCGCAGCCGGGTGTGGTCGGGCGGATCGAGGGTGAGCACGTGCGGGCCCATGATCGCCTCGTCGCTCGACTCGTACCCCATGGTCTCCAGCGCCTTGGAGAGCCGGGGGTCGGCGAGCGCCTCGCGCCCCTCCTCGTATCCGACGACCAGCCAGAACGGCATGCCGTCCGGGGAGATCACCTCGTGGACGGGTCCCGTCTCCCGCAGCTTCGCGTAGTACGGGTGGGGGTTGACGTTGAAGTCCGGTCCGTAGTCCGCCAGTTCGATAACAGCCATTGGATCACCCTACGTGGCCCACCCCGGGCGCCCCGGCGCTCGCGGACCGATCCGGCCGGATCGGTCCGGTCCGCCTCCCGCGCTCAGCCGCCCAGCTCCCGGTGGCGCGCCGCCAGTCGCGCCGCGCCGGTCTCCGTCAGGGAGCCGAACAGCCGCAGCCGGGAGATCCCGCCGTCGGGGAAGATGTCGATCCGCGCCTCGGAGGCGACCACGCCGGCGGGCAGTACGTAGCGGTGGTTCGTATCGGGCTGGAGCGCGGTCCTGGGCAGCACCTCGGTCCAGCCGCCGTCCGCCGCCGGGCCCGTCCCTGTCTCCGCCCTCGCATCCGGCTCCGGCCCGCCGTCCCGTACCCGGAGCGTGGCCCAGCCGGCGGCGTTGCCCTTCAGGTAAGCGGTGTCGATCTCGACGGCGCGGATCTCGGCCTGCTCGGCCAGCCGGTAGCGGATCCAGTCGTGGCCCCGGTCGCGGCGGCGCCTCGTCTCCCAGCCGTCGTCCATCCGGCCGGAGCGGCCGGGCCTGATGGTGTTGTCGGCGGGTGAGTAGAAGCGGTCCGACGCGTCCTCGACCCGGCCGCCGTTCTCCAGCGCGGCCACGTCGAAGGTTCCGAGGACACCGAGCCACGCCGGGTCGGGCACGACCTCGCCGTACACCCGCAGCCGGGCGATCCCGCCGTCGGGGTGCTGGTTGATCCGCAGATGGGTGAAGCGCCGCCGGGCGCCGACCTCGAAGCCGTTGGCGGCGTGGCCGCCGATCTCCGTACGGGGTACGAGGACCGTCCACTCCACCCCGTCGGCGAGCAGGTCGTCGGGGGACGGGGTGCCGGGCAGTGCGGTGGCCTCCACGGAGACCGCGCGGGGGTGGTTCCCCCGGAAGTGCGCGGTGTCGACGACGATGCCCCGGATGACGCCGGGGGCACCGAGCCGTACCAGCGCCCAGTCGTGGTCGGTGTCGGCGGGGTGGGGGCGGTCGGCGCCGGTCCCGCGCCTGCGGCGGGTCTCCCAGCCGTCCATGATCTTGCCCTTGTGGCCGAAGCGCTCCGGTTCGAACGCGGCGGGGCCCGGCCTGAGCATGTTCTCGCGCTCGGCGAAGAACTCGTCGTTGGCGGCGGTCACCCCGGCGCCGAGCCGGCGGTCGGCGAGGTCGGTGAGGTGGGTGAAGGGGAAGTCGGCGTGGCGGTAGTCGGCGTACGGGTCGCCGCCGCCGTACGGCCGGGCGTCGCCGGTGAACCGGGTCTCTGACACGTTCAGTCGTTCCTTTCGAGCAGTCGTCCGGCGGGATCGGTGAAGACACCGTCGCGGACGACCGGAACACCGCGCAGCCAGGTCGACCTGACCACGCCGTACAGCGTTCTGCCCGCGTACGCCGTCACCCGGTTGCGGTGGTGCAGTGCGGCCGGGTCCACGGTAAAGGTCTCCTCGGGCGCGAGGACCGCGAAGTCGGCGTCGCGTCCGGCCTCGATCGCGCCTTTGCGTGCCAGGCCCGCGAGCGCGGCGGGGGCGGTCGACATCCAGCGGGCCACGTCCTCCAGCGGCAGGCCGCGCCCGCGCGCCTCGGTCCACACGGCCGCAAGCCCCAGCTGGAGGGAGGAGATGCCGCCCCAGGCGGTGGCGAAGTCGGGGGTCTTGAGGTCGGAGGTGCAGGGCGAGTGGTCGGAGACGACACAGTCGATCGTGCCGTCGATGAGCCCCCGCCAGAGCGCGTCCCGGTTCGCGGCCTCCCTGATCGGCGGGCAGCACTTGAACTCCGTCGCGCCGTCCGGGACCTCCTCCGCCGTGAGGGTGAGGAAGTGCGGACAGGACTCGGCGCTGATCCGCACTCCGGCGCGCCTGGCCTCGGCGATCAGCGGGAGCGCGTCGGACGAGGACAGATGCAGGACGTGCACCCGGGCGTCGAGCCGCTCGGCCTGGGCGACGAGGGCGGCGATCGCCGCGTTCTCCGCGCCGCGCGGCCGGGACGCCAGGAAGTCGGCGTAGGCGGGCCCGCCGCGCCGGGGCGCGGACTCCAGGGCGTGCGGGTCCTCGGCGTGCACGATCAGCAGTCCGCCGAAGCCCGCGATCTCGGTGAGGGAGCGGCCCAGCCGCTCCTGGTCCAGCTCGGGGAACTCCTCGACCCCGGACGGCGACAGGAAGCACTTGAAACCGAAGACCCCGGCGTCGTACAGCGGCCGGAGGTCCTTCACGTTGTCCGGCACCGCGCCGCCCCAGAAGCCGACGTCGACATGGACCCGGCCGCGCGCGGCCGCGCGCTTGGTCTCCAGATGGGCGGGGGTCGTGGTGGGCGGCAGCGAGTTGAGGGGCATGTCGAGGAGGGTGGTGATACCGCCGGCCGCCGCGGCCCGGGTGGCGGTCCCGAAGCCCTCCCACTCGGCGCGTCCCGGGTCGTTGACGTGGACGTGGGTGTCGACGAGACCGGGGAGTACGGCGTCGTCGCCGACATCCTCCAGCCGGGCGCCCGCCGGGATCTCGCACGCGTACGGCAGGACCGCCCCGACCGTGGTGCCGGTGACCGCGATCGCGGCGGGGCGCACACCCTCGGGGGTGACGACACGGGTGGAGCGCAGCACCAGACGCACATCGGACACGCGTAGCCCTTCCGGACGTATCAGCGAATTCAACGAACTGTTGAAGGAGTCTTCACTCCGGACACAGGACCAGTCAAGGGCACCTGGACGCCCCCCGCGTTACGGGCGTGTTGCCCGGCGCGCGCGAGCTCCGCCGGGCGCCCGACCGGCGGAGACGTCCGTGGGTCGCCCCGAAGCGGGGCCGGTGCGCGGACCGGGCCGCACACCGGGGGGCCGGTGCACACGGCCGGTAGGCTGCATGCCTGCCCTGCCCGTCCGACCCGCGCTCGCCGTCGTGTGCCGCCCGCCCCCGCCCGCGCTCGCCCGCCGCGTCCGCTTCGCCCGTCCCGAAAGGACCGTTGCCGTGCCGCCGTCCAGCGCCAGCACCACCGACTCCGCCAAATCCGCGCACGGCGGGGGCGTCCAGTCCCTTGAGCGCGCCTTCGACCTGCTCGAACGGATGGCGGACGCGGGCGGCGAGGTGGGGCTGAGCGAGCTGTCGGCCAGCAGCGGCCTGCCGCTGCCGACCATCCACCGGCTGATGCGCACCCTGGTCGTCTGCGGGTACGTGCGCCAGCAGGCCAACCGGCGGTACGCGCTCGGGCCGCGGCTGATCCGGCTCGGTGAATCGGCGTCACGGCTGCTGGGCACCTGGGCCAGGCCGTATCTGGCGCGGCTGGTCGAGGAGACCGGCGAGACCGCGAACATGGCGCTGCTCGACGGCGACGAGGTCGTCTATGTCGCGCAGGTCCCGTCCAAGCACTCGATGCGGATGTTCACCGAGGTGGGCCGCCGGGTGCTGCCGCACTCCACGGGGGTGGGCAAGGCGCTGCTCGCGCACACCCCGCCGGAGGAGGTGCGCGCGCTGCTGGCCCGTACCGGCATGCCGGCCGCCACCGAGAGGACGATCACGACGCCCGAGGGGTTTCTGTCCGCGCTGGAGGTGGTGCGGCGGGCCGGATACGCGATCGACGACAACGAGCAGGAGATCGGCGTCCGCTGCCTGGCGGTCACGGTGCCGGGCTCCCCCACGGCGGCGGCCATCTCCATCTCGGGCCCGGCGGGCCGGGTGACGGAGGAGGCCACGGAGCGGATCGTCCCGGTGCTCCAGGAGGTGGCGCGGGACCTCTCCACGGCTCTGAGCAGCGCGGCGGCGAGCTGACGGCGGGGCCGGGGCCGCGCCGGCCCCGGCCCGAGCACGGCGCACCGGCCCCGCACTGCCGCCGGCTCAGCGGGGCGGCGGCAGGGTGTCGCCGAACAGGTCGACGGCGTTCCGTACCTCCATCAGCGGCTTCCGCAGCGCGCTGACCGAACCGATCGAGCCCACGACCAGCAGCAGCGACCGGCGCATCCTGGCCGTCTCGGGCGCGCCGTCCGCCACCATGGCGGCCAGCGCCGCCAGCTCGTCCTCGGCGATCGCCCGGTCCCTGAACTCCACCTGATATCCGGCCAGTTCACGCCGGAGCTGGGCCACCGCCGCACCCAGCCCCACCAGTCTCGGGTCCTCGCCCCGCTCCGTCACCGGCGGCTGTCCCACGCTACGCAACACAGCTCTCCCCCTCACCCCTCCGCCCGGGCACACCGTTGTGCCGGACACGGCTCCGTGCCGCTGTACCGATTCCCCCCTGGACGGTGGTCAAGCGCCAAGGTTCGCGCGCAAGTTAACGCCATCGCGTGCCGTACGCGCCACTCCGCGCCCGCGGCGGCACGCGTACGGGACGGGCGCCCGGATGGTATGCAGGGCGCATGGCAGCCGCACCCGCGACAGACGCCCACGGCGCACCGCTCCCGCACGGAGGCCGTCCGCCCGGCCCGGCCCCGGCGCGGC
The DNA here is from genome assembly GCF_042900885.1 of Streptomyces sp. NPDC012835. NCBI lineage: Bacteria > Bacillati > Actinomycetota > Actinomycetes > Kitasatosporales > Streptomycetaceae > Streptomyces > Streptomyces sp. NPDC012835. Next base: position 1,373,386 of record NZ_JBIBBW010000001.1, read on the forward strand.
CCGTGGCCGGGCTGCTGCTCGCCGCGGGCGGGGGACGGCGGCTGGGCGGCCGCCCGAAGGCGCTCCTGCCGTACCGGGGCCGGCCGCTGATCGAGCACGCGGCACGCGCCCTGCGCGAAGGCGGCTGCGCTCCGGTGCACGTGGTGCTGGGCGCGGCGGAGCGGGAGGTGCGTGACCTGGCCGCGCTGCCCGGCTGCGTCCTGGTCGGCAATCCGCGATGGCCGGGGGGCATGGGCACCTCGCTGCGGGCCGGGCTGGAGTCCCTGGCCGGTACGGGCGCCGCGGCGGCGCTGGTGCTCCTGGTGGACCAGCCGGGCATCGGTGCGGCGGCGGTGGCCAGGGTGGCGGCCGCCTACCGCGACCCGCGTTCGCTCGCGACGGCGTCGTACGGGGGAGGACGCGGCCATCCGGTGCTGCTCGGGCGCGGCCACTGGGCGGCGGTGGCGGCGGACGCGGAGGGCGACCGGGGGGCACGTGTCTACCTGAAGGCGCACCGGAACGAGATCGTCACGGTGGAGTGCGGGGACCTCGCGAGCGCCTACGACATCGACACCGAGGAGGACCTGTGGCGGCTGGCACCGGCCCCGCCGCCACCCTCCCCGGCGCAGGAGCCGCCCCCTGCGACACCTCATTGAACTTCCACCATGAGAAAACTACTATCCATGCACCAGAAACCGTCCGGCGTGCGCGTCCGCCGGTGAAGGAGTGACCGCTCATGTCCGCACCAGCGCCCTCACCGCCGACGATCGTCGACGCCGAACCCCTGCCCCGGCAGGACGAGGTCCTCACCGCCCCCGCGCTCGCCTTCGTCGCGGAGCTGCACCGGCGGTTCACCCCCCGCCGTGACGAGCTGCTCGCCCGCCGCGCCGGGCGGCGCGCGGAGATCGCCCGCACCTCCCGCCTGGACTTCCCGCCGGAGACCGCCGCCGTGCGCGAGGACGACAACTGGCGCGTCGCACCGGCGCCCGCCGCGCTGGCCGACCGCCGTGTGGAGATCACCGGCCCCACCGACCGCAGGATGACCGTCAACGCGCTGAACTCCGGTGCCCGGGTCTGGCTCGCGGACTTCGAGGATGCCTCCGCCCCCACCTGGGAGAACGTGATCCTGGGTCAGCTCAATCTGATCGACGCCTTCCGCCGCCGCATCGATTTCACCGACCCGCGCTCCGGCAAGTCGTACGCGCTCAAGCCGGCGGACGAGCTGGCGACGGTCGTGATGCGCCCGCGCGGCTGGCACCTGGCGGAGCGCCATCTGCGGCTGGACGGCGAGGAGATCCCCGGCGCGCTGGTCGACTTCGGGCTGTACTTCTTCCACAACGCCGAGCGGCTGATCGAGCTGGGCAAGGGCCCGTACTTCTACCTGCCGAAGACGGAGTCGTATCTGGAGGCGCGCCTCTGGAACGACGTCTTCGTCTTCGCGCAGGAGTACCTGGGCATCCCGCGGGGGACCGTGCGGGCGACGGTGCTGATCGAGACGATCACCGCCGCCTACGAGATGGAGGAGATCCTCTACGAGCTGCGCGACCACGCCTCCGGGCTCAACGCGGGCCGCTGGGACTATCTCTTCTCGATCGTGAAGAACTTCCGTGACGGCGGAGCCAGGTTCGTCCTGCCGGACCGCAACGCGGTGACGATGACGGCGCCGTTCATGCGCGCGTACACCGAACTCCTGGTCCGCACCTGCCACAAGCGCGGCGCGCACGCCATCGGCGGCATGGCGGCCTTCATCCCCTCGCGGCACGACGCCGAGGTCAACAGGGTCGCCTTCGAGAAGGTCAGGGCGGACAAGGACCGCGAGGCGGCCGACGGCTTCGACGGCTCGTGGGTCGCCCATCCGGATCTGGTGCCGATCGCCATGGCCTCCTTCGACGCGGTGCTGGGCGACCGCCCGAACCAGAAGGACCGGCTGCGCGAGGACGTCCGGGTCGCCGCCGAGGACCTCACCGCCATCGACTCGCTGGACGCCCGCCCCACGTACGAGGGGCTGCGCAACGCCGTGCGGGTCGGTATCCGCTACATCGAGGCGTGGCTCCGGGGCGTGGGCGCGGTCGCCATCTTCAACCTGATGGAGGACGCGGCCACGGCCGAGATCTCCCGCTCCCAGATCTGGCAGTGGATCAACGCGGGCGTCGAGTTCCCCTCCCCCGACGGCGCCACCGTGCGGGTCACCCCCGCTCTCACCCGCCGGCTGGCCGCCGAGGAACTCACCGCCGTCCGCGCCGAACTCGGCGAGGCGGCCTTCGCCGCCGGCCGCTGGCAGCAGGCCCACGACCTCCTGCTGACGGTCGCGCTGGACGACGACTACGCGGACTTCCTGACCCTCCCGGCCTACCGGCAGCTCCGCGGCTGAGCGGTCCCGGCACCCGCCCGGCCGGGAGCGGGCGCGCCGGACGCGGGGGTCAGTTCCCGGCGGGCCGGGCCCGTACGTGCATGCGCTCGCCCTGCGGGCCGAAGAGGCTGAGCAATTCGACCGCTTCCGGTCCCGCGCCGGTCCACGCGTGCGGGGTGCGGGTGTCGAACTCGACGACCTCGCCCGGGGTCAGGACCAGGTCGTGTTCGCCGAGGAGCAGCCGCAGCCGGCCGGACAGCACGTAGATCCACTCGTACCCCTCGTGCACCCGCTGCTCCGGCTCGGGGCCCCGCTGCCGCCCGGCCGGGATGATCTGCTTGTACGCCTGCACTCCGCCGAGGTGGCGGGTCAGCGGCAGAAACGTCATGCCGTGGCGGGTGATGGGGCGGGGATGGACCCGCGGGTCCCCGGTGGGCGGTGCGTCGACCAGCTCGTCCAGCTGCACCCCGTACGCCTTGGCCAGCGGCAGGAGGAGTTCCAGGGTGGGTTTGCGCTGCCCCGACTCCAGCCGCGAGAGGGTGCTGACGGAGATCCCCGTCTTCTCGCTCAGCTCGTTCAGGGTGGTGTCGCGGTCCCTGCGCAGGGACCGCAGCCTGGGGCCGACCGCCGTCAGGACGGTCGAGAGCTCGTCGTCTGCCATGGTTCCATTTGCCATACCGGCAACACCCTTTGTCAAGCCGAGACGTCTACGGGGCGGAGACGCCTGCCCAGCGGAGGCGTCCTGACGCGGTGATCCACGGGCGGCGGGCAGCGCTCGCGCGGTCCCGCTCCGGCTCAGCCCTGTGCGGCGATCCGGGCGAGCCGGCGCGCCTCGTGGCGTGCGGCCCGGGCCACGGCGTCCTCGTCCACCGTGGTCAGCCGGCCGTCCTCGACCAGCGCCCGGCCGTGGACGAGGGAGAGCGTGACGGGCGCCGCCGCCCCCAGGACCAGCGCGGCGACCGGGTCGGCGATGGAGGAGTGGGCCAGGGTGTCCAGTCTCCACAGCACGAGGTCGGCGAGCTTACCGGCTTCGAGGGAGCCGATGCGGTCGGCCCTGCCCAGCACCCGGGCGCCACCGTACGTACCGAGCCGCAGCGCCTGACGCACTGTCAGCGCTCGTTCCCTGTGCGGGCCGAGGCGGTTGACGAGCAGCGCGTTGCGCAGCTCGGTGTGGAGTTCGCCGGACTCGTTGGAGGCGGTGCCGTCCACCCCCAGACCGACCGGGACGCCGGCCGCGAGCATGTCGGGGACGCGCGCGATGCCCGCCGCCAGGCGGGCGTTGGAGGACGGGCAGTGGGCGACGCCGGTGCCCGTCCGGGCGAAGGCCGCGATATCGGAGTCGTTCATATGGACGCAGTGGGCCATCCACACATCGGGGCCGAGCCAGCCGGTGGACTCGAAGTAGTCGGTCGGGCCCATCCCGAACAGTTCCTCGCAGAACCGCTCCTCCTCCGCCGTCTCGCTGCCGTGGGTGTGCAGCCGCACGCCCTTGCGACGCGCCAACTCCGCTGCCCGCACCATGAGTTCGGTGGACGCGGAGAACGGTGAGCACGGCGCGACGGCGATCCGCGTCATCGCGTCGGGCGAGGCGTCGTGGTGGGTGTCGATGGTCTCCTCGGTCGCGGCGAGCGCGCCGTCGAGTGTCTCGACGGCGAAGTCGGGCGGCAGGCCGCCGTCCGACTCGCCCCGGTCCATGGAGCCTCTCGCGAGGGTGAACCGTACGCCCGTCTCCACCGCGGCGCCGATGATCGCGCCGGACAGATCGCCCGCGCCCCGCGGATGGACGTAGTGGTGGTCCATCGCGGTGGTGACACCGCCCCGGGCCATCATCGCGAGCGAACCGGCCGCCGCCGCGCGGACCATGGGCTCGTCGATCCGCGCCCAGGTGGGATAGAGCGCGACGAGCCAGTCGAAGAGGTGACGGTCGGTGGCGAGCCCCCGGGTGATCCACTGGTAGAAGTGGTGGTGCGTGTTGACCAGACCGGGGGTCAGCAGGTGGCCGGTGCCGTCGACACGGCGGACCACGTTCTCCAGACCGGCCGGGGCGCCGCCCGCGCCGACGGACTCGATCAGGTGGTCCGCGACGACGATATGGCCCGAGGCGTACTCGGTGTCGTGCGCGTCCACCGTCGCGATGGCGCAGTTCTCGATGACGATGCGCGATACCGCCATGGTGGTTCCCTTCCTCTTCTCTCGTCGGCTCTCTCGTCGGCACGGCACACGCCTCCGGTTCGGCGCGGCCCGCTGCGGCTCTCCCCCTGCGGACCGCGCTCAGGTCGACGGGATGCGCGGCTCGGCCCCCTCCCGCAGGACGGTGGCCTCGATCAGGCCGTAGGGCCGGTCGGCGGCGAAGTAGACGGCACCGTCCTCGACGTCGTTCGTCAGCCCGAACGGCTCCAGATCGACGAGGAAGTGGTGTTTGTTCGGCAGCGAGAACCGGATCTCCTCGATCTCCTCGCAGTGGTCGATCACGCGCGCGCCCATCCGGTACAGGCTCTGCTGGAGCGAGAAGGAGTAGGTGTCGGCGAAGGCTTCGAGCAGATGGCGCCTGGCCTCCCCGTACGACCGGTCCCAGTCGGGCTCCGCCGCCTCGTCGTCGCCCGACCATGCGTACCGCCAGCGGGCGGACACGTCGGTCGCGAGGATACGGTCGTACGCCTCCTTGAGCGTGGTGTACTCGTCCTTCGCGTACCCCCAGAACTCGGAGTCCGTCGAGTTGAGCACGGTCAGGTCCTTCAGCCCGGACACCACCTGCCACGCCGTCCCGTCGTAGGTGATCTCGGTGACGCGGATCTCCTGGCCCGAGCGGGCGAAGGAGTGTCCGCCCAGCCGCTGCCACGTGTACTCCTCGATCCGGACACGCGCCAGGTGTATCGGTTCCTGACTGGTCACGAAGTGCCGGGCCAGCAGGATGCCGAACCGCTCGGCCGACTCGATGCCGTGCCGCTTGGCGAAGGCGTACACCGTGTTCTTGGTGGTGTCGGTCGGCAGCACATGGGTGTTGGAGCCGGAGTGGTGGACGTCGTGCATGTCGCCCGAGAGGGCGACGGAGACGTTCAGGTCCTTGAGGTGGTGGGTGGCGCCGTCGCGCACGACCTTGACGACGCGGGTCTCCGCCTTGCCGTACTGGTTCTGGCCGAGAATCGTGGGCATGGCCTTCTCTAGCTCCCTCGGTAGACGGAGTAGCCGAAGGGGTTGAGCAGCAGCGGTACGTGATAGTGCTCGCCGGGGCTGACGCGGAACGTGATCGTCACCTCCGGGAAGAACGGCGCACCGCCGCCGGTGTCTCCGTCGGCGTCCTGGGTGATGTGCGTAGCGGTGTTCCCCATGTCGTGCGTCGTGGTGTCCGTGGTGGTGTGTTCCGCCGCGAGATACTCCTCGGTCGCGAAGTGCAGGCGTACCCGTGTGGCGGACTCCGGCAGGGCGGGCAGGTCCTCGCACCGTCCGTCGCGGTCGGTCCTGGAGCCGCCGAGCGTCACCCAGCGCGCGTCGTCGGTACCGGCCGCAGCGGCGAGCGACACCGGCACACCGGCGGCGGGGCGCCCCGCGCTGGTGTCGAGGATGTGGGTGGAGACCGAGGCGGCGGGGGGTCCCGGACCGTCGGCGCCGGTCCCCTCCGCGAGCCGGGCCAGCCGGACGTGGTTGATCCTGCCGAGTTCCCGGCGCGCCGTCTCGCGCTCCTGCTCCGGTGTACGGCCGAGCCGGGTGCGCAGCGCGTCGCGCATCCGCTCCGCGCTCGCCCCGGTGGCGCAGATCAGGAAGACATGCCCGAAACGCTCCTGGTAGGCCAGGTTCAATTCGAGCATCTCGGCTCTGAGCGCCTCGGAGGCGCCCGCCATCCCGCGCTGTTCACCGGCCGACACCGGGTCTCCGGGCGTCGGTCGGCCGATCGGCGGATGCCCGGCCAGCGCCTCGTCCAGATCCGCGCCGTCCAGCGCGGCCGTCGCCGCGTCGCTCGCGGCGAGGAGGCCGGCCGAGGTGGCGTACGGGCGCCCGGCGAGCAGGGCGCTCCCCCACGCGGAGGCCGCGCAGACATCCCGCAGCGCGGCCAGGGCCGTACGGTCGGGCGCGGCGTTGAAGCGGGCGAGGCCCGGGGGCGGAGCCGGTGTCGACGTCACGGGAGCCTCCGTGGCTGTACGTACAGAGGGGCGGCGGCGCGCGGGAACAGGGGCCCGCATCGGGGCGGAGCGTGTCCGGCACCCGACCCCGCCGAAGGGCGGACGGCGCCAGGTGCGCGACACCCCATAGCTAACGCCCCCCACGACGCCGCGTCAACAGTTTGTTGAATGACTCGATGGCGATGAGCCGCCACACCCCGCACACTTTACATACCTAAGTCAGGTATACAGTTGCCTCTGTCGTCGCTCACACGGAGCAACCCGTCTCCGCAGGACAGATACCTGACTGAGGTATGTACATGGCGGAGGCCGACGACCGGACCCGAGGAGAAGACCGATGAGCGGATCACCCAGGCGAAGCGTCCTTGTCTCCGGCGCCAGCATCGCCGGACCGGCGCTGGCCCACTGGCTCCACCGGTACGGCTTCGAGGTGACGGTCGTGGAGAAGGCCGCCACGGTGCGCGGCGGCGGATATCCCATCGACATCCGTGGCACCGCGATGGACGTCGTGGACCGCATGGGCCTGCTCCCCCGGCTCCGGGACGCCCACATCGACAGCCGGAAGATCACCTTCGTCGACGCCGCAGGCCACTCGGTCGGCTCCGTCAGGCCCGAGGCCCTGACCGGCGGTGTGGAGGGCCGTGACATCGAAGTCCCGCGCGGGGACCTCGCGTTCGCCCTGTACGACAGCGTCCGTGACGAGGTCGAGTTCCTCTTCGATGACTCCATCGCCACCCTGGACGACCACGCCGCCGGGGTCGATGTCACGTTCCGGGGCGGATCACGGCGCACCTTCGACCTGGTCGTCGGGGCCGACGGCATCCACTCGCACACCAGGGGCCTCGCCTTCGGCCCCGAGGAGAAGTACCACCGCTATCTCGGCCACTGCTTCATGGGATTCACCCTGCCCAACGACCGGGGGCTCTCGCACGAGGCCGTCCTCTGGAACACTCCGGGCAGGTCCGCGACCCTCTACGCCGCCGGGGACAGCGACCGGCTGTTCGCCCTCATGGCCTTCGCGGCGCCCGAACCGCCCTCCGGCACCTTCCGCGACCCGGCCGCCCAACGCGAGCTGGTGGCCTCGGTCTTCGCCGACGGTGGCTGGGAGATTCCCCGCATGATCGAGGCGATGCGCGGCGCCGACGACATCTTCTTCGACGCCGCCGGCCAGATCCAGTTGCCCCGGTGGTCCACGGGCCGGGTCGCGCTCGCCGGAGACGCGGCCCACGCGCCGTCGTTCTTCTCCGGACAGGGGTCGAGCATCTCGCTGGTCGGCGCCTACGTCCTGGCGGGTGAACTGGCCACGGCCCCCGACCACCGGACGGCCTTCGCCGGATACGAGGAGCGGGCCCGCGCGTTCGTGGAGACGAACCAGGCGCTCGCCCTGCACGGACTCGCCGCCATCGCCCCGGGCACCGCCGAGGAGCTGGCGCGGCGCGACCGGGCGCTGCTCGGTCCTTCCCTGGAATCCGGTGACGCGGGGAAGATCGCCAACTCGGCGCTGGAACTGCCCGGTTACCCCGGGTAGACCGGGCCGGCGCGGGGCCGGCCGCACGGGGTCAGCCGTCGCCGGGCGCGCGGGGCCGGCCGCGGGGGGTCAGCCGTCCCGCGCCGGCCGCTCGTCGCTCCCCTGCGCCTTGGCCCGCTGCTCGTTGGCGTAGTTGATGTAGTTGTAGACGGTGAAGCGGCTGACCCCCAGGGCGCTCGCCACCGTCTCGACGCCGTGCCGTACGGAGAAGGCGCCGCGCGCCTCCAGATTCCGTACGACCGACTGCTTCGCCCTGCGGTCCAGGTCGGCGAGCGGCATGCCGTGCCGGCGCTCCAGCGCCGCCAGGATGTGGTCCAGGGAGTCCGAGAGCTGCGGCAGGCGCACGGCGAGCACCGCCTCGCCCTCCCAGTCGAGGAGGACATCGTCGGGCTCGGCGGCCTCCGGGGCCAACAACTCGCCGCCCATGGCGTCGACGAGCGGTTTGACGGCCGCGACGAACGGATGGTCGGGAGCCGGGGTCACCGGCCGGCCTCCGGGCCCGCGTCTTCGCCGGCGGCCTCGCGCGGCCTCTCGCCGGCCGCTTCCCCGACCACATTGACCTGGAGCGAGATCCGCGTCGCGCCCACGGCCAGCGACCGGCGCAGCATCGTGTCCACCGCCGCCAGCACGGCGTCGGCGCCGCCCTCCGCCGTATTGCCGAACGGGCCGACGTCCACGGCGTCCAGCGCGGCGTCCTGCACGACCCGGCGGGCCACCACCGCGTGGGCGGGCGCCTCCTCCAGGTCGAAGGGTTCGGTCGTGAACTCCACTCGCAAACGCACTGTGCCTCCCCGTACCGTTCCGGCCCCGCGTCCCGCGCGACCGGGGGGCGCGGGCTGCCGGACTCAGCGTAACCATCCGGCGCGCGATGGGCGGCCGGGCGGGAAACCCTACCCGGACGGCCCGGTCCTGGTGGACCATGGGCGGGGGAACTCCAGCGAGAAGGACCGGAGGAGGCGAGGCGCGATGGAAGAGAGCGTTTCGGTGTGCTGTCCGTCCTGCGGAAGCCGCCATGTCTTCAGGGCCGCCGCCCACCCGTGCGTGTGCGGCGCGCCCGTGACACCGTCGCTGCGCGCGGACGCGTCCGCCGAGCCGGTCGCGCACCGCGCCTGGGCGGACGAGTGGGTGACGGTCCGCTGCGCGGCCTGCGGGAGTGAAGGCGACTGGCCGCGCCCGGAGTTGGGCTGCCCGTGCGGTACGGCGCTGCGGATCGCGGTGGAGGACGCGCGTGCGCGGCCGGCGCCCTCCGGCGCGCCGGAGGCCGCGCGGGCTCCCGGCGCCGGGCGGCCCGCGCACATCCCGCTGCCCCGTACCGCCAGGACGCCGCGCCCGCCCTTCCGGCCGACGACGATCCGCACGGCCCAGGACGTGGTGACCGCCGCCGCGCTCTATCTGCGCTGGCTGGGCTTCAAGAGCGTCGTACGGGCCGAGGGCGCGCCCTCCCCCGGCGGGCCGGCGGAGACAGGCGTCGACCTGTGCGGTCCCGATGTCGTCGCCCAGGTCGACCCGACCACCGGCCCGGCGACCCTGCGCGCCGTCGAGTGCCTCTGGCTCAACGGGCTCAGCGCGTCGACCGCGAGCGTCTACTTCGCGCTGGCCGGATACGCGGAGGACGCGCGCAGCCGCGCCGACGCCCTCGGGCTCCCCCTCTTCGTCCTGGACCTCACCGGTACCCCCCAACCCGTCAACGGCCACGCGGACGAACTCGTCTCGGCCGGCCCCTGACCGTACGTCCGGCTCCGGCGGCGGAGGAGCCGGCCGCGATCCAGGGCCCCGGCGTCGAGGGCCTCACCCCGGCGGCGGCCCGGCGAACCGTTCGCGCAGTTCGACCTTTCTGACCTTGCCGCTCACCGTCATCGGGAAGGCGTCCACGATCTCCACGCGGCGCGGGATCTTGTAGTGGGCGAGCCGCTCCCGGCAGTACGAGACGATGTCCTCCAGGGACGGCGGCGCCGCCGGGTCGCGCGGCATCACGCAGGCGAGGATCTCCTCGCCGTACTTCGGATCGGGGACGCCGACCACCTGGACGTCCGCGACTCCGGGGTGGCCGTACAGGAACTCCTCGATCTCGCGGGGGTAGATGTTCTCGCCGCCCCGGATGATCATGTCCTTGATACGGCCCACGATCCGCGCGTATCCGTCCTCGCCGATCACCGCCAGGTCACCGGTGTGCATCCAGCGCCCGGCGTCGATGACCTCGGCGGTGCGCTCCGGTTCGTTCCAGTAGCCGAGCATCACGCTGTAGCCCCGGGTGCACAGTTCGCCGGGCTCGCCGCGCGGCAGCGTGACCCCGGTCGCCGGATCGATCACCTTGACCTCGACGTACGGCAGCGCGCGGCCCACCGTGCCCGTACGGCGTTCCAGGTCGTCGTCGCGCCGGGTCTGGGTGGAGACCGGCGAGGTCTCGGTCATGCCGTAACAGATCGACACCTCGGCCATGTTCATCTCGGCGACGACCCGTTTCATCACCTCCACCGGGCAGGGGGAGCCCGCCATGATGCCGGTGCGCAGCGAGGTGAGGTCGTACGAGGCGAAGCCGGCGAGGTCCAGTTCGGCGATGAACATCGTGGGGACGCCGTACAGCGAGGTGCAGCGCTCGTCCTGGACCGCGCGGAGGGTGGCCTCCGGCTCGAAGGACGGCGCCGGGATGACCACGCACGCGCCGTGCGAGACGGCGCCGAGGTTGCCCATCACCATGCCGAAGCAGTGGTAGAAGGGGACGGGCAGACAGACCCGGTCCCGTTCCGTGTAGCCGACCGTCTCCCCCACGAAATAGCCGTTGTTGAGAATGTTGTGATGGGAGAGGGTGGCTCCCTTGGGGAAGCCGGTGGTGCCCGAGGTGTACTGGATGTTGATCGGGTCGTCGCAGGACAACTCGGCCGCTCGGTAGGCCAGATGATCGCTCGTCACATCGGCTTTGAGCGACAGGAGTTCATCCCAGCTCGGGTGACCGATGTAGTGCACGGCCCGCAGTGCGGGACACCGGTCGCGCACCTGGTCCACCATGGCCCGGTAGTCGCTGGTGCGGTGCGCGAGGGACGCGATCAGCACCGAGGTCCCCGACTGGTTGAGGACGAACTCCAACTCGTGGCTCCGGTAGGCGGGGTTGACGTTCACCAGGATCGCGCCGATCCGGGCCGTGGCGTACTGCGTGAGGACCCACTCGGGGCAGTTGACCGCCCAGATCCCCACCCGGTCCCCCTTCGCCACCCCGCTCCCGAGCAGCGCCCGCGCCAGCTCGTCGACGGCGGACCCGAACCCGGCGTAGGTCCAGCGCCGTCCGGAGGGAACGTCGACCAGGGCCTCCCGGTCGGGGAAGGCGGCGACGACCCGGTCGAGATCGCCGCCGATGGTGTCACCGAGCAGCGGGGTCGTGCCGGTGCCGTGCGTGTACGACGAGGCGCCCCGTTCCGTCACCGCAGCTCCCCCTCGTCGTACTGCACGCCGATGCCCCGCGCGGTCCGTTCCCGCAGCTCGATCCGGCGGATCTTCCCGGACACCGTCTTGGGCAGCTCGGCGAACTCCAGGCACCGGACGCGTTTGTACGGTGCCAGCAGCGCCCGGGAGTGGGCGAAGAGCAGCTTCGCCGTGTCGGGTCCCGGCTCCCACCCCTCGGCCAGCACGACATACGCCTTGGGCACCGACAGCCGCAGCGGATCGGGCGCGGGCACGACCGCCGCCTCGGCGACCGCCTCGTGCTCCAGGAGCACGCTCTCCAGCTCGAAGGGCGAGATCTTGTAGTCGGAGGACTTGAAAACATCGTCGGTTCGACCGATGTAGAAGACATATCCGTCGGCGTCCCGTGCCCCGATGTCACCGGTCCGGTAGTAGCCGCCCGCCATCACCTCGGCCGTCAGATCCGGATCTCCGTGGTAGCCGGTCATCAGGCCGACGGGCCGGGCCGAGAGGTCGAGCGCGATCTCTCCCTCCGCCGCGCCGGGCGCCCCGGTGACCGGGTCGAGCAGCTCGACCTTGTAGCCGGGCGTCGGCCGCCCCATGGAGCCGGCCTTCAGGAGCTGGCCAGGCGCGTTGGCCACCTGAACGGCCGTCTCGGTCTGGCCGAAGCCGTCCCTGATCGTCACCCCCCACTCGCGCCGCACCGTCTCGATCACCTCGGGGTTGAGCGGTTCGCCCGCCGCGACCGCCTCGCGCGGCGGGGTGCGCAGCTGGGAGAGGTCGGCCTGGATGAGCATCCGCCAGACGGTCGGCGGCGCGCAGAAACTGGTGACGCCCGCGTCGTCCATCTCCGCCATCAGCCGGGCCGGGTCGAACCGCGTGTAGTTGTGGATGAAGACGGTCGCCTCGGCGTTCCAGGGCGCGAAGAGGTTCGACCAGGCGTGCTTGGCCCAGCCGGGTGAGGCGATGTTCAGATGGACGTCGCCGGGCCGGAGCCCGATCCAGTACATGGTGGCGAGATGGCCGACCGGATACGACACATGGGTGTGTTCGACCAGCTTGGGGCGGGCGGTCGTGCCGGAGGTGAAGTACAGCAGCAGCGGATCGTCCGCATGGGTGACGCCGTCGGGCCGGAAACGGTCGGGCCGCTCGTACGCCTCGTCGTACGGCAGCCAGCCGTCCACCGCCTCGCCCACCGCGATCCGGGTGAAGCCGCCCGGGACCTCGGCGAACTTCGCCGTGTCCTCGGCGCGGACGATGACATGCCCCGCCCGGCCGCGCCCGACCCGGTCGCGCAGGTCGGCGGGGCCCAGCAGCGGGGTGGCGGGGATGACGACGGCCCGCAGCTTCATGGCGGCGAGCGCGGTCTCCCACAGCTCGACCTGGTTGCCGAGCATGACGAGGACGCGGTCCTCGGCCCGTACGCCCCGCTCGCGCAGCCAGTTCGCGACGCGGTTGGAGCGGGCGGACATCTCGGCGAAGGTGACGCGGGTGCGCCGGCCGTCCTCCTCCACGATGTGCAGGGCCTCGCGGTCCCCGGCCCGCCCGCCCTCGCCCTCCGCGATCCGGTCGAACCAGTCCAGCGCCCAGTTGAACCGATCGGGGCGCGGCCAGGAGAAGCCCTCGTACGCCGTCGCGTAGTCCTCCCGGTGCGCCAGGAGGAAGTCCCGGGCCGTCCGGAACCCCTCGGTGGGGTCGGTCGGGCCGCTCGGCTTCCTTGACGTCATGTGTCCTCCTCGTTGCGGGACCGTGCACTGACATCGTGTAATCAGTGACACAGGTCTCACCAGCCCCGGACGGGGGTGGTGGCACCACGGACAGAGGGGTGAGGTGTGGCCGAGGCGACCGGAGCGGCCGGGGCGGCCGAGATGCGGGCGGCGCTGCTGGGGCTGCGCAGGACGACCGGGCTGCCGGTGGCCTTCGGCGGACTGCTGCACGAGGCGGGGCGGCTGCGGATCGCCGAGCTGACCGGGGCCGTGACCGGCGCGCTGCGCGGTCTGGGGATCTCCTCGGGCAACGGGCTGGGCGGCAAGTCCATCGCGCTGGCCCGCCCCTGCTCGGTGACCGACTATCCGGTGGCGCGCCACATCAGCCACGAGTACGACGGCGCCGTGGCCGCCGAGGGGCTGCGCTCGGTGGTGGCGGTGCCCGTGGTGGTACGGCGCGAGGTGCGCGGGGTGCTGTACGGCGCGCTGCGCAGCGCGCTGCCGATCGGGGAGCGGGTCTTCGACGCGGCGGTGAGCGCGGCCCGCGACGTGGAGCAGGCCCTGGTCGTACGGGACGAGGTGCGCCGGCTGCTCTCGGCGGCCCGGGAGCCGGTGGCGGGCCCCGGCGCCTGGGAGGAGGTACGGGCGGCGCACGGCGAGTTGCGGGCGCTGGCGCCCCGGATCGCCGACCCGGCGCTGCGCGAGGAGCTGCTCGCCGTCTGCGGACGGCTGGCGGGTGCGGTGGAGCCGGCCGGCGAGAGGCCGCTCCGCCGGCTTCCGGTGGCGCTCGCGCCGCGCGAGGTGGATGTGCTGGCCTGTGTCGCGGCGGGCTCGACCAACGCCGGGGCGGCCGAAGTGCTGGGGCTGCGGCCGGAGACGGTGAAGGGGTATCTGCGCGCGGCGATGCGGAAGCTGGGCGCGCACACCCGGCTGGAGGCGGTGGTGGCGGCGCGCCGGGCGGGGCTGCTGCCCTGAGATTCGGGCGCCGGTCGAAGGGGCGGGGGCCGGTGGTCCAGGGCGCTCCCCCGGACCACCGGCCCCCGACGTGCCGTCAGTCCGCCTACATCCGGGGCGCCGTGGCGCGGCGGGCGGGACGGGCGAGGCAGTAGCCCGCGATCCCCGCGAGCGCGGCGAGCACCCCGCCGGCCGCGGTCCACAGCCAGCGGTCCGTCCACCGGCCGGTGGACCAGCCGCCCTCGGGCTCGACGCCGGACGCGGCCAGCCGCGCCCCGTCGCCCGACGCGCCGCCGCCGCTCTGCGAGACGGTGGTACGGCCAGGGGTGAGCGGTACGGACAGCTTGCCGTCGACCGCGTACGCGCCGCCCCGGGAGGGCGTCCGTGCCTCGATCTCCGTACGGACCGGCAGCCCGAGGTCCTGCTCCTGGGCGTCGAGGACCGTCAGCCGTACGAAGTAACTGCCCGGCAGCGGGTCGTCGGACCACGGCTCGGCCCAGGCCCGCACGGTACGCAGCACACAGCGCAGCTCGACCGACTGCTGGTCCGCCGCGAGCGTCCTGGTCTGCGCGCCGTACACGCACGCCTGGCGGCGCCGCAGCCCGTCGTAGACGTCGAGCTGCCAGGTCGTCGACCCCTTGCGGGCGGCGGTGGAGTCGGGCAGCTCGATCTTCGCCTCGACGGTGGCCCGCTGGCCCACGTCGACCGGGAAGACCCAGTAGAGGTAGTCACCCGTCGAGGCTCCGGCCGTGGCCCGCTGGCCGGGCCGGAAGGCGGTGGCCGTACGGAACGACGTACCGGCCTCGGTCGGTGCCTCCGCGTCGTCGGACCCGTCGGCGGACGCGTCCGAGGAGCCCGTGGCCGTACCGGAGGGGTCCGGGCTCTCATCGGCTGCGGCGGAGCCCGCCGTACCGATGAGCAGCACGGCGGCGAGCAGGGAACCCGTGAACTTGCCGGTGATACGCATCAGTTGCTCCAGACGAGACGCAGGCGCGAGATCCAGCCCCACAGGACTCCGGCGATCAGCCCGGTCAGGGCGAGCGCGCCGAGCAGCCACCAGCCCCGGCCGAGGCCGAACGAGGCGACGTCGGAGGCGGCGGCGGGCGCGTCGACGAGGTCGACGGTCAGCTCGACGGGCAGCCCGGGGGTGGTCTTGACGGAGGCGGGCGCGGAGAAGGAATGGGAGACCTGGAGGCAGACCGTCTCGGCGGCCGGCTTGTCGTCGCCGTCCACGTCGTCCTGCTCCGGCTTCGGGTAGCGCAGCCCGGCCGAGATCACGTCCGTACGTCCGTCGCCCGCTTCCGAGCCGCGGACGATCTCCCGGCCGCTGAGGGTGACGGCGCGCAGCAGCACACCGTAGTCCGGGTCGACGGCGCGGTCGGCGCCCACGCTCACCGAGGCGCGCAGTTCCTGACCGGGGAGGACGTCCACGCGGTACCAGCGGTGTTCGGAGAACTTCTCGCGGTCGCTGTAGAGACCGGGCTTGATCTGCGGGGCGTCGGCGCAGCGCGACGCGCCCTCGGTGGCGACCGGGTTGACCACCGGGTCGGCGGCACGGTCCACCAACTGGGTCACGCGGCGGGAGAGTTCATCGGTGTGCTGGACGGAGGTGAAGGTGCCGCCGGTGGCCTCGGCGATGCAGGTCAGCTGACGCCGGGTCTTCTCGTCGGGCACCAGACCCAGGGTGTCGATGGTGAGATGGATGCCCTTGGCGGCGATCTCGCGGGCCACTTCGCACGGGTCGAGCGGGGCGCAGGTGTCCTCGCCGTCGGTGATGAGGACGATGCGCCGGCTGGCCTCGCCGTCCTCCCCGAGGTCGTCGGCGGCGCCGAGCAGCGCGGGGCCGATGGGCGTCCAGCCCGTGGGAACGAGGGTGGCGATCGCGGTCTTCGCCTCCGTGCGGTCCAGGGGACCCACCGGGTAGAGCTGCTTGGTGTCCTTGCAGCCGACCTTGGTGTCCTTCCCCGGATAGTCGGCCCCGAGGGTGCGGATGCCCAGCTCCACCTCCTGCGGCACCGCGTCCAGTACGTCGTTGAACGCCTGCTTGGCCGCCGTCATCCGGGACTTGCCGTCGATGTCGCGGGTCCGCATGGAGCCGCTGACATCGAGGACGAGATCGACTTTCGGCGCCGGATTCCCGGTGGGTTCATCGGCGGCGGCTGCGGCGGGAGGGAAAAGCCCTACGGCCAGGGTGGCCACCAGACCGCACACGGCGGCTGCCGACCGTCTACTTATGATCATCGCCGGATGATAATGAGAACGGCCCCACGGGAACAAACGAGAACTGACGCTTCGTCAATTCCATTGCTGTCAATCCGTTGCCGTCGAACGGAGCGGTGAGTGCCGGTGAATTCGGGTCACCCGTTCGGTCTCTTGCACCACCAGGCCCTCTTGACCGGCCTTTTCTGTTCATGGGAGCGCTCCCAGTGGTTGGATGGCGAACAGCCCGTACGCCGCTCACCCATCAGGCCGGGCGCAGGCCGACTGGAGGTCCCACGATGGTGGCGAAGGTGACGAAGGCGCGCACGGCCCAGCCCACCCTGGAGGAGGTCGCCGCGCTCGCGGGGGTCGGCCGGGGGACGGTGTCGCGGGTCATCAACAACTCGCCCCGGGTGAAGGACACCACGAGGCATCTGGTCGAGCAGGCGATCGCGCAGCTCGGCTACATACCCAACCGGGCCGCGCGGGCTCTCGCCGGCAGTCGCTCCGACGCCGTGGCGCTGGTGATACCGGAGACGGAGAAGCGGTTCTTCGCGGAGCCGTACTTCTCCGACATCGTGCACGGCGTGGGCGACGCGCTGGCCGACACCGATCTGCAACTCCTGCTCACCCTCGTCCGAACGGACAAGGAGCGCCAGCGCTTCCTCCAGTACGCCCGCGCCCGCCGCGTCGACGGCGTCCTCCTCGTCTCCGTGCACGGCAGCGACCCGCTGCCCGATCTCCTCGCGGAGATGGAGATGCCGACGGTGCTGAGCGGACGGAGGTCGGGGGACGAGTCCGTCTCGTACGTCGACTCGGACAACGTGGGCGGCGCGCGGGCGGCCGTGCGCCATCTCTCGGAGTCCGGACGGCGCGCGATCGGGACCATCACCGGTCCTCTGGACATGTATGTGGCGCAGTGCCGGCTGCGCGGCTACCAGGAGGCGGTCGGGGACACGCCCGGCGGCGGTTCCTGGATCGCGCACGGCGACTTCACCGAGGAGAGCGGGCGGCGCGCGATGGGAGAGCTGCTGACCCGCAACCCGGACCTCGACGCGGTCTTCGCCGCCTCCGACGTGATGGCCGTGGGCGCCCTGCACACCCTGCGGTCCCTGGGCCGCCGGGTGCCGGAGGACGTGGCCGTGGTGGGGTTCGACGACTCCCCCATCTCCCGGCACACCGACCCCCAGCTGACCTCGGTGCGCCAGCCCGTGGCGGAGATGGGCCGGACGATGGCGCGGGTCCTGCTGGAGACGCTGTCCGACTCCTCGGCGGCCTGGCAGCACGTGGTGCTCCGTACGGAACTGGTCAAGCGCGCCTCGGGCTGACTCCCGGACCAACGGGCCGCTCCGGACGGGGACATGAGGCGGCGTCACCGGCCTTGACGCGGGCGGGGCCGCTCGACAAGACTCATGGGAGCGCTCCCACGCCGGAGGAGGCGGCTCCTTCCATTCGCCGCCCCGCTCGGGCTGCCGCAACTCGGCGCTGGGAGCGCCGCCCCCGCCCATGAGGCGGGCGAAGGCGCCGTTGTGTGCCGTATCCGTGGGGGACACGGCACACAACGGCGCCTCATCCGGCGGTGGCGGCTGCTCCGTACGCCTCGGTGCCGGGGTCATCGCGCCGGCCGCGGACCGTGGTGGCGCGCCGCTTCACCGGGCCGGGCCGAAGCGCGCCGTCCGGCGCCGCTCACGCTCGCGTGTCCGCTCGCTCTCGCGTGTCCGCCCGCTCTCGTGCGACCCCGCCCGTTCCCGCTCCCCCTCGCGCCCCGGCTCCCCGGGCCCGTCACCGGTGGCCTCGTGGTGGATCGGCGTCCCGGCCCCGGTCAGCGAGGCGCCGCTGCCGCCCCGCCGGGCCGCCACGATCTCCGCCGCGATCGACAGGGCGGTCTCCTCGGGCGTACGGGCGCCGAGGTCCAGGCCGATCGGCGAGCGCAGCCTGGCGAGTTGAGCCTCCGTGACACCGATCTCGCGCAGCCGTTCCGCACGCTCCAGGTGCGTACGGCGCGAGCCCATCGCGCCGACGAACGCGACGGGCAGCCCCAGCGCCAGCTTCAGCAGCGGTACGTCGAACTTGGCGTCGTGCGTGAGCACGCAGAGCACCGTACGGCCGTCGGTCCGGGTCGACTCCAGATAGCGGTGCGGCCAGTCGACCACGATCTCGTCGGCGTCCGGGAAGCGCTCGCGCGTGGCGAAGACGGGTCGCGCGTCGCAGACCGTCACGTGGTAGCCGAGGAACCTGCCCGTGCTGACCAGCGCGGCGGCGTGGTCGACGGCCCCGAAGACGATCATGCGCGGGGGTTCGGTGCTCGACTCGACCAGGAGCGTCAGCGGCTGCCCGCAGCGCGAGCCGCGCTCCCCGATGACGACCGTCCCGGTGCGGCCCGCGTCGAGCAGGGCGCGTGCCTCGGCCGCCGCCGTACGGTCCAGCTCCGGGTGGCCGCCGAACCCGCCCTCGTACGAACCGTCGGGGCGCACCAGCAGCGCCCGGCCGCGCAGTGCGTCCGGCCCCTCGGCGACCCGGACGAGGGCCGCCGCGCGCCCGTGCACGGCGGCGGAGAGCGCGGCGGCGACCACCGCGCCGTCGGGTGAGCCGGCCCGTACCGGTGTGATGAGGATGTCGACCACACCGCCGCAGGTCAGCCCGGCGGCGAAGGCGTCGTCGTCGCTGTAGCCGAACCGTTCGATCACCGTGCCGCCGTCCCGCAGGGCCTGCCGGCACAGCTCGTAGACGGCCCCCTCCACGCACCCCCCGGAGACCGAGCCGATCACCGCTCCCCCGCCGTCGACGGCGAGCGCGGCGCCCGGGAGCCGGGGGGCGCTGCCGCTGACCGCCACGACGGTGGCGACGGCGACGTCACGGCCCCCGGCGACCCACCGGTTCAGCTGGTCGGCGATGTCCAGCATGCCCGCCTCCTCATGTGCCGGTGCCGGTGCCGGTCAGATGCTCGGGGCGCACCGGTGTCCTGTTCAGGTCGAGGCCGGTCGCGTCCCTGATCGCGGCCAGGACCGCGGGCGTGGACGAGAGCGTCGGCGCCTCGCCGACGCCGCGCAGACCGTACGGCGCGTGGTGGTCGGCGAGTTCGAGCAGGTCGACGGGGATGGCCGGGGTGTCGAGGATGGTGGGGATCAGATAGTCGGTGAAGGACGGGTTGCGGACCTTCGCGGTCCGGGGGTCCACGATGATCTCCTCCATGACGGCCACCCCGAGGCCCTGGGTCGTGCCCCCCTGGATCTGGCCGACGACGGACAGCGGGTTGAGCGCCTTGCCGACGTCCTGCGCGACGGCCAGCTCGACCACCTTGACCAGACCCAGCTCCGTGTCGACCTCCACGACGGCACGGTGCGCGGCGAACGCGTACTGGACGTGGCCGTTGCCCTGTCCCGTACGGCGGTCGAACGCCTCGGTCGGGCGGTGGCGCCACTCCAGCTCCAGATCCACCGCCTCGTCCTCCAGCACGTCCGCGAGGGCGGCCAGCACCTCGCCGCCGTCGGTGACGACCTTGCCGTCCTCCAGCAGCAGTTCGGCGGTGGCCCAGGCCGGGTGGTGGGTGCCGAACTTGCGCCGGCCGATCTCCAGCACCTTCGCCCTGACGTTCTCGCAGGTGTGCTTCACGGCGCCGCCCGTCACATAGGTCTGGCGGGAGGCGGAGGTGCCGCCCGCCGAGCCGACCCGGGTGTCCGCCGGGTGGATGGTGACCTGGGCGACGCCGAGTTCGGTACGGGCGATCTGCGCGTGGACGGTGACACCGCCCTGGCCGACCTCGGCCATCGCCGTGTGGACGACGGCGACCGGCACCCCGTTGATCGCTTCGAGCCGTACCCGCGCGGTGGAGTAGTCGTCGAACCCCTCGGAGAAGCCGACGTTCTTCAGGCCGACCGCGTACCCGACCCCCCGGACGACGCCCTCGCCGTGGGTGGTGTTGGACAGGCCGCCCGGCAGCGCCCGTACGTCCGCCGCCTCCCCCGCCGCGAGCCACTGCCGCTCGGGCGGCAGCGGCCTGGCCTTCACCCGGCGCAGCAGTTCGGCGACGGGCGCCGGGGAGTCGACCACCTGGCCGGTCGGCAGCCGCGAGCCCTGTTCCATGGCGTTGAGCCGGCGGAACTCCACCGGGTCCATGTCCAGCGCCGCCGCCACCTTGTCCATCTGCGCCTCGTAGGCGAAGCACGCCTGGACGGCGCCGAAGCCACGCATCGCGCCGCAGGGCGGGTTGTTGGTGTAGAGCCCGACCGCCTCGATGTCGACGTCCTCCACGACGTACGGGCCCGCCGCGAGGGAGGCGGCGTTGCCGACGACGGCGGGGGTGGAGGAGGCGTACGCGCCACCGTCCAGCACGATCCGGCACTTCAGGTGGGTGAGCCTGCCGTCGCGGGTCGCGCCGTGTTCGTAGTGGAGCCTGGCGGGGTGGCGGTGGACATGGCCGAAGAACGACTCGAACCGGTTGTAGACCATTTTGACGGGCTTGCCGGTGCGCAGCGCCAGCAGGCAGGCGTGGATCTGCATCGAGAGGTCCTCCCGGCCGCCGAAGGCGCCGCCGACTCCGGAGAGCGTCATCCTGACCTTGTCCTCGGGCAGCCCGAGGACGGGCGCGATCTGCCACAGGTCGGAGTGGAGCCACTGGGTGGCGACGTACAGCTCGACGCCGCCGTCGTCGGCGGGCACCGCGAGGCCGGACTCCGGGCCGAGGAACGCCTGGTCCTGCATGCCGAAGACGTAGTCGCCCGAGACGATCACGTCGGCGCGCCCGGCGGCCCGCGCGGCGTCGCCCCGTACGACCGGCTGGCGGTGGAGGACATTGGGGTGCGGGACGTGGCCGCTGTGGTGGTCGGCGCGGTCCGCGTGGATCAGCGGCGCGTCCGGAGCCGTGGCCGACGCCTCGTCGGTGACGAGCGGCAGCCCGGCGTAGTCAACGCGGATCTTCGCGGCGGCGCGGCGGGCGGTCTCGGGGTGGTCGGCGGCGACGACGGCGACCGGCTCGCCGTGGTGGCGGACCTTGCCGTGGGCGAGGACCGGGGTGTCCCGGATCTCCAGACCGTAGTTCCTGACGGCGGTGGGGAGGTCGTCGTAGGTGAGTACGGCGTGGACGCCGGGGGTGGCGAGGGCCTCGGCGATGTCGATGGACCTGATCTCGGCGTGGGCCTCGGTGGAGCGCAGGGTGTGGCCCCACAGCATGTCCTCGTGCCACATGTCCGAGCCGTACGCGAACTCGCCGGTGACCTTGAGCATGCCGTCGGGGCGCAGCGTGGACTCGCCGATGCCGCCCCTGGTGACGGCGGACTGGGTGAGCCGGGAAGGGGTGCCGACGGGGGCGCGGGGGGTGGTGGCGCGGGCGGGCGGGCCGGGGCGGGGAGCGGTCATGGGGTCAGGCCCCCTCGTCCTGGCGGGCGGCGGCGAGGCGGACCGCGTCGAGGATCTTCTCGTAGCCGGTGCAGCGGCAGAGGTTGCCGGAGAGCGCCTCGCGGATGTCGTCGTCGGAGGGGGACGGGTTGCGTTCCAGCATCTCGTCGGCGGCGACGAGCAGGCCGGGGGTGCAGAAGCCGCACTGCACGGCCCCCGCGTCGATGAACGCCTGCTGCACGGGGGAGAGCGCGCCCGCCTCGCCGCTGGGGTCGGCGCCGGTGCCCGCGCCGGCCGGGCTCTGCGGACGGGCTTGGGCGCGGCCGTCCGCGCGGTCACCGGCGTACTGGGCGAGCCCCTCCACCGTGAGGACCTCGCGGCCCTCGGCCTGTCCGGCCGCCACCAGACAGGCGCAGACCGGGACGCCGTCGAGCCGTACCGTGCAGGAACCGCATTCGCCCTGCTCACAGGCGTTCTTGGAGCCGGGAAGCCCCAGGCGTTCGCGCAGCACGTACAGCAGGCTCTCGCCCTCCCACACATCGTCGGCCTCGTGCCGGCGTCCGTTGACGGTGAAATTCACCCGCATGGTCACGCGACTCCTTCCGCGTCGTGCCGGGCGCCCCGGTACTGCTCCCAGACCCAGCCGAGCTGCCGGCGGGCCATGACGCCGACCGCGTGGCGGCGGTAGTCGGCGGTGCCGCGCACATCGTCGATGGGGGCGCAGGCGGCCGAGGCGAGGGTGGCGAACTGCGCGACGACCGAGGGCGCGATGGCCGCGCCGTTGTCCCAGTGACCGCCCTCGTCGAGCGCGGCGGTGAGGAACGACTCGGCGTCGCGCGCCCGTACGGGGGTGGGCGCGGCCGAGCCGATGCCGGTCCGCACGGTCCTGGACTCGGGGTGCAGGGCGATCCCGAAGGCGCAGACGGCGATGACCATCGCGTTGCGGGTGCCGACCTTGGAGAACTGCTGCGGTCCGCCGGCCTTCTTGATGTGCACGGTTTTGATCAGTTCGTCGGGGGCGAGCGCGTTGCGCTTCACCCCGGTGTAGAAGGCGTCGATCGGGATGAGCCGGGAGCCGCGCACCGACTCGGCCTCGACCTCGGCGCCCGCGGCGAGGAGCGCCGGGTGGGCGTCGCCGGCCGGGGAGGCGGTGCCGAGGTTGCCCCCGACGCCGCCCCGGTTGCGGATCTGGGGCGAGGCGACGGTGTGCGCGGCGAGCGCGAGACCGGGCAGCGGGCCCCGGAGGTGCTCCATGATGTGGGAGTACGGGACGCAGGCGCCGAGTCGGACGGTGTGCTCGCCGACGGTCCAGTCGCGCAGTTCCCCGATGCGGTTCAGATCGAGCAGGTGTTCCGGCCGCCGGTGATCGAAGTTGATCTCGACCATGATGTCCGTGCCGCCAGCGATGGGCACGGCGGCGGGGTGCGCTGCCTTGGCGGCGAGCGCCTCCTCCCAGCTGGCGGGGCGAAGGAAGTCCATGAGCGGCCCCTCTTCATTCTCGGAATTCCGCTGTCCCGACCGGTCGCGGTCGCCGGGAGCCGGGAAAAGGCGGGTTCTCACAAGTACACAAGCAGTGATTCCGTGCCGGGCAGTCACCAAAACCATGAAGGGATTGGCCGCCCTCCTCCGGAGTCTTGTAGATTCGAACGAAAGGCGAGGTGCCGGTAACCGAACCGTCTTCCGGCCGAAACCAGCGGCGTCCGTACGCCGTCCGAGGGCCCGTCGGAGCCCGGAAACCACAAGAGAGATCGGCGGCGACGACATGCGGCTGCGCGCACTGCTGGAGACCGACGCGCTGGGGCTGCGGCTGCTCGGTGGCGCGGACGAGCTGGACCGGACCGTACGCGGGGTGATGACCACCGATCTGCGTGATCCCAGCCGCTATCTCTCGGGCGGCGAACTGGT
The DNA here is from genome assembly GCF_042900885.1 of Streptomyces sp. NPDC012835. Taxonomy (NCBI): domain Bacteria; kingdom Bacillati; phylum Actinomycetota; class Actinomycetes; order Kitasatosporales; family Streptomycetaceae; genus Streptomyces; species Streptomyces sp. NPDC012835. The sequence goes on from NZ_JBIBBW010000001.1 coordinate 1,396,855, forward strand.
CCTGTCGGGGCTCGCCTGGCGGCGGGCCGCCGAGGAGTCGGAACCGTTCGTACGGATTCTGGCGAGCGCCGGGGTCGCCGGGCTGGCGGCGGGCGAGGCGGAGCTCGCCGGTATCCCGGACGATCTGGTCGAGGCGTGCGTACGCCACCGGCTGCCCCTGTTCGCCGTCCACGAGAACGTCGCCTTCGCCACCATCACCGAGCATGTGGTGCGCCAGGTCTCCGGCGAACGGGCCGGGGACCTCGCGGCGGTGGTGGACCGGCACCGCAGGCTGATGACCTCGGGCCCGGCGGGCGGCGGCCCCGAGGTGGTTCTCGACCTGCTCGGTTCCGATCTCGATCTGCGGGCCTGGGTGCTCTCCCCCACCGGCCGCCGGATCGCGGGCGCCGCCGGGTCGCTGACGCCCGCGCGGGCCGCCGCGCTCGCCGGCGAGCAGCTGGCCGCCGTACGCGCGGGGCGCCGCGGTCCGACCCGTACCACCGTCGATTCCACGGTCTACTCGCTGTTCCCGGTCACCGGCGCGGACCAGGGCGGCCGGGACGTAAGGGAGAGCGCCCTGAACGACTGGCTGCTCGCGGTGGAGGCGGACGCGGCGGACTGGCCCGGCGAGCGGCTGGACCTGCTCCAGGGGGTGGCCCAGCTGATCGCGGTCGAACGTGAACGGCGCGACGCGTCCCGTACGGTGCGGCGGCGGCTGGCCGAGGAGGTCCTGGAGCTCGTGCGGGCGGGGGCCTCCGCCGCCGAGATCGACGCGCGGCTGCGGGTGGCCGCGCCGGTACTGCTGCCGGGGGCGGCGACGGCGCCGCACTGGCAGCTGGTCGTGGCCCGGGTCGACTGGACACGCGGGAAGGCGGGCACGGGCACGCCGGAGGGGGCCCTGGCGGACGGCGCGGTGGCCCGGTCGCTGCTGGAGGAGATCCTGATCTCCCCGACGGCGGCCGGCCCGGGGACGGGCGGGGGCGCCGAGCCCGACGGGATCGCGGTGGCCAGGGACGGTGACGAGGCGATCGCGCTGGTGCCGCTGCCCGTGCCGGAGCGGGCCCCCGACCCGGACGGGGCGCCGGACACCGACGGCACGCCGGACGGCGGTACGGAGACACCGGCGGCGGCCCGAGCGCCGGAAGCGGTCTCCGAGGTACGCGCGGACGCCCTCCTCGCCGCCGTGGAGGCGCCCCTGACGCGCGGCCTCGCGGACGACGGCCGGCTCACCCTGGGCGTCAGCGCGGCGGTGCACTCGGCGGAGGGGCTGCGGGGCGCGCTGGAGGAGGCACGGCACGCGCGCCGGGTGGCGGCGGCGCGGCCGGGACCGGTCTGCGCGGCGGGCCACCACGAGCTGGCGTCCCACGTCCTCCTGCTGCCCTTCGTCCCGGACGATGTGCGCCGGGCCTTCACCGCGCGGCTGCTGGAGCCGCTGCGCGCGTACGACCGGCGCCACCGCGCGGAGCTGATCCCCACCCTGGAGGCGTTCCTCGACTGCGACGGCTCCTGGACGCGGTGTGCGGCGCGGCTGCATCTGCACGTGAACACCCTGCGGTACCGGGTGGGCAGGATCGAGCAGCTGACGGGCCGTGACCTGTCCCGCCTGGAGGACAAGCTGGACTTCTTCCTGGCGCTGAGGATGGTCTGACCCACCGGTCCCGGCGCGCCCGCCGATCCCGGATCTCCCCGGCGTCCGCCGCCGGCCGCCCCCGGCCGGCCCCGCCCTCCGTCGACCGCCGTTGACCGCGTCACCCGGAATACTGGCCGAGGGATCCACCGGGCCGCCGGGACGGTCGGCGGCGCGCCCGCCACGGACCGTCGGAAGGACGTCGCCCCAGGTGACGGACGTGGCGACGGTCCGGCGGGCCCGTACCGGCCGTCCACGCTCCCCCGAGCGGCGCCCCGCACGGCCCCCCTCCGGCGGCCGGGTGATTGTGAATTCTTTCACCTGACCTATTGGCCGGACATGCTGATCCATGCTGAGATGCCTCCACACTCAACAGCACAATGGCGCGCTAGGGGAGGGCAATGTGGCGCATTCCGCCATGTCCGGTTCCGGAACCATCTCTGGTGACGACCCTCTCCAGACAGCCATATGGCGGCTGCGCTCGCGCGGCTGTTGGGCGGACGCGGCGGCCCTGCTCGCGCCGCACGCCACCGCGCCGGCCCCGGCGCTCCAGCGCGCCGCGCTGCTCGTGGAGCGCTGCCTGTTCACCGGTGCCGGCTGGCCGGAGGCGGAGGACGCCCTGCGCGCGGCGGAGGCCACGGCCCGCGAGGACCACGAACGCGGCGCCGCCGCCTGTGAGCGGGGGCATCTCGCGTACGCCTCGACCGTCCTCGGCGTGCGCGACCGCGCCGACGAGGCGCGCGCGGCGCTCGGCCGGGCCGCCGCGCTGCTCGACCCGACGGCCAGGGGGCGCGCGCTGCTGGACTTCCGGCGCGGGCTGATCGCCGAACACCTCTCCGACTCGCCGCAGTCGGCGCGCGCCGCGTACCGCCGGGCGCACGCCGCCGCCACGGTGCACGGCGAGACGCTGCTGCTCTCCTTCACCTGGCGCCATCTGGCCGGGCTGGCGCTGCGCGAGGGCGAACTGGCGGAAGCGCGGCACGGTTTCGCGGAGTCCCTCCGGATCCGCGAGGAGCTGGGCTACCTGGTAGGGACGGCGCCCGCGCTGGCCGCGCTCGCCGACGCGGAGCCGGAGCCGGAGGCGACCCGGCTGCGCGCGGAGGCGGGCCGGCTGTTCCGGCTGCTGGGGGGCGTCCCCACCTGGCTGGCGGCGCAGCTCACCCCGCCCCCGGCTCCCGCCGTGTGACCTTCCGTCAGTTCCGGCCCGGCCCGGCGAGGACCGTCCGGGCGCGCCCCGGCATGCCCGCGTGACCACCGAGCCGTCCGGGGCCGGTGGCAGGGTGAAGGGAACGCGCTCCCGCCCCCCGAGAGGTCCGGGTGGCGGCGGCTGCCGGGGGCGCCACATCGGCACCGGCTTCGCACGACCTCATCACGACCTCATCACGACTGTGCCCGTGGCACGTGCCTCCCGACACCGCCGGGGGGATGATTCGCCCGAAAAAGAGGCAACGCCCCCGGGCCCGCGCGCCCTCCGAGGGGCCAGCAAAGCTTACCAACTGCCCCAAAACGGAAGCACCACTGAATAGCCGTCAGGTATCCGATAAGGAACAGACCGGCCCACTGTCCGATCAGGCCGTGGTGATAAGATCGCCAAGCTTGCCAAGTGGTGCCAAACCCGCTATGGCATAACAGGAAAGTCAGCGCATCGGCCCAGAAATCCGCCACCCCCGGGGGAGAACTATGCCATCAGCCGGGCCTTTCGAGGCTGTCCGGCCAGGCCAGTATGCGCGGCCGATCCCACATACCTGTGGCCGCGAGATGCCTGTAACTGGGGGCGTACTCGACAGCACCCGCCAGATATTCAGTAACCGGTGGCCTAGTCGCCCGAAGAGAGCGTTATGACTCAATACCTCCAGGATCCAGCGTTTTGGGGTCTGATCGCTGGAACTCCTGTCGCCGCAACCGCGATTATTCGCGGCAGAAAGACGATCGCCGAGCTACGCAATGAGAAACAGGAGCTGAAGACTCACTACGCCAACCTCGAGGACCACTACACCGAGGCCGTGGAAGAGGCCAAGGACCGGGCCGAGGAGGCGACGAAGACCGCGCTGAAGTCCGCCATGCGCACACTTCAGGGTCTCGCCAGTGAGCAGCAGTTGGCGATCACGAAGTTGCAGGACAAGTACGGAGAACTCCAGATTCTCCAGGACCTCCTCGACATCGACCACATGAACTCGCAGTTCGCGCGGCGCGCGCAGTCCATCGCCGTGCTCTGCGACGGCTGGCTGGGCCGACAGCGCGCGGCCGCGTCGCTCTATGACGTGGTCCGGAGCGCGAAGGGCCGTATCCGCCATTTCACCCGTGTCGAGATCCGGGCCCAGAGTAATTTCGCGATCGTCAGCCGCGCCGTCGAACCGGTCGCGCTGACCCTGGCCGAACTGCTGGACAACGCGACCAGTTACTCCGCGCCGGAAACCATCATCGAGATCAATATCCGGCCGGTCCCCAAGGGCGTCTGCATCATTGTCGACGACGCCGGTGTGGGTATGAACGAGGAGGAGAAGAGCCGGGCCGCGAAGCTCCTTTCGAGTGAGCGTTCCCCCGGTGTCTCCGGCCTCGGCAATCCGCCGCAGTTCGGGTTCACCGTGATCGGTGTGCTGGCCGCCAGGTACGGCTTCACCGTCTCCGTGGACTCCACCTCCCCGTACGGCGGGGTGCGAGCGGTCGTACTGCTCCCGGAGGAACTCCTCACGACCATGCCGACGCCGGAGCCGGATCCCCAGCCCGAGCCCAAGGAGTTCCCCGCCGTGGCCGCGTCCTCCCCGATGCCGCCCGAAGGGAACCCGGTGGCTCCTTCAACCACTTTCGGCGGCCTCCCCAAACGCAGGCGCAGAGGTGCGATATCCATCGTTCCCGCCGCGGACGCCACGGACGTCCCGGCTCGCTCCAGCGAACAAGCCGCCTCCGTCATGGGCGCGTTCCAGCGCGGGACGCAGTCCGGCCGCCGTTCCACCAACGCAAGCAGCGAAGGGCATGAGACTCAGTGAATTACGACCTGTCATGGATGCTTGACAGTGCCCTGGATGTGCCCGAGGCGCAGCACGCGATTCTCGTCTCGGCCGACGGGCTCCTCATGGCGCGCTCGAAGGAGGTCGGCAAGGACCAGGCCGACACCGTCGCCGCCGCCATGAGCGGAATACAGTCGCTGAGCCGGACGGTGGTCGACTTCTGCGGCGTGCCGGGGAACCAGCGGCGGCAGTGGCGGCAGACCCTGGTGGAGTTCGACCACGGCTGGGTCTTTCTCATATCCGCCGGCGAGGGCGCCTATCTCGCTGTTTCCGCGACGCCCGAGGTCGACATGGCCGAGATCACGTTCCGTATGCAGCAGCTCGTCGGCCAGCTCGGCAAGGCCCTCACCAGTCCTCCTCGCGAGATTGCTGACACCAAGGCATGACGACACCGGACGAACCGGATCAGGAACTGAACCAGGGACCGGCCGCCACCCCGTTAGTTCCGGCCTATGTCATCACGAACGGGCGCAGCCTGCTGGACGACGACGAGTTCTCGCTGATCACTCTGGTGACGACGGCTCAGGACTCACCGCCGACGCAGCATCTCGACCCCGAGAAGCGCCGCCTGCTGGAGCTGTGCTCCGGTGGTCATCTCTCGGTCGCCGAAGTCGCCGGGCACACCCAGTTCCCGGTGGGCGTCGTCAAGATCCTGCTGTCCGATCTCACCCAGGGCGGGTACCTCGTCACGCGAGCCCCGATTCCTGCCGCGAAGCTTGTCGACCGGAACATTTTGGAGGAGGTGCTGCATGGCCTTCAAGCCCGCTTTGGATGATGGTGTCTATCTGCGCGAATCGGTGCAGACCGCGGCGAAGATCCTGGTGGTCGGGCATTTCGCCGTGGGCAAGACCACATTCATCGGAACGATGTCGGAGATTCCGCCGCTGCGCACCGAAGAGGTCATGACGCAGGCGGGCGAGGGAATCGACGACCTCAAGGGCACGACCGGCAAGACCACGACGACGGTGGCGATGGACTTCGGCCGGCTCACGCTCAGCGAGCGGCTGGTCCTCTACCTCTTCGGGACGCCGGGGCAGCAGCGCTTCGTACAGGTCTGGGAGGACATGTCGCGAGGTGCGCTCGGCGCGCTGGTGCTGGTGGACCCGGAGCGCCTTGAGGAGTCCTTCCCCGTGATGGACCTGGTCGAGCACTACGGGATTCCTTACGCCATCGCCGTCAACCGATTCGACGACCGGCCGAATCACGGCGACCCGGAGATCCGGGAGGCACTCGACCTGCTGCCCGAGACGCCTCTCGTCAGCTGCGACGCCCGTGACCAGCGGTCCTCGGCGAACGCGCTCATCGCGCTCGTTCGCTACCTCCAGTCACGCCTCACCTAGGAGCTCGGCCCCATGCAATCCCCCTCGGAATTCCCCGCCCCGCCGCCGGGCTGCCCGGCGCACGGCAGCGGTGGCGGCAGCAAGAGCGTCCCCCTGTACGGTCCCGAGTTCGCCGCTGATCCGACGGCCTTCTACGAGCACCTGCGGCAGTTCGGCCCCGCCGCCCCCGTGGAGCTGTCGCCCGGCGTGGAGGCTTCGCTCGTCACGGACTACGCGGCGGCGCTGCACGTCCTCCAGAATCCGGAGACCTTCGTCCGGGACGCCCGGCGCTGGCGCGCGCTCAACGCGGGCGAGGTCCCCCTGGACAGCGCGATCGTCCCCATGATGCTCTACCGGCCGAACTCCCTCTACTCGGACGGCGCCGAGCACATGAGGCACCGTCAGGTGGTGACGGAGACCTTCGCCAAGATCGACACGCACCGGCTGAGCCGCCATGTCGACCGGGTCTCGGACTACCTCATCAACCAGTTCAACGGCCGGGGCAGAGTGGACCTGGTCGCCGATTACGCCCAGTTGGTGCCGCTGCTGGTCTTCAACGAACTCTTCGGCTGCCCCGCGGAGCTGGGGGACCAGCTGGTCTTCAGCATCTCCTGCCTCATGGACGGCGTCGAGGCCGACAAGGCCATCGAGTTGCTGACGGAGACGCTGATGGAGCTGGTCGCTCTGAAGCGTGCCCAGCCCGGTGACGACATCACCTCCTGGCTGATGCAGCATCCGGGCCGGCTGACGGACGAGGAGCTGATCTCCGAGATCATGACCCTCATCGGAGGCGGCGCCGAGCCCACCCAGAACCTCATCGGCAACGCTCTGCGGCTGCTGCTCTCCGACGAGAAGTACGCGGGGGGCCAGCAGGGCGCGAGCCTGCTGGTCGAGGACGCCATCAACGACGTGCTCTGGAACAACCCGCCCATAGCCAACTGGGCCGGCCACTATCCGGTGTACGACGTGGATCTCGCGGGAACGAAACTGAACGCCGGAGACCCCGTGCTCATCAGCTTCGCCGCCGCCAACAGCGATCCGAGTCTCTCCACGAGCCGTCAGACGCTCAGCAAGCGGGCCCATCTGGCCTGGGGCGCGGGCCCGCACGCGTGCCCCGCCAAGGACCCCGCGCTGCTGATCTCCATCCTGACGATCGAGAAGCTCCTCAACAAGCTGCCGGACATCGAGCTGAGCGTTCCGGTCTCCTCGCTGACCTGGCGGCCGGGCCCGCTCCACCGCGCGCTCATCGCGCTCCCCGCCCGGTTCACCCCGGTAAGGAGGGAAAATCCGGTCACCGCGCGTTTCCCGGCCGATACGCATTCCGCTCCGGCGACTCCGGTGACCGAACAGCAGCGACGCCCCCAAAAGGGGACTTTCTGGAGCGGTTTCCTCTCCTGGTGGAAGGGGTGACATCCGCTACACCACAGGGATGGCCACAGCCGCATGGGCGTTCCACGCGAGGGGTAGTCAGGGTTGGAAACCTTACGTGATCCTTTGAAAGAAAGATTCTCGTGGAGCCCACCCTGACCACCCCAGCCGTCGACCGCCGCACTGTGGCCTCTCTTTTCTCCCGGCTCCGCACCAGGAAGGGTCAGTCGAATCCGCTGCCTCTCTACGCGGAGCTGAGGGACCTCGGCGACATATTCCCCTCTCCCTGGGGCGGACACCTCATCACCTCGTACGCTCTCTGCGACGAGGTCATGAGGAGCAGAACGTGGAGAGTGCCGGATACCCAGTGGCGGACCAGCCAGGGCAACGTGGCGCGCTGGAACAGACCGGCCTCGCTGCAGACGGCGAAATCGCTCCCCATGCTCAATCCGCCCCACCATACGAGGGTGCGGCGTTCGGCGGGCAAGATGTTCGACCGGACGACGCTGACGGAAATAAAAGAATCGATCGCGAGAAACACCGAGGAAGTTCTCGACCGCTTCGAGAAGGAATTGCTGGGCGGCGCGGCCGATTTCACTTCCCTGGTCGCCGACGAGCTGCCCGTCATGTCGATCGGGCAATGGATGGGCCTTCCGCCCTCCGATTACGCTCTGCTGAGGTCCCTGACCAACGATCAGACGCTCAGCCAGGAATTCTTCCCGACCCCCAGCCAGTTGGCGCGGGCGGACGCGGCGGCCCACGGCCTCCAGGAGTACTTCACCGAGCTGGTGCGGGAGCGTCGCAGGGCGCCGGGGAACGATCCGGTCTCCTCGTGGATCGCGACCTGGGACACGCTGGAACCGGACCGGGAGAAGGCCGACGCGGAGGCGCACTCGATGGCGGTCTTCGTGATCGTCGCCGCACTGGAGACCACGGAACATCTGCTGTCCAGCATGGTCCGGCTGCTGCTGGAGCACCCGGAGCAGCTGGACCGGCTGCGCGCCCATCCCCAGTACGTTCCGCATGTGGTCGACGAGACCCTGCGCTACGACCCGGCGATCCACGCGATCAGCCGGATAGCACCGCACGACACCACGCTGGGGGACACCCTGGTGCGCGAGGGTGAGATGGTGCAGCTGATGGTCGGGGCCGCTCAGCACGATCCGCGGCAGTACGCCGCCCCCGAGACCTTCGACGTCCGCCGCAAGCCGCCCCATTTCGGCTTCGGCAGCGGCATTCACTACTGCCTCGGGGCGCCGCTGGCCCGGCTGGAAGGGAAACTGCTGCTGACCTCGATGCTCAAGCGGATGCCCCGGCTCCGGATTAGCGAATCACTCCCCTGGGAACCTCGGGTTTCGTTCCGCCGGCTCAACCGCCTCACGGTGAGCGCGGCCTGAGCTGGGCCGCGCAGAAATGGCGAATCGTTTCACCATAGCCCCGCCTCCAGAACTGTCCGTCAGGAATCCAGAAAAACATGATTGATGATCTCAAGACCCTGCGCGTCGAACACGACGACGCGGTGGTGAGAGTGCGATTGAACAGCCCGGAGACCGGAAACGCCCTGTCCGGGCAGCTCCTCGACGAACTCCTCCTCGTCCTGGGCGCGCTGGACGACCACCCCGCCATCCGCGTGCTGGTCCTCTCCGCGGAGGGCTCCGACTTCTGCCTCGGCGGAGACCGCGCCGAGTTCCCCTCACTGCTCTCCCCGGAAACCGGAAACGCCGGCATGCGCGCGCTCGCCAACAAGGCGCGCCGGGTGTGCGATCTGCTGGCGAACACCGGGGTCATCACCATCGCGCGGCTGCACGGCGGTGTGGTGGGCGCGGGGGTGGGCCTCGCGGTCTTCTGCGATCTGCGGGTCGGAGCGGACAACAGCCACTACCGGCTGCCCGAGCTGGCGCTCGGTGTGCCACCGGCCTGGGGCGGGATCACGCCGCGCATGCTGTACGAGACAGGGGCGGCCCGGATCCGGGAACTGTTCCTCACCGCCGAGAGATTCGACGCCACCCGAGCCGCCGAGCTGGCCATCCTGCACAAAGTCGTCCCGGAGGACCAGCTCGACGCCGCCGTCGACCGCTGGACCAAGCCACTGCTCCGCCGCTCCCCGACGGCCCTGCGCACCGCGAAGGCCATGCTGAACGCCTACGCCGGGGCCCACCGTCTCGCCGACGCCACGCTGCTCGACGCCGAGCTGCTGACCGCCTCCGTCGCCGCCGCCCAGGCGGCCCGGTCCCACTGACCCCACACCCGCCCCCGAACGCCCCCTGAGCCGGGCCCGGGCACCGGCCGCGAGGTGATCACTTGCCCGCTGCCGTGGACGCGCCCGCCAGGCCCGGCGCCGGCGCTCACCGGTGGGGCGCCCCCGGTGCCGGCGCTCACCGGGCGGCGGCGCGATCCGTACCGGCCCCGGCCTCTACACGGCCGGGGCCGGTACGCTCACCGCTTCGGCCGGTCCCGGCGCCACCGGGCACGCTTCTCCCTACCCGCGAGGAACGACGCCATGACCTTCCCGCGCGACTTCGGCCAGGAGCCGGACGGGCAGGGCCTGGCGGGGGCGGGTCAGTCGGCGGCGCCGGTGAAGTGCTCCCGTACCAGGGACTGAACCGCCGTCAGGTCGTGGGCGATCAGCGCGTCCAGCAGCGCCGAGTGCTCCGCCGCGTCCGCCACCAGATCGGCCTGGCGCAGGGCGGGCACGCTCCTCAGCGGCCACTGGGACCTGCGGTGCAGATCCTCGGCGACCATCACCAGCTGCTGGTTGCCGGCGAGCGAGAGCAGCGCCCGGTGGAACGCGCGGTCGCTGTCCGCGTACGCGGCGCGGTCCCCCACGGCGGCCGCCGCCCCCGTGGCCTCGGCCAACGGCCGCAGCGCCGCCCACTGTTCGGCGGGGACGCCACGGGCGAGCCGCAGCATCACCGGCACCTCGATCATGGCCCGTACCTCCGCCAGTTCGGCGAGTTCACGGGTGCTGCGCTCGTTGACCCGGAAGCCCCGGTTCGGCACGACCCGTACCGCGCCCTCCAGCGCCAGTTGCTGCATCGCCTCCCGCACCGGGGTGGCCGAGACACCGAAGCGCTCGCCGAGCGCGGGAGCCGAGTAGATCTCGCCGGGCACCAGTTCGCCGCCGACGAGCGCGTCGCGCAGCGCGTCGAGGATCTGACCGCGTACGGAGTGACGGCGCACCACGTGGCCCGTCGCGCCCTCGGGCTCGGCGGGGTCACCGTGCGTGTGCTCGCCGCGCACCCGGTCCCGCTCACCGGGACCGGCAGCACCGGGCCGGGCCGCGGGCAAGGGCTGCTCGGGAACCCGGCCGGCCGCCCCCGGTGCGGGCGCCACCGGCACCGCGCTCTCACGCGTTCGGCCCTGCTCCACTCGGGTCCTCCTCCACCGCCCGGCCGTCGCCCCGCACGGCGGACCGGATCATCCCTGTGCACGATAGGCCGACCGAGCCGCAGTTCAAACCTCGATCACATCCGGTAAGGTAAGGCTTACCTGCAAACGATCCCGATTCGGTGGTCCCCTGCATGACCGTCCCCGCCCTGCTCCCCGCCGCCGCCACCTTCCCCGTGGCGGACGCGTACGCCCGTCTGACCGAGGTGTTCCCGTCGCTCAGCGTCGACGTGCTCACCGACGGTGAGCGGCCCCCCTTCGGTGGAGGCTGGGTCGGCGCCGCCGATCTCGCGGCCGGCGGCCCGGCGCTCGACGCCTTCCTCGCCTGGGACGAGGCGCAGGTGCTGCGGGACTACGGACAGCGGGCCCGCCCCGACGTGATCGCCAGCTTCGCCCTGCACCGTTACGCCTGGCCGGCCTGTCTGCTCATCACCATGCCGTGGTTCCTGCTGCGCCGGGTGCCCCGCGTGCCGGTCGAGGCCGTCTCGTTCCACCGGGGGCTGGGCCGGATGACCGTCAGGCCCGGCCCGTTCGCCTGCCTGCCCGACGACCCGGCCGCCACCCTGCCGGGGGCCCGGGTCGTCCCGGACGAGGAGGCGCTGCGCGCCGAGGTGCGCACGGCCGTCGCCGAGCATCTCGAACCGGTCCTGGACGGCTTCGCCCCGCGCATGCGGCGTGGCCGCAGGGCGCTGTGGGGCATGGCGACCGACGAGATCGTCGAGGGGCTCTGGTACCTCGCTCACCTGCTGGGCGAGGAGCGGCGCGCGATGACGGAGCTGGAGGAGCTGCTGCCGGGGACGACCAAGCCGTATGTGGGCTCGGCCGGTTTCCGTGAACTGACCGGACCCGACGGCGAATCTTTGCCGACCCGTGACCGGGCGAGCTGCTGTCTCTTCTATACCCTGCGTCCCGAGGACACCTGCGTCACCTGTCCGCGCACCTGCGACAACGACCGGGTCCGCAAGCTCGGCACCCGCCCCTGACTGCGCGTCACCTCGAATTCCACGCCACCCCCTGGGGTGATATTAATCGAACATGACAGCCACCTGCCGAACGGCAGCGTTAGCCGATCGTGCATATTTGTGTGCCGCACCGCCTCGTTGGTGTGCTCTTGTCCCGAAACCCTCTGAGGGGCACCGTACTTCCGCCAAAATGGCGTCCAACACGCCCTACTGCGATGCAAGGAACACCGCATGCGACTGACCGACATATCGCTGAACTGGCTGCTTCCCGGCGTCGTGCTGATCGTCGGAATCCTGGTGGCGGTGGCTCTGCTCACGCGCGGCAAGCGCGCCAGTCAGAAGTCCTCCGCCGCCGAGGACTCCTGGGAACGCAGCGAGGAGCGCCGTAGACGCAAAGAAGCGATCTACGGCATCGCCTCCTACGCCCTTCTGTTCTGCTGTGCCGCCGTGGCGGCCGCTCTCTCCTTCCACGGCCTGGTCGGCTTCGGACAGGAGAACCTCGGCCTCTCGGACGGCTGGGAGTATCTCGTCCCGTTCGGCCTCGACGGCGCGGCCATGTTCTGCTCGGTCCTCGCGGTGCGCGAGGCCAGCCACGGCGACGCGGCCCTCGGCTCGCGTCTGCTCGTGTGGACGTTCGCGGGTGCCGCGGCCTGGTTCAACTGGGTGCACGCGCCCAGGGGTCTGGGCCACGACGGCGCTCCGCACTTCTTCGCCGGCATGTCCCTCTCGGCCGCGGTCCTGTTCGACCGCGCGCTGAAGCAGACCCGGGTGGCGGCGCTGCGCGAGCAGGGGCTGGTCCCCCGTCCGCTGCCGCAGATCCGGATCGTCCGCTGGCTCCGCGCGCCCCGCGAGACCTTCGGCGCCTGGTCGCTGATGCTTCTCGAGGGAGTGCGCACGCTGGACGAGGCGGTCGACGAGGTCCGCGACGACCGGCGGCAGAAGGAGCAGAACCGCCGCAGCCGGCGCGAGCAGGAGAAGATGGAGCGCGCTCAGATCAAGGCGCTCAACCGGCAGCACCGGGCCTGGGGCCGCGGGGGCCGTCAGGTCGCCCTTCCTCCCTCGAATGGAGGTTCTGGCTCCCAGCCGGCCGTCGAGGCCGCCGCGGAGCCTGCTATACCCGAGCCGGGACAGCTGCCCCAGCGATCTCGGCTCTCCCTTCAGTCCGCGCGGACCGCTGAGACCCACACCGCTGAGACGCGCACCGTGGATCTCACCGCCGAGGACGACACCCAGGCGTTGCCGCGGCTCGACTCCCTGGAGCGCAAACTCAAGGAGATGGAGCAGCAGTTCGGCTGAGGCCGGACGAACGGGCTGAGCGGGCCGAGCACCGACAGCACGAAGCGCGATCACCACCGGGACCGGTGTGGCGGACGACCGTCACGCCGGTCCTTCGCGTCTCGGGTGTCTTCTGTGCCCATGCCCGATCCCTACCCGGGGATGATCACGTCTATTCCTCGCCCTCGGCCAAGTCCCCACGGTCAAGTCACCACGGCCAAATCCCCTAGGCGGTCTTCCCGTTCAGCTCGAACCACACCACCTTGCCGACCGGCCTGGTCCGTATCCCCCAGTCGTCCGCCAGACTCCGCACCAGCGCCAGCCCCCTGCCGTGCGTGGAGTCGTCCGGGACCGGCCGGCCGGGTAAGGACGGCAGGGGCAGCGCGGCGACGAAATCCCTTACCTCCACCCGCAGCCGGGAGTCCGCGACCGTCGCCGTGACCACCGCTCCGGTCTCCGTGTGGACCAGCGCGTTGGTGACCAACTCGCTGATGAGCAGCTCCGCCACCTCCGCTGAATCCCGCTCCTGCCAGTGCCGCAGCATCTCCCGCAGGGCGTGCCTGACCTCCGGAACGGCCGCGAGATCGGCGCCCCCCACTCTGCGCCGGATACCTCTTGTCACTCTGTCCCCCCGCCCCTGGTGGCCGACAGCGCCGCGTGCGCGCCGCGTTCAGGAGATGCATTCCCAGCCCGTAATGGGCCACTCATGGCGTTCGTCACCTCCTGGCGCCGACTCCGTACGGTGCGTCAGGGGCGCGGCACGTTGCGCAGGTTGGAACGGGCCATCTGCACCATCCGGCCCACACCGCCGTCCAGCACCATCTTGCTCGCGGAGAGCGCGAAGCCGGTGACCATCTCCGCGCGGATCTTCGGCGGGATAGAGAGCGCGTTGGGGTCGGTGACGACATCCACCAGGGCTGGCCCCTTGTGGGCGAAGGCTTCCTTCAACGCGCCCGTCAGCTGTTTCGGCTTCTCCACCCGTACCCCGTGGGCACCGGCGGCGCGGGCCACGGCCGCGAAGTCGGTGGGGTGGTTGTCCGTGCCGTAGGACGGGAGCCCGGCCACCATCATCTCCAACTCCACCATGCCCAGGGAGGAGTTGTTGAAGAGAACCACCTTCACGGGCAGGTCGTACTGGACGAGGGTGAGGAAGTCGCCCATCAGCATGGCGAATCCGCCGTCCCCGGACATCGACACGACCTGCCGGTTCCGGTCGGTGAACTGCGCTCCGATGGCCTGCGGCAGGGCGTTGGCCATCGAGCCGTGGCTGAACGAACCGATCACGCGGCGGCGGCCGTTCGGCGTGAGATAGCGGGCCGCCCAGACGTTGCACATGCCGGTGTCGACCGTGAACACGGCGTCCTCGTCGGCGATCTCGTCCAGCACCGAGGCCACGTACTCCGGGTGGATGGGCGTGTGTTTCTCGACCTTGCGGGTGTACGCCTTGACCACGCCCTCCAGCGCGTCGGAGTGCTTCTTGAGCATCTTGTCGAGGAACCGGCGGTCCGCCTTGGGACGCACCCGCGGGATCAGGCAGTTCAGCGTCTCGCGGACGTCGCCCCACACGGCGAGGTCGAGTTTGGAGCGCCGGCCGAGGCGTTCGGGCCTGATGTCGACCTGGACGGTGCTGACGTCGTCGGGCAGGAAGGCGTTGTACGGGAAGTCGGTGCCGAGCAGGATCAGCAGATCGCACTCGTGGGTGGCCTCGTAGGCGGCGCCGTATCCGAGGAGTCCGCTCATCCCCACGTCGAAGGGGTTGTCGTACTGAATCCACTCCTTGCCGCGCAGGGCGTGCCCGATCGGCGACTTGATCCGCTCGGCGAACTCCATCACCTCCGCGTGCGCGCCGGCGGTGCCGCTGCCGCAGAAGAGGGTGACCCGGTCCGCCTCGTCGATCATGCGGACCAGCTTGTCGATCTCCGCGTCGCCCGGGCGTACGGAGGGCCGGGAGGTGACGAGGGCGTGCTCCTCCGCCTTCTCGGGCGCCGGGGCGGAGGCGATGTCCCCCGGCAGGGTGACCACGCTGACCCCGCTCTGCCCGACGGCGTGCTGGATCGCCGTCTGGAGCAGCCGGGGCATCTGCCCGGGGTGGGAGATCATCTCGTTGTAGTGGCTGCATTCCTGGAACAGCTGCTCGGGGTGGGTCTCCTGGAAGAAGCCGAGACCGATCTCGCTGGACGGGATGTGCGAGGCGAGGGCGAGTACGGGCGCCATGGAGCGGTGCGCGTCGTAGAGGCCGTTGATGAGGTGGAGGTTGCCGGGGCCGCAGGAGCCCGCGCAGGCGGCGAGCTTGCCGGTGATCTGGGCCTCGGCTCCGGCGGCGAAGGCGGCGGTCTCCTCGTGCTTGACATGGACCCAGTCGATCTCCGGGGTCCGGCGGACCGCGTCCACGACCGGGTTGAGGCTGTCGCCGACGACTCCGTACAGCCGTTGGACACCCGCCCTGACGAGGATGTCCACGAACTGCTCCGCCACGTTCTGCTTGGCCATGGGACGCGCACCTTTCTGGTCGCCGGCGGGGCCCCGGGCGACGGGCCGCGGGCAGCCGCCCGCCACGGACCGGCGTCGGTCCGGCCCCCGGTGTCCATCAACCCACGCCGGGCGCGGTCCCGCACGCGCGGTTACGCCTCCCAGACGCCGACGGCCGTGCGATCGTCGGCGTACCCCTTGACCCTGATGCTCGTGTCCTGGAAGTACTGGGCCAAACCCGGCGGCTCGGCGGGCGCCCAGCGGCTCGCCAGCTCCTCGGTGAGGGCCGGCCGCTCGCGCATGGGCGCGGCGAGACCGGGCCCGCACAGCAGCAGGGTGTCGCCGGGCCGGGCGACCGATGCCCGGAAGCGGAACGGCTCGGGCGGCGCCGGCGGGACCTCGGGGTGCGGCGAGCGGGGAGCCACGATGTCCGGGGCCGGGGTGTCCCCCTGCCGGTCCGGGCCCGCCGGGGCCCCGGCGGGCCCGGACGCCCGCGCGGGTGGTGAGCCGTAGCCCACGACGGGCGCGCCGGTGACGGCGGCCGGGTCGGGCAGGAGGGGTTCCAGGTCCTGCCAGGCGCCGTCCCTGAGCCGGAAGAGTCCGCCGTCACCGATCCCGAAGAACACCCGGGTCCGGCATTCCGGGTCGGCGGAGAGCAGCAGACAGCGCAGTCCCGCGGTGTACTCCTCGGGCGGTACGCCCAGCTCGGCGGCGCGGGCGCGCAGCTTGCCGAAGGCACGGTCGGTGAGCCGGTGCAGCCCGGACTTCACCTCGCCCCGGCGGCCGGCCCTGATGTCGGCGGAGAGCCGGTCGTGGTCGCGGCCCACGGCGGCCCCGATCCAGCGGCAGGCGTCCGCCGCCGCCCGGTGGGCCCCCTCGGCGGTACGGGCGCCACTGGCGACGGCCGCCAGCACGAGGGCGCCGGGGCCGGCCCCGAAGCGGGCGGTGAGCAGGGCGTCCTTGCGCGGCTCGCCCCGGTGGCGCGCGGAGTCCCCCCGTAAGGAGACGGCCCGCAGGGTGTAGCTCCCGTGGGCGGCGCCGTCGAGCACGGTGTCGGGGACGAGTTCGTCCAGCCGGTCGGCGTGGGCGGCGGGCAGCGCGGCCGGTTCGGGTCCGTGGGCGGGCGGGCGGTCACCGAGGTGCGCGCGGGGCGTCCGGGGGCCGGGGGTACGGGGACCGTCGGGTGACGCGGCGGGCGCGGAGGCCCGGCGCGCGGGCACCGGCACGGCGGCGTCCCGGTCAGGCACGGCGGCCACGGCCGGGCCCGGCACCGCCTTCACCGCCTTCACCGCCTTCACCTCCTCCGCGTCGAAGCGGTCGTCCACGGTCTGCTCCGCGCGCCGGGCGGCGAAACCGGCGTCCGGTACGGACTCGCCGTACAACCGGTTCCACCAGTCGTCGTCGGCGGCGGGCGTCTCCCCCTGTTGCTGGCTCATGTCCCCATTGTCGACCGGGCCGTGGGCGCGTATCCCGACATCGGGAAAAGAGTTCGCCGGGCGGCCCCACCCCCCACGGGAAGGACGCCCGGCGAACGGTCACAGACCCGGCCGGTGCGGACGCGGGGGCGGTGGCCTCGCGCGTCGTCGCTCCTGGACGGGAGCCGGATCAAGAATACCCGTTGGGCATATGACCCGGCCTGTCGCAGCTGTGATGGCGCCACCCTCGCAGAGTGGCGGGCCGTACAGGGATGATGGGGACGGCGGGTTTACGCCGTGGCCGGTATCCGCCACGGGCCGCCGGAGAGTGAAGCGCGTCCGGGGAAGGCGCGCCGGGGCGGACCGTACGTCGGCAGGACGTATGCGAAGCCGCGCGCACAACGGTCACGGACCGGTCGTGAACCGGTCGTACAGGGAGGGTCGCAGGGGTGCTGGGGCTGGGAGCGATAGGTCTCGACGAGAGACAGGAGTCCGCGTACCGCGCGCTGGTGGCGATCGGCGCCGCCGAGGTCGCGGATCTGGCCCACCGGCTCGCCCTTCCCGAGCCGGACACCGAACAGGCGCTGCGCAAACTGGAGCGGCACGGGCTGGCCGCGCAGTCCTCGTCCCGTACCGGCCGCTGGGTCGCGGCGCCGCCCGCCGTCGCCCTGGGGGCGCTGCTCATCCAGCAGCGGCACGAGCTGGAGCGGGCCGAGCTGGCGGCGGTGGTGCTCGCGGAGGAGTACCGCGCGGAGGCCACCGAGCAGGCCGTGCACGATCTGATCGAGGTGGTGACCGGCGCGAGCGCGGTGGCCCACCGGTTCCGCCAGCTCCAGCTGGGCGCCGTCGAGGAGGTCTGCGCCCTGGTCACCGGGCAGCCCGTCGCGGTGACGGGCATCGACAACGAGGCGGAGGAGCGCGCGGCGGCACGCGGTGTGGCCTACCGGGTGGTGATCGAGCGCGAGGTGCTCTCGTTGCCCGCGGGGGTCAGCGAACTGTCCGCGGCTCTCGGCCGTGACGAGCAGGTCCGTGTCACCGAGCGCGTCCCCACGAAGCTCGTCGTGGCGGACCGCGGCCTGGCGATGGTCCCGTTGACCGGGCCGGGGGCCGAGCCCGCGGCGCTGGTCGTGCACGCCAGCGGGCTCCTGGAGTCGCTGATGGGCCTCTTCGAGGCGGTGTGGCGCGAGGCGCTGCCGCTGCGGCTCCGCACGGAGGGCGCGGGCGGCGCCGGCGGACGGGACGGGGACGGTGCGAGCGGGGGCGGCGCGGGTACGGTCGCCGAGGACCGTCTGCCGGGCCCGGACGCCACCGATCTGGAGATCCTCTCGCTGCTGCTCGCCGGGATGACCGACGCACGCGTCGCCAAACAGCTCGACCTGGGGCTGCGGACCGTGCAGCGCCGGGTGCGCGGGCTGATGGAGCTGAGCGGGGTGACCACCCGGCTCCAGCTCGGGTGGCACGCCTACGAGAAGGACTGGGTGGCACGCGACCTGCGGAAATGACCGGTGTGCCGCACAGTTGGCGAATGGAGGTGTGGCAGCTCGTACTGGTGGGCCTGGTCATGCTGCTCGGTCTGCTCGGCGTGCTGGTCCCTGGTGTGCCCGGGCAGGCCATCGTCTGGGCCGCCGTGCTCTGGTGGGCGCTGACCGACACCGGCCGTCCCGCCTGGGCCGTACTGATCGGGGCGACGGCCCTGCTCCTGCTCAACCAGGCGCTGCGCGCGCTGCTGCCGGCGCGCAGGATCCGTGGGACCGGGGCCCCGCACCGGTCCCTGGTGACCGGCGGGGTGTCGGGGATCGCGGGGTTCTTCGTGGTGCCGGTGGTGGGCGGGATCGCCGGGTTCGTCGGTGGGATCTACGGCGCGGAGCGGGTACGGCTGGGCAGCCGCCGGGACGGCTGGGCGTCGACCCGTGCGGTGATGCGCGCGGCGGGCTGCTCGCTGCTGGTGGAGCTGTTCGCGTGCCTCCTGGTGGTGGGCGCGTGGCTGGGAACGGTGGTCTGGGCCTGACCCCCGCGGGCCCGGCACCGGCCCGGCAACGACATCGGGAACGGGACCAGGACCCGCGGACCAGGGCCAGGAACCGATGCGCGTGAGCGGCTGCCCGTGTGACGCTGGCCCCATGAGCCGATTCAGTGAGGCCGAGCGCGCGTATCTGAAGACCCAGCGACTGGGCCGGATGGCGACCGTCGATCCCAGGGGACAGCCGCAGGCGAACCCGGTCGCGTACTACCCGCAGGACGACGGAACCCTCCTGATCGGAGGTTTCGCCCTGGGGACGACCAAAAAGTGGCGCAATCTCCAGGTCAATCCGCGGGTGGCGCTCGTCGTGGACGACATCGTGAGCACCGACCCGTGGACGGTGCGCGGAGTGGACATCCGGGGCGAGGCGGAGCTGCTGGTCGGCCCGCACGACCTCGGTGCGCCGCTCAGCGAGGAGCTGATCCGCATTCACCCGCGCAAGATCCACAGCTGGGGCCTGGAGCCGGGCCCGTAGGGCCGTCCGGATCCCGCCCCTTTCCCGGGGACACCGAGGCGTCCCCGGGAAGGGGCAGGTGCGGTACGAACGGCGCTGTCACCTGATCCGGCCGCGTTTGGCCTCCATCGCCGCGCGTCCCTCCGCGCCCCTGCGCTTCCAGTCGCGCCGCATCTCACCGCGCAGCCGGGCATCGGTCTTGGCGACGATGAACCGGTTCTCCCGCAGCAGTTTGCGGTAGCTCTCCAGTCGCCGGTCGGACAGCGAGCCCTCCGCCACCGCGGCGAGCACGGCGCAGCCGGGCTCCGCGCCATGGGCGCAGTCGTGGAACCGGCACTCCCCGGCGAGCGCCTCGATCTCCGAGAACACCTGCCCGACACCGGCCTCCGCGTCCCACAGCCCGACCCCGCGCAGCCCCGGCGTGTCGATGAGCACCCCGCCGCCGGGCATCGCGAGCAGATTGCGGGTCGTGGTGGTGTGGCGCCCCTTGCCGTCGACCTCACGGGCGGCCCGCACCCCCATCACCTCCTCCCCGAGCAGCACGTTGGCCAGGGAGGACTTCCCGGCTCCCGAGGCACCGAGGAGCACGCTCGTACCGGTGGACAGGGCCGCCGAGAGGACGTCGATCCCCTCCCCCGTCATCGAACTGGCCGTCAGCACCCGCACCCCGGGAGCAACCGTCGCCACGTCCTGGACCAGGTGGTCGGCGGTGTGGGGGCCGGTCACCAGATCCGATTTCGTGAGCACGACGAGCGGCAGGGCCCCGCTCTCCCCGGCGAGTGCCGACTTACGCAGCAGTGCCTCGCCGGTCGAACTGGACATCGCGAGCGCGAGGAACCGCTCGATCCGCCCGAGATCCAGTTCGACCGCGAGCGACACACAGATGACGACATGATCGATGTTGGTGGCCAGCACCTGGCCCTCGGACCGCTTCGAGGAGGTCGAGCGTACGAAGGCGGTACGGCGCGGCAGCAGCGTCCGCACGTACCGCGGCTCGCTGCCCGCCGGGTCGACGGCGACCCAGTCCCCCGTGCACACGACCTTCATGGGGTCGCGCGGTACGACGAATTCCGTGTCCGCCCGGACGGTGCCGTCCGGGGTGATGACATCGCACAGTCCGCGGTCCACCCGAACGACGCGGCCGGGCAGCAGGCCCTGGGCGGCGTACGGGACGAACTCGGCCTCCCAGCCCGCGTCCCAGCCGTACCGGGCCAGCGGGTGCGACGCGGAGGAAACCTGAAGAGAGGAGAAAGACAAGGGGAAACCCTTCACAAGGGTGGCCCCGGCACGCGCACACAGGCGCGTAAGCGAAACGGGAAGGTCAGCCGGAGACCACAGGGATGGGAACGATGAACCTCTGAGCCTGGGCAGCACCCAGCGCAATGACCGTCATCAATGTCCTCACCTCCTGCTTCTCCACGCTTCAACACCGCCCCGGAAGCGGCACGTTACGACCACCGCCCCCGGACGACGCCACCCTAACCGGGCTCCGCACACCACCGCGAGGCATTTTCCCGGCCCCCACCGAAGACGGGCTCGTCACGGACCTGCGGTCCGGCCGTCCCCATGGCGGCCCGTCCGCGCGCGGGCGGCGCTCACCGGGCGGGGCCGCGTCCGAGCCAGTGCCAAGACGCGCCTCCCGCAGCGAGGGGCCGGTTACCTGATCAGGGGTTCAGGCCGCCGCGTCGAAGGAGGACTGCCGCACGACCGTGCGCCGGGCAGCTGAGGCCGGGCTGCGCCGGCCGCGGGAGGCCGTGCTGCGGCCGCGCTCACGCCGCGCGGCCACCGGCGCGGTGATCGTCACAGGGATGCCGGAGGGCGTCCGGGCGCCGGTGATCCGGCTGAGTGCCTCTTCCCCGGAGCTGACCGGGGTGGTCCGGGGCACGATGCCGGCGGCCGCCATGAGGCGGGTCATGTCGCGGCGCTGGTTGGGGGTGACCAGGGTGACGACGCTGCCGGACTCGCCGGCCCGCGCCGTACGCCCGCCGCGGTGGAGGTAGTCCTTGTGGTCGGTCGGCGGGTCGACGTTGACGACGAGGTCGAGGTTGTCGACGTGGATGCCGCGTGCCGCGACGTTCGTCGCGACGAGCACGGTGACGTGCCCGGTCTTGAACTGGGCCAGGGTGCGGGTGCGCTGCGGCTGCGACTTCCCGCCGTGCAGGGCCGCGGCCCGGACACCGCAGTTCAGCAGATCCCGCGTCAGCCGGTCGACGGCGTGCTTGGTGTCCAGGAACATGATCACCCGGCCCTCGCGCGCCGCGATCCAGGTCGTCGTCCGGTGCTTGTCGGCGCCATGGACGTGCAGCACGTGGTGCTCCATCGTGGTGACCGCGCCTGCGGACGGGTCGACGGAGTGGACGACCGGGTCGGTGAGGTAGCGGCGGACCAGGAGGTCGACGTTGCGGTCGAGGGTGGCGGAGAACAGCATCCGCTGCCCCTCGGGGCGCACCTGGTCCAGGAGCGCGGTGACCTGGGGCATGAAGCCCATGTCGGCCATCTGATCGGCCTCGTCCAGGACCGTGATCGCGACCTGGTTCAGCCGGCAGTCACCTCGGTCGATGAGGTCCTTGAGGCGGCCCGGAGTCGCGACGACGACCTCGGCCCCACCGCGCAGCGCACTGACCTGCCTGCCGATCGGCATTCCGCCGACGACGGTGGCCAGGCGCAGCTTCACCGAACGGGCATAGGGGGTGAGAGCGTCGGTCACCTGCTGCGCCAGCTCACGTGTCGGCACGAGGACCAGGGCCAGCGGCTGGCGGGGCTCGGCGCGCTGCCCGGCGGTGCGGGCCAGCAGGGCCAGGCCGAAGGCGAGGGTCTTGCCGGAGCCGGTGCGCCCGCGGCCGAGGACGTCGCGGCCCGCGAGGGTGTTGGGCAGGGTCGCGCCCTGGATCGGGAACGGGACGGTCACACCTTGCGCCGTGAGCGCGGCAAGCAACTGCTCGGGCATGGCGAGGTCGGCGAAAGCCTCGACGGCGGGCAGCGCGGGGGTGATCGTCTTCGGCGGGGCGAACTCGCCCTGGACCGCCCCGGGCCGCCTGCTGTGGCCGCCCGAGCGGCGCGGGCCCCCGGAACGGCTCGGGGCGGGCGAGCCGACGCTGCCGCCACGGCCCGAAGCGGAGCCGGAGCCGAAAGCGGGGCCGCCGGTACGGCTGCGGGAGGAGCGGTTGTTCGTACGTGTGGGGTTCATTCAGAACCTTCCTTGATACGGCACGTACCAAGGAATTCCCGCAGCGGAGGAGCAGCGCGGGGAATCACAAGAACGGGCCGAAATGGAATATGAAAGTGAAAGCGAATCCGACCTGCGGTGAATTCGTGCGGATGCAGGAACGGAAATAGGCGCCGGCCTGCGGATATGGAGTCCGGGACGCCTGTGGGTGCAGCTTCGAAGAGGCCCGCGTCCCTGGAGAAGGGGCTGTGGGCGGGGGCTGCCCCATGGGGGAACCCTCGGGCGGGAAATTCCGTGGCTGGGGCCCGTACCCCGAGGGATACGGGCCCCAGCCACGAAGTGCGTGTCAGCCTCGGACGGGAACGATGTTCTCGGCCGTCGGGCCCTTCTGGCCCGTCGCGATGTCGAAGGTGACCTTCTGGCCCTCGGACAGCTCGCGGAAGCCCTGGGCGGCGATGTTCGAGAAGTGCGCGAACACGTCGGCGCCTCCGCCGTCCTGCTCGATGAAGCCGAAACCCTTGGCCGCGTTGAACCACTTCACGGTGCCGGACGCCATGTCATATCTCCTTTGGGGCAGTACGCCGGGACCCGCGATGCACGGATACCGGGTCGCCGCGATGATGCCCCGCCCGGAAAATGACCGGAAACATAAAAACGCTTACCACGGCGGAAAAAACGGTGGAGGCGCTTGAAGATTTGGGAACCACGACTGCAACTGGGATCGACAGTAGCATGCGGTAGCGGCCTGCGTACGCTCAATAAATCCGCTCCGTCGACTGTGGTAAACACACTGTTCGCGCGACACGTTCAATTCTCGTTCCGCGGTAATAGATATTGGCCCACCCGCGTGCCACAAAAACCCGCTTTCGGCGTGCCTCCCACGTGTGCGGGGCTCAGTGACCGCGAGCAGCCGTGCCGGACGTCGCGTGGCTCTCCGGAGTGATGAAGGCCGGCCTGCGAGGTCCTAAGGGCTGTCCCGGACTTCGGTGGGCCGGCCGCGTTGATGGACAGTCACCGTGCCGCGCCGACGGGCACACCGGCAGGCACATGACCGGGGCGGTGGCTACGGACTGGGCCCGACGCGGGTGGACACCCCCTGCGGCACCGTCCGGGAACACAAGGGCCACGACCTGACCTGACGGCGCGTCATAAAAGATCGGGTTCGTGATCCCGTAGTGCGCCCGGCGGCGGCCGAATCTAACTTCATGAGTACCGGAAGCGGCGGTCCGGCCCACAAGCACCGGGCCGCCACCCACGGGGAACTTCCCATCAGTCCGAACGGAAGGGTAGAACCATGTCGACCACCGTCACAACGGCCGTGGCATGCCTTGTGTGTGACAGCGCCCTGGACATCGAGAGCGGCTCGGAGAAGGGCGAGATCGTCGAGTGCGGCACCTGCGGTCAGGAGCACGAGCTGACCAGCGCGTCGGAGAGCGGCTACGAGGTCTCCCTGGCGCCCGAGGTCGAGGAGGACTGGGGCGAATGACAACCGCAGCCACCGATGTCCTGCTGTCGGTGACGGTGCTGCGCCCCGACGAGCGTCGGCTCCTGGACGCACTGCGCGCCCAGGGGCTGACCGCCCGTCCGGTCCTTCCGCCCGACCTGGCGGACGTACTCGCAGCCGGGGGCGAGCGGCCGCGGCTGACCGTCCTCAGAAACCTGTCGCACCGCGAGGCCATCGGCACCGCCCGCCGCCTGGAACAGGCCGGGGTCGCCACACTGAACACCCCCTCGGCCATCGAGGTCTGCAACGACAAGGGCCTTCAGGCGCTGCTGTTCGCGCGGAGCGGCATCCCGCACCCGGTGACCCGGCACGCCTTCACCTACGACCAAGTACGCGACATCGCCGCTGAGTTCGGCTGGCCCGTGGTGGTCAAGCCCGTATCGGGATCCTGGGGACGCGGGGTGACCCGCCTCTCCCACGAGGAGGAACTGGAGGCATGGACCGGCGGACGAGAGTCCGCGGACGCGGCGGGAAAGCTCTTTCCCGTCCTGGTGCAGCAGTATGTGGAGAAGCCCGGCCATGACCTGCGCATCGTGGTCGTCGGGGAGGAACCCGTCGTCGCCATCCGCAGGAAGTCCGACAACTGGCGCACCAACACCCACCTCGGCGCGCAGGTCGAGCGGGTCGAGATCACCGACGACATGCGCCGGCTGTGCGCGCAGGCCGTCGCCGCGCTCGGCCCCGGTTTCTACGGCGTGGACATGATGCAGGACCGGCACACCGGTGAGATGACGGTCCTGGAGATCAACGCCAACCCCGAGTTCGCCCGCTCGTCGGACACGCACGGTGTGGACGTGGCAGGTCTCTACGCCCGCCACGTCGTCCGGTTGCTGGAGTCGGACCGCTCGCTGCTCGCCGTCTGACCGGCGGTCCCCGCACCGCCCTCCCCCGCACCGCCCTCCACCGCGCCGGACCCGCCCGGCGCCGTGCGCCCACACGTCACGGCCCACCCGTCACGGCCCACCCGGCCCGTGCGTCCCGGCACGCCCCCGCCCTCCGCACCCGGCTTCGGCCGGCCGTGGGCCGTGCCGTGAAGGGCCGTCCGCAGATCGAGGAGACACCTCATGGAACAGTACGACACCGCGCTCGTCCTATCCCGGGTACTGACCTCCGGCATCGTGATGAGCATCGAGAAGAACGACAAGGAACTGCCCGCGCTGGAACGGTTCCTGACGAAGCGCAGTGGCCGGTCCCGAGCGGTCCTGGTCAACAGCCGGAGCGCGGCCGTGCACGCCGCGCTGGCCGGCCAGGAGACAGGCCACGGCGACCGGGCGGTGCTGCCCGACGGCCTCGGCGACCGCACCCGTGCCTTCATCGACTGGCTGGGCGTCGAGGAGGCGGCCCCGTCCCCCTCCCTGTCCGGGCCCGCCTTCGACCTGCTGACGCTCACCCCGGAGAACGCCGGTGACTTCGCCCGGGCGGCCGCCGCCGCCACGGCGCCCGCCCTGGTGGTGGACCTCACCGGCCTCGGCTTCGGTCCCGCGGGAGCGGTGCTCACCGACGACGACCAGATCTGGGCGCGTGCCGAGCGGCTGAAGATCTTCGGCGCCTTCGACCTGCGGACCATGTGGACGCAGGAGGAGGCCGAGCCCGGCATGGCGCCGGGCGTGCAGTTCAACTACCGGCTCAGCCCGCTGGTCGCCGCCTGCGCCCGGATGGCGCTCGCGCAGGCCGGCTCCCGTACCCCCGCGACGACCGGAGGCACCTCCCGATGATCACCGACTTCCCCACGGCTCCCCTCGCCCTGCCCGACCCGGCGGAGATCGAGGCCGAACTGGCCGGGTTCGGCGGCGCGGCGATGATCCCCAAAGAGGTGCGGCGCACCATCTTCCCGGTGATCACCAAGGAGGACGTCTTCACCATGCTGCTGGCGCAGCGGTCCGACCCGGACAAGGTCGTGGCCGACTTCGCCGAGGAGTACCGGTCGTACGTCGGCGCGCACCGCGCCCTGCCGACCGCCAGCGGGACATCGAGTCTTCATCTGGCGCTGATCGGCGCCGGTGTGCGGCCCGGTGACGAGGTCATCGTCCCCGCGTTCACCTTCATCGCCACCGCGCAGGCCGTGGTCGCCGCCAAGGCGGTGCCGGTGTTCGTGGACGTCGATCCGCTGACGTACTGCATGTCGGCCGAGGCGGCCGAGGCGGCGATCACCGAACGGACCCGCGTGGTCATGCCGGTCCATGTGCACGGGCTGCCCGCGGACGTCGCCGCGCTGCGCGGGGTCTGCGACCGGCACGGGCTGGCGCTGGTGGAGGACGCGTCCCACGCGCACTCCGCGAAGATAGGCGACCAGGTGTGCGGCTCCCTCGGGGACGCCGCCGGCCAGAGCCTGATGGCGGACAAGAACTTCCCGCTCGGCGGCGAGGGCGGCATCGCCTTCTTCGGGAGCGACGAGGCATATCAGCGGACCGTGGACTTCCTGGACCGGAACGGCATCGACTACGGGATGTCCTGGGTCGCCGCCGCGTTCGGGGCCAGCCAGCTCAAGCGGCTGCCGTACTACGACGCGATCCGGGCGCGGAACGCCACCCTGCTGGCCGACGCGCTGCGGGAGACCGGTCTGTTCACCCCGCCGCACGTGCCCGAGGGCCACACCCACGCCTACAACATGTACCGGGTCGGCCTGACGCCGGAGGCCGTCGACCTGGGGGACCTGCCGGTCTGGGCGGTCAAGGAGGCGGTGCACGAGCTGCTCACCGCCGAGGGAGTGCCGGCCCGCGAGTGGCAGAACACCCCGATCCCCTGCCATCTGCCGTTCCGGGAGCGCGGCGGCTTCGGCAACGGCTATCCGTTCACCCTCAACCCCTCGGCGGTCAGGGACCACCGGCCCACGGACTTCCCGAACATCGTCGCGATGCTGGAGAGCACCGTCGTGCTCTGCCGCGAGCTGCGCTCCCCCGTGGAGTTCGAGCGGGTCACCCGTTACGCGGACGCCTTCCGCAAGGTCGCCGCCCGTCCCGACGCCATACGCAAGCTGGTCGCCGAACGCGAGTACGTGCGGCCCTACGAGAAGGCGGCCCGCCTTGGCTGACAACGACCGCGTACGCGTGGCGATCCTCGGCGCCAGTGGCTACACCGGCGCGGAACTGATCCGGCTGCTGCTGGGCCACCCACACGTCGAACTCGCCTATCTCTCGTCCGAGCGGCACAGCGGGGACTCGATCACCTCGGTCCTGCCCGGTATCCGCAACCACCCCGGCGCCGCGAAGCTGCGGTTCGCCCCGCTGGAGGCGTGCGACGAGGTGGACGTCGCCTTCGGGTGCCTGCCCACCGGCGCACTCCCCCAGCACATGCCCAAACTGTCCGAGCGGGCGGGACGGGTGATCAACCTCGCCGGGGACTTCCGGCTCACCGACCCCGAGGAGGCCGCCCTCCACTATCCGCGGTCCGCCGAGTGGACCGACGCCTTCGAGTACTTCGTACCGGAGTTCTCACCCCCGCCCGGTGACGCCCGGTTCCTCAATCTGCCCGGGTGCATGGCCGTCACCACCCTCTACGCGCTGCACCCCCTGGTCGCCGCCGACCTCGCGGCGGGCGATGTGGTGGTGGAGGCCAAGACCGGCGCCAGCGGCGGCGGCAACAAGTCGACCGAGCACCCCGCCGAACGCATCGGCAACTTCAGGGTGCACAAGCCGTACGGCCACCGGCACGCCCCGGAGATCTCGCAGGCGCTGCGCACGTTCACCGGCCGGTCCCCGCGGCTGCGGTTCTCCACCTTCAGCATGGACGTCTCCCGCGGCATCCTGGTCTCGGCCTACGGACTGCTGCGCCCGGGTGTCACCCGGCTGGACGTCAAGCGCGCGTACGGCGTCGCCTACGCGCACAGCCCCTTCGTCAAGGCGCGCTCCCAGCTGAAGACGCCGGCGGACTTCCCGATGCTCAAGAGCGTCGTCGGCTCCAACATGGCGGAGGTGGCGGTCGCGGTCCGCGGCGACCAGTACGTGGCCGTCACGGCGATCGACAACCTGATCAAGGGGGCGGCCGGCCAGGCGGTACAGGCGTTCAACCTCGTACAGGGATTCGAGGAGTCCACGGCGCTCCCCTTCACGGCGGTGACCCCATGAGCGAACGGCCCCTGTACGTCATCAAGGTCGGCAGCAGCACCCTGCTGCATCCGACGATCTTCGCCGAGATCGCCGCCGTGCGCGGCCGGGGCGCCCGCGTCCTGGTCGTCGCCGGCGGGGCCGAGGGCATCGAACGGCACTACGGCTCCATCGGCCGGACGATGCCCTCCCTCACCCTGCGCAACGGCGACACCGTGCGCTACTGCCCGCCCGAGGAGATGCCGCACATCGCGGACGCCTACCGCCGGGTGACCCTGCCCGCCGTGGAAGCGGGTCTGTCCGCGCACGGCCTGACCGTCCTCACCCATGTCGCCGCACACGAGGGGCTGGTCACCGGGACCGTCAACAAGCCGCTCCGGGTGGCCGAGGACGGCCGCTCGAAGGTGGTCAGGGACCACCGGGCCGGCACGGTGGCGTCGGTCGACGCCGAGCGGCTCGGTGTGCTGCTCGACGCCTACGACGTGGTCTGCCTCTCCCCGCCGGTACGGGACGCCGACGGCGGCAGCGACCTCAACGTGGACGCCGACGTGCTGGCCGCCACGCTGGCGAACGCGCTGGACGCCGACCATCTGCGGCTGGTCACCGGGACCGCCGGAATCCTCACCGACCCCGCCGACCCGACCGCCACGCTGCGCGACGCGTTCCCCGGCACCGCTGGCCGGTACGCGGGCGGCCGGATGAAGCAGAAGGTGCGGGCGGCGGAGCTGGGGCTGCTCGGGACCGCGGATGTCGCGGTGACCGGACCGCACACCATGGCCGACCCGGACGGCTGGACCCGGTTCTGGGCCGCCGAACCCTCGGCGGACCTCGCCCTGCTGAGCCGGGCGGTGCAGATCCCGTCGACCTCGTACGACGAGCACGAAGTGGTGCGCTACCTGGTGCGGTGGTGCCAGGAGCGGGGCATCGAGGCGCGGGCCGACGAGGCCGGCAACCTGGTGGCGGAACGCGGCGACGGTCCGCGCACCCTGCTGCTGCTCGGCCACGCCGACACCGTGCCGTTCAACTGGCCGGTGCGGTGGGAGCCGGCCGGCGGGTCCGCCGAAGCGGACGCGTCCGCCGGGGCCGTGGCGGCGGCCGGGACGACCGGCCCCGCCACCGATGCCGACGCCGACGCCGAGCGGGACGCCGTACTGCACGGACGCGGCAGTGTCGACGCCAAGGCGTCCCTGGTCGCCTTCCTGGAGGTCCTGGCGGACACACCGGTCCCCGACGGCTGGCGGCTGCGGGTCGTCGGGGCGGTGGAGGAGGAGGTCTCCTCGTCCAAGGGCGCCTTCCACGCCCGCGACCACTACCCCGCCGACGCCGTCGTGGTGGGCGAGCCCAGCGGCTCCGGCGCGCTGACCCTCGGCTACTACGGGCTGTTCAAGCTGCGGGTCACGGCGACCGTGCGCAGCGGCCACTCGGCCGGCTTCCAGGCCCTGTCGGCGCCCGACCATCTGACCGATTCGCTGGCGCGGATCCGGGAGGCGGTGCTCAAGGAGGCCGACGAGGCACTGAGCGCGATCATCGACCTGTCCTGCTCCGCCGGCACCGAGAGCCAGAGCGCCACCGCGATCCTCAACTTCCGGGTGCCGCCGATGGCCGACCTGGACACGCTGCGGACGGTGGCCGCCAAGGCGGTGGACGACGACGTGACGATCACTTTCCTGCGGGCCACCCCCGGCTACGCCGGCGGCCGTTCGACCCCGCTGGCCAAGGCGTTCAACCGGGCGCTGAACCGCAGGGGCATCAGTCCGCGATTCCTGCTGAAGAAGGGAACATCCGACATGAACACGCTGGCCACGACCTGGCGCGGCGTCCCCATGGTCGCGTACGGACCGGGTGACTCCGCGTTGGACCACACCGCCGAGGAGCACATCGGCGCCGCCGAATACCGGCAGGGGCGCGCCGTACTGCGGGACGCCGTCACCGCGTTCTTCGATCTGGCCGCCGCGCGCGACCGGGCGCCGCGAGCCTCGCAGGGGGTGGCCCGATGACCACCGCCGTCGAGCAGACCGCCCCGCCCGGCCTCGTCCTGGCCCCCTTCCCCGCCGCCCCCGCCCCCACCTCCTCTCCCGCCGTCGCCGGCTCCGCGGACTCCGGGCTGCGCAAGCGCGCCCTGGCCGCCCGCCGCATGGTGATCGACATGGCCGCCACGCCGACCGGCTGCCATCTCGGCGGAAGCCTGTCGGTGATGGACATCCTGATCGCCGCGCTGGACCGGACCGCCACCGACGAGGACAGCGAGGTCGTACTGAGCAAGGGGCACGCCGCCGCCGGGCTGTACGCCGCGATGTACGTCACCGGTGTGCTCGGCGAGGACCCGGTGGAGCACTACGGCGCCGCTACGCACCACTTCACCGGCCACCCGGGGCCCAGTGTGGAGGGGGTCCGCTTCCCCACCGGGAGCCTCGGCCACGGCGCCCCCTACGCGCTCGGCTGGGCGCTGAGCCGCCGGCTGGCGGGCGCCCCCGGACTCGGGATCGCGGTCCTCGGCGACGGCGAACTCCAGGAGGGGCTGGTCTGGGAGACCTTCCAGGTCGCGGCGGCCCAGCGGGCCGGGAACCTGATCGTCGTGGTGGACCGCAACGGCGGCCAGAACGACGGCATGGTCGCGGACATCTCCCCCGAGCCGCGACTGGCCGAGAGATTCGCCGCGTTCGGCTTCGACGTCGAGCAGGTCGACGGGCACGACGTGGAGGCGCTGCGGGAGCTGTTCGAGCCGGACCGCGCGGACCGAGACCGGCCGCTCGCGATCATCGCCGACACCGTCAAGGGCAAGGGCCTGCGCCCGGTGGAGGGGAAGGCCGCTTCGCACTACGTGACCATCGACGCCGACAGGGCCGCCGCCTGGAAGAAGATCGTGCGATGACCCTTCCCGGACGCACCGCCTACCGCGACGAGCTGACCAAGATCGCGGCGGACGACCCGCGGATCCTGTGCCTGGAGGCGGACCTCGGCGGGCGCGGTCACCCCTTCGCCGCCGGGTACCCGGACCGCTTCTTCAACGTCGGGATCGCCGAAGGCGCGATGATCGACATGGCCGCCGGGCTGGCCGAGGGCGGCTACCGGCCCTTCGTCTCGACCTTCGCGCCGTTCGCCGCGCTGCGGGCCGCGGAGAGCCTCAAGCTCGCCCTGGGCTACCTGGGCGCCGGCGTCACGGTGGTGGCCCCGTACGCCGGTGTCTCCGGCGGCTGGTTCGGCACCACGCACCACTGCCTGGAGGACTTCGCCGTCCTGCGCGCCATCCCCGGCATCACGGTGGCCGCGCCGTACGGGGAGGAGGAGATGCGCGCCGTCGTGAGGCGGGCCGCGCGCACCGGGGAGCCGCATTACATCCGCACCGGCCGCAACGCCGCCCCGGCGAGCCTGCCCTGGGAGGGCACCGACCCGCCCGTCGTCAACTGGGACGACGCGGGCGCGGAGGCGGGCCGTACCTGCCTGGTGTCCGTGGGCGAAGTCGGCACCGAGCTGTGCCTGGCCGTGCGCCGGGCCCGGCCGGCCCTGCCGCACGCGCACCTGTGCTTCGTCGACCAGCCGCATCTGGAGCAGGCCGCCGCCGAACTGGCCGGGCGCTTCGACCGGTTCGTCGTGGTCGAGGAGCACCGGCCGGCCGGCAGCGTCGGCTCCGCCCTCGCCCTGCTGCTGCCCGGCCGCGAGGTGCGGTCGGTCAACGCGGGCGAGGCGTGGCCGGTGCACGGCGGCAGCCACGAAGAGGTTCTGGACGAACTCGGCCTCAACGAGGCCGCGTTGTGGAAGGCTCTCGCACCGTACGAAGACCTGCCGGGGACGCCCCCCGCGGGCGAGGAGGGAACGACATGAGCACCCACCGGATCGGGCTGGGGCAGGGCACCGCGATTTACGTGGGGGCGATCCTGGGCGCCGGGATTCTCGCCCTGCCCGCCCTGGCCGCCCAGAAGGCCGGCCCCGCCTCGTTGCTGGCCTGGCTGGCCCTGCTGCTGTTCTGCGTGCCGGTCGCCACCAGCTTCGCCGCACTCGGCGCGCGCTATCCGGACAGCGGAGGGGTGGCCACCTTCGTCTCCAAGGCGTTCGGGCCGCGCGCCTCCGGGGCGGTCGGTTACTGGTTCTACTTCGCGCTGCCCGCCGGCGCGCCGGTCACCGCCTACGTCGGCGGCCAGTACGTGGCGCACACCCTGGGCGGCGGCGACCGCGTGACGATCGCGGTGGCGGCGGTGCTGCTGCTGGCCGCGTTCGGCAGCAACACGGTGGGGCTTCAGATGTCCGCCCGGCTGCAACTGCTCCTGGTCGGACTGCTGGTGGTACTGCTGCTCATCGCGGTGCTCACCGCCCTGCCGCACGCGCGCGCCGACAACCTGACCCCGTTCGCGCCGCACGGCCTGGGTGCCGTCGGGCAGGCGGCCAGCCTGCTGTTCTTCACCTTCGCCGGCTGGGAGGCGGTCACCCATCTGTCCGGTGAGTTCCGCGATCCGGCCCGGGACCTGCGGCGGGTGACCATGCTGACCCTCGCGGTGATCGGCGTGCTCTACCTGGGCCTCGCGCTGACCTGTGTCCTGGTGCTCGGCCCCGAACTCGCCAACACCAATGCGCCGTTGACGCTGCTGTTGCAGCGGGGCACCGGTTCGGCCGCCTCCGTGGTCACCGCGCTGATGGCCCTGCTGCTCACCTTCGGCACGATGAACTCCTACCTGGCCGGGGCCTCCCGGCTGGGCGCGGCCCTGGCGAGGGACGGCGTACTGCCCGCAGCGCTGGCCAAGGGGCACCGTCCGGGCGAGGTGCCCCGGCGCAGTCTGGCGCTGCTGTTCGCGCTCAGCGCCGTGGTGTGCGTCTTCGCGCTGGTGACCGGCACGGAGCTGGGGAAGGTCATGCTGGCGGCCTCGGCGTGCTTCATCGCGGTCACCGTGGCCGGCCTGGCCGCGGGCGTACGGCTGCTGCCGCGCGGCAGTTCGGTGTGGTGGGGCGCGGTGGTGGCCGCCGTGGTCATGACCGTCGTCCTGCTGTTCTCCGGATGGTTCCTGCTGCTTCCGCTGGTGCTGGGCGGGGTGGCGATCGGCTGGTCCTCGTGGACGGCACGGCGCGGACGGACCGTACCGGCCGCGCGACCGGCGCCGCTGATGGCGCAGGAGCCGGAGCCGGCGGAGTAGCCGGTGCCGGGGACGGAGAGCGGGAAGAGCGCGACAGTGAGCACGACGGCTGGAAGGATGTCCCGATGGATCTCGGGTTGAGGGGACGGGTCGCGATGGTGGCGGCCGGGACGAGCGGTATCGGGCTGGCGATCGCCCGCCGACTGGCCGCCGAGGGCGCCGTGGTGTCGGTGTGCGGGCGCTCGGCTGACCGGTTGCGGGAGGCGGTGGCGCTGCTGGAGAAGGAGACCGACGCTCCGGTGCACGGCGCGACGGTGGATGTCACCGACCACAGTGCGGTCGAGGGCTGGGTCGGTGAGGTGGCCGGGCGGTTCGGCGGCCCGCATGTGGTGGTCACCAACGCGGGGAGCCCGTCGGAAGGGGGCGCCGACCGGTTCGGCGTACCGGACTACCGCACGGCGGTGGAGCTGAACCTGCTGTCCGCGGTCACCCTGAGCCGCGCGGCGCTGCCGCACATGCGGGAGGCAGGGTACGGCCGGGTGCTGTTCGTCACCTCGCTGTCCGCCAAGCAGCCGATCCCCGGGCTGGCGCTGTCCAACACGGTCAGGCCGGCGGTCGTCGGCTACGCCAAGTCGCTGGTGCACGAACTCGCGGCGGCGGGGGAAGGGGCCGTCACGGTGAACGTGATCGCCCCCGGTATGACGCGCACGCCGACGCTCCAGGCGTGGGCCGAGCAACTCGACGGCGGGGTCGAGGGGTTGTGCGCGGACATCCCGATCGGCCGGCTCGCGGAACCGGAGGAGGTCGGCGCTGCCGCCGCGTTCCTCGCCTCGGCGCCGGCCGGTTCGATCACGGGAACGGTCCTTCCGGTGGACGGTGGGGCCACCCGCGGTCTGCTGTGAGCGGCGGCCCGTGCGACGGGTCCGGCCCGGCCGTGGTGAACCGGCCGGGCCCCCCGGTCGTCGTACGTCCGGATACCGCCCGGGCCGTCCTCGCCGGACGACGGGCCCTAGACGGCCGGGCGGCCGTGCAGCGCGACGGCGAGCTGGGCCCGGCGGCTGATGGCGAGCTTGCGGTAGATCCGGGTGATGTGCTGCTCCACCGCACGCGAGCTGACGCCGAGGCTGGCCGCCATCTGATGGTTGGTCAGGCCGTCGAGCATCATGCGGGTGAGCCGGGACTCGTGGGCGCTGAGCGATGCGTGGGCGACGGGCGGGGCTTCCCGTTCCCGCAGCACCGTGACCGTTCCCGAGCCGGCGAACGGGCCCCCGTCGGCGGCCGCCCCGGCGCCCGCCCCCGCGGCGGCGGACCGGCCGAGCCATCCGGCGGTGTCCCCGCTCAGTTCGTCGCCGAGCTGCCGAGTCCGTATGTCGACGACGAAGCTCTCCTGTACATAGGGGTCTCCGGCCAGTACGCGGCGCAGCGCGGTGGGATCGTTGACCTGCACGATCAGCGTGTCGCCCTCCCCCTCGGCCCAGACCCCGCCGTAGAGCAGCACCCGGTCCCGGGCCATCCGCTGCCAGTACGAGCGGTGCCGGGACCGCGTCCGGCGCAGGTCGGCACCGCTCCTCAGCCGGCGTTCCACCAGGTACTTCATCGCTGCTCCCGTCGCCAGGACTGCGGGACGGGGACCGAGCGCCCCGCCTCCTGATCCGCAGACTGCGGCGTCGGACTCCCGAACCGATCCCTTTCCGGTACCTGGAGGCCGGGAGAGTGTCCGGGAAGTCACTGTGTAGGCGGCCTCGCAGTTGTTAGGTTGATGGGCACATACGTCGACATGCGGATATTGGCGGGGGCTCCCGTTAACGGGTGAAGGGGAAACGTGACCGAGCCGGAACGGCCGTCAGCCCGGTTCAACATCCTCGGAACACTCGAGTGCCTGACGGGCCCGGGGGAACAGCTGCCGACCGGCGGACCGGTGCAGGAGCGTGTCCTGGTCTCGCTGCTGCTCTCGCCGGACCGGGTCCTGCCGGTCAGCCGGCTGGTCGAGGCGGTGTGGGACGAGGAGCCTCCGGCCACCGCCGCGCACCAGGTGCGCAAGGCCGTCGCCGAACTGCGCCGGCGCATCCCCGACGGCCGGAACCTGATCGTCACCGACGGGCCGGGCTACCGGGCCGTGGTCGACCCCGGTCAGCTGGACCTGACCGTCTTCTCCGATCTCCTGCGCGAGGCCCGCGACCAGGCGGCGGACGACCTCGCCGAGGCCGCGGTGGACACACTGCGCCGGGCTCTGGCGCTGTGGCGCGGGCCCGTGCTGGTCGGCTCCGGCGGATCGGTCATCACGGCGGCGTCGGCGGCCCTGGAGGACCGGCGGCTGGCTGCCCTGGAGCTGTACTTCGAACTGCGGCTGGGACTGGGCGAGGTCGGCGACGTGGTCGGCGATCTGCGGGACCTGGTCGCGGCGCACCCGTTCCAGGAGACGCTGTGCGGACAGCTGATGCTGGCCCTGTACCGGTCGGGGCGGCAGTCCGAGGCGCTCGCCGAGTTCACCCGTATGCGCAAACTGCTCGCCGACGAACTGGGCGTGGACCCGGACGGCCGGTTGACCAGTCTGTACGAAGGGATTCTGCGCAACAGTCCCGAACTCGCCGCCCCGCCGCGCCGCAAACGCGGCCCGGCTGCCGCCGAAGCGGCGCCGGCCGCGCCCTCGCGGCAGGCGCCGCCCGTGTCGTCGCGCCACGCGCCGGCCTCCCCTTCGGGGCACGCGTCGTCCGCCCACGGGGCCTTCGCCGCGGGGCCGCCGGGCGATCCGCACCGCTGCACACTGCCGTACGACCTGCCGGACTTCACCGGCCGCAAGCGGGAGTTGCAGCAGTTGCTGTCCGGCCAGGACAAGCCGGTCGAGACGCCCGGGGCCCGCATCATGGCGATCGACGGCATGGGCGGGAGCGGCAAGACCTCGCTCGCCATCCGGGTCGCCCACCGGCTGGCCGATCGGTACCCGGACGCGCACCTCTATCTCGACCTCCGTGGCTACACGCCCGGCGAGCAGCCCCTGACGCCGGGCGCCGTCGCCGAGGGGCTGCTGCGCATGCTCGACGTGCCCGGCGACCGGATCCCGGACGACGAGGCGGGCCGGATCGCGCTGTGGCGGTCCACCGTGACGCAGTACCGGCTGGTGCTGCTCCTGGACAACACCATCGACAGCGCCCAGGTCCAGCCGCTGCTGCCGGCGTCGGCCGACGCCCTCGTACTGATCACGAGCCGTGCCCGGCTGGTCGATCTGGACGGCGCCGAGTGGATATCCCTCGGCGGGATGCCACCGGAGGACAGCACGGCGCTCGTCTCCCGCATGCTCGGCGAGGAGCGCACGGCCGCCGAGCCGCGCGCGGTCGCCGAACTGGTCGAGCTGTGCGCCCACTTGCCGCTCGCCCTGCGGATCGCGGCGGCCAAGCTGCGCAACCGGCCCCGGTGGACCGTGCAGTATCTGGTGGACCGGCTGGGCGACGAGACCCGCCGGCTGGACGAACTGCGCTCCGGGACCCGCGGTGTCACCGCGACCCTGAGCCTGTCGTTCGAGGGCCTGAGCCAGCCGCACCAGGCCGCGTTCCGGCTGCTCGACAGCCACCCCGGCGCGGAGTTCGACCCGTACTGCGCCGCCGCGCTGCTGGGTACCGATCCCGGCAAGGCCGAGGACGTCCTCGAACACCTGCTGGACACGCATCTGATGCAGCAGTACGAGACGGGCCGCTATGTCTTCCACGACCTGGTGCGCAGTTTCGCGAAGTGGCTGAGGAGCCAGGCGGGCGAGGACCCGGGCGAGGTCGACCAGCCCGCCGTGGGACGGCTGTTGGACTACTACGTGGCCGCCACGGGCGCCGTGTGCGACCTGGTGTTCCCGGGGCGGGCGCCGTTCACCCCGGAGCCGGACGGGACCCCGCGCGCCGCCGTCGCGCTGCCCGCACTGCGCGACCCCGTGCGCGGCCGGCAGTGGCTGGACCGCGAGGAGGAGAACCTGCTGGCGGCCGTCGCCCTCGCGCAGCGCCGCAGGCTGCACCGGCACTCCGCCGAGCTGGCCCGCAATGTGGTCTTCCAGCTCGACAGCCGGGGGCGCTTCGAGGAGTTCCGCGAGGTCGCGGGCATCGCCGTCGCCGCTTCCCGGGAGCTGGGCAACCAGTACCTGCTGGCGCTGAGCCTGTCCAACCTGGCTGTCGCCGACTGGAAGCTGGGCAAGTTCGCCGAGGGGCTGACCGCGGCCAGGGAGAGCCTGGAGCTGTCGCTGCGGCTGAAGGACCAGCGGGGCGAGGCGAAGAGCACGGGGATGCTCGGGCTGCTGCTGGCCACCCTGGGCCGGTTCGGCGAGGCGCTGCCGCACCTGGAGCAGTCGATCGCGCTCAAGCGGGAGTTGGGCACGCCGCGCGCCGAGGCCGAGTCACTGACGAATCTCAGCTCCCTCTTCGAGCACATGGGCCGGTACCCCGAGGCGGCCGCGGCGGCCCAGCGCTCCGTCGAGCTCAACCAGGCCATCGGCGCCCGGGAGAACGAGATCGTGGCGCTGACCGACCTCGCGCTCGCGTATCTCGGCCTCGGCAGGGACGACGACGCGCGCGGCTGCCTGGACCGGGCCCTCGGGCTCTGCGACGAGTCGGCTGCGCCGCTGGGCGACAGCGCCCTGGTCCTCGCCCTCTCCGCCTACGTGTGGCACGGTCTGGGAAATCCCGGGCAGGCGGCGGCGCACGCGGAACAGGCGCTGAAGCTGACCCTCGGCAGCAGCTGCGCGCCGATGCGGCAGGCGGCCGTCTGGAACGTCCTCGGAGCCCTCCGCCGCCGCGGCGGCGACCACGCCGAGGCGCGCCGGCTGCACGCCGACGCGCACCGGATCGCCTCCGCCGTGGGCTACCGCATCGAGGTCGCACGGGCCCTGAACGGGCTGGCCGACGCGCTGGCGGCGCAGGGAGAGACCGTGGCCGCCACGACCCACCGGGACGAGGCGGCCACACTGCTGAGCGCGATGAACGCGTCGGCGTCCGGTCCCGGCCCCGGCGACTGACACCGGGCCGTCACCACGGCGCGGAAACGGTTCAGCCGGCGAAGGCCGGGCCCTCACCGGAATCGAGCACCCGGTATCCAGTGGCGTGCGTGGCGAAGGCCGGACCCTCACCCGAATCAGCCGGGCCCTCACCCGAATCGAGCACCCGATACCCGGTGGCGTATCCGGCAAAAGCCGGACCCTCACCCGAATCCAGCACCCGGTACGCCACGGCGTGCGCGTTCTCCGTCATGGATCCCCATGCCGCCTGGACCCCGATCCCCCCGGTCGCCGCCAGTGCGGCCGCCGAGAGAATCCCCGCCGTCTTGTACCAAGTCCCGCTCATCCGGTGCCCCCTCGTTCGACTGACTTCGACGGACATCAATCTGTCGTCAGCCGTTCCCGAACGAGTACGGGCTCGTTACCGCTCGGGTACCCGGGTGGGCGGGAACGCCGCCCGGGGACCGGTACGGCGAAGCCCCGAGGGGTCGGAGCACCGCCCACCGGAACCGTTCGTCCGTATCGCGCGTGGTTCGCGTGGCCTCGCGGCGCTCCCGGGTCCGGCCGGGGTCACGGGAGAGAGCCGAGGCCCTGTCCGGGGCGGCGAAGCCGCGGACAGGGCCCGAATACGGTGCGCCGCCCGGTGTCCCGGTACGGCGGCACGCCTCACCAAGGGCTGCCCCTCACCAGGGACTTCCCTGACCCAGCCCCATTTCGCCGATGCCGTTCGCGTCCGGGTACGCGGTATCGGAACGGCCCTGCCGCCGCCCGGACGAACAGCCGGGCTCGCAGTCCCGCACGATGACGGTCACGTCATCGATCGGGCACCCGGTCACCCGGGAGGTGGTGGCCGCCAGCTCGGACACGAGATCCGCTCGGCGTTCCCGGTCGTTCCCTTGCCACCAGTCGACGGTGATCACAGGCATGTTCAAGCTCCTCGTGGGACGTGGCACGGCGGCCGGCTCCGGGCCGTACCACCGTGACGGCGGGCCAGGCGCAGACACCTGGCCCAGGCTGTCCGTCACTGTCCACGCCCCTGTTCCCGGACCGTTCCTCTTCGGGTCCCCTGCCTCGCACGAGAAATTCATCCCGGGGAGCGGGAATCACCGCCGGGATCGGAATCAAGGAGCGGAACAAGGCGGCCCGCTGCCGGGAACGCCCGCGGAAGGCCGAGGAACCAGCGCCGCTTGTCCTCCCGGCTCAGCCCCCTGGGCCGCGTCCGGGGATACGGCTGTACGTGGACGGGGTTGCCCGGTTCGCCGCGCCGGCTCTCGTCGAGCGAGCCGGTGTCCACCGCGTCGTGGCCAAGCCCCGCCGAGCCCCGCCGAGTCCCGCTGCGCCCCTCCGAGCCCGCGAGCGGGCCGGGGATACGCGGTGAATTTGACCTGTGCAGTTCAAGCCACATACCTTTCGCCCTGACCGGAGCCGTCACGGCAGGTCACTTTCACCGCTCTCGGGGGGAAACACATGAACTGGTATCTCGACGTCCTGAAGAAGTACGCCGTATTCAGCGGGCGCGCGCGCCGCAAGGAATACTGGATGTTCGTCCTGATCAACTTCGTGATCACCGTCGCGCTGGGGATCATCGGGAACGTCATCGGCGCGGACGGCGTGCTCAACGGGATCTACTCCCTGGCGGTCCTCATCCCCGGCCTCGCCGTGGCCGTGCGACGACTGCACGACACCGGCAGGAGCGGCTGGTGGCTGCTCATAGGTCTGGTGCCGCTGGTCGGCTTCATCATCCTGATCGTCTTCCTCGCCATCGAAGGCGAGCGGGGCGCGAACGCGCACGGCGAGAACCCGAAGAACGCGCCGACGTACCCGTAACCCGCCCCCCGGCACCGCCGGTGGTCATCCGTGCCCGTCAGCCCACCCGGCTGACGGGCACGTGTCGTCAGTGGCCCCTGGAATCCAGCCAGATCGCGGTGTCGGGCGGCAGCAGAGCCGGGCCGCCCGCGCCGCGCACGGCGTCCTCCGCCGACTCGTCGCTGCTGAGCAGGGCCACCGAACCGTCGGGTACGGTCAGCGGCAGCGGGCCGCCGGAGAGGTTGACCCGGCAGACCAGGCCCGCGCCCTTGCGGAAGGCGAGTTCACCCGGAGCCGACGGCAGCCAGGTGAAACGCTCGTCGCCGCGGAAGCCCCGGCGCAGCGTCAGCGCCGTACGGTACAGCTCCAGGAAGGACCCGGCCCGGCCGGTCTGCGCCTCGACCGACCACGCGCCCCAGCCGTCCGGCTGCGGAAGCCAACTTCCCCGCGGGCCGAAGCCGTACGAGGGGCCCGTACCGGTCCACGGCAGCGGCACCCGGCAGCCGTCGCGGCCCTTGCGCGCGTGGCCGGTACGCTCCCACATCGGATCGCGCAGGGCGTCCTCCGGCAGGTCCGCCACCTCGGGCAGGCCCAGCTCCTCCCCCTGGTAGAGATAGGTGGTTCCGGGCAGCGCGAGGGTCAGCAGGGCGGCGGCCCGCGCCCGGCGGCGGCCCCGCTCCTCGTCGGCGGCCGGGTCGAGTCCGCCGGTCAGCAGCCAGCCGGGCAG
This sequence comes from Streptomyces sp. NPDC012835, assembly GCF_042900885.1. Classification (NCBI taxonomy): domain Bacteria; kingdom Bacillati; phylum Actinomycetota; class Actinomycetes; order Kitasatosporales; family Streptomycetaceae; genus Streptomyces; species Streptomyces sp. NPDC012835. The sequence goes on from NZ_JBIBBW010000001.1 coordinate 1,437,416, forward strand.
GTCGGTGGACTCGGGCAGCGCGTAGCGGCTGCGGTGGCGTACGACGTCATGGTTGGAGAGCACCCAGGTGGGCAGCGAACCGGTGGACGCGGCGCCGGCCAGCGAGGTGTCGATGACACTGCGGAAGGCCCCGGCCTCCCAGGGGCAGCGCAGATGGAAGAAGTTGAACGCCTGCTGTAGCTCGTCGGGCCGCGTGTAGAGGGGCAGCCGGGCCGCGCTGACGCCCGCTTCGGCGACCATGATCCGGGGCGGTGCGTACGAGTCGGTGATCTTGCGCCAGGCCCGGTAGACGTCGTGCACCTCGTCGCGGTCCCAGAACGGGTGGTCCTCGCCGCTCGGCGGGGAGTTGAGGGAGGCCGAGTCGCCGCCCCTGGTGTCGCGCAGCGGCGGGGTGAGGTCCTTGCGCAGGCCGTGGGCGACATCGATCCGGAAACCGTCCACGCCCAGGTCGAGCCAGAAGCGCAGGGTGCGCTCGAAGTCGGCGATGACGTCCGGGTTCTCCCAGTTCAGATCGGGCTGTTCGGCGGCGAAGATGTGCATGTACCACTGGCCGTCGGGGACCCTGCTCCAGGCCGCGCCGCCGAACTTCGACTGCCAGTCGGCGGGGGGAAGCGCGCCGTCGGGGCCGGCGCCGTCGCGGAAGACATACCGGTCGCGGGCCGCCGAGCCGGGCGCGGACGCCAGCGCCTCGACGAACCAGGGGTGCTGGTCGGAGGTGTGGTTCGGCACGATGTCGACGATGGTGCGGAGCCCGAGCGCCCGGGCCCGGGCGAGCAGCGCCCGGAAGTCGTCCAGGGTGCCGTGCCGGGGATCGACGTCCCGGTGGTCGGCGACGTCGTATCCGCCGTCGGCGAGCGGCGAACGGTAGAACGGCGTGAGCCAGATCGCGTCCGCGCCCAGCTCCGCGACATGGCCGAGCCGGTCGGCGATGCCGCGCAGGTCGCCCATTCCGTCGCCGTCCGCGTCGGCGAAGCTGGGGACGTACACCTGGTAGACGACCGACTCTCGCCACCAGTCGCGGGAACCACCGCTCCCGCCGTCGCCACCGCCACCGCTGCCACTGCCGTCTCCGTTGACGCTGCCGTGCTGAGTCACTGGTACCTCTCGTGCCGGGATGAGCATCAGCGGAGACTCTAGTGGCGCGGTCCGATCATCATCCGGCCGGAACGGAACGGGGAAACCCTAGGCACCGCCCGAACGCTTCAGCTTGCCCAACCGGTCCGCCGCGTACGGCAGTTTGCCCTCGGCCGAGCGCAGGGAGCGCAGCGCCAGCAGCAGGACGCCGATGTCGTCGATGTACACCGGGTCGGGCAGCACGTCGAACGGCAGGATCAGATAGCCGACGGCCGCCCAGAACACCCAGCGGTTCTCGACCGGGACCCCGGCCCTGCGCAGGGCGGTGCGGGTCCTGACGAGCCGGACGGTCAGGATGATCGCGGCGCCCAGGGTGACCGCCACCAGCAGGGCGCCTACGGCGATGAGGATCTGGAGGTCGCTCACGCGCTCTCCTCCTTGGTGCTCGGGCGGCTCCGCACGCCGGGTCGGCCGTGCCGCTTCCGGTTACGGATACCCCCGTACGGGCCCCGCACCGGATGTGTCACCCCGTCGCCACACCGCTCCCTGCCGCGTGCCGGTTCCCCGCGCCGAAGATCTTGGTGATCCGGCCGTCGGTCAGGACGACCACCGTGCCGCAGCGGCAGACGCAGTACTCCACCGTCCCCTCGGATGTCGTGTGACAGGACAGCAGGGACCAGCTGGACTCGTCGGCCGCCCCGACCCTGTCGCACACCGCGCACCGGTCGTCGCTCGCACATCCGTCCCCGCCGCATCTACGCATGCCATCAGAGTGACGTCATTACCTAGAGACGTTCAACCATTACATTCGATACGTTGGCGCCCATGCGCTTCAATCACTACGGCGGCGAGGCCGCGCTGCTCGCCGCCGATCTGGCGAACGCGTCCGCGCCGTTCACCCCGGAGGGGCTGGAGCCGATGCTGATCGCACGCGGGATCGTCCGGCATTCGCTGTCCGCGTCCGAGGCCGCCGCCGTCGAGGTCTGGAGCCGCCGGCTGGCCCCGTGCTTCGGCCCGCAGGGGCTGGAGGAGCGCCGCGACCGGGTCAACGGCCTGCTGGCCGACGCCGCCAGCCGCCCGTACATCACCACGCACGACGGCCACGGCCCGCATCTGCACTACGCGGACCCCGCGCTGGGCGCGGTCGCGCACATCCGCGCCGCCTCGGCGACCGCACTCGCGTATGTCGTCTGTTTCGCCAGCCACACCCGGCTCGGCCGGTGCGCCCGGGCCGCGTGCGCCCTGGCCTTCGTCGACACGTCGCGCAACGGGAAGCGTGTCTACTGCTCGGTGCGGTGCGCCAACAACGACGCCGTCACCCGCCACCGGCGGCGTGCCTCCCGGGACTGAGGAGGCGCGTCACGCCGAACGGCCGTCGCCGCGCACCCGCCGCCGAAGCGCCCGCGCCGCCGCGCGGAGCGGCCCCGTCGTCCCCTTCCGCACCCCTCCGACCAGTCGGTACGTTGCCCGGGAGCCGGATCTCAGCGGCCCCACCGGGGGCCGCCCGGGGCGAGGGAGGGTTCCATGACACAGCTGGTACCGCGGATCGAGGGGGAGTGCGCCGAACGGTTCTCCGCCGTACGCGACACCTTCGAGCGCAACTTCCACGAGCACGACGAACTCGGCGCCGCCGTCACCGTGATCGTCGGCGGCGAGACCGTGGTGGACCTGTGGGGCGGCTGGGCCGACGGCGCGCGCACCAGACCGTGGGAGCGGGACACGGTGGTCAACGTGTGGTCCACGACCAAGGGGGCGACGGCCCTGTGCGCCCATCTGCTGATCGACCGCGGGCTCCTCGACCCGGACGCCCCGGTGGCGGAGTACTGGCCGGAGTTCTCGGCGGCCGGCAAGGCGGGCGTGCGGGTGCGGGAGTTACTCGCGCACCGCGCGGGGCTCGCCGGGCTCCGTGAGCCGCACACGGTCGAGCAGCTCTACGACTGGGAGCTGACCACCGCGCGGCTCGCCGCCATGGAGCCCTGGTGGGAGCCCGGCACCCGGTCCGGCTACCACGCGATGACCTACGGCTTCCTGGTCGGTGAGGTGGTGCGGCGTATCACCGGTCTGCTGCCGGGCGCGTTTCTGCGCCGGGAGGTGACGGAGCCGCTCGCCATCGACTTCACCATGGGGCTGCCGGAGAAGGAGGCCCACCGCGCCGCCGAGCTGGTGCCGGCCGCCACCCCGCTCACCGCCGAGGAGGCGGCCGCCCTGCTCGCCGGTCTGCCCCCGGTGGCGCTGGCGGCCATGACCAATCCGGCGATCGGCACCGAGGTCGCCAACAGCGCCGCGTGGCGGGCCGCCGAGATACCGGCCGCGAACGGCCACGGCACGGCCCGCGCGGTCGCCGCGCTGTACGGGATCTTCGCCGGGCGCGGCCGGTACGGCGACCACCGCGTACTGTCCGCCGGGACCGTGGAGCGGGTACGGGAGGGCCAGGGCCGCGGCCGGGACCTGGTGCTGGGCCCGGCCTTCGCGCACGAGACGGAGGCGGGCCTCGGGCTCTGGCTCAGCGGCGAGAACCGCTCGTACGGTCCCAACCCCAGGGCGTTCGGGCACGAGGGCGCCGGAGGCTCCTGCGGACTGGCCGACCCGGACGCGGGGGTCAGCCTCGGGTACGTCATGAACCGGATGGGGTCGAGGGTCGCCGACGACCCGCGCCGGATGGCACTGATCGACGCGGTGTACGGCGCCCTGTAGCGGCCCCGAACCGGCGCGCGTCGGCTGCGGTACCGCGCCCCACCGCACCCCGACCGGCGCGCGCCGGTCCCGCCACGCCCCCTCAGCACACCTGGCGCGGGCCGGGCAAGACCGTCTCTCCGGTCGAATCCGGGGCGGCACGGCCTCATTACGTGCCCTCCTCCGTCTCGTTCCGGTTATTTTCAGCCATGATCAACACGAGTGCATTTCGGGGTTACCTCTCACAAGCGGACGAGTGTCGCGCGTAGACCGGGGCGCTCCGCCCCGCCCCTCACCGGATATCGAACTCACTGCGTCATACACCCAGCACGCACCGTGGCGCATACGGGTGCACGGCACACCGAAAGGTGACCGGATGGCGTCAGCGGGCGATTCCCATGCTCCGCGCCCATCCTGACGGGCCGTCACCTCACCCCTTGCCACCCCCGGAGGTCACGCGGATCCTGCCCGCCTGGCCACCCGGGGAGCCGACACACCCGGGCCGTCCGGCGGTTCCCGGCGTCAATTCACCCTGGAACCAGGCTCGTACGGACCGCGCGGGAAGACCGGTCCAGAAGTAAGCCTTGCCCGAAGGTCAAACGAAGTTAACGATTCAGTCATGCGATTGTCAGGTTCACGGTCAAAACCACATGGCCGCGGACGGTCGCACCCCGGCGGTCCGCTCACCCAACGGGCCGCGCGTTGCCCCCACCTATGGAGGATGTTGTGACCTTCAAGCGCTTCTCCCCCCTCGGCTCGGTGTCCAGACGTGTCCGGCTCCTCGCCGTCACCTCCGGTCTGGTCACCGCTGTCGCGCTTGCGGCCCCCAGCGCCGTCGCCCAGCCGGCACCGGCTCCGCTCCCCTCCGCCGCGGCCCTGGCGACGGCCGACGCGGCCGTCCAGGACGCGGACATCGCCGGCACGGCCTGGTACACGGACAAGGCCACCGGCAAGGTCGTCGTCACCGTCGACAGCACGGTCTCCGACTCCGAGATCGCCACGATCAAGAAGGCGGTGGCCGACACCGAGGCCGGCCTGACGATCAAGCACACCGAGGGCCGCTTCCGTGAGCTGATCGCGGGCGGCCAGGCCATCTACACCGGCGGCAGCCGCTGTTCCCTCGGCTTCAACGTGCGCAGCGGCTCCACGTACTACGCGCTGACCGCCGGGCACTGCACCAACGCGGGCGCCACCTGGTACACCAACTCGGCGAACACCGCCCTGCTCGGCTCCCGCGCCGGCTCCAGCTTCCCGGGCAACGACTACGGCCTGATCCGGCACAACAGCGCGGCCAACGCCGAGGGCCGCGTCTACCTGTACAACGGCTCGTACCAGACCATCACCTCGGCCGCCAACCCCAGCGTCGGCCAGACGGTCCGGCGCAGCGGCTCGACCACCGGCGTCCACAACGGCACGGTCACGGGCCTCAACGCCACCGTGAACTACGGCAGCGGCAACGTCGTCAGCGGCCTGATCCAGACCAACGTCTGCGCCGAGCCCGGTGACAGCGGCGGCTCGCTGTTCAACGGCACCGTCGCGTACGGCCTGACCTCGGGCGGCAGCGGCAACTGCACCTCCGGCGGCACCACGTTCTTCCAGCCGGTCGTCGAGGCGATGAACGCGTACGGCGTCAGCCTGGCCTGACCTCGCTCCACGCCCCACCGGCGGGCCGCACACCTCCCTGGTGCGCGGCCCGCCGTCGTACGCCCCCGGGCCCGCCCGGCCTCAGCGGGCAGCATGGCGCTGAAGCGGCCCCCGTCCATCGCGGTACGGACTCCGGACGACCGGCGCGCGCCTCCGTGATGCCAGGGGCGCGTTGGAGCACTCGGAAGCCTGAATCCCGACCGAGTGTTGAATCTGCCCGTGGACAGGGGAAAGGATCGGTGGGACCGCTCAAAGGCAAGTGAATCGGGAGAAAAAGAGGGGGATCCATGCCCACAGCGACCACGTTCGGGGACGGCGCCGCGGTTGCCGCGCCCTGGCAGCGGCCGGAGAGCCGGTTTCCGCTGGAACAGGACACGTCCCAGGTTCTGCCGGACCTGTCCGGGACGGGTGGGCCGGCGCCGTTCGCCTTCCGGTTCCTCACCATCACCGTGATCGGCTCGGGTGGCGTGCTGCCTGACGACATCGAGTACGACGAAGAGACCCAGACCAGCACCTACGGCGATCTGCCGCCGGGGGTCTTCATGACGAAGAACCCGCCGATGACCTACTACACGACTGAAGCCACGGCATCCACGCCCGAACGGACAGACGCGAAGGACGATCCGGGAGCGAGTGACGATTGATGCCCGACGCCGGAACAGTTCTCGTCCTGGCCGGACGCTTCGATCCGACCGTGGACCTGGCGATCGAGGAGCTGAACCGGCGTGCCGTGCCCGTGTTCCGGGCCGACGTCTCGGAATTCCCGGTGGGGCTGGTGCTGTCTGCCGATCTCACCGGGGACGGCTGGTGCGGCACGCTCGACAACGGTCGCAGGACTCTCCGGCTGGAGAGCGTCCGCTCTGTCTACTGCCGTCGACCCACGCGTCCGCAGCCTCCGGAGAACATGCCGGCGGATGCCCGGAAGGTCGCTGAGAGGGAGGCGCGCCTGGGTTTCGGCGGACTCCTGGCCGCGCTTCCGTGCCGATGGCTGTCCCCGCCCGGACGCGCGGCGGATGCCGAGTACAAGCCACTTCAGCTCAGAGTCGCGGCCGAGTCGGGGCTCAAGGTGCCTCGAACGCTCATCACGAACGATCCGAACACCGCGAAACGCTTCGCCGACGACACGGGCCGCGTGGTGTACAAGCCGTTCCATCCCGTACGGGGTTCGGTGAGCGGGAAGCCGGCTGTCGTGTACACCAGTCCGGTCGAGCCGCAGGATCTGCCGCATTCCGATATCGCCACGACGGCACACCTCTTCCAGGAATGGGTGCCGAAGGCACATGAGATCCGTCTGACCGTGGTGGGAGAGCGGTTTTTCGCGGTCGAGATCCATGTGAGCTCGGAACGAGGCCATCTGGACTGGCGCAGCGACTACGGAAGTCACACGTACAGGAAGTGCGACCCCCCGGCCAATGTGGTGGACGGGGTGTCGCAGATGCTGAACCAACTCGGTCTGCCCTACGGTGCATTCGATTTCGTGGTGACACCGGAGGGCGAATGGATATTCCTGGAAGTGAATCCGTCCGGCCAGTACGGATTCATCGAAGTGGCGACCGGTGTTCCCATCACAGCCGCAATCGCAGATTATTTGGAGGGCAGGGCGTGACACGTCTTCCGGATGACCGGCGGCGCACCCTGGCAGCGCGCATCGGCCTCGTGCGGAGCATGGAGCGGGGCAGTGTGGTTCTGTCGGCCCGACTGGCCGAGGCTTTTCTGAATGTGCCGCGAGAGCCGTTCGTCCCGGTGTTCTATCGCAGGGACGGGGACCGGTTCACACCGTGGGGCCGTACGGATGCGGACGCCGACGCCTGGCTGGCACAGGTGTACAGCGACGACTCGCTCATCACGGAGGTGGACCGTGTGCACGCGGAGGACGCGGGGCCCCGCAGCATCACCGGGGTGCCCACCTCGTCGTCAACGGCGCCGAGCCTCATGGCCGACATGCTCGACGCCCTGGACGTGCGGCGCGGTACGCGGGTGCTGGAGATCGGCACAGGGACCGGCTACAACGCGGCGCTGCTCTGCTGGCTGGCCGGAGCGGATTCGGTCACCACGGTGGACTCGTCGGAACGGCTCACCACCACCGCCGAAGCCCGCCTCCGCGCATGCGGCCCGGCCCCCACGGTCAGGTGCGCGGACGGAGCGGAAGGGGCCCCGGGGGAAGCTCGGTTCGATCGCGTCATCGCGACCTGCTCGGTACGACGGATCCCGGCGGCGTGGTTCGATCAGTGCGTGCCGGGCGGGCTGCTGGTCGTCCCGCTCAAGGGCGTCCTTGCCGGGGGCGCGCTCGCCCGGCTTCAGAAACTCCCCGACGGTACCGCCGTCGGCCGGATCCTGCACACACCGGCCGCGTTCATGCCGTTGCTCAGCGGCTCGCGGCGAACCCCGAAGATCCCGGAGTCCGTGGCGGGCGGCCGGCAGCGCGCATCGAAGGTGTCGGGAAGCGTCCTGGACGACTGGACGTTCTCGTTCTTCGCCCAACTGCACATGCCGGCGGGCACGGTTCGCGACTACCACCGCGGACCGGACGGCGCGCATGTGACCACGCTCTACGACCCCATGGACGATTCGTACGCGCGTATCGCGGACCGTGCGTCGGAAGCCGGCGCGACGGTTGTCACTTCCGGCGGGCGGGATCTGTGGAAACCGCTGGAGGAGGCACATGAGCGGTGGCTCACCCTGCACCGCCCACGACGGGAGTGGTTCACCGTCAACGCCACGCCGGACAAGCAGACCGTCAGCTACGCGGCACCGGACGGGCGGACCTGGGACTGGGACCTCTAGGGCGTGGTGCGAAGTCCCGCCGCGCCCGCGGCTCAGGCGGTCGGGGCCGGTCCCGGCTCGTCCTGCGTCTTTGTGTCGAAGAGACGGAAGCCCCGGCGCAGATAGTTGTCCATGGCGTGCGGGCCGTCCTGGGAGCAGGTGTGCAGCCAGACGCGCTTGGTCGGGGTCAGGTCCGGCCAGCGTTCGGCCAGGTCCCAGGCGCGGGCCGTGCCGTACGAGAGCAGATGACCGCCGATACGCCGGCCGCGGAAGGCCGGCAGCAGGCCGAAGTAGACGATCTCGACCGTGGCGCCCGGCTGCGCCGCCAGCTCCAGATATCCGGCCGGCGTGCCCTTCTCGTACGCCACCCAGGTCTCGACGCCGGGCCGCTCCAGCATCTCGCGCCACTGCTCCCGCGTCATCGGGTTGCGGTCCGTCCAGCTCACGTCGGCGCCCACCGACGTGTAGAGGAACCGGCTGAACTCGGGCGAGGGCACCTCGGCCCGTACGATCCGCACCTCGTCCGGCGCCGCGGCGGCGGGGCGCAGATCGGCGGCGGAGGTCTGCTCCAGGGACCATGTGGTCACGGTGATGCTCATGCGGCTCAGGAGAACACGTGTCCGGTCCGCGCTCCAAGCCGGTAGGGAGCGGACCCCGGCGTTCCACGGGCCCGGCGGCCGTCGCCCGCCGGCCCGCGCGGTCCGCGCCGGTCACGGGTACGGCGGGGGCCGGGTGCCCCGTACCGCGGGGGCCGTCGAGTGCGGCAGCAGCAGCTCCGGGTCGTCCGGGCCGATCACCTCCACCTCGACCTCCTCGCTGAAGCGGTAGGGACGGTGCGCCAGCACCCCCGACAGATGGCGCCGCACCCGTGACATCTCGGCCCGCACGGTCACCGTGCGGGTCGGGTCGCCGAACACGTCGGCGGCCAGCTGCGCCGCGCTGCGGCCGTCCCGGTGCACGGCCAGGACGTAGAGCAGCTCGGCGTGGCGCGGGGTCAGCTCCTGTGTCCAGCTGCCCGCCGAACCGGACACGGCCACCGACCAGCGCCGGGGCCGGCTGAGGTCCAGTACGACCCGGCTCACGGTCTCGCTCGGCCGCTGCCCCGGATCGTCGTGCACCTGTATCAGCCAGCCGCCGGGCAGCGGCTCGACCGTGCACATGCCCAGCGACGGCTGCCAGACCCGGCCCGCCCGGAACGACTTCGGCAGCGGCAGCCGGTCCACGGGCGCCATCCCCGTGACCGCCGCCGTCCAGCCGTGCGGGTCGACGGCGAGCGCCCGCCCGCCCAGTCGGCACATGATCGGCGAGGCCACCGAGCGGAGCCGGTCCAGGGCCCGCACGTGCCGTTCGCGCATCTCGCTCTCGGCGATCCTGGCCACCGAGCTGACCAGCGCCAGGGTCGTCGGATGGAAGCCGCGCGCGGGCCCGCTCACATCGATCACGCCCAGCAGCCGGCCGTCGCGCGGATCGTGGACGGGGGCCGCAGCGCAGGTCCAGGAGCGCAGCGCGTGCGCGAAGTGCTCGGCGGAGTGGACCCGCACCGGCCTGCGCACCGCCAGCGCCGTACCGATGGCGTTGGTCCCGGTGGCCTGCTCCGACCAGGAGGTGCCCTCTTCGAGCCGGATGCCGCTCGCCCGGCGCAGCACGCCGAGGTTGCCCTCGCGCCACAGCACCCGGCCCTCGCCGTCGCTGACCACCATGATCTGGAGCGAGGTGTCGAGGATTCCGCCGAGGGACTGGTTGATCGTGGTCAGCGCCTCACCGATCGAGGCGGTACGGCGGTGGTGCTCCAGCTCGTCCTGCTCCAGCACCGTGTCGCCGCCGGTCGGCAGCTCGGGATCGAGCCCCAGGCGCAGCCCGCGCCGCCAGGACGCGTCGATCAGCGGCCGGGGCTCCACCGGTGGGCGCTCGCCCGCGAGAGCGGCGCTGCGCACCTGGTGGAGCAGCCGGCCGGCCTGCGCCTGGTCCATGGCCATGAGCCTGGTCAGGTCGAGCGGAGGATTCTTCAGCGGTGTGTCCTTCATCGGTGTTCCCCTGCGAACCAGCGGTGCGGTAACGATTCTTCTGCAACGGCCTGCAACTCTGGTAAACCCCGGTCCCGTCCACAAAAGTGACTGCCGGTCAGGGGTGGTGCCGTGTCGGCGCGGCACCACCCCTGGCCACCTCCGGCCCCCGACACGGCAGCGGCAGCGGCTCAGCCGACGGGCCGCGCCCGGTCCACGACCGACGCCAGGTCGAGCGTATGGGGCAGTGTTCCGAAGGCCGTCCCCCAGTCCCGGCCGAGCCGCGACGCGCAGAACGCGTCCGCCACCTCCGGTGGCGCCCACCGCACCAGCAGCGACCCCTGGAGCACCAGCGCGATCCGCTCCACCAGCCGCCGGGCCCGCGCCTCGATACCGCTCAGATCGGCCAGCTCGGTCAGCAGCCCCTTGATCGCGCCGTCCAGCCGGTGATCGGCGCCGCGTGCCTCGCCCACCTCCCGGAGGAAGGCGTCGAGCCCCGCCGGCTCCCGCTGGAGCGCCCGCAGGACGTCCAGGGCCTGCACATTGCCCGAGCCCTCCCAGATCGAGTTGAGCGGCGACTCGCGCAGCAGCCTCGGCATGCCGGACTCCTCCACGTAGCCGTTGCCGCCCAGGCACTCCAGGGCCTCGGCCGCCACCGGCGTGCACCGCTTGGTCACCCAGTACTTGGCGGCGGGCACCGCGAGCCGCAGAAACGCCCGGTCCCGTTCCGTGTCCGCGTCGTAGGCCGCCGCGAGCCGCAGCCCCAGCGTCGTCGCCGCCTCCGACTCCAGCGCCAGATCCGCCAGGACGTTGCGCATCAGCGGCTTGTCGATCAGCTCCCCGCCGAACGCGCTCCGGTACGTGGCGTGGTGCACCGCCTGCGCCACCGACTGGCGCATCAGGGCGGCCGACCCCAGCACGCAGTCGAGCCGGGTCGCGGCCACCATCTCGATGATGGTCCGCACCCCGCGCCCCTCCTCGCCGACCCGGCGCGCCCAGGTGTCCTCGAACTCGACCTCGGCGGACGCGTTGGAGCGGTTGCCCAGCTTGTCCTTGAGCCGCTGGACGCGGAAGACGTTGCGTGTCCCGTCCGCCAGCACGCGCGGTACCAGGAAGCACGTCAGACCGCCCGGAGCCTGGGCCAGCACCAGGAAGCCGTCGCACATCGGCGCGGAACAGAACCACTTGTGCCCGGTCAGCAGATACTCGCCCGCCGCGTCCAGCGCCCTGGCGGCCGTCGTGTTGGCGCGTACGTCGCTGCCGCCCTGCTTCTCCGTCATGCCCATCCCGAACAGCGCGCCGGCCTTCCCGGCCGCCGGCCGCAGCCCCGGCTCGTACCGGTGGGAGGTCAGTCGCGGTTCCCACTCGGCCGCCAGCGCCGGATCGGCGCGCAGCGCCGGCACCGCGGCGTGCGTCATCGACAGCGGACAGCCGTTCCCTGCCTCCGCCTGCGTCCACACGAAGAACCCCGCGGCGCGCCGCAGATGGCCGTCGGGCCTGCCCCAGGCGTCCGTCAGCCCGGCTCCGACGGCCCGGTCGAGCAGCCGGTGCCAGTCGGGATGGAACTCGACCTCGTCGATACGGTTCCCGTAGCGGTCGTGGGTGCGCAGGGCCGGCGGGTGGTCGTTCGCCCGCCGGCCCCACTCCTGGACCTCGGCGGATCCCGCGGCGAGGCCGAGTCCGGTCAGCTCCGCCCGGGTCGCGTCGAGCAGCTCGGGCGTTCCGTGCCGCTCCACGCCCTCGGCGAGGGCCCGGTCCGTGGCGAAAACGTCGTATCCGACCAGCGGAGGTACCTGGTTGGTCACTGTGTGGGTGCTCGCTGCCATGCCGATACGGTAAGGAGGTGCAGGCAGCAAAAGAAACACCCGAGCGACCAGCGGGTCGACTCCACCGGGCCCAAGCGCTCTACCGCAACGTCTCGAAACGGAAGCTGGCCTGGCTGCTGCTCAAGGACACGGTCAACTCGTGTGTCGAGTACCGCATCCTGGGACTGGCGGCCGAGGCGGCGTTCTTCACTCTGCTCTCGCTCCCGCCGCTGCTCCTCGGGCTGATCGGCCTGCTCGGATACGTGGACGACTGGACCAGCACCGCCACCGTCGCCTCGTTCGAGAGGAACATCCTCGCGGCCGTCGGCACGGTGCTCTCCGACCGGGGCGTCAACCAGATCGCCAAACCGCTGCTGGACGACATCACCGAGGGCGGGCGGCCCGACGTGATCTCGCTCGGCTTCGCGATCGCCCTGTGGTCGGGCTCCCGGGCGGTCAACGTCTTCGTCGACACCATCACGGTGATGTACGGGCTCGACGGGCGGCGCGGCATCGTCGCCACCCGGCTCCTCGCCTTTCTCCTCTACATCGTGGCGCTCCTGATCGGCGCGGTCGTCCTGCCCCTGGCGGTGGTCGGCCCCGACCGGGTCGTGGAGCTGATCCCGTGGGGCACGGAGGTCGTCAGCGTCCTGTACTGGCCGGTGGTGATCCTGCTGTCCATCGCCTTCCTCACCACGCTCTACCACGTGTCCGTACCGGCCCGCTCGGCCTGGGTGGAGGACGTGCCCGGCGCGCTGGTGGCCCTGGCCATGTGGGTGCTCGGCAGCTTCCTGCTGCGGATCTACCTGACCAGCACCGTCGAGGGCCCCACCATCTACGGCTCCCTCGCCGCGCCCATCGCGGTGCTGCTGTGGATAGGCGTCTCCGCCTTCGCGGTCCTGGTGGGCGCCGCCGTCAACGCCGCCATCGACCGGGTCTGGCCGTCGGTCGCCACGGCGGCGGCGCGCGCCGCCAACGACCGGCAGCGCGCGGCCCTGGCCGCGGAGACGGTGGCCCTGGCGTCCTTCGCGGAGAACGCCCCGGACGGGCCGCAGGACGACGACGTCACGGACCCGGACATGCCCTCGGAGTTCCCCGAGCGCTGGTCCCGGTTCCTGCCGCCGGACGACCTGAAGTCCCGCCTGACCGGCCGCGACCACCGTGATCAGCGCGACGCACCGTGACGAGCGGCCGCCGGCGCGCCGCGCGTAGCCCGCGGGCCTGTACGAGGAGCGGGCGTCACGGCTGGACGGCGCGGTCGTGTGGACCCGCACCGGCACGCGGGAGGACCGCTCCGACCCGTACCCGGTGCTGCCCGACGGCCGCATGGATCTGCTGTGGACCGGCGGCCGGCTGCTGGTTGCCGGAGCCGACACCCGCGCGCACGTCCCCCAGGGGCCGAGCACGCGGTACCGCGCGGGAGTGCGTTTTGCGCCCGGGACCGCGCCCGCGCCGCTCGGCGTCCCGGCGCGCGAACCGCGCGACCCGCGGGTGGAGACGGCCGACCTGTGGTCCCCGGCCGAGGCGCGCCGGCTCACCGCGCGGCCGACCGGGGCCGCCGACCCGGCGGCGGCCCCGGAGGCCGTCGCCCTCGGGCCGGCGGCCGGGGCAGGCCCGCCCGATCGGCTGCCGCGTCCCGTGGTCGGCGCGCTGGAGGCGGGCCGTACGGTCGCGGCGACCGCCGACGCCGTCGGCCTGAGCGCCCGCCGGCTGCACCGCCGGGCCCTGGACGCCTTCGGCTACGGGCCGAAGACGCCGGCCCGGGTGCTGCGGCTCCAGCGGGCGCCGGCCCTCGTACGGCGCGGTGTGCCGTACGCCGACGCCGCGCTCGGCGCGGGCCGCGCCGACCAGGCGCATCCCGCCCGGGAGGTCCGTGAGCCGGCCGGGCTGACGCTCGGCGGTTACCCGGCGCCGGCGAAGAGGGAGACCTCGCAGCCGTCCGGGTCGAGCACCACCGCGTAGCGCTGCCCCCAGACGGCGTCCCACGGTTCGAGGGCGCCCCGGTATCCGGCGGCGACCAGCGAGGCGTACGTGGCGTCGACCTCGGCGGGGGCGCCGCACCGGAAGGCGAGGCCGACCCGGCCGCCGCCCTGCGGCCGGGTCCAGCCGGGATCGTAGGACCGTACGGTCTTCTCGGTGTCGAACAGGATCCGCAGGCCGCCGGGGAGCACCGCCTCGGCGTGCGGCGCGGAGTCCGCCTCCGCCGGGACGGCCAGGCCCAGCCGCCGGTAGAAGGCGAGCGAGGCGGCCGGGTCGGAGTCGACCACGCCGAGCGCGTCGAAGCGGGGAGCGGCGGGGGGAGTCGGTGGTGTGGTGATCATGCTTCGACGGTGGTGCGGGCCCCGGAGCCGGTCTTGAAGGAATCGGACGTCCCGCAAACCTCGGAGCGCTGTAAGGAACACCACAGTGTCTCGCTCGCCGAGACGACTTCGTCCATATTCTGGAAGGCAGTGGACTGCCCGGAGATCTGCGTGACACGCTTCCGTCATGTCCAGAGCTGGTATTGCCTTGGTGAGTCGGCGCCACGTCGACCTCGGCCGTATGTCCAGCGCCATCTGTCCGGCGGGCTGAGAGTCCCAGCGCCCCCGCGATCCCCCCGTCTGTCCCTGCCGCGCACCGCCGCGCCCTCGCGCGAGTGTGCGGTTCAGAGCCGCCCTCCTGCATGTCTCGAAGGACGTATCCGTCATGGCCGCCACCCCGGAAACGCCGTCCACCCCCACGCCCCGCCGCAAGGTGAGCCGTCACCGCGGTGAGGGCCAGTGGGCCGTGGGTCACTTCACCCCGCTCAACGGGAACGAGCAGTTCAAGAAGGACGACGACGGCCTCAATGTCCGGGCCCGGATCGAGACGGTCTACTCCAAGGCGGGGTTCGACTCGATCGACCCCAACGACCTGCGCGGCCGCATGCGTTGGTGGGGGCTGTACACCCAGCGCAAGCCCGGGATCGACGGCGGCAAGACCGCGATCCTGGAGCCGGAGGAGCTGGACGACGAGTACTTCATGCTGCGGGTACGGATCGACGGCGGGCGGCTGACCACCGAGCAGCTGCGTGTCGTCGGCGAGATCTCGCAGGAGTTCGCGCGCGGCACGGCGGACATCACCGACCGGCAGAACATCCAGTACCACTGGATCCGGATCGAGGACGTGCCGGAGATCTGGCGCCGTCTCGAAGAGGTGGGGCTCTCCACGACCGAGGCGTGCGGTGACACGCCCCGGGTGATCCTGGGCTCGCCCGTCGCGGGCATCGCCGAGGACGAGATCATCGACGGCACCCCGGCCATCGACGAGATCTACCGCCGCATCGTCGGCAACCCGGACTTCTCGAACCTGCCGCGCAAGTTCAAGTCGGCGATCTCCGGATCGCCCTCGCTGGACGTGGCGCACGAGATCAACGACATCGCGTTCGTGGGCGTCGACCACCCCGAGCACGGCCCCGGCTTCGACCTGTGGGTGGGCGGCGGACTCTCCACCAACCCCAAGATCGGCCAGCGGCTCGGCGCCTGGGTCCCGCTCGACGAGGTCCCCGACGTGTACACCGGGGTCATCTCGATCTTCCGCGACTACGGCTTCCGCCGGCTGCGCACCCGCGCGCGGCTGAAGTTCCTGCTCGCCGACTGGGGCGCGGAGAAGTTCCGCCGGATCCTGGAGGACGAGTACCTGGAGCGGAAGCTGATCGACGGGCCCGCTCCCGAACAGCCGCTCCAGCGCTGGCGCGACCACATCGGGGTGCACCGGCAGCGGGACGGGCGCTACTACGTCGGCTTCGCGCCGCGCGTCGGCCGGGTGAACGGCACCACGCTGACGAAGATCGCCGAGCTGGCGCAGGCGCACGGCTCGGGACGGCTGCGCACCACCGCAGAGCAGAAGATGATCGTCCTCGATGTGACCGAGGACCGGGTCGACTCGCTCGTGGCCGGTCTCGAAGCGCTGGACCTGCGGGTCAGCCCGTCGCCGTTCCGGCGCGGCACCATGGCCTGCACCGGTATCGAGTTCTGCAAGCTGGCCATCGTGGAGACCAAGCGGCGTGGCGCCACCCTGATCGACGAACTGGAGCGCCGCATCCCGGACTTCGACGAACCGATCACCATCAACCTCAACGGCTGCCCCAACGCCTGCGCCCGCATCCAGACGGCGGACATCGGTCTCAAGGGCCAGCTGATGCTGGACAAGGACGGCAACCAGGTCGAGGGCTTCCAGGTGCACCTGGGAGGCGCGCTCGGCCTCGAAGCCGGGTTCGGCCGCAAGGTACGCGGGCTGAAGGTCACCTCCGACGAACTGCCCGACTACGTCGAGCGGGTGCTCGGCCGCTTCCAGAAGGAGCGCGAGGACGGCGAGCGCTTCGCCACCTGGGCGGCGCGGGCCAGCGAGGAGGCGCTGTCATGAGCGAGCGCGCCGCACCGTTCTACTGCCCGTACTGCGGCGACGAGGACCTGCGTCCGAACGAGCAGGGCCACGGCGCCTGGGAATGCGCGGCCTGCAATCGCGCATTCCAGTTGAAGTTCCTCGGGTTGCTGACCCGGGGGCTCCAGCGGAGCGACGGAGGGGAAGAGATATGACGGCACCGACGGAGACGGACGATCCCAGGGCCCTCGCCGAGCGCGCCGGCCGCGAGCTGGAGGACGCGACGGCCCTGGAGATCCTCACCTGGGCCACGGACACCTTCGGCGCCAGGTTCTGCGTCACCTCCTCGATGGAGGACGCGGTGGTCGCCCACCTCGCCTCCCGGGTACGCCCCGGCGTCGACGTGGTCTTCCTCGACACCGGCTACCACTTCCCCGAGACCCTCGGCACCCGCGACGCCGTGGACGCCGTCATGGACGTCAACGTCATCACCCTGACGCCGACGCGCACCGTCGCGGAGCAGGACGCCGAGCACGGCCCGAGGCTGCACGACCGCGACCCCGACCTGTGCTGCGCGCTGCGCAAGGTCCAGCCCCTCGAAGCGGGACTGACCGGCTACGACGCCTGGGCCACCGGGCTGCGCCGCGACGAGTCCCCGACCCGGGCGGGCACCCCGGTGGTCGGCTGGGACGCGAAGCGGCGCAAGGTCAAGGTCTCGCCGATCGCCCGCTGGACGCAGGACGACGTGGACGCCTATGTCGCCGAGCACGGCGTGCTCACCAACCCGCTGCTGACGGACGGTTACGCCTCCGTGGGGTGCGCGCCCTGCACCCGCCGGGTCCTGGCGGGCGAGAACGCGCGCGCCGGACGCTGGGCCGGTCGGAACAAGACGGAATGCGGGCTGCATTGATGACGGACCATCAGGAGGAATCCGTGAACGTGGCGGAGCAGGGTGCCACCGTCTGGCTCACCGGTCTGCCCAGCGCCGGCAAGACGACCATCGCGCACGCGCTGGCCGACCGGCTCCGTACCGAGGGCCACCGCGTCGAGGTCCTCGACGGCGACGAGATCCGGGAGTTCCTCTCCGCCGGCCTCGGCTTCAGCCGCGCGGACCGGCTCACCAACGTGACCCGGATCGGCTTCGTCGCCGAACTGCTCGCCTCGAACGGCGTCAAGGCGCTGGTGCCGGTGATCGCCCCGTACGCGGACAGCCGCGAAGCCGTCCGCGCGCACCACGAGAAGGCCGCCACCCGGTATCTGGAAGTCCATGTCGCCACCCCGGTCGACGTCTGCTCGGTACGCGATGTGAAGGGCCTGTACGCCAAGCAGGCGGCCGGTGAACTGACCGGCCTGACCGGGGTCGACGACCCCTACGAGGCGCCGGAGAGGCCCGATCTGCGGATCGAGTCGCACACCCAGTCCGTGCAGGAGTCCGCCGGCGCGCTTCACGCGCTGCTCACCGAGAGGGGTCTCGCGTGACCACCACCGTCGCCGCCGTCACCGAGGGCACGAGCGCGCCGTACGCACTGAGCCACCTGGACTCGCTGGAGTCGGAGGCCGTGCACATCTTCCGCGAGGTGGCGGGCGAGTTCGAGCGGCCGGTGATCCTCTTCTCCGGCGGCAAGGACTCCATCGTCATGCTGCATCTGGCGCTCAAGGCGTTCGCGCCCGCGCCGGTGCCGTTCACGCTGCTGCACGTCGACACCGGACACAACTTCCCCGAGGTGCTGGAGTACCGCGACCGCACGGTGGAGCGGCACGGACTGCGGCTGCACGTCGCCTCCGTACAGGAGTACATCGACGCCGGGAAGCTCCGCGAGCGGCCCGACGGCACGCGCAACCCGCTCCAGACCGTGCCGCTGACGGAGAAGATCCAGGCCGAGCGGTTCGACGCGGTCTTCGGCGGCGGGCGGCGCGACGAGGAGAAGGCGCGCGCCAAGGAGCGGGTGTTCTCACTGCGGGACGAGTTCTCCCAGTGGGACCCGCGCCGCCAGCGCCCCGAACTGTGGCAGCTCTACAACGGCCGGCACGCCCCCGGCGAGCACGTCCGGGTCTTCCCGCTCTCCAACTGGACCGAGCTGGACGTGTGGCAGTACATCGCCCGTGAGGGCATCGAGCTGCCGGAGATCTACTTCGCCCATGAGCGCGAGGTGTTCAGCCGCAGCGGCATGTGGCTGACCGCCGGGGACTGGGGCGGTCCCAAGGAGGGCGAGAGCGTCGAGACGCGCCTGGTGCGCTACCGCACGGTCGGCGACATGTCCTGCACGGGGGCCGTCGACTCCGACGCCACCACCCTCGACGCGGTGATCACCGAGATCGCCGCCTCCCGGCTCACCGAGCGCGGCGCGACCCGCGCCGACGACAAGATGTCCGAGGCCGCGATGGAAGACCGCAAACGCGAAGGGTACTTCTAGCCATGCCGAGCACTCACACGGACGACGCCACGCGCCTCGCCACGCCCACCCTGCTGCGCTTCGCCACCGCCGGCTCGGTGGACGACGGGAAGTCCACGCTGGTGGGCCGGCTGCTGCACGACTCGAAGTCGGTCCTCACCGACCAGCTCGAAGCCGTCGAACGCGCCTCCCTGAGCCGCGGTCAGGAGGCGCCCGACCTGGCGCTGCTGACGGACGGGCTGCGGGCCGAGCGCGAGCAGGGCATCACCATCGACGTCGCCTACCGCTACTTCGCCACGCCCCGGCGGCGGTTCATCCTCGCCGACACCCCGGGCCATGTGCAGTACACCCGCAACATGGTGACGGGCGCGTCCACCGCGGAGCTGGCCGTCGTGCTCGTGGACGCCCGCAACGGAGTGGTCGAACAGACCCGCCGCCATGCCGCCGTCGCCGCCCTGCTGCGCGTCCCGCATGTCGTCCTCGCCGTGAACAAGATGGACCTGGTGGGGTACGCGGAGCCGGTGTTCGCCGCCATCGCCGAGGAGTTCACCGCGTACGCGGCCACCCTGGGCGTCCCCGAGATCACCGCCGTCCCGATCTCCGCGCTCGCCGGGGACAATGTCGTGGAGCCCTCCGCGCACATGGACTGGTATGGCGGCCCCACCGTCCTCGAACACCTGGAGACGGTCCCGGTCAGCCACGACCTGGCCACCTGCCACGCCCGGCTGCCCGTGCAGTACGTCATCCGGCCGCAGAGCGCCGAGCACCCCGACTACCGGGGGTACGCGGGCCAGATCGCCGCCGGTACGTTCCGCGTCGGCGAGGAGGTGACCGTACTGCCCTCCGGCCGTACGTCGAAGGTCGCCGGGATCGACCTGCTGGGCAGGGCCGTCGAAGCGGCCTGGACCCCGCAGTCGGTCACGCTCCTCCTCGACGACGACATCGACATCTCGCGCGGCGACCTGATCGTGCCCTCCGGCGACGCGCCCGCGACGACCCGGGACATCGAGGCGACCGTCTGCCACGTCGCCGACCAGCCGCTGAACGTGGGGCAGCGGGTGCTGCTCAAGCACACCACCCGTACGGTCAAGGCGATCGTCAAGGACATCCCGTCCCGGCTCACCCTGGACGACCTGTCCCAGCACCCGGCGCCCGGGGCGCTCGTCGCCAATGACATCGGCCGCGTGGTGATCCGTACGGCGGAGCCGCTCGCGCTCGACGCCTACGCGGACTCCCGCCGCACCGGTTCCTTCCTGCTCATCGACCCCGCCGACGGCACGACGCTGACCGCCGGCATGGCGGGCGCGGCCTTCGCCGACTCCCCCGCCGCCGCCGACGAGTCCGCCGCCCCGGCCGCCGACGACCAGGGCTGGGACTTCTGATGACCTCGGCCGCGTACGACATGTACGCCACGTTCGCGAAGGAGGGCGGCCGGGTGGGCAGCGGCGCCCTCGGCGCGGGAACCGGCGGGGTGGCGCGATGTGCGCGATGACGTACGCGCACCGCTCGCGCGCCCGCACCCCCCACCCCACGCGCCACCCGTACCACTCCTGTCGCCGAAGACCTGCCGCCTTCCCGGCCGCGCCCCCGTATCCGTCCAGGGCGTGAGCACCGGGCCAACGAGAGGAACCCCTCCCGTGCCTGCCTCCCGCACCACCACGCGCCGCCGTCTGGCCGCCGTCGCCGCGTTGCCCCTCCTCGCCGTCGTCCTGTCGTCGTGCGGCTACGGCTCCGAGAAGACCTCCTCCGACGACGCGACCGGAGTCGAGGCGGGCGCGAAGAAGGTCGACGGCCTCGACACCGTCAAGATCGGCTACTTCCCGAACCTCACCCACGCCACCGCTCTGGTCGGCGTGCAGAAGGGCCTCTTCCAGAAGGAACTGGGCGGCACCAAGGTGGCGACCTCGACCTTCAACGCGGGGCCCTCCGAGATCGAGGCGCTCAACGCGGGCAGCATCGACATCGGCTTCATCGGCCCCTCCCCCTCGATCAACGGCTACACCCAGACCGGCGGCAAGAGCCTGCGCATCATCGGCGGCGCCGCCTCGGGCGGGGTGAAGCTGGTGGTCGACCCGGCGAAGATCAAGACCCTGGACGACGTCAAGGGCAAGAGGATAGCCACCCCGCAGCTGGGCAACACGCAGGACGTGGCGTTCCTCAACTGGATCGCGGAGAAGGGCTGGAAGGTCGACGCGCAGTCCGGCAAGGGCGATGTCTCGGTCGTCCGCACGGACAACAAGATCACCCCGGACGCCTACAAGTCCGGCTCCATCGACGGCGCCTGGGTACCGGAGCCGACCGCGTCCAAGCTGGTCGCCGAGGGCGCCAAGGAGATCCTCGACGAGTCGACGCTGTGGCCCGACGAGAAGTTCGTGATCACGAACATCATCGTGTCGCAGAAGTTCCTCAAGGAGCACCCGGCCGCCGTCGAGGCCGTCCTGCGCGGCTCGGTGAGCGCGAACAGCTGGATCAACTCCCACGAGGACGAGGCGAAGGCGACCGCCAACAAGGCGCTTGAATCCCTCTCCGGCAAGGCGCTGCCCGCCGAGGTGCTGGACCCGGCCTGGAAGTCGCTGCGGTTCACCGACGACCCGCTGGCGGCGACGCTCCGGTCGGAGGCCGACCACGCGGTCAAGGCCGGGCTGCTGAAGAAGCCCGACCTGGACGGGATCTACGACCTGAAGCCCCTGAACAAGGTCCTCAAGGCCGCCGGAGAACCCGAGGTCGCCGACGCCGGTCTCGGCGTCAAGTAACCCCGTATCCGTCCGTTCCCAGGAGGTGACGACCGTGGCATCGACACTCGCCAAGGCCGCCGAGAGCACCCCGGCGGTGGACCACGCCGCCCGTATCGCGAACGTCTCGAAGTCGTTCGCGACACCGGACGGACAGCAGCTCGTCCTGGACGACATCACCCTCGATGTCGCGCCCGGCGAGTTCGTCACCCTCCTGGGAGCCTCCGGCTGCGGCAAGTCCACCCTGCTCAATCTGGTCGCGGGCCTCGACCTGCCGTCCAGCGGGTCCATCGGCACGCCGGGCGGCCGGCCCGCCCTGATGTTCCAGGAACACGCGCTGTTCCCGTGGCTGACCGCCGGCAAGAACATCGAACTGGCGCTGCGGCTGCGCGGGGTGCCCAAGCAGGAGCGGCGCGGCGAGGCGGAGCGGCTGCTCGGTCTCGTACGGCTGGAGGGCGCGTACGGCAAGCGGGTGCACGAGCTGTCGGGCGGGATGCGGCAGCGGGTCGCGCTGGCCCGCGCGCTCGCCCAGGACAGCAGTCTGCTGCTGATGGACGAGCCCTTCGCCGCGCTCGACGCCATCACCCGGGACGTGCTGCACGACGAGCTGACCCGGATCTGGCGCGAGACGCGGCTGTCGGTGCTGTTCGTGACGCACAACGTACGGGAGGCGGTACGGCTCGCCGAGCGCGTCGTGCTGCTGTCGTCACGGCCCGGCCGGGTCGCCCGCGAGTGGCGGGTGGACATCCCGCAGCCGCGCCGCATCGAGGACCCCGCGGTCGCGGAGCTGTCCGTCGAGATCACCGAAGAACTGCGTGGGGAGATCCGCCGCCATGGCCAGCACTGAGACCGGGACGACGGCGCCGAAGGGCCCGGCGCGGCGGGACGGCGAGCCGGGGAAGCCCGCGGCGCAGGGTGACATGGCCGGTCTCGAAGCCGGGCTCGACGCGCTGGACACCGTACAGACCCGGCGGGTCCCGCTGCGTCAGACCCTCACCCAGAAGGTGCTGCCGCCGGTCGTCGCCGTCGCGCTGGTGCTGGTGGTGTGGCAGATCCTCGTCTGGGCGAAGGTCACCGACGACTACCGGCTGCCGTCGCCCGGCGCGGTGTGGGGCGAGGTGAGCGACGCCTGGAACAAGGGCACCCTGCTCGGCTACATCTGGACCAGTGTCTCGCGCGGGCTGCTGGGCTTCCTGCTGGCGCTGGTCATCGGCACCCCGCTCGGACTGCTGGTCGCCCGGGTGAAGTTCGTCCGCGCGGCCATCGGCCCGATCCTGTCCGGACTCCAGTCGCTGCCGTCGGTGGCGTGGGTGCCGCCGGCGGTGATCTGGCTCGGGCTGAACGACGCGATGATGTACGCGGTCATCCTGCTCGGCGCGGTCCCCTCGATCGCCAACGGGCTGGTCTCCGGCGTCGACCAGGTCCCGCCGCTCTTCCTGCGGGCCGGGCGCACGCTCGGCGCCACCGGGCTGCGCGGGACCTGGCTCATCGTCATGCCGGCCGCGCTGCCCGGCTATCTGGCCGGACTCAAGCAGGGCTGGGCGTTCTCCTGGCGCTCGCTGATGGCGGCCGAGATCATCGCGTCCTCGCCCGATCTGGGCGTGGGGCTCGGCCAGTTGCTGGAGAACGGCCGCACGAACAGCAGCATGTCGACGGTGTTCCTCGCGATCTTCCTCATCCTGGTCGTCGGGATCGCCATCGACCTGCTGATCTTCAGCCCGCTGGAGCGACGGGTCCTGCGCGGTCGCGGCCTGCTGGCGAGGGGCTGATCGCGATGCGTCTGCACGTACCCCGGCCGGTGCCCGCACCGCACCCGCCGCCCGCGCTGCTCGTCGTCGCGCACGGCAGCCGCGACCCGAGGCACGCCTCGACCGTACGGGCCCTGGCCCGGCGGCTGCGCGCGCTGCGTCCCGGGCCGCGGGTGGAGACCGCCTTCCTGGACTTCGACGCGCCTTCGGTGCCGGAGAGGCTGGACCGGCTGGTGGCCGAGGGGGTACGGGACGTGGTGGCCCTGCCGCTGCTGCTGACCCGCGCCTTCCACGCCAAGTCCGACCTCCCGGCGGTGCTGCGCGAGGCGGCGGAGCGCCATCCCCGGCTGCGCATCCGGCAGGCCGGGGTGCTGGGCCCAGCGCCGCTGCTGACCGAGGCGCTGGACCGGCGGCTGTACGAGGCCGGGCTGACGCCCGGCGACAGAGCCTCGACCGGGGTCGTGCTGGCCTCGGCGGGCTCTTCGGACCCGGAGGCGATCGCGGTGATCGCTCACATCGCGCGGGAGTGGCGGCACACCGGTTGGTGCGCCGTGCGGCCCGCGTTCGCCTCCGCCTCTCTCCCCCGCACCGAGGACGTGGTGCGGGAGCTGCGGGCGGACCACGGGGTACGGCGGGTCGCCGTCGCCCCGTACGTCGTCGCTCCGGGCCGGCTGCCCGACCGCATCGCGGACGGCGCCCGCGCGGGCGGCGCTGACGTACTGGCCGAGGTGCTGGGCACGGCGCCGGAGCTGGTGCGGCTGCTGCTGCGGCGGTACGAGGAGGCGGCGGCGGACGGGGAGCCGACCGGTACGGGGCGGGTCGGGCACGGCGCCGGGTGGAGCCGGGCGGAGCGGGGCGGGGCGCTGGCGCGGCCCGCGTAGCCGCGGCGGCCCTCCGGTGAAGGGTGCCGGAGGAGGGAAGGCGGATCGGCGTTCGCGCTACTCGTCCAGGCCCCGCAGCAACACGTCCGGCATGACGTCCGCCTCGGTGATCGGCGGCCCGAACTCGTAGTCGTGGCGGCCCACATGGTCCAGCGGCAGGCTGCACGCCTCCTCCGACACCGCGCCCGCGAGAAATCTGGCGGGGCAGGGGTCCAGACGCAGCAGTTCGCGCTCGGGGCCGTACTCGTTGCCCCTCGGCCACCGGGCCCACATGACCCAGGGCGGCGTCGTCTCCGTACCTCGCACGCACTGCGCGATCACATGGTGCAGCCCCTCGTGGCCCTCCTCCAGCGCGCACCACAGCGCGCGCTCGGCGGTGAACCCGCCCTCCAGCTTGTCGAGCACGGCCATCTCCGCATCGAGGAAGAGGATCCGTGCCGGACACGACACCCGACGAATCGACATTGCCTGTCACCTCCGAGCAGCCAGTGTCGCGCCGGGACGGGAACACTGACAGCCCGTGGGGTGAGCTTCACCCCAAGGAGCGGTGCGGGCGGATCGGGGGTGCCGGTCCGGCTCCGGGCGTTCCGGAACCGGCGGAGTCCGTCAGGAGAGGGTCTGTCCGCTGTCGAGCCCGGACAGGGCCTGTTCCCCGTCGACCAGCGCGGTCAGCTCGGCGATGCCCAGGGAGCCGGCGGGGCGGCGCTCCCGGGCGAAGGCGTCGGCGACGCGCTGGAGGGTGTCGTTGACCGGGGTCGGTACGCCGTGGAGGCGGCCGAGCAGGGCGATCTCGCCGTTCAGGTAGTCCGCCTCGATCGTGCCCGTACCCCGGCTGAGGCTCTGCCAGGACGAGCCGCCACCGCGCGGCGTGGCGCCGGTGGGCGCGAAGCTGACCAGGTCGCCCCGGGTCCTGGCCTGTTCCTCGCGGCTCGCGAAGGCGATCCCGGCGGCGTCGAGCACGGCGGCGCCCTCCGCGTACACGCGGTCGACGAGGTCGTGGGCCTCCTCGCCGAGCAGGCCGGTGACGGCCTCGATCGCGTTGACGAGATTGGACAGCAGTTTCGCGTACTTCCAGCGCATCACGTCGGGGGCGAGCGGGGCGAGCAGCCGGCCCTTCTCCAGCCCGGCCGCGAGGGCCCGCACCGTCCCGTCGCTGCCGGAGGGGTAGCGGCCGAGGTGGAGCATGCCCGTGTACGGGGCGCACTGCGCCACGACCTCGCCCGGCTCGACATGGGTCGCGGGCAGCCAGACGCACATCGCGTACACCCGGCGGAAGCGCCGCAGGGCGAGGCGTTCGCCCTCCACCCCGTTCTGCGCGCAGACCAGCGGCAGCAGCTCCCCGGCCGTGGAGCCCGCCGGGCCGGCGCCCGTCACCGGCCGCGCCGACCACGCGTCCAGCGCCGCCACGCTGTCCTGGGTCTTCACCGAGAGCAGCAGCACGTCGTCCGCGCGCAGTTCGAGCGCCTCGGGCCGGTCGACCACCGGCAGCCGGTGGACCCGGGTGCCCTCGGGAGTGACGAGTCTGAGTCCGCGCTCGCGCAGCGCCTCGTAGTGCGCGCCACGGGCGACGAGCACCACGTCCTGCCCGGCCTCCGCGAGCCGTCCGCCGATACTGCCGCCGACCGCTCCGGCCCCGATGATGACGTAGCGCATGCGGACTCCGCTCGGACGGGCCGCAGGGCGGCACGGGTGGTGGCGTGGACCGCTCCAGTCTCCTGCGCCCGGTGGAACGGATCAAGCCTTCCCCTCTTGGCCTGTGCCCGCGCGCGGGGGGCGGTGGAGGACGCGCCCTGGGGTCCTCGCGGCGCGGCGCGCCTCGATCTCAGCGCCGTGCCGTATCCGTCACCCCGCCCCCTCACGCGCCCCTTCGCGTGTCCTTTCCCGCGCCCCTTCCCGTGTCCCCGCAGTGGCGTAGACGACGACGTTGTCCCGGTACGTCCGCGCCGCGCGGTCCCAGCCGGTGCAGGTGATCATGCGCAGGCCGGCGGTGGCGGTGGGGGCGTAGACGCTGTCGGGGAACCGGGCCCTGGGGTAGACGGCGACGGCGTCGACGGTGAAGCGGGCGGTGCTGCCGTCGGCGCGGCGGACCGTGACCGTCATGCCGGGGGTGACGGCGCCGAGTCCGTAGAACGCGGCGGGGCCGCCGGCCGAGTCGACGTGTCCGGCGAGCACGGCGGTGCCGCGCTCCCCCGGCGTGACCGACGACGCGAGCCAGCTCGCCCGCGCGGGATCGGCGGGCAGCGGCAGCTCGCCCCGGTCGGTCGTGCGGACCGGCTGGAGGCGCGCGGCGAGACGCACCTCGGGGATGGCGACCTCGACCGGTACGGAACGGGGCATGCCCGGCGGCCCGACCTGCCCCTCACGGCCCGCCGGGGGCCCGGAGGGCACGGTCCCCGCCACCGTGGCCCGGGGCGGCGGGGGCGTCTGACCGGCGACGGCCGCGACGATCGCCACGCTACCGGTGAGCGCGCACAGGGCGGCCGCCACGGTCCAGCCGGTGCGGCGGCCGTCCCCACGGGCCCGGCGCGAGCCCTGTTGCCGCGGGCAAGGCTCCCGCGGGCCCTGTTCCATCGTGACTCCCGCGTCCGTGGCTCCCGCGCCGTCAGCCCTCGTCGCCCATGCCCTTCCGGCGCCTGAGCACCAGGGCGCCGGCCGCTCCGGCGAGCAGCGCGCCGCCCGCGCCGATCAGTACGGGGTGCTGGAGGCCCTGGGTGCTGCCCGTCCCGGCGGCGACCCCGCCCTTCGGCAGGCCGTCCCGGGCGGCCGGCGGCGTCGTACCGTCCTTGGACGCGCCCCCGTCGTCGGAGGCGGCGCCGGCCCGATCGGTCCCTGGCAGGGTCTGGAACCAGAGGAAGACATTGGTGTCGATGGGCCGGGAGACCCCCGAGTTGGGGTCGGCGGCCAGCTTGGTCACCGTGGCGAGGTCCTTGCCCGCCTGGATCTTGGCGTAGGAGTCGGGGTCGCTCACCGCGACGACCTTGACGGGCCACCACTCGGGCCGGTTCTTGTTGCGGTCGGCGATGATGTGGTCGTGCCCCGGGAGCATGGTGTTCTTCAGCTTCGCGGCCGGTGTCTTGAGCGCGGCGGAGAGAGCCGAGAGGTCGATGCTGGTGGGATGGTCGACACACGGCTCGTTCGCGGGGCACTGGAGCGCGGCCGGGCCCGGCGAGAACAGCGGGACCGGGATGTAGAGCGGGTCGGTGAACCGCTCCGAAGTGGTCCCGGGCGGCACGCGGTTGGCCTTCGTACCGGCTTCGCACTTGCTGGCCGCCCCGGAGGGGACGGACGGATCGCAGTAGAAGTTCTGGGTGTACAGGAAGGTGACGGTGCTGCCCTCGTACCAGCCCTCGGTGACGCCGATGTTGCGGCACAGGTCCTGCGGCCGCCCCGACGAGCACGCGTTCTTGAGCGGCTGGACGGTACGGTCGCCGGTCGGCGCGGGGCCGAAGCCGAAGTCGGGGTTCCCCCCGAGGGCGCCCGTATCACCGGCCACGGCGACCCCGGCCGTACCGGCCGTGCCGATGGCGGCGAGGGCAAGACCGAGGACGCAGGCGGCCAGGCGGACCGGACGGGGCCTGCCGGATATCTCGCTCATTTCCTGGAATCCTTTCGGACGCCCGCGACCGGCACGGCCGTCTCTTGGCCGTACGGTGCTCGGGCAGGGGGCCGCACGTCGGGAAATGAGGGGCGGCGTTCTGGCTCCATGGTGACGCGCGGCGACGAAGGTTGTCCCACAGTGATGGGCGAGACGGGTGAAGACCGATCCGTGAGAAGAGCAGAAGGGGCACCCGTGCGAAGGGATAGCATCCGCCCATGACCACGGTGGTGCGTGCGAACGATGTCGATGTCGTCCGCGACGGAAAGCTCCTGCTCGATTCGATCTCCCTGACCGTGCGGGCCGGCGAGCACTGGGCGCTGCTCGGTGCCAACGGCGCCGGCAAGAGCACGCTGCTCGGGATGGTGGGCGCGGTCACGCACCCCACCCGCGGCACGGTGGAGATCCTCGGCGAGGCCCTCGGACGGGTCGATCTGCGGGAGCTGCGGGCCCTGCTCGGCCATGTCAATCCGCGCCATCCGCTGCGTTCGCCGCTGCGGGTCCTCGATGTCGTACTGACCGGGCTGACGAACTCCGTCGAGCCGCTGCCGCGTTGGTCGCCTCCGGCGCGGGAGCGCGAGCGGGCCGAGCGGCTGCTGGCCATGCTGGGTATGGCGGGCAAGGAGGACGCGCGCTGGCCGACGCTCTCGCAGGGCGAGCGCGGCCGTACGCTGATCGCCCGCGCCCTGATGCCCCGGCCCCGGCTGCTGCTCCTCGACGAGCCGGCCACCGGCCTCGACCTCGCCGCCCGCGAGCAGCTGCTGAGCAGTCTGGACGCGCTGCGCCTGGAACACCCCGAGCTGGCGACGATGCTGGTCACCCACCACCTGGAGGAGCTGCCCGCATCCACCACCCACGCGATGCTGCTGAGGGCGGGCCAGTGCGTGGGCTCGGGCCCGGCGGACGACGTACTCACCACGGACCAGGTCAGCAAGTGCTTCGACCATCCGGTACGCATCTCCCGCACCGACGGCCGCTGGACGGCCCGTGCGGAACGGGTCGCCCCGGCGACGGCGACCGTACCGGGCCCGGGGTCCGACCGGTCCTGACGGGTGTCAGGCTGACGGGCGGGCCGACCCTGTCACAGGTCCAGGACAGCCCAGAGCCGGCGGCCGTCCTCCGCGGTATCCGTGCCGCACGAGGTGGCGCCCAACCCCGCGACCTCTGGCAGTACATCCGCCTCGGCCTTATCGCCCGCCCGGTGGGAGAGCACGAGGATCAGCAACCGCTGGTCCTCGTCGGCGAGATGGACACTGACCCGTCGCCCGCCGTCCGCGATGGCGGCCCGCACGAGAACGGTCACGATGCCACCGGCCGCCCGGTCGACGCCCGTGTGGCGCCACGTGTGGAGCTGCTCCAGCACCCGCCGCCGCGCCGTCCCGACCGTCCACGGCGCCGACTCCAGCGTCCAGTTGACGCAGCGCCGGTTCACCACGGTCATCCGCCTGCGCGCCATCGTCACCGGTGACGACTTCGGCTTGGTGTCCGGCTCGGGCCGCGGTGGCTGCACAGGGCGCTTCGGCGGGGGCGGCGTCTTCGGCGGGTAATCCGGCTGACGCTGCTCCGGAGGCGGTGACGGCATGCGGGCTCCCCGTGTCGACAGGCTGTCAGCGTATGCCGCACAGCGGACGTTACCGGCCGGTTCGGACACGGACGGGTGAGCGGGTGAGTGGCCACGCCGGTCCGTGAAGGCCCACGAGCCGTCCTCACACCCGTCCTCGCGGCGGCACTCGCCGCCACCCGCGCGACGCTCCCCGCGCTCTCCCCCAGAGCGCCGCCCCAAGGCACTGGCAGGGAGACCGATACGTCTCGAAGCGGGCCCGGTCACGGTCGGCCGCTGGTCATCTCCACCAGCTTGGCGACGGTGTTCCAGTTCCGACTGGTGGCTGTGACTCCCTTCGAAAGGGCCGGTCGCGACAGGGCCTGGGCCAGTTTCGAGCGGCCGAGGCCGTCCGGGGCGTACAGATACAGCACCCGGTCGCCCAAGCGGAACTCCTCGGGCAGATATGCCGCGGGGTCGACGGACGCGAACCTCTCCGGGCCGATCTCACCGGAGTAGAAAGTGCAGTGGAGCTGTCTGCCCTCCAGGGTGCCGGCCGGGAACGGACAGGCTTCCGCCACCGCCCGCAGATACGCGGCGCTCCGCACGAGGCAGTCGACGCCGAACCCGAACCGGCCCTCGATGGCGCGTTCCAGCGCGGCGGCGAGGGCGGTCTCGTCGTCCGACGCGCTGGTGAAGACGGCGTTGCCGCTCTGGAGATGGGTACGGACGTCACCGTGCCCCAGCTCCGACAGCAGCGCGCGGAGGTCCCCCATCGGGACCGGTCTGTGCCCGCTCACATTGATCCCGCGCAGCAGCGCCGCGTACCTCGTGGTCATGTGCCCACGATAGGCGGGGGGTGTGACAACGCCGCCGTCATTCCGTCGGTAGCGCCGCCTCGATCAGGTCCGCCGCCCGGCGGGTCCCTCCCTCCGCCGCCATCTCCCGGCCGATCTCCCCCAGCCTGCGCGCCACTTCGGGGTCGGCGTCGAGAGCGAGCACCGCTTCGCGCAGCGCCTCGGGCGTGACCGCGTCCGTATCGATCCGGCGGGCGACGCCGAGCGAGACCAGCATGTCGGCGTTGCCGAACTGGTCGACGGCCTGAGGTACGGCGACCATGGGTGTGGCCGTCGCCAGCCCCTCCTGGCTGCCGCCCGCGCCCGCGTGGGTGATGAACGCGTCGGCCTGCTTGAGCACGGAGAGCTGCGGCACCCAGCGGTGCACCTCCACATTGGACGGTACGACGCCGAGCGTGGCCTCGTCCACGTGTGCGCCGATCTGGAGCACGACGTGCCAGCCCGGCAGATCCCCGAAGCCCTCGACGCACGCCCGGTAGAAGTCCGGCTGTTTGGTGAAGGCCGAACCGAGCGAGACCAGCAGCACCTTCTTCGCCCCGACGGGCCGCTGCCACTGCCCCTGGTCCGTGCGGTCGCCCTGGCAGGCGCCGACGAAGGTGAAGGTGGAGGTGTCCACCCGGTCGGCTTTGTACTGGAGCGCCTTCGGCATCAGCACGATGGACCGGCCCGGCCGGCCGGCCAGCATCTCGGGGTCCGTGTGGCCCATGTCGTGCTCGGCGAGCCAGCGGGCGAAGCGCGCCCGGTAGGCGCGGCCGCGTTCGGACGACTCCAGCTCCGCGATCATCGGCACGGCCACCTCCTCGTAGTAGCCCTCCCACGCGACCATGTGCGTGGAGACCTGGAAGTACGGCACCTTCCACCGGTGCGCGAGGACCGGCGCCGGGTAGGACGTGGTGTCGCCGATGACCAGATCGGGTTCGTCGCCCTCGAACGCCGTCGTCAGCTGGGGCAGCGCCTGCATGGCGTCGGCGAGGAACGGTTCGATGTTGTCGATCAGCTCCGTCCCCCAGGCTTCGGGGTCGTCGTCGGGCGAGGGCAGAACGGTGGAGTAGATCACCGGCCGGGCGCCGGTCGCGGCGACCTTCTCGGCGAGGGAGGCGGGGATGGCGTAGCTGACGCGATGGCCGCGGGCCACCAGCTCCCTGATGACTTCGAGGCTCGGGTTCACATGGCCGTGCGCGGCGATGGAGAACATGGCGATGTGGGAACGCTTCGTTGCGGTCATGCCCCGAACTTAGACGAGACGAGACGTCTCGTGCAATATGTTTTCCGCCCGCCTCCCCGCCCGAACCTCCCCGCCACTCCCCCGCGCGGACCACGCCCCGACCGGATGCGAGCCGTGTCCGGCCCGGATGCGAGACTTTGGCCCATCGGAACCACCTGACGTGAGTGAGCCATCGATGGACGAGGTGCGGGCGCGCGAGATCCTGGCAGCGGCCGGGCTGCCGCACGACGCGGAGCTGCTGGCCCTGGGCGAGAACGCGGTGTTCGGCACGGCGGGGCTGGTCGTCAAGGTAGGCCGGGACGCCACCGCCCACACCGAACTGCTCGACCGGGCACGGCGGGAGGTCGCCCTCGCCTCCTGGCTCGCGGAGTCGGGCATCCCGGCCGTCCGCGCCGCCGAGCCCGAGGCGCGCTCGGTACAGGGGCATCCGGTGACCCTCTGGCACCGGCTGCCGCCCGCCGTACGGCCGGCCGTCCCCGCCGATCTGGCGTCGCTGCTGCGGCTGGTGCACGCGCTGCCGGCGCCGGTCTCCTTCACGCTCCCCCGCCGGGAACTGCTCGGCGGCGTCGAGCGCTGGCTGCGCATCGCGGGCGACGCGATCGACCCGGCCGACGCCGACTACCTGCGGGGGCGCAGGGACGGCTTCGCCGAGGCCGCGGCCACACTCGTACCCCGGCTGCCGACCGGCCCGATCCACGGCGACGCGCTGCCGCGCAACGTCCATGTCGGCCCGGACGGCCCGGTCCTGGTGGACCTGGAGACCTTCTCCGCCGACTTCCGCGAACACGACCTGGTGGTCATGGCGCTCTCCAGGGACCGGTACGGCCTGCCCGCCGAGGCGTACGCGTCCTTCACCGAGGTCTACGGCTGGGACGTGCGCGAATGGTCCGGCTGCCCGGTGCTGCGCGGTGCGCGGGAGACGGCGAGCTGCGCGTGGGTCGCCCAGCACGCCCCGGCCAATCCGAAGGCGCTGGACGAATTCCGCCGACGGGTCACCTCGCTGCGCCAGGACGACCCCGAGGTCCGCTGGTACCCGTTCTGACCTCGCGCACAACACCCGACCGCCCCGGCAGCCGCCGGCCAGGGCGACGAGAGCGGGGGCAGACGCGGGGCGGGGGCAGACGCGGGGCGGGGGCAGACGCGGGGCGGGGGCAGACGCGGGGCGGGGGCAGGGCTGCACGGCGGGGCGTTTCATGCCGAAGTACCGCTTTTTTCATTCTTTCTGATGAAGGCTCGCCCCTCCCCACGCTCCCGGATTCCGCAGCCCGCATAGTCGACGGCACCACGCCCCTCCCTGCCTGACAAGAGGTGAGAGACCATGCGGACAGAAGCGGTCAACCGGGTCAAGCTCGTGTTCACCCTGTTCGACGCCGATGGCAACGGCTTCCTGGAATCCGAGGACTTCGACCTGATGAGCAATCGGGTCGCCGCGGCCGCGCCCGGGGCCGACGAGGCACGCAAACAGGCGATGCGGGCCGGTTTCACGCGCTTCTGGACCACGCTGCTCGGCGAACTCGACGCCGACCGCGACGGCCGGATCAGCTACGAGGAATACCAGGCGTGCGTCCTGTCCCCGGAGCGCTTCGACGAGGCGCTGGCCGAGTTCGCGGCCGGCTTCGCGCGCCTCGGCGATCTGGACGGCAGCGGCACCGTCACCCGGCCGGTCTTCATCGGCATGATGAGAGGGGTCGGCTTCGAACTGCCCAATATCCACGCCCTCTTCGACGCTTTCGAGCCCGACAGCGCCGACCGGATCAGGGTGGATGTCTGGGAGCCGGAGATCCGGAACTACTACGCCCCTGGCAAGGGCGGTATCCCGGCCGACCTGCTGGCGGTCCCCGCGGCGCCCTGACCGCGGCCCCCGGCCCCAGGTCCCGGCCCCGGGGCCCGCGGACCGCTCCACGAGCGGTCCGCGGGACCGGCGGGCGAGCTGACGCTCCCGGCGGGGCGCGGGCCCTCAGCCCGCCCGCCGCCCCCAGGCCGTCATCACGGTCAGGGCCAGGTCATGGAAGCCCGGGGTCTCCATCTCCTGGTACGCGGCCTCGAAGTCGTCGTGGCACACGTCCCCGTGTGCCACCATCGCCTCCCGCGACCGCTCCAGGTTCATGCGCCACCACCGGGCCTCCGTGCCGCCCGCGTGGACCACCTGAATCCGCGCGTCCAGTCCGACATCGGTCAGTCCGGCACGCAGCAGCGGCTCCGGCAGGGTGCGGGCCCATCCGGTGTCCGAGCCGATCGACCGCTCCAGGTGGGCGCGGAAGCCGCGCATCACCTTCCGGTAGCCCGGGTGCGGCGATTCCATCACGGTGAAGGACGCCGGCTCCTCCACCACCAGCACCCCGCCGGGTCTCAGCCACCGGACCAGTCGCTCCACCGCCCGGTCCGTGTCCGTCTGGTGCACCACCACATACCGGGTGTGCACCAGATCGAACGACGCCGGTGGGAAATCGTCGGTGCGCAGGTCGTGCCGGAGTACCCGCACACCGATCTCGGCCAGTTCGTCCAGATAGCGGGTGTCCAGATCGGTGACCGTCACCCGCGCTCCCTGGTCGGCGAGCCAGCGCGCCACCGACCCGCCACCGCCGCCCACTTCGAGCACGTCGGTCCCCGGCCCGGCGCCCAGCGCGGTCAGCCGCTGCCGGGTGTGCTCGTCCAGGAGCGACTCCAGCAGCTCCAGCCGGTGCCGTTCATCGTCGAACGCGTGGCTGAAAATCCCTTCGCTGTAGCGGTCCCGCGCGGGAGGCTCGGCATCGGGCGGGCGGGGTACGGCGTACGGAAGCTCTGTCGTCATGAGGCGGTCTCCTGTCGCGTGGACCAGCGGCGGCCGTGCTCGGGCCCCGGCCGGTCCGACAGCGCACTGATCGGAACGGACCGGCCCCGCCACGGTGGCAGAGAACGGAGGTCCCGCGGGCACCTTTGCGGAAGAAACCACCCACAACCTGAAATCATCGGCCAAAGCATGACGAAGTGTCGTCACCCATGGAGTGACGCGGCAGCGGGCTCCGGCCGGCACCGGCTCAGGCCGTCAGCGGCGTCGGCCGGGACCGGAGCCGGTCCTCAGCGGCTGTACGGGACGACGGGCCAGGCGGCCTCGACGGTCGCCTCGGGGTTCGACGTGCGCCGGAGATAGCTCTGGAGCGATGCCGACTGCTCGGCCGCCGCACGCACCTGGAGGTCGTGGAGATCCGCCGGGGCCGCCCCGCCTATCCTGGCGTGCCTGACCCCCAGACTGCGGGCCGTGCGGGCCGCTGCCACCGCGTCCGCGACCGCGTCGTGCGCGTTGTCGAACGCCACGCCGTAGTGCTCGCAGAGCGCCTGGAGATTGCGCCGGCCCTTGCGGTACCGGTCCACGTGCTTGTCCAGGACCAGCGGGTCGATGATGGGCAGGGGCCGGCCGCTCAGCCGCTCGGCCAGCGGCTCGACCCCGTGGCGCCGGCACTCGCGGTCCAGCAGCGAGAGGTCGTAGCGGGCGTTCATCACCACGAGCGGGACGCCCGAGCGCAGCACATCGGCGACGGCCGAGGTGATCTCCTCGACGGCGGGGGCGGCAGGCGTCCCGTGCGCCCGTGCGTGGTCCGTCGAGATGCCGTGGATCCCGGCCGCCTGCGCGGGGATCATCACGCCCGGATCGAGCAGCCAGGTCCGCTCGCTCCTCAGCCGCCCGTCCGGCTCCACGGCCACCAGCGCCGCGGTGACGATACGGTCGGACTCGATATCGGTCCCCGTGGTCTCCAGATCGAAACCGACCAGTGGTTCGCCGTGCCAGGTCATCATGGCCCTCCCTCATGCCGCGGTGGAGCTTCCCCCGTTGGACGTTCACCCTGCCACGCGGCACTGACAACCGGGCCGGCGCGGCGCTCGACGGCGGCCGGGACACCGGTCAGGAGACCGGCCGGGAGTCCGTCCAGACCGACTCGAACTCCTCGCGGTACGTCTGGAAGAGTCCGTGTTCGGTGTCCTGCCCCGAACGCACCACCTCACGCCCGCCGCCCCGCAGGACCAGCACCGGCGCCTCCATGCCGCGTGCCCGGCGCAGATAGGACTGCACGACGGCCAGTCCGTCGGGACCGTCGCCGTCCACCAGGTACGCGGTGAAGCGCGGCGTCTCGTCGAAGACATGGATCTCGAAGGCGCCGGGGTCACGCAGTTTGGAGCGCACCCGGCGCATATGGAGGATGTTCATCTCCACCGAGCGGCTCAGCTCGCCCTTGCGCAGCCCCAGTTCACGTTCGCGGCGCTTGACCGCGCTGCTGGCCGGGTTGAGGAAGACCAGCCGTATCCGGCAGCCGGACTCGGCCAGGCGGATCAGCCGGCGCCCGGAGAAATTCTGGACGAGGAGGTTCAGACCGATACCGATGGCGTCGACTCGCCGGGCCCCGCCGAAGAGGTCCTCGGCGGGGATCTGCCGTTGCAGCCTGACCCGGTCGGAGTGGACGGAGACGACGTCCGCGTAGCGGTCGCCGACCAGGTCCTCCACCGCGTCGACCGGCAGCCGCGCCGACGCCGGACCGCCGCCGCCGCTGCCCAGGATCTCCAGGAGCCGGGCCGAGGCCCGCTCCGCCTGGGCGAGGACCGTCTCGGAGAGGGCCCGGTTGCGGGAGACGACGTTGCGCGCGACCTCCAGCTCGTCGAGCGCCAGCTCCACGTCGCGGCGGTCGTCGAAGTAGGGCTCGAAACAGGGCCAGTGCTGGACCATCAGCTCCCGCAGCTGCGGAAGGGTGAGGAAGCTCAGCACATTGTCGTCGGCCGGGTCGAGGAGATAGCCCTTGCGCCGCGACACCTCCCGTACGGCGACCGCGCGCTGCACCCATTCCTGCCCGGCGGGCCCGGCGGCGGCGACCACCCACTCCTCGCCGTGCACCGGCTCGTAGATGGGCCGCAGCACAGCGGCGACGACCGCGCGCAGCCGCTGCTCCACCAGATTCAGCCAGATATAGGCCCGCCCGGCGCGTTGGGCGCGCGTACGGACTTCGCTCCAGGCGTCCGCGCCCCAGTCCAGTTCCGCCCCGATCTCCATCGGCCGTGCGAGCGAGACCGCTCCGGGCGGAATGTCGCCGGATTCCCCCGCGTGACCTGCGTCACCGGGCGGCAGCTCCAGCCCTCCCGAGCTCACCCGCGCACCTGCCTTCTCTCCCTATTCAACGATCAAGGAAGGGTACTCCGCCGAGCGGAGACGGTGCAGCCCGATGCGCAGGCTCCTTTCCCAACTCCCTTGTTCGTGAGGCTTGTTCCGGACGTCGAGTTGGACCGTAGTGAGCCGATTCATAGCGATTGCACCCGATCCGCGCCGGGGCTCACGGGACAAGGGGACGCCCAAGGGGCGGCCGAGCCGGTCAACCGGAGCGGGCCCCGCTGTGTCCGACAGCGCGGCACACGAGGTTGACCCCCAGGGTTGACGCCCGGCGAGAAGCGCCGAGAAGTTCCCGGGGTCCTAGGTGGTTGCCTCGATTTCGGGGAAGATCTGGCTCAAGAAGCCCGCAGCACCCGGATCAGAAGTGGAAGAGTCATATCTATGCAGGTCTGGCCGGGACAGACGTATCCACTCGGCGCCACCTACGACGGCGCCGGCACCAACTTCGCGGTCTACTCAGAGGCCGCCCACCGAATCGAGTTGTGCCTCCTGCACGACGACGGTTCAGAAACGGCGGTGGAGCTGCGCGAGACGGACGCCTTCGTACGCCACGCCTATCTGCCGGGCATCATGCCGGGGCAGCGCTACGGCTTCCGGGCCCACGGGCCGTACGAGCCGGAGCACGGGCACCGCTGCAACTCCGCCAAACTGCTCCTCGATCCGTACGCACGTGCGATCAGCGGGAGCATCGAGTGGGGCGAGTCGGTGTACGGCTACCACTTCGGCAAGCCGGAGTCGCGCAACGACATGGACTCGGCGCCCCACATGATGACCTCGGTCGTGGTGAACCCGTACTTCGACTGGGGCGACGACCGGCTCCCCCGTACGGACTACCACCGCACGGTGCTCTACGAGGCCCATGTGAAGGGCCTGACCATGCTCCACCCGGAGCTGCCCGAGGAGCTGCGCGGCACCTACGCGGGACTGGCCCACCCCGCGGTGATCGAACACCTGACGGAGCTGGGGGTGACGGCGCTGGAGCTGATGCCGGTGCACCAGTTCGTCAACGACCACCGGCTGGTGGACGCGGGTCTCGCGAATTACTGGGGCTACAACACCATCGGCTTCTTCGCCCCGCACAACGCCTACGCCTCCTGGGGCGACCGGGGCGAACAGGTCCTGGAGTTCAAGCAGGCCGTACGGGCGCTGCACCGCGCCGGGATCGAGGTCATCCTCGATGTCGTCTACAACCACACCGCCGAGGGCAACCACCTCGGCCCGACGCTCTCCTTCCGGGGCCTGGACAACGCGCAGTACTACCGCCTGGGCGAGAACCAGCGCTACTACACGGACACCACGGGCACCGGGAACTCGCTGCTGATGCGCAGCCCGCACGTCCTCCAGCTGATCATGGACTCGCTGCGGTACTGGGTGACCGAGATGCACGTCGACGGTTTCCGCTTCGACCTGGCTGCGACGCTGGCCCGTCAGTTCCACGAGGTGGACCGGCTGTCGTCCTTCTTCGACCTCGTCCAGCAGGACCCGGTGGTCAGCCAGGTGAAGCTGATCGCGGAGCCCTGGGACGTGGGCGAGGGCGGCTATCAGGTGGGCAACTTCCCGCCGCTGTGGACCGAGTGGAACGGCAAGTACCGCGACACCGTGCGCGACCTGTGGCGCGGCGAGCCGAGGACGCTCGCGGAGTTCGCGTCCCGGTTGACCGGTTCATCCGATCTGTACCAGGACGACGGACGCCGCCCGCTGGCCTCCATCAACTTCACCACCTGCCACGACGGCTTCACCCTGCACGATCTCGTCTCGTACAACGACAAGCACAACGAGGCCAACGGCGAGAACAACCGGGACGGCGAGAGCCACAACCGGTCCTGGAACTGCGGGGCCGAGGGCGAGACCGACGATCCCGGCATCACCGGGCTGCGCGAGCGCCAGATGCGCAACTTCATCGCGACGCTGATGCTCTCGCAGGGCGTGCCGATGCTCAGCCACGGGGACGAGTTCTCCCGCACCCAGGGCGGCAACAACAACGCCTACTGCCAGGACAACGAGGTCTCCTGGGTCCGCTGGCCGGAGAAGGGCACCGAGACCGACGACGGGATGCTCGTCTTCACCCGGGCGATGGTGTGGCTGCGGCGCGACCATCCGGTCTTCCGGCGCAGGCGCTTCTTCCACGGGCGGCCGGTGGAGGGGACGCACGACGACCTGTCGGACATCTCCTGGTTCACCCCGGAGGGTGAGGAGATGACCCAGCAGGACTGGCAGGCGGCGCACGCCAAGGCCATGACGGTCTTCCTGAACGGACAGGCGATCTCGGAGCCGGGTCCGCGCGGTGAGCGGATCTCGGACGACTCGTTCCTGCTGATGTTCAACGCCGGGGCGGAGGAGCTGGAGTTCGTGGTGCCGGTCAACCTCGGGGAGCGCTGGCAGCTCGTGGTGGACACGGCCCGGCCGGAGGGCGTGGTGCCGGGACAGGGCGGGAAGACCGACGGGGGTGAGCGGATCACGATGATCGGCCGCAGCATGACGGTGCTGATGCGGCTGGCGTAGCCCCGATACCAGTGACTTCGGGCTTGTCGGGGTCGCTGGGTGTGGTGTGCCAAGGCGGGGACAGACGAAGTCGTCGACCTGCCAGAAATAGATCCGAGTCAGCGGTCTGACGACTGAGGGCTGTCCCGTCATGCCTGGTGGATCAGCGCGCGGCGTCAGATGCGGTGCATCGCACGGCGGAGGAGCGTCCGCATACTGGATGTACGCGGATGTTCCGGCAACGCGGCGAGGTGCCGTAGCTGTCGTCGCGCGCCCGCCGGGCATGACGGGACAGCCCTTGGCCACGGTCCGTACCGGCCGGGGGGAACCACGGGATCCGTCGGCCGGCGCAGACCCGCTTCACCGGCGCCGATGGCGGTCGGCGTGCGCGTCAGCTCACCATGCGAGCCGGCAGCCTGCCGCCGCCGACGGGTGCGATACGCCCCGCGCGGGCATTCCCGGGGGAGCAACTACCCGCCGGTCGGACGGTTTCCCATTCCGGAGGCGCGGTCCCCCGTGGCGGGGTGGGCCTGCCACGTTGCCCCCGCCCGCCGTCTCCGTGCATGGCCGACGCGTCAGAGGAGCGCCCCAGGGTACTGAGCACCATGTGGCAGCAGTTCCTCACACTATGGCCAGAAAGCGTCATGGGAGGGCTGTCTCGTTTGGCGACGCTCATCCCGTTGCTCAGCCCGTCACCGCCGCTGCCGTCCAGCATCGGTCGATTCCTCGGAAACAGCCGGCGGCCCGAGCGGGAGCGGGTGACCTAGCTCTCCCCGGGCCCGGCTCCGCAGGGATGCCACGACGGTCTCCGTCCAAAGGTCGCCCGAAGGGCCGTCCCCTGGTGTGGCACCCGGCGCGGTGCGGGTTGCATGGTGCAGTCGTGACCAGAGCCCGGCGGCGCTCCACTCGGTGAAGCGGCGGTGTGCGGTCTGCCATGACGTACCGAAACACGTCGGCAGCTCCCGCCACGCGCAGCTGGTCGTCGTGATGAAGACGATCGCCGCCAGTACCGCCCGGTCGTCCGTCCGGCGCCGGCCACCCCCCTGCGGCCTGGGCGGGGGCGGCGGGATCAGCTGGTGTGCCAGCTCCCACAGGAGGTCGGGCACGAGTCGTTCGATGATCGTCACAATGTGCCATAACGACTCAAGCCGCATGAGACACGCGTGGGCTGCACATCTCAGCCAAAACATGTCGTTGTCGGCAAACAACACACCGCGCTCCCTAGGATCCTGCGCAGCGTTCGCTGTTCTCTCGCACGGGCGGTGGATGCGGTAGCCAGTTTTCCTTCTCCGAATCGGAAGGCGACACATGCCGGTCGAGGTCATCTTCTTCAATGTCGGCCAGGGGGACTGCACCTTCCTGCACTGCTATGAAAAAGGTGCCGGGGCCGGCAGCAGAGGGAAGTCACTGTGGACGGTCCTGCTGGACTGCGGAACGCTCTCTGCCGGGAATATGGCCCCCGGAAAGAAGGATCCGGGGGCCAGGAAGAAGAAAGAAAAGGAAGTGCTGGCAGAGTATCTCCGGAATCAAATCGCCGAGCGCCTCAAGGAGAATGGCGACGTTCTGAACTACCTTCTGATCAGCCATCCGGATCAGGATCATTTCAATCTCATTCAGGACATCATCTGTCATCAGGAGAAGGAATCGAAGACCAATAAGCTGCAGTACGAAATTCGAAATGTGTGGTACTCGTGCGACGTGGAGAACTATCGCGAAGGAAGGGGGGATTACATTACGAATCTATTGAGTGATAATCCAGGGTACACGGTCTGCCCGGATCATCCTACGAAGCATAAGTTGGTGAAACCTCCGGTACGGATGCAGTCCCCGACGGACCCCGTTCCGCTTTTCGACACAACCGACCCGAATCTTTACTTTGTGAGCTGCCAACCCTATGGGCCGCATCCCGATGAGTGGCGTCCAGGGCAGAAAAGGAAGGACATGGCGGACGGTGACCGGCTGGAGCACCCGGGAAAGAGGATGAAGCTGGATGGAAGTGTACCGGCCCCGGCAGACCAGATCTTCGCTATTCAGCAGAGAATCATTGATCTGAAAGAGAAGGGAGAGGGGAAAAAACTCCAAGGCGATGAACTGGACCTGTATTGCCTGAACGTGGTCAATGAGAATTACGGCAAGGATTATCTGACCAAGATCTCGGATCCAGATAGAGTGCTTGCCGCTGCTGTTGTGGCAGCAAAAAACTCTGGCGCACTGCCGCCCCGCTGGCTCATCCTCTCGGCGAGAATCGCTCAGGACGAAGAGACGAAACGGGCGGCCTGGTTCGACGCGGAAGCCCACCGAAAGCTTGGTGACGCATACGTAAAAGATAAGTCCCTGGAGAACGAGCGTCTGGGGCGCATTGCCCAGATGAAAACTCGACCGGTTACTCGAGAAGGATTCGAATACGATGACTACCTGGAGACGCGGGCCGTCCAGGAGATCGCTAATGAATATCTGAAAAATCTTTCCCCAAAGCAACGACAGGATGACCTGGACAAGACTATCGCTTTGATTTCAACGTTTCGAACCGAAGGAAACGATCGCGTCAAGAATATCGGAAATCCGTCGATGGAGAAGGGAAACAAGGACGCGGACGATTACAACAAGACGAAGGATAAAAATCACCATCTCACAGTGCCTGATGTGCTGCCGGTGAAGGATCCGGTCGAGTACAACCGACTGGTCATCGATTACAACATCGCGGTCATGAAATACAATCAGGGTGTCCTTGATTACAACCAGCATTTCCCCGAAGCGGAGTGGTTTGAATGGAAGAGATCACTCGCTCCAGTAATGTCGCTCTACCCTGACCTGGACCCAAAAGGAAAGGAAATGCAGGACCTGGCCGCCGGGCAGATCTACGCCACCTACGTCGAGGAATTACTGACGAAATACCGCGCGGACACACGTCGCCCATGGGAGGCGAAAGCCAAGATCGGTTGGGCCAACGGAAGCAGCATGGTCTTTGTGCTCAAGGGAAAAACGGTGGCCCAGGAGGTGTGGTTGATGGCCGACGCCGTCATGACAGTTGAGTATCTGTTGAAGATCCGCTACGAGAAGGACCCGTTCCTCCAGGGCGCGAAGGATCGTTGGCTGAAGTGCGGGCATCACGGGAGTGAGACATCAACCTCGTCGGACTGGGTCAAGCTCCTCAAACCCACCGGCCTGTTCATCAGTTCCGGGAAGAAGAACTACCACATCCCGCGGTCCGGCCATATGGATGCCATCCGTAAGGCGTGGGGGGAGGCGTGGGGTTCCCCGGACAAAGTGCCCACCATCGATCCCGCGAAAAAACCTAATATCACCACAGGAGTGAAGATCGCTCCGTTCCTGAACCACCACTTCGTTTTCTGGAAGGACGGCGGGAAGGGGAAGAGTGGCTTTGCGTTGTGCCATCAATCCACGAATACCGCTCTGTGTACGTCGTTGATCCCATCGGCCGGGGATCTCTCGCGGGCCGCGCCCGTCTCTAATCCACCTCTTCAAGGAGAAGGGGCGGACTGGCATCTGCTCCTGGACGACAACGGCGGCTATGAGCTGTGGTACGAGTGAGGACTGCGATGAGGCTGTCGGTCAGTACCCTGCTGGATCAGCTCGTGCTTCCGCACGGCATGCTGGCGATCGCCCCCCAGGCCCTTCAACTCGGCTCGGCGGCAGATGCGTTCGCCCAGCACCTTCCGGATGGTGTGCTGCGGGTCATGGAGGCCACCGCCGACCATGAACGGCTCGAGGTCGCCGGACGGATCGAGCTGACCGGCCGGGCGATGGCCCCGGGGAAGGTCAGCTTCCTCACCAGTCCGGGCGGGAACGAGGTGGCCGGGGTACGGGCGGATGTTGTACTCAAGGA
Source organism: Streptomyces sp. NPDC012835 (assembly GCF_042900885.1). Taxonomy (NCBI): domain Bacteria; kingdom Bacillati; phylum Actinomycetota; class Actinomycetes; order Kitasatosporales; family Streptomycetaceae; genus Streptomyces; species Streptomyces sp. NPDC012835. Next base: position 1,480,149 of record NZ_JBIBBW010000001.1, read on the forward strand.
CGTCACGGGACTTCCCGAAGAGCTGAAACCGGCGTTTGACCTACTCAAGGCGGTCTCTTCCCTGGGCATCTCCGCCGTGCACCTGGTGCTGGGGATCGAGCCGGGCCCGACCGGGGATCCGATGGCCCGGATCGGGTTCGGTGTGGAACTGGACTTCCATCCCGGCGGCGGGGACACCAGGCCCTATCTATGGGGATACCTGCCGCTGGACCCCGCCCAGGCATGGAGCCTGTCCGGCAGTTTCCTCCCGGTGGCAGTGCCCAAGATCGACGACCTCAAGTCCTTCGCCAAACAGACCTCGGAATCAGCCTTCACCCTGCCGCCGGCGCTGGCCACGGTGGCGGGTGGACTGGCGCTGACGGATCTGGTGATCACCTTCGCCGCGCCCGGCAAGTTCCGCACGGCGGGCTTCATCCAGTCCGTATGGCTGCGGGTCGGCGTCGAGAAGCCCTGGACGATCTGCGACGGCCTCACCGTGGTGGACGCGCACGCGGAGTTCGGCGTGATCCAGCCGTTCGGCTCGCCCAGGCTCCAGGCGCTGATCGGTGGCACAGTCGAGCTGGCGGACGGTGTCCTCATCGGCGCCGAAATCAGCTGGCAGGACCAGCGGGTCGAGGTGAGCGGCTCCCTGCTGCGCCCGGTCAAGGTGGAGCCGCTGCTGAAGAAGCACTTCCCCGACTTCCCGGCCAAGACCGGGCTGACGGTAAGTGAACTCTCGCTGCACGGCGAGTTCGGCGGCGCGTCCGCCGGCTACGGTCTCAGCCTGGTCCTGGACGACGCGCTGGAGATCACCGACAGCATCAAGCTGTCGGATGTCGTACTGACGGTGAACAAACAGGGCACCTCCACGGAGGCGTCCCTCGACGCGGTGTGGCAGCTGGGCGACAGCACCACCGTGCAGGTGGGCGGCGCCTGGTCGACCGAGGGTGGCTGGCAGCTGTACGCCACGGCCCAGGAGGTCAAGCCCGCCGAGATCTTCCGGATCTTCGGGATCACCCCGCCGCCGGTGCTCGCCGACGCCACCGTCGAACTGCTGGGGATCAGCTACCACAGCAAGACCGCCCAGTTCGGCCTCGACGTCAGGGCGACGGTCCGCCTGGGCGACATCACGGTTGCCCTCGGGCTGGAGGTGGCCCTGACGAAGAAGGGCGAGGGCAACACCGGTTACGACCAGACCTACACCGGCCGTCTGGTGCTGTCGGTGCCCAGGCGGACCGGCGAACCACGGCTGCTGGCCTTCACCCTGAAGGACGTCCAGAACGCCGAGTTCACCGCCCTCCTGACCGATTCCCAGGGGGTGACCTTCAAGGACCTGGCGGAGCTGCTGGGCGTGCAGGAGACCCCCGTTGTCGACTTCCTCGGCCGGCTGGGCGCCATCGACAAGGTGGCCATCGGGTACTCGTCCACCCGTAAGTCGTTTGTGTTTGCGGTGCACGAGAAGGACCACAATGGATCGCTGGTGGTTGCCTCCGTACGGCCCAAGGAGGGTCCGCGGGAGTGGGTGATGTGTGCCGCCCTGGGGCTGAACGCGAGTCTGTCGCAGGTGCCGCTGCTCAGGGGCCAGATCCCGGCCGGGGACGACATCGGGGTACGGGGACTGGGGGTGCTGTACGCCTCCGGGCCGCTGACCACCCAGCGGATGGGCGAGTTCAACCAGGCACTGGCCGCGGTCGACTGGGCCCCGCCGCAACTTCCGGCCGAGGGCATGGCCAAGGGGGTTGCCTTCACCGTGAACGTTCAACTGCCAGGGGCCACGGCGCCAACCTCACTGATGGTCAAGAGCGGCGGAGGAACCAAGCAGCTCAGTACGGCTGCCGAGGCCGAGGGCACGACGACCGCCGGCACACCGGCCACCCATACAGGGGCCGACAGTCCGACCGCGTCCACGCCCCAGAGAGCCGGGGCCGGCGCGGACGGCGGCCCCGGTGAGGTGGTAGAGGGTGTGGTGCTCAGCTCAACCGAGCTAGCCCGGGCCGCCCAGGGCACCCCCACAGCCGGCGCCCCTACCAGCCCCACCCCCACCAGCCCTGCCGCGGGAGGCGGCGCGCCACCCCTGGTGGCCTGGGTGAACGTCCAGCGGTCCGTCGGCCCGCTGCGGCTGCGCCGGGTCGGGGTGAGCTACGCCGACAACAAGATCTGGGTACTGTTCGACGCCTCGTTGGGCATGGCCGGCCTGACCCTCGGAGTGGAGGGGCTCGGCATCGGGGTGTCGCTGGACGGTGGCAGTGTCGCTTTCACGCTGGACGGGCTGAGCGCCGGCTACGACCGGCCGCCGCTGACCATCATGGGTGCGCTGGTCAACCGCCCCGACGGCACCTACGCGGTGCTGGTCGAAGGCGCGCTGGTGATCTCGGTGAAGGGCTTCGGGCTGACCGCGCTGGGCGCCTACTCCCGGCCGAGGACCGGCCCGGACCAGCCCTCGATGTTCCTCTTCGGCAAGGTGACCGGCCAGTTCGGCGGTCCGCCGCCGGTGGATGTCACCGGCATCATGGCCGGCTTCGGCTACAACACCTCCCTGCGGGTGCCGGAGGCCAACAAGGTGTTGGACTTCCCGTTCCTGAAGGACCTGGACACCATCAAACCGGGCGACGATCCGATGGTCCTGCTCGATGGGCTGATGACCGGCAAAGACCCCTGGGTGCGGCCGGACGTGGGGCAGATGTGGTTCGCCGCCGGCCTGACGTTCACCGTGTTCGAGTTCCTGAAGTGTCAGGCGCTGCTGGTGCTGGAGGTCGGAGACGACTTCGCGGTGGCGGTGCTGGGCACGGCGGAGGCCCGGTTCCCGCAACAGGGCAGCACGGCATATGCGCAGGCCCGGCTCGGTATGTCGGTCAAGTACCGGGCCAGCGAGGGGGTGCTGAAGCTGACCGCACAGCTGGCGCCGGGCTCGTATGTGATCGACGAGGCGTGTGTGCTCACCGGTGGGTTCGCCCTCTATGTGTGGCTGGACGACACCCATGCCGGGGACTTTGTGCTCACCCTCGGCGGATACCACCCCCGCTATCCGGTGCCGAAGCACTACCCGGCGGTGCCCAGGCTGGGCTTCTCCTGGCCGGTCACCTCGGAGCTGACGATCAGCGGCGGCGCGTACTTCGCGCTCACTCCCGGCGCGATCATGGCCGGTGGCGCGCTGGAGGTGAACTACCGCTCGGGTGATCTGCACGCCTGGCTGACCGCGCACGCGGACATGCTGATCGAGTGGGCCCCCTTCCGGTTTGACGTGGGCATCGGAATCAGCATCGGCGTCAGCTTTGTGCTGGACCTCTGGCTGGTCCGGGAGACGATCCGGGTGGAGGTCGGCGCGGACCTCCAGCTGTGGGGGCCGCCGACCGCCGGCACGGTCACCGTCCATCTGTGGTTCATCAAGTTCACGGTCTCCTTCGGCGCGGACACCTCGGGGGAGCGGACCGGCGTCTGGTCGGATGTGCGCCGACAGCTGCCGGCCGATTCAAAGACGGCGGTGCGGCTGGCCGTCACCGCGGGGCTGATCCCGGTCAAGTCCAAGGCCACCGAGCTCTGGGTGATCGGCCCGGGGGCGTTCTCGTTCGCCCTGCGCACCACCGTCCCGGTCACCACCTTGCGGCTGGGCACCAAGAGCGCCCGGTCGGTGCCCGGCCGGCAGGTGAACCTCCGGCCCCTGGGCAAGGCCGGCAAGAACCTGACGTCGACGTTCATCCTCTCCCTGGCCAAGGGCGCCGAGGAGGCGGATCTCAGCACCTGGACCGCCCTGCCCATCACCAGCAGCCTGCCCGCGGCCCTGTGGGGCCCGAACGACGGCACCCTGAACGTCACCAGCGCCCAGCAGGTGGACAACCAGCTCACCGGGGTTGACCTACACCTACCGAAGCCCACCGAGGGCAGCTCCCCGGGGCCGGTCGCGGCCGGCACCCTCCGCAACGACGACCGCAAGCCGGACGGGATCCTGCCGCTCAAGGCGTCCCTCGTGCCGGGAGACACCGACGCCGGACCGCGAGCGGAGCGGACCGCGCCTGCCACCCCTGGGCAGCCGGCCCCGACCGGGCCGCGGACCCCCGCCACCCCCACGGCCGGCGGCGCCGAGCGCACCGAACGGACGGAACGTACCGAGCAGACGGATCGGGCGCTGTTGAGCCGGGCCGCGCTCGCGGTCTCCGGTGAGTCGGTGGGCTGGGCCCGGGACCGGCTGTTCCAGGCGATGGACTACCTGGAGGTCAGTCCCGGCACCAACGAGGCCATGCAGCCGGACGATCCGCTGGTCGCGGGCGACCTCACGGCCAAAACACCGGTGCTCCACGGCAAGCCCACCCCCACCGGGCCACGGCTCTATGTGCTGGGCGCCACCAACACGCTCACCCCGGTCGATATTCACAGCCTCACGGTCTCCACCGCGGCTGTTTCGGCGGCCGGCCAATCGGCCCCGCTGGACCTGGCGGCAAGCCCCGACGGGCGCTGGACCTGTGGCCCCAGCGGCAGTCAGCATCCCGAGGTGATGGACATCTCTGCCGGACCGCCGACGAAGGCGACCCCGGTGAAGATGGAAACCTGGGTGCCGCCGCGGCCCCGGTCGGTGGCCATCTCCCCGGACAGCGACCGGGCGTTTCTGACCTTCGCGGAATCCGATCAGATGCCGGTGTTCAACCCGACCGGTCAGGTCAGCCGGCACGACGTGTCGATGGGCGGCGAAATCCCCTACGGGGTGGTGCCGGGCACAGGTCACTGGTGGTCGGCGGAGAAGAAGTGGGTGTACGTGGCCCTGCCGGCGAAGGGGCAGCTGCTGCCCGTCGACGTCACCCAGGTGGACAATCCCCAACCGAGCCGCAAGCTCCTGAACGCCGGTCCCCAACCCACCCGGCTGGTCGCCGACCCCCGGGGCCGTTGGCTGTATGTGATCAACGAGGGCCACGCGACGGTCTCGGTGGTGGATCCCGACGCCGACGGCAAGGGCGTGGTGGCCACCCTCCCCACCGAGAGCGATCCCAGCGCGCTGGCCGCGTCCCCGGACGGGAAGCGGCTCTATGTGGCCAACCGGGTGCCCGGCACGGTGTCGGTGTTCGACGTCTCCGGCGCGACCCCCATCGAGTGGGGTGAACCCCTGTGGATCGGCCCGCAGCCGATCGCCCTGGCGGTCGCGCCGGAGAGCGACCGGCTCTTCGTGGCGCTGGCCGCCTCGAAGGACATCCAACTGGTCGACACGGTGGCCGACCCACCGGTCCGGCTGCCGGTCCAGCTGACCATGACCGACCTGCCGTTGGCGCTGACGGTCACCCAGGCACCACCCGGCCCGCTCCCCAGCGCAGCAGCCGCCGGGGACACTACGCAGAAGGAGGGGGACCGGGCATGAGCCATATCGAGTCCGTCGAGAAGACCGACCCGCCGCTTGAGGTGCACTTCATCGACTCGATGGTGCCGGCGCTCGCCGCCGGCCACTATGTGCTCACCGCTCAGCAGACCCTGGTCGACACCAGCAAGAACCCGGTGGACCAGGGCTATCTGCCGGCCGGCTCGTCGGCGGTGACCCAGCAGCTGGAGGTGCGCGCCCCGCGGTTCGGCGTCCAGCCGGAGTGGATCCACGGCGAGTACCCGCCGGACGGGGCCACCGGGCTCTACTCCGCCGTGCTGCCCCATGTGACCCTGCACCGGCAGACCCTGCCATGGGAGCGGGACGACGCCTCACACCTGCTCGACGACGGCTCGCGGCTGCCGTGGCTGGCGCTGCTGGTCTTCGGCGAGAAGGAGCTGGAGAACGACCCGCACTGTCTCGGTCAGACCGAGCCGCGCACGGTGACCCAACTGCTCGGCTCCGAGGCGGGGGTGACCCTGCCACCGTTTGACACCGTCGGCAGCCCGATCCCCGAGGAGGACAAGGAAACGGTCTGCCGGACGGTCCTGGTCTCCGAGGCCACCTTCCGGGCGGTCGCGCCCACCCAGCGGGAGCTGCCGCTGCTGACCCATGTTCGCCGGGTCAACGAGCAGCACCAGAAGGCCCGCGACGACCTTGACCTGATCGCGATCGGCGACTACGCGGTGGTGGTCGGCAACCGGCTGCCGCGCGCACTCGGTGGGCGCTACGTGGCCCACCTGGTCTCGCTGGAGGGCTGGCTGAAGCATCTGCCGACCGATGGGCAGCAGCCCCATGATCAGGGCGCGGAGGGAAAAGTGCGGCTGGTCTCGCTCTGGTCATGGGCCTTTGAGTCGCTGCCCGACCACTCGCCCGGTTTCGCGGCGCTCACCGAGAACTTCGTCGACACCCAGGGTCCGGGCGGCACCGGACTGCTGCTGAAGGTGCCGACGGGTGACCGGCGGGTGGCCGGCGCTGAGCAGCAGGAAGTGGTGAAGCGGCTGGCGGGCGGCTATCTGCCGCTCTCCTGCCGTACCGAGGCGGGCCGTTCCACCTACGGCTGGTACCGCGGCCCGTTCATCCCCGTTCCGGCCCAGTCGAGGACTGACCGGGACCGCCGTCGCTGTGCCGCCGAGGCGCTGATCCATCTGGAGCAGTACGGCATCTTTGACGTCAGTCTCGCCGTGGCGTTCACCGCCGGCCGGGGCGTCGCACTCGCCGACCACGCCTTTGCCGCAGCGCAGTTGAGGCTGCGCGCCAAGGCCCGTGAGGCGCTGACCAATTCGGACGAGTCGGGTCTGTCCCCTGCCGCCTACCGCTCGGCCACGGACACCGACGCCGAAAACACCGGCACCGACACCGTCGCAACCGGCACCCGCACTGCTGAGGCCGGAACCGTCGTTCGGTCGCCGGAGCCGGTCCGGCTGCTGCCGGGGGGTGCAAGAGCCCGGCTGGAACAGTTGGTGGCCGAGGGGCTCGGCGACCGGCTCGCTCCTGCCCTGGCCGCTCCGGCGGACGTGCCCCCCGGCAGGCTCTCCGGGGCCGGTGGCCGGTCCCGGACATCGACCGCTGCCACTCCCACGCCGCTGGTGACCCCGGCGGCCGCTGCGACCAGGCTGCCCGCCGCGGCGAGCCTCACCGTGCAACGGCTCCGGACCGAGCCCGCGTTGCGGGAGCGACTGGGCGCGGCGCTCACCGGTCTGACCGGGACGACCTTCCTACCCGCACCCGCACTGGCACGGGCTGCCCCACCCGCCCCCACCGCGATCGATGAAGAACAGCCCGAGGAGCAGCCCGACCAGGACCTCACCGCGGTGCGGAACTGGCTGATCAAGCTCCGGAATCTGACCGGAGTCCCCTTCGCCCACCTGGTTCCCGACAACCGGATGCTGCCACCGGAGAGCCTGCGGTTCTTCCATGTGGACTCCGACTGGACGGAGACCCTGGTGGAGGGCGCGCTCAGCGTCGGGCTCGCCCATGACTTCGATCTGGTGGTGGACGACCTGCTGTTCGGGCCCAAGGGCCAGGCCCCGCTGCCGGTGCCCGACCAGCCGCTCACCGGTCTGCTGATCCGCTCGGAGCTGGTGACCGGCTGGCCCGCCCTGGAGATCCGCCCGTACCCCAACGTGGAGGAGACCGGTGGGGAGATCGTACTGCCGGTCCTCCGCCGGGAGACCCTCGCCGCCGATGTGCTGCTGGTGCTGGTCGAGGGCGTGCCGGCGCGGGTGGAGATCGCCGAACCACAGCAGGGCGTGCACTTTGGGATCGACGAGCCGGAGGGCGGCACCTCGGACGACCCGGTGGCGGACGGCATCATCCGGCTGCGCAGGCTGAAGGGCACCATCGGACAGGAGATCGGCGAGCAGGTGCGCTTCCCCCGCACGCCGGGGCTCCAGGGCTTTCTCCGCCCGGCCGGCCCTGGCGTACCGGACCACGTGTTCCGGATCGCGGACCTGGCAGCCGGCATCGCCGGCGAGCTGAAAAACCAGGGCGAGTTGACCGGCGACGCGATCACCGCCAGCGACTTCGCCATCCAGATGATCAACGCAGCACAGCGCCGTACCTTCCGGGCCGCCACGCGGGAGAGCGTCCAGACGACGGGAGCACACCCCCATGACTGACAGCGACAAGCTACTGATCGTCCCGGTACAGGTGGACGCCCTGGTGGTCAACTACCACGTACGGGAGGAGGGCGGGAAGGGCTTCCGCCGCTGGCAGCCGAACTTCAACCTGCTGCGCCACTACCAGACCCCGGAGCCCGACCCGTTCAGCAACGACCAGTGGGACTGGAGCCTGGACGAGAAGAACGACGGTGTCTATGTGCGCTGGGAGGTTCCCGAGGCCCTGCGGCACGGCGCCCCGCGCGAGCCGGGTGGACGTACCGAGTTCCCCTTGGTGCCCAACCGCTGGCTGGTCGTCCGCCATGTGAAGGGCATCGGTGGCAGCGCGGACAGTGTGGCCGGCTGGGTCGTGGAGAGCGACTATCTGGACGCGGAACTAGGCACCTCCCGGACCATCCACCCGATCCGGCCCGGCGTGACGGACCCGACGGTCACCCCGTACCGCTCCTCGTTGACCCTCACCCAGCTGGGACGCCGTCAGGACATCGCCGGCTCCACCGGCTGGAGCGAGCCGACCGGTCCCGAGCGCAAGGAGCTCTTCCTCACGGCGGTCGGCCCGGGACTGATGACCTTCCACGCCTTCCAGCCGTACCACCAGGACGTGTTCTCACTCCATGACGACCTCGCCGGCCTGGACACCGGCACCATCAGCTACCAGGTGATCGGCTGGCACTCCGACCCCGCGCAGGAGGAACTGCGCCGCCGGCTGGGCCTCGGCGGCGCGACCCTGGAGAAGGTGCTGGCGGGACTGGACTGGAAGGTCGACCAGCTGCCGCACGGCTGGACGCCGGAGGCCACGGCCTACTGCGGGCTGACTCGCGCGGTGGCCTGGGACCGGAAGGGAGAGGCGCCCGACTCGGACCGGCCGGTCCTGGACCACGACCGGGACTCGGTGCCCTTCGCGTTCGGCAGCAGCGCCGACGAGGCGTCCGCTGCGTTGCTGAGCGAGGGCCTGCACCGGCTCCGGAGCCGCACCGAGCAGTCGGCGCGGGCCACGGATGCGGAGAGCGCCGCAGGCAGCGCCCCGGGTGCCCAGAGCTCGGCGGGGCGGGCCGACCCCGTCCTGCTGCACGCCCTCGGCCGCGGCCTGCTGGACACGCTGGACGGCAAGGACGGTGGCATCGAGACCGCGCAGGCCATGCACCGGGGCTGGTTCGAACAGCACCCCGGCGGTTACATCTGGCGGATGGTGGACACCTCCGACAAGGGCAACACCTCCGGCAACCCCGACGAGGTCACCTGGTCCGGTGTCGCCGCCAAGGAGGAGCAGCTGCTGGCGGCGCTCAACGCCGCCCAGACCGAATACGACTCGCGGGCGCGGCAGCTGACCGCGCTCCAGGGCCGGCTCTACGCGCTGTGGTGGATGCATGGACTGCCCCTCATCCCACAGCAGTACAGCAGGGAGCAGTTCCGCGTCGAGATCGACCCGGAGCAACCCACCGGACTCGCCGCCAAGGTGGCCGAGGAGCAGGCCGCTGTACAGAAACTGCGGGACGCGGTCCCCCACGGTGCGGACGCCAAGGCGCTCGCCCTGTCCATCCAGGACTACCTCACCGCGCACCAGCTGACCCTGCCCCCCGGCCATGAGCTGCGCCGGGAGGCGCTGCCGCCGTTCTGGCAGCCGGCGGACCCCACGGTGGTCATCTCGGGCTCCAACAAGCAGAAGAAGCAACGCCCGTTGGAAGGCGCCGGCACGCTGCTCTGCCGACTGCCCGCCGACATCTTGGGCGGGGTGCGGCCCGGCGACCCCTTTCCCCGGCCGTTCGACGCCCTGCAACGCGGGGGGCTGCCCACGATCGTCTCGGCCCTGCTGGGCGAGTTCGGCTATCTGCTGGACCCGGCCAACGTCCATCTGACACCTGCCTGGCGACAGCCGTGGAAGCCGCTGCTCTGCCAGTGGGAGGTGACGTACTGGCCGGTTCCACAGGGCAGCGCCGCGGCGCCGAACTGGGAGTTCGACGGCAGCAGCTACCGCTGGGTGCGGGGCACGGCGGCCGAGCCGCACACCGCCGCCGGGCGTCGCTTCCTGGTGCCGCTGCCCCAGTACACGCTGAGCAACCAGCTCGGGAAGTACGCCGCCGACCGCTCGGTCGGCTCCCCCGACGCGTTCGCCGCCGCCGCGGCGCAGGTCAAGGACCTGGATCTGCTCTCCCAGAGCCTGGACGGCCTGACCGACGCGCTCGCCTGCCGGGACCGTGCCCCCAACCTCAGCCCGCCCGGCCGGATGGGTGAGCTGGTCGGTGACGTCTACGGGCACCTTCCCAACCCCGGGCCCCTGCCGGAGCCCTTCAAGGGCTGGCAGCCGTCGGATTTCACCCAGATCCGGGCCGGCCAGCTGGCCCTGAGCCGACTGAGCGTGGTGGACGAGTTCGGCCGCACCCTGGACGTCGTGCTCAACGGTGACCAGCTGAACCGGCACCCGGTCGTTGCCACCAGTATGCTGCCCGGCGACCTCTACGCGGACAAGGACCTGCACGACCGGTTCGCCCAGTTGGCACCCCGGCTGCTCCAGCCCGCCCGGCTGCGCTTCGATTTCGTCAACGAACACAACGACGAACAGCTGGTGGACCTGACCGCCGACACCACCCCGGTCTGCGCCTGGATCGTTCCCAGCTATGTGGACCGCGCCCTGCTCTGCTACGCGCCGACCGGCGCCCCGCTGGGTGAGCTGCGCCTCCAGCTGGCCGTCGACCAGACGACCAAAGAGGTCTCCAACGTGGTCGGGTGGGGTCCGCTGCCGGACTCGGCGTACCACACCCTCGCGGCCCTGAAGGATGTTCGGCCCCGGCTGTACTCCTTCGCTGCCGAGCTGGTGGCCCGGGGCCCGGCGGCCTTCCTTGAACTGCTCTCCAGCACCGGCCGGGCGCTGACCGGAATCGACCCGGGCAACCCCTACGGCGACGATGTGCTGGGCAATCTGCTCGGTCGGCCGCTGGCCCTGGTCCGCGCCCGGTTGGGATTTGAGCTGGACGGCCCACCGGTGAGCGATCCGGGATGGCAGTACGCCCTGGACTGGAAGGTGCTGACCGACTGGCGGCAGCGGGTACAGGCCCTCAAGGGAAAGGCCCCCGCGGAGCTGGACCATCTGAACTACCAGTGGCCGGTGCGGCTCGGCAACGCCGGACAGCAGGGCGACGGGCTGGTCGGCTACTTCTCCGAGGCCGACTCCACCACGTTCTACTCGGTGGCGACCCCGGACACCCACCCGTCGGTGGGATATGTGCACGAGATCGGCAGCGACAACTGGCCCCGGCTACGTGCCGACTCCACCCAGCGCACCCATCTCACCCTGCTGATGGACCCGCAGGCCGCTGTGCACGCCACCACCGATCTGCTGCCGGTCAGCACCCTCCAGCTGCCCAGCCGTTTCACCCGGACGGCGATGTCCGCGATGAGTGTGGCGCTACGGCTCAGCCCGGTGCTGACGGCACCGCGCCGGGTGCCGGTCAAGGCGAAGGCGGTGGAGCCCGGTCGGTCAGCCGCAGCACGATCAGCCGGGCCGGTCTCCGCAGTGGGTTCGGCGGTGGAAGCGTCGGTGCCGGCCGTCGACCCCGGGTTTGTCACCGAACTGGCGCTGCCGCACCCCACCTCCCCCCAAGGCAACTGGGACTGGTCCGAACTGGCGCTGAACACCACTGCTTCGACCGAGGTGGACCAGGACGGCTCCGCCGGTCCCGGCTGGACGCACCAACCGATCGTCCAGATCGACCAGACCGCCCGGCTGGACGAGGACGGTCCCACCGTCCGTACCGGGTACCTCCGGCTCACTGGTGGTTTCAGCTGACCGGGTGTTCCGGATCTGCCCCTCCCCTCTGCTGCCCTCCGGAAGGAGCCATCGTGCCGAGCGTGACGACTGTTGGCCAGTGTCTACTGGACTACGCGATCCTCAGCGATCCATTTCCCCTCTATGCGAGGGCGAACGACGAAACCCCGCCCTCCACCCTCCATATCGTTGTCTCCAACGGCGGCGGTGACGCTGTCTACTGCCAGGAGATTCTCTTCTCGCTGCCCAACGGCGATCTGGCGCAGAGCCTGGTCGAAAACTCGGTGCACAGCATCAAGGGAGAGGCTGAGGACTGGACGGTCGAGGAGATTCAGAAGGGGGTGTTCATCGCGCTGCCCGCCGGCGACTACGCCCACTTCTCGGCTCAGCCGAGAAGCGGGAAGGAGAGGGTCGACCGTTCGGGCATCACCATTACCCTCAGAGGTCTGCGCATCAGCAAGATGGCCGGTACCGCGCATGTCGAGATCCGGGAGCGGGCGAGTACCGAACTGGGCACGTGGCCGGTCACCCCGGGCTATCTGCCTTGCCCGGTGAGCAAGTTCCCGCCGCCGACGATCCCGGCCTACACGGTCAACAACTTCTGTGCTGTGACCTCTGATGTCGCGGCCGGCGAGGAGGTGATCCTGAACTGGAGCGGCCCGAAGGGCCTTGGCTACGCGGTCACGGCCGGCTCCGGTGCGGTCGGGAAGCAGGAAGGGGACTTCCAGTGGAAGGGGAAGGTCTACCGGGACACCACCTTCAAGGTCCAGTACACGATCGCTGAGACCGACTACCACCTGACCACCACCGTCACCGTTAAGAACCCCCAGGTCACCGGCCTACAAGTGGTCGATGTGCCGGGTGGGGCGGCAACGGTCACCCTGGACACCGGGGTCAGCACGAGCGGCCAGGTCCACGGCGGGACCCTGCGCTCGGACGGCGCGGTCACCGGGAGCAGCCTCGACGTCGGCAGCGGCAGTGTGCGGGCCGGAGCCGTGACCGCGGAGAAGCTGCACGCTGGGGCGACCACCATCACCGCCAGCACGATCACGGTGGGAGAGGTCGACACCAACCTCGTCAAGGTCACCGAGAAGGGTGACGGCGGCGACGGCTCTATCACAGCGAAGAGCGCTCAGGTCGGCACTCTCACGATCAAGTCGCCTTGAGGAGGGCGTCCCGGGCGACAGAGTGACAACCACGACAGCGACGATCACGACAGCTGGGGCGCTGAGCGGTGACGGATCGTCGGTGTATCTCCGGCCGCCCTGACGTCAGCCCGTGTTCGTCAGGGCGGCTGAGAATGCCGCACACGGCTCATGATGTCCTCGCGCTGCTGCGCCCGTACCGTCCCGGGGCAGACGTGATCATGGGCCGACACACTGCTTGACCTCCCCCGCCTGTGACGCCCGGAAGTGGGCTGAGCGTCGCGTCGCGGGGTCGGAGAACCGCTCGAACAGCGACCCCTCACCCTCCTGCATATACAGGATCAGATCCTGCTCCCTCCGCCCGGTCCGGCTGACATTTGTGTCGATCGGCTTCTTGGCAACGCCCGGCATCCATCCGGGAGGAGGGGGCCGAGGGGACCGAGAAGGCCGACGCGGCATGGAGCTGCCGGGTGGCGTGGGCCTCCGGAGCGGCCGAGGCGGCCTGTCGTATGGACCGCCCCTCCCCCAGGAGGACGGCCGGCGACAGCGGAGCGAGGAGAAGCCCTCCCCCCGAGGATGAGCACGCCACGCCGTTTCGGTCGCCGATGCGTCCGCGTCACAGGTGCCTCCCCAGCGGTGCGCCGGAGCTGGATCTCGGTCGGGGAGACGGCCGTGAGCGGGGCAAGAGGGCAGCGAGACGCCCGGCTGGGGTTTCCCGGCCGGGCGTCTCGGGCGGCCGGCTGTCGGGTTCGGCGATGCCGGGCGTCGAGGGTCGGTGCGACGACCACAGGAACGCACGGGTGAGAGAAAGGCTCACCCATGCCGCCGGAGTGGACGGACGGGGACGGCGGACGTGACTACGCCTTGGAGATCTTCATCTTGCTCTCGTCGTCGGGGTTATGCATGAAGAACGCCCAACCCTTCCAGCCGGAAGGATGGGTGCCGTCTCCGAAGTGGGTGCCATTGAGATAGGCGTCCCGCTGCTCGTCGTAGATTTTCACGGTGTCTCCATCACTGATGAAATTCCCCCCACTGCTCTCCAGGCCACCGGAAGTGGTCACCCGGGCCCAGGAGCCGCCTTTCTGGAATTTGAGGGCTCCGTCGCCATCCTCCTGGATCGTCCATGAGCCAAGGGTGATCGAATCGGCCATTTTCATTGTCCTCTCAACGTCCTCTGAATCCTCGATATGAGTTCCGGTACGCATGGGATTCCTGGGTTGGCGGGGGAAACCCACCCGGCCCCCCGGTTTCCGGAACCCTTCGTAGCCTTCATTTCCGGTGTCCCCTTCCCTCAATCTTTCTGTTCTGGTGAATGAACGAAAGCGTTTTCGAGGGATGTTCTTCCTGATGGCGATGTGTCGCGGCGGCCGGACACCGCAGCGGTGCTGTCGATACGGATTCCGCCCGACTCGCCCTGCCGCCTTCCGTTCCGCGGCGGCGGCCCGCGGTCACTGAGCGGTTGCCGGCATCGTCCACTGCTCTGCGCTCAGCCTTCCCGCCTGCGGCCAGGTCTTTCTCGCCCCGTGCGGCCCGAGCGCCGCAGTAGCCAGCGGAATTGGAGCACCTCCATGCGGAAACGTGCCGTGACGCGCCCCCGCACCCCCGGGCCCGGGGGCCTCGACGGGGGCGGTGCCGGGCCGGCCCGTCCTTCGAACGGCTCGGCTGCACGGCGCCGGACACGACCACGCCCGGTGTGGACAGGCCGCAGGCACTCGGCCCCCTCGTATGGCGCATCACCCGCTATCCGGGGTACGTACGATCGTATGACTCCCACCGCCACCTACCGGCTCCAGCTCCAGCCGGACTTCCCGTTCTCGGCCGCCGCCCGCGCGGTGCCCTATCTCGCCGCGCTCGGGGTCTCCCATCTGCACCTGTCGCCCGTTCTCGAAGCCGTGCCCGGTTCCACACACGGCTACGACGTGGTCGACCACGGCGCCGTACGCGCCGAGCTGGGCGGCGAGGAGGGGCTGCGCGCCCTGGCGGTCCGGGCCCGCGAGTACGGCCTCGGGATCGTCCTGGACATCGTGCCCAACCACATGGCCGCCTCGCCCCGCCACAACAGGGCGCTGTGGGAGGTGTTGCGCGAGGGGCCCGGCTCCCCGTACGCCCGCTGGTTCGACATCGACTGGGCCGCGGGTGGCGGCAAGGTGCTGCTGCCGGTGCTGCCGGCCCCGGTCGGGGACGAACTGGGCGCGCTGCGGGTCGAGGACGGCGAGCTGCGCCACGGCGAGGAGCTGCGCTTCCCGCTCGCCCCCGGGACCGAACACCTTCCGCTGCCCGAGCTGCTCGACGCCCAGCACTACCGGCTCGCCTGGTGGCGGTTGGCCCGCACCGAGCTCAACTACCGCCGTTTCTTCACCATTTCCGAACTCATCGGGGTACGGGTGGAGGACCCGGAGGTCTTCGCCGCCACCCATGCCAAGATCCTCGAACTGGTGCGGGACGGAGTGGTCGAGGGGCTGCGCGTGGACCATCCGGACGGGCTCGCCGACCCCGAGGGCTATCTGCGCCGGCTGGGCGAGGCGACGGGCGGCTGCTGGACGGTCGTGGAGAAGATCCTCACCGACGACGAGGTGCTGCCCGCCGGCTGGCCGGTCGCCGGCACCACCGGGTACGACGCGCTGCGCCACATCGACGGGGTGTTCACCGATCCGGTGGGCGCCGCCGCGCTGGAGCGGCGCTACCGCGAGATCGCGGCGCCGGTCGGGGACCGGGGCGGCTACTGGGCGGGGACCGTGCGCAGGGCCGCGTACAAAGTGATCTTCCATGAGCTGGCGGCCGAGACCGCCGCCCTCGTGCGTACGGCGGAGCGAGTCTGCGCGGCGGACCCCGCGCTGCGCGACCACGCGCCCTGGGCGCTGCGCACGGCGATCAGGGAGCTGCTCGTACGGGTGCCCGTCTACCGCCCGTACGCGCGCGCGGGCGGGCCCTGCCCGGAGTCGGCCGAGGCGGCGGTCCCCGAGGAGGCGGTCCGGCAGGCGAAGGCGGTGTTCACGGTGGAGCGGGAGGCCGCCGCCGTGGACGTGGTGCGCGAGCTGGCGCTCGGCCGGCTCGGTACCGGCCCCGACCATGTGGCGTTCTGCGCGCGCTTCGCGCAGACGGCGTCCGCGCTGCGCGCCAAGTCGGTGGAGGACACGGCGTTCTACCGGTACGTGCCGCTGATCTCGGCCAACGAGGTGGGCGGGGACCCGGGGCACCCCTCGGTGTCGCCGGAGCGCTTCCACGCGTACTGCCTCCGGCTGGCGCGCGACTGGCCCGCCACCGGGACCGTACTGACCACGCACGACACCAAGCGCAGCGCGGACGTGCGGGCCGGGATCGCCGTCCTGTCGCAGTGCCCCGAGCGGTGGGACGAACTGCTCGGCCAGGTGGCCGAGGCGGCGGGGGCGGCCGGGGCGCCCGCCCCCGACCCGCAGGTGGCGTGGCAGGCGTGGCAGACGGCGGTGGGCTTCACTCCGGCCTCGGAGGGCCTCCCGCCCGATGGCGGGCGGATGGTGCCCGCGCTGCTGAAGTCCGTGCGGGAGGCCGGGCTGCACACCAGCTGGACGGAGCCGGACCCGCTGTACGAGCGCGCCGTGACGGAGTTCGTCGAGACGGGCCCGGCGGGACCGGCCCGGCGGACGGTCGCCGCTTTCACCCGGGCGCTCGCGCCGCACGTACGGGCGGGGGCGCTCGGCGCCGCGCTGGTACAGCTGACCATGCCGGGGGTGCCGGACCTCTACCAGGGCACGGAGCGCGAGTACATCGCACTCGTGGACCCGGACAACCGGCGGCCGTTCAGGACGGGCCCGCCGGACGACAGGACGGTGGTCACGACGGCGGCCCTGCGGCTGCGCAGGGAACAGCCCGGCGTCTTCGGCGAGTCGGGCACGTACACCCCGCTGCACGCGGTGGGCCCGGCGGCGGCGCACTGTCTGGCCTTCGCACGCACCGGCCGGGTGGTCACGGTCGCGACCCGGCTCCCGTACGGGCTGGAGCGGGCCGGTGGCTGGGGGGAGACGGAGCTGCCGCTGCCCGCCGGGCGGTGGCGGGAGGTGCTGACGGGGCGTGAGATGTCGGGCGCGGTACGGCTCGGAGAGCTGCTGGAGGCGTTTCCGGTGGCGCTGCTCACCGTGATCTGAGGGCGGCGGTTCGGCTCGGCGGGAGGCGCCGCCGGCCCCTCCTGCTCGGTCCACTGATCTCCGGCCCGCCACTCCGGCCGGCCCGCCGATCCACCGGGCGGCGGGCCGGCCCCCGGTTCCGGCCCGGCCCCCACCGGACGCCGGAAACGCCCGGCCCGCCGTCGTGACCCTCCACCCTGTGACGGCGGGCCGGGCCGTCGACCGTCCAGGACCCGCCGGAGAAGCGGAGGCTCACCGGGCGCTCAGTCCGTGGCGAGCCGGAAGTTCATCTGCCCGAAGCCGACCAGGTCGCCCTCCCGCACCACGGCCGTCGTCGTCACCCGGCGGCCGTTGACCGTCGTGCCGTTGGTGGAGCCGAGGTCGCGCAGGATCCACAGCCCGCCCTGCATGCTCAGCTCGGCGTGCAGCCGGGAGACCGTGTCATGGCTGAGCCGTAGTCCGTTCAGCGGATCGCGCCCTATGCGCAGCGGGTACGGGCCCGGCTGGGGCAGCAGCAGTTTCGGGAGCTTCTCGGCCTCCCAGGCCCGGCGCAGCCGCTGCGAGAACGCCGATACGCGCCCGACCGCGCCGAACACCCGCCGCGCCCAAGGCGCTTCGGACTCCAGGTCGGCGGTGAGCGGCCGCAGCTGCTCGACCCTGCGGGCGGCCAGCGCCAGATCCATCCGGCGCAGAAAGGTGTCGTGCGA
Source organism: Streptomyces sp. NPDC012835 (assembly GCF_042900885.1). NCBI lineage: Bacteria > Bacillati > Actinomycetota > Actinomycetes > Kitasatosporales > Streptomycetaceae > Streptomyces > Streptomyces sp. NPDC012835. The sequence goes on from NZ_JBIBBW010000001.1 coordinate 1,497,802, forward strand.
CAGCTTGCCCTGGGCCGCGCCCTCTCTGAGCACCGCGAGGACACGGTCCCGCTCGCCGTCGGAGAGCCGCGCGGGGGACGTGTGGGACTCGAAGGAGGACGTCACAGACGTGATTGTCCTGCCGAGGGACCGGAGGTGTCCAGACGGACCATCATTCCCGCCGCTCCGGCTCCCGCCCCGGTCGTCGGCCCGCCGGACCGCCGGGCGTCCGACCGGTCCGGCCACCCGATTCGCCGCGATCACCGGGCCCCGGGCCGTCACTCTTGTCACCATGGGGGGAGCGGGGACGACGGCAGGACCAGGCGACGACAAGGGGGAACCCCTCGTGCGGTTCGAGGTGTGGGCGCCGCAGGCGCGGGAACGGGTCGCGCTACGGCTCGGCGGAACGGCCCCGGCCCCCACGGGCCTGCCCATGCGGCCCGACCCCGAGCGCCCCGGCTGGTGGACGGCCGAGGTGCCGGACCCGGCCGACGGCACCCGGTACGACTTCTCGCTCGACGGCGGTCCCCCGCTGCCCGACCCGCGCTCCCGCCGCCAGCCGGAGGGCCCCGACGGGCCGAGCGCCGTCGTGGACCAGAACGCGTACGAATGGCGCCTCCCCTGGCCAGGGCGGGGACCGGCCGGCGCCGTCCTGTACGAGCTGCACATCGGCACCTTCACCCGTGAGGGCACCTTCGACGCCGCGGCGGAACACCTCGGTGAGCTGGCCGCGCTGGGGATCACCCATGTCGAGCTGATGCCGGTGTGCCCGTTCCCCGGAACGCACGGATGGGGGTACGAGGGGGTGTCGCTGTGGGCGGTCCACGAGCCGTACGGCGGCCCGGAAGGGCTCAAACGTTTCGTCGACGCGGCCCACGGGCTCGGCCTGGGTGTCGTGCTCGACGTGGTCCACAACCATCTCGGCCCCTCCGGCAACCATCTGCCGCGCTTCGGCCCGTACTTCACCGACACCCACCACACACCCTGGGGCGCCGCCGTCAATCTCGACGCGCCCGGCTCGGACGAGGTGCGCGCCTATCTGCTGGGCAGCGCCCTGGCGTGGCTGCGGGACTTCCGTCTGGACGGGCTGCGGCTGGATGCCGTGCACGCCCTGGTGGACGGGCGGGCGCTGACCTTCCTGGAGGAGCTGTCGGAGGCGGTCGACTCCCTGAGCGCCGATCTGGGGCGCCCGCTCTTCCTGGTCGCCGAGTCCGATCTCGGCGATCCCCGTACGACCACCCCCCGCGCGCAGGGCGGACTCGGGCTGCACGCGCAGTGGAACGACGACTTCCACCACGCCCTGCACGCCGCCCTGACCGGCGAATCCCGGGGCTACTACGCCGACTTCGCCCGCGAGCCGCTGGCCGCGCTCGCCAAGACCCTCACCCGGGTCTTCTTCCACGACGGTACGTATTCCACCTTCCGGGGCCGGACCCACGGCCGCCCGGTCGACCGGGCGAGCACCCCCGCGCACCGCTTCCTCGGCTACGCCCAGACGCACGACCAGATCGGCAACCGCGCGCTCGGCGACCGGCTCTCGGCCACGCTCTCCCCCGGACTGCTCGCCTGCGCCGCCGCGCTCGTCCTGACCGGGCCCTGCACGCCGATGCTGTTCATGGGCGAGGAGTGGGGCGCCTCCACGCCCTGGCAGTTCTTCACCGACCACACCGATCCGGAGCTGGCCGCGGCCGTACGCGACGGCAGACGGCGGGAGTTCGCGTCGCACGGCTGGGCGGCGGAGGACATCCCCGACCCGCAGGACCCCCTCACCCGGGAGCGCTCCTGCCTGGACCGCTCCGAGCGCACCCGGGAACCGCACGCGCGTCTGCTGGCCTGGTACCGGGAGCTGATCGCGCTGCGCCACACGCAGCCGGATCTCTCCGACCCGGACCTGGCGGCGGTACGGGTGGCCTACGACGAGGTGGCGCGCTGGCTGACCTTCCGCAGGGGCGATCTGCGGGTCGCCGTGAACCTCTCGGCGCGGGCGGTGGAGATCCCGGTGGGCGGCGCCGGCCGGGTGCTGGCCGCCTGGGACCGGCCGGGGACGGGCCTGGACGGGGCGGAGGGGGTGCTGCGGCTTCCGGCCGAGTCGTGCGTGGTGCTCGCCGACGGGTGAACGGCGTCCGCCACAGCGGTCATTCGACGATCGCCAGCGCGCGGGGGGTGCGGTTGAGGCGCCGGCCACCGGTGCGCGTGACGGTGACGATGTCCTCGATCCGTACGCCGAAGCGGCCCGGAAGATAGATGCCGGGCTCGACCGAGAAGCACATGCCGGGGACCATCGGCAGCCTCTCGCCCTCGATCATGTACGGGGGCTCGTGGGTGGTGACCCCGATGCCGTGGCCGGTGCGGTGGATGAAGTACTCGCCGTATCCGGCGGCCTCGATGACCGCGCGGGCCGCGCGGTCGACGTCCTGGCAGGCAGCGCCCGGACGGACGGCCTCGCAACCGGCCCGCTGAGCCTCGCGCACGATCTCGTGGACCCGCCGCTCCTCGGCGGTGGGCTCGCCGACATGGACGGTACGGGTGGTGTCGGAGCCGTAGCCGTGCTTGAGCCCGCCGAAGTCGAGGACGACCATGTCGCCGTCGCGGATGACGCGCGGGCCGGCCTCGTGGTGCGGGTCGGCGCCGTTGGGGCCGGAGCCGACGACCGTGAAGTCCACCTGGGAGTGGCCGTGGCCGAGGAGGAGCGCGGCCAGGTCGGCCGCCACGTCCGTCTCCGCCCGCCCGGCGAACCGGACCTGGAGAATGTCCTCGTACGCGGCGTCGGCCGCCGCGCCCGCCGCCTCGATCCTGGCCAGCTCACGGGCGTCCTTGACGGCACGCAGCATGGGCAGGCCCTCGGTCAGCGCGACGTACGAGGTGCCGGGCAGGGCACGCTGGAGCGCGAGCAGATGCAGCGCCCACGCGTTGTCGCTGACACCGAAGCGCCCGGCCCGGTCCAGCAGCGGCGCGGTGACCCCGTACGGGTCCTCACCGTCCGTCCAGCCGCGCAGGGTGAGGGCGGGCGCCCCGGCAGCGGCGGCGGCGTCCGCCGCCTCCAGCGCGGGCACCACCAGGACCGGGTCCCGGCCGGGCACGACGACCAGGACGGTGAGCCGCTCGGTGTCGGCGGTCGGCCGGTAGCCGGTGAGGTACGTCAGGTCGGGGCCCGGCGCGACGAGCAGCCCCGCCAGTCCCGCTTCGGCGGCGTCCCTCGCGGCGCGGGTGATCCGGGCGCGGTAGTCGTCCGGGGTGAAGGGCGGCGGCGCGGTGGGGGTGGCCATACGGGCTCCTCGGTGACGGCCGTCCCGCGCTCCCGGGACAGCGGGTGACGTGTGCGGTTCGCGGTGTGCGGCCGACGCGCACCCACGAAGAGCCTCAGCCCGAGCCGTCGCGCGGGTCGCGCGGGGCCAGCCGCTCCAGCAACGCGTGGAAGTCCTCCCCGACGACGATCCGCAGCCCGTCGCCGTCCCGCGCGCTGAGCTGGGTGAGGGTACCGCCGCGCCACCAGTAGACGTACGGGCTGATCGCGCCCGGAGTGTCCTCGTACCCCGAGGCGGCGAAGGCGGCGAGCGCGTTCAGGGCGGGGACGACGGTGGTGTCCCGGATGACGTGGAAGGCCAGCTGGTGCCGGAAAGGCATCGCGACGAGCGCGCCCTCCGGCGCAATCCGCTGCCCTGTCACGTCCTGTACGACCGATTCCAGGGCCAGCACCCGGCTCGCCGTGTAGAAGGAGTCGCCGAGGATCACCTCGAAGCGCGCCCCGTCGGCGTCCTTGACGGTCTCGCGGCCCTCCACCGGCAGCTCGCGGAGGTTCTCCAGCGCGCGCTGCCGCAGCCGCCGCATCTCGCCGAGCGGCTCCAGGGCCTCGTCGGTGAGCATCATGACGCTCTCGGGAAGATCGAGGGCGAGCACCTCGTACAGCCCGGGGGCGACCGAGCGCGCGTATCCGAAGGACTGCGGGTCGAGGCTGTCCTCGCTGATCACCCGGGGGTAGAGCTGGGCGCGGATGCGCTCGGGCGGCAGGGTGTCCAGCGCGGAGGGGCCGTCCATCGCGCGCAGCACCATGCCCGCGTGCCGACGGGCGAGATCGCCCCAGACCCGGGGTCCGCGCTCGTCGTTGTGGCAGACCGCCGCGAGGTTGCCGAGCCCGAACTGGCGCCCGGAGCTGTCGGCCACCATGTCCGCGTAGAGCGTCACCTCCAGCCCGTGCTCCGCGAACGCCTCGCGGACCTGGCTGCGGAAGAGGGCGGCCTCCTGGACGGAGAAGAAGGAGAACGCGGGGTCGCGGGGCGTCTCGCGCCCGTCGCGCTTCGGCCCCCGCCGGAACAGCCTCACACCATCGCCTCCGCCCGTGTCCGTCCTGTGCGTCCGCCGCGCGGGGCGGCGCGGTCCCGTTCCCGGTCCCGCGCCGGTCCCCGCCCGCGCTCAGCCCTCGTCCGGCGCCAGCCGCAGCGAGATGCTGTTGATGCAGTACCGCTGGTCGGTCGGGGTCGGGTAGCCCTCGCCCTCGAAGACGTGCCCGAGGTGCGAGCCGCAGCGGGCGCAGCGCACCTCGATCCGTCGCATGCCGTGGGACGTGTCCTCGATCAGCTCGACCGCATCGGTGTCCTTCGGGTCGTAGAAGGAGGGCCAGCCGCAGTGGGACTCGAACTTCGTGTCGGAGCGGAAGAGGTCCGCGCCGCACGCGCGGCAGGAGTAGACCCCGGTCGTCTTCGTGTCCGTGTACTCACCGACGAAGGCGGGCTCGGTGCCGGCCTTGCGGAGCACCTGGTACTCCGCGGGCGACAGCTCGGCGCGCCACTGCTCGTCCGGCTTCTCGATGTCGTACGGCATTTCGTTCTCCTCAGTCGGCCGGTCGGTCGGTCAGCCGGGCGAGCACGCGCGGACCGAGGTCCGTCACGTCTCCGGCGCCCATGGTGAGAACGAGATCACCGGGCCGTGCCATTCCCGCCACGGCGTCCGGGACCTCGTCCTTGTCGTGGACGGCCGTGACCTCGGCGCCCGCCGCCCGCGCCGCGTCGGTGATCAGCGCGCTGGTGACTCCGGGGATCGGGTCCTCGCGGGCCGGGTAGATGTCGAGGACGACCGACCGGTCGGCGAGGGCGAGGGACCGGCCCATCTCCGTGGCCAGCTCCTGGGTACGGGAGAACAGGTGCGGCTGGAAGACCACGAGCAGCCGGGAGCCGGGGGCCGCGGCGGCGCGCATCGCCTCCAGGTCGGCGGTCATCTCGGTGGGGTGGTGCGCGTACGAGTCGATGACCTGGACGCCCGCCACTTCGCCCTTGAGCTGGAGGCGGCGCTTGACGCCCGTGTATCTGCCGAGCGCCGAGGCCAGATTGTGCGCCGGAATGCCCAGGGCCACGCCGGCGGCGAGCGCGGCGACCGCGTTGTGGGCGTAGTGGCGGCCGGGGACCGAGACCGTGAAGGTGAGGAAGCGGCCGTCGAGGACGACGGTGACCTCGCTGGTCAGGCCGCGGGCCGTGACCTTGTGGACGCGTACGTCCGCGCCCGCGGACTCGCCGTAGGTGACGACCTTGAGCGCGGACCGGGAGCGGACCCGCTCGGTCAGCTCGACGGCGCCCGGCTGGTCGGCCGCGATCACCAGGGTGCCGCCGGGGACGACCTTGCCGACGAATGTCTCGAAGGACTCGTAGATCTCGTCCATGGACGCGTAGTTCGCGTGGTGGTCCAGCTCGACGTTGAGGACGATCGCGACCTCGGGGTCGTACTTCTGGAAGCTGCGGTCGCTCTCGTCCGCCTCCGCGACGAAGATCTCCCCGTCGCCGTGGCGCGCGTTCGTGCCGGGGCCCGCCAGGTCGCCGCCGATCGCGTACGAGGGGTCGAGGTTCAGCTCGGTGAGCGCGACGGCCAGCATGGAGGTGGTCGTGGTCTTGCCGTGGGTGCCCGCGACGGCGATCGACCGGGCGCCCGTCATCAGCGACGCCAGCGCGTCGGAGCGGTGCACCACGGGGACGGACAGCTCGGCGGCCCGTGCCAGCTCGGGGTTGTCGGCGCGAATGGCGCTGGAGACGACCACGCACGACGCGTCGTCCGCGAGATGTTCCGCGGCGTGACCGATGTGCACGGTGGCCCCCAGCGCCCGCAGCGCCTCGACGGTCGCCGACTCCTTGCTGTCACTGCCCGCGACCTTGGCTCCGCGCTGGGCGAGGATCTTGGCGATTCCCGACATTCCGGCGCCGCCGATACCGATGAAGTGCGGCCGTTCCATGGCGACGGGGATACCGGTACCGGATGCCATACGTGTCTCTCCCAGGGTGCGTTCGGGCTGCGGCGGGCGTGGTGGGCGTCGCCGTCGCCCCAGCCTATTCGCTGTGCGCGAAGAGTTTGAGCACCGGTACGCCGACCTTGTGCCGGGCCCGGGAGGCCCAGTCGCGGTGGAAGAACTCCTCCACGTAGTGCGGCTCGGTGAGCACGATCACCTCATCGGCCCCGGTGTCGTCCACGACCTCCTTGAGCCGGTCGAGCGGGTGGTCCTCGACGACCAGCCCGGTGGCCTCGGCGCCCCGGTCGCGCAGTCCGGCCAGCGAGTGGTTCAGGGCCAGTTCCGCGGGCTGTCTGGCCTGGCTGCCCTCCGGTTCCTCACCCTCCCGGGCGGCGTCCCGCAGCTCGCCGACCGCGACGTCGTCGATGGCGCGCAGCAGCAGATCGGCCTGGTCCCCCCGCGGCTGCATGAGCACGACGAAGGAGACCGTCTCGTCGCCGTGCAGGGTGGTGACGAATTCGACGTCCTCCGGCGACAGGGGCTTCTCGATCATCAAAACGCTTGTGAACACGGCACGCGCCCTTCCGCTTCAGGGGCCTTCCGGCCCCTGCTGAAACCATCCTTCCCCGTGCCCGCACGGGGTCTGTGGTGTTAAGTCTGCCCACAGGAAGCTAACCGGAACGATGAATTCCGCTGATTGCCGAACGGCAGGACGGTCAGACGCGGCGGTACCGGGTGAAGAGGAACCCGTCCTGCTCCAGCAGCGAGGCCAGCGCGAACCACTCGGGTACGGCGGGGGCCGGGCCGCCCGTGATGCGCTGCGCCGAGCCGGCGGTGAGGGTCGGGGACACCGTCAGGCACATCTCGTCCAGCACCCCCGCCGCCACGAACTGACCCAGCAGCCGGGGCCCGCCCTCGGTGAGCAGCCGGGTCAGACCTCGGTCGGACAGGGCCCGCACGGCGCGTACGGGGTCGACCCCGGGACCGTCCCCGGCGATCACCACCTCCGCGCCCGCCCGCCGGGCCGCGCCGAGCCGCTCGGGGGGAGCCGCAGCGCCGGTCAGGACGAGGGTGGGGACGAGCGGCTCGGTGAACAGCGGAGCGGTGAAGTCCAGGTCCAGGCTCGCGCTGACCACGGCGATCACCGGCGCGGGGTCCTGGCCGGCCGCCGCCCGCCGCCCGGCGAAGGCGTCCCGGGCGCGGGCCGGTCTGTACCCCTCAAGACGAACCGTTTCCGCGCCCACCACCACGGCATCGGCCAGCCCGCGCAGGGTGCCGAAGATCCGCATGTCGGCGGCGGAGGACAGGAACTGCGAGCGGCCCTCGTGCTGGGCCGCGCCGTCCAGGGTGCCGACCATGTTGGCCCGCAGCCACACGCCGTTCCCGCCGTCGGTGACCGGGTAGGCGTAGGCGTCCGCCAGTTCGTCGAGCGTCCAGTCCCGATCGGCGGCGGAGGGTGTCTGATCGGTCACAGGGAACAGGCGTCGCATGTGAAGCAGTCTGGCACGGAGCATAGAGTGATGAACTGTGTCGTCATCCACCGCCGCCTCCGGCCGCACCCCCCTGACCGAAGCGGCCCCGCTCTCCCTCTGCGCGCGTGAGCCGCGCGTCCCGGCCGAGCGGCTGGTCGCCGAAATGGTGCCGCCGCCGCGCTTCGACTCCGTCCGGTTCGACACGTATGTGCCCGACCCGAACCAGCCCAGCCAGTCCGAGGCCGTCACCGTCCTGAGCGCCTTCGCCGCCGGGCTCGGCGCCGGGGAGCCCGCCGGTGGATCCGGGAGCGGCAAACGGCGCTGGTTCGCCAGGAAGCCGCAGCCGCCCACCGGGCCGCGCGGGGTGTACCTGGACGGCGGATACGGGGTCGGCAAGACCCACCTGCTGGCGTCCCTGTGGCACGCGACCCCGGCCGCGCCGGAGGAGAAAGCTTTCGGCACGTTCGTCGAGCTGACCAATCTGGTGGGCGCGCTGGGCTTCCAGCAGACCGTGAGCACGCTCGGCGGCCACCGGCTCCTGTGCATCGACGAATTCGAACTGGACGACCCGGGCGACACCGTCCTCGTCTCCACGCTGCTCGGCCGGCTCGTCGACGCCGGTGTGGCGCTGGCCGCGACCTCGAACACGCTGCCGGGCAAGCTCGGCGAGGGCCGGTTCGCCGCCGCCGACTTCCTGCGCGAGATACAGGGGCTCTCGTCGCGGTTCCGGCCGCTGCGCATCGACGGCGAGGACTACCGGCACCGGGGGCTGCCGGAGGCCCCGGCGCCGTACTCCGACGAGCAGGTGACCCGGGCCGCGTACGCCACCGAGGGCGCCAGCCTGGACGACTTCCCGGGGCTCCTCGGCCACCTGGCCTCCGTCCACCCGAGCCGGTACGGGGCGCTCACGGACGGGGTGCGGGCCGTCTGCCTCACGGACGTCACGGCGGTGCCCGACCAGTCGACGGCGCTGCGGCTGGTCGTCCTGGCGGACCGGCTGTACGACCGGGAGGTGCCCGTCCTCGCCTCCGGGCTGCCGTTCGACCGGCTGTTCAGCGAGGAGATGCTGAACGGCGGATACCGGAAGAAGTACTTCCGGGCGATCTCCCGGCTGACGGCCCTGGCGCGGGACGCGAAGGGGCTGGTCACCGAGTAGGTTCGGTGCCGTCGTCGCCCGCCGCGGACCGCACCCGAGCGGTCGGAGGCCGCGCGACCTCCGTCAAGGCCCCTGTCACCCGTTCGAGCAGCAGGAAGAAGGGTTCACCATGGCCACCACACGTCAGGCGCACACCGTCTGGGAGGGCGACCTCCTCAAGGGCACCGGCACCGTCACCTTCGACTCCTCGGGCATCGCCGACCAGGCGGTCTCCTGGCCGTCCCGCGCGGAGAAGGCGAACGGGAAGACGAGCCCGGAGGAGCTGATCGCCGCCGCGCACTCCAGCTGCTTCTCGATGGCCCTCTCCAACGGCCTGGCCACCGGCGGCACCCCGCCGACCCGGCTGACCACGCAGGCCGAGGTCACCTTCCAGCCGGGCACCGGCATCACGGGCATCCATCTCACCGTGCGCGGCGAGGTGCCGGGGCTGGACGCGGCCGGCTTCGAGCAGGCGGCCCGGGACGCGAAGGAGAACTGCCCGGTCAGCCAGGCACTCGCCGGTACGGACATCACCCTGAGCGCGTCCCTGGTCTGACCTCCGGGCACCGGGACGGTCTCCCGGTGGCCGCGTCGCCCCCGCCCACCGGAATCAGCCGACCCCGGTGGGCGGCCCGTTGCGGGCGCCCCGGCGACACCAGAGGCTGCTGGCGACCCGCATGGTCCACACGTCCCACGGGACGTGCTAGACACGTGCGGGTCACGTCTCCTGTCCGCCAGCAGGGAGTTGCCTCATGACCGCAACACGACGTCAGATCCTCGCCCGCACCGGTGCCACCGCCGCCGCGATCGCCTTCACCGGGGCCGTCTCCGAGCTGTTCACCGGCTCCAGCACCGCCGCCCCCCACGGGGGCCGCAGCGGCTACGGCCCGCTGGTCACCGACCCCGACGGGCTGCTCGATCTGCCACGGGGCTTCCGTTACCAGGTGCTCTCCAGAGAAGGCGACCAGCTGCTCTCGGGAGAGGGCCGGGTGCCCAGCAACCACGACGGCATGGCCGCCTTCGCGGGACGCCGGGGCCGGGTGCACCTCGTCCGCAATCACGAGAACAGGGTCGGGGCCCGGTTCGCCGTACCGACCGTTCCCGGACTGACCTACGACCCGATGGGCAAGGGCGGCTGCACGACGCTCGAACTGGACGGGCGCGGCCATGTCCTCGGCGAGCGGGTGGCCATCGCGGGCACCGCCGTCAACTGCGCGGGCGGCCCGACGCCCTGGGGTACCTGGCTGACCTGCGAGGAGACCGAGGACCGGGCGGGTACCAACGGGTACACCAAGGACCACGGCTTCATCTTCGAGGTGGACGGCTCCGATCCGCACCGCAGCGGCGCCGTACCGCTGACCGCCATGGGCCGCTTCCAGCACGAGGCCGTCGCGATCGACCCGGACAGCGGGACCGTGTACGAGACCGAGGACGCCTTCGACCACCCGTTCGGCCTCTTCTACCGCTTCCTGCCCGAGAAGCCGCGCGGCGGCATCGGGTCGCTGCGCGCCGGCGGCGCGCTGGAGGCGATGCGGGTGCCGGGGGTGCCGGACCTGTCGACCGTCCAGGAGCCGGGCGCGTCCTTCGACCGTATCGAGTGGGTGCCCGTACCGGACCCGCTCGCGGACGGGACGCCCATCCGGTACCAGGACTTCGGTCCGAAGGGCATCACCCATGCCCAGAAGCTGGAGGGCTGTTACTGGGGCGAGGGCTGCGTCTACTTCGTCTCCAGCTTCGCGCACCGTTCGGAGGGTTCGGCGGCGGACCACTACGGCCAGGTGTGGAAGTACGAGCCGCGGCGGCGCCGGCTCACCCTGGTGATCGTCTTCGGCCCGGACACGGACATCGATCTGCCGGGCGAGTCCCCCGACAACATCTGTCTCGCGCCGAGCGGCGGCCTGATGGTCTGCGAGGACGGGGGCGGCGCGCAGCACGTCTTCGGCGTGACGCGGCGCGGTGAGGTGTACCCGATGGCGCGCGGCGCGCAGAACGTGGGGACAGCGGAGAAGCCGGAGTGGGGCGAGTTCGCCGGGGTCACCTTCTCGCCCGACGGCCAGACGATGTACGTGAACTGCTACAACCCGGGGACGACCTTCGCCGTGACCGGCCCCTGGCGCTGACGGCGGCTCCACGGGCGGTCGCCGTGGAGCCCGATCCGTCGCACCCTCGAAGGACTCGGAGGTCTCGGAGGAAGCGACGGAAGGTGTGCGCGATGGCCGGTTGCGACACGAAGAAGAAGGCGAAGAAGGACGGCGGCGGGTCCGCCGGGAAGCCGGGGACCGGCGGCAGGCGGGGCCGAGGGAAGGACCGGGCGGCGGCGGAGCGGCAGCAGCCGTCGCCCGGCCTCCGCGAGCTGCTGCGGGTGCCCGGCGGCGTACCGGTCGACCTCACCGCGTACGACACCCGGGCCACCCCGGGCGGTCCGGGCGCGCCGAAGGACAAGGCGGCGGCGCTGAAGGCGGTCGCCCGGTCGGCGGAGCGTCTCGCCGGGCTCCAGGAGCGGCTGTACGCGGGCAGCACCACCGGTGACCGGCGCCGGGTGCTGCTGGTGCTCCAGGGGACGGACACCAGCGGCAAGGGCGGCACGATCAAGCATGTGATCCGGCTGTTCGACCCGTCCGGCTGCCGCGTCAGGGCCTTCAAGACGCCGACGCCGCAGGAGCGGCGGCACGACTTCCTCTGGCGGGTCAGGAGGGCGCTCCCGGAGCCGGGCGAGATCGGGATCTTCGACCGTTCGCACTACGAGGACGTCCTGATCGCCCGCGTCCGCCACCTGGCGCCCCACCGGGAGCTGGGCCACCGCTACGAACGGATCAACCGTTTCGAGCAGGAGCTGGCCGACGACGGCGTGACCCTGGTGAAGGTCTTTCTGCACCTCGGTCACGAGGAGCAGCGCGCACGGCTGCTGGCCCGCCTCGACAATCCGGACAAGCACTGGAAGTTCAGCACGGCGGATCTCGACGAGCGCGCGCTGTGGGCCGACTACCGGGCGGCGTACGAGCTGGCGCTGCGGCGCTGCTCCACCCCGGCGGCGCCCTGGTACCTGGTCCCGGCGGACCGCAAGTGGTATCGGAACTGGGCGATCAGCACGCTGCTGCTGGAGCATCTGGAGGCGCTGGCACCGACGTATCCCGCGGGGGACTTCGATGTCGAGAAGTGCCGTAAGAGGCTGTTGGAGGAGGCATAGGCGTCATCTTGCGGTCGAATGAGCGCCGTACACCTCCCCAGCGAAGATCATCATATATTTTCCGGGTGTGACCAGATATGTACGCGTACTCGCCGCTCTGGCCGTGCTGAGCGTCGCCCTCACCGGATGCGGTGACGGCGGCGGGAAGCCCTCGGCCGCCGCCCCCTCCCCCGCTCGCTCCGTGGCCGCCTCCTCCTCCGGCGCCGGGAGCCCGGGCGCGGCGATGAAGGGGCCGCCGACGCTGAGCCCCGGTGCGGGCGGGCTCACACCGGTCTTCGAACACGGCGGCGCGGCGGCGGGAAAGACCGTGGCACTCACCTTCGACGCCGACATGACGGCCGATCAGGGCCCCCGGGCCGCGGGCGGCGAGCGGTTCGACAATCCGTCGCTGATCGCCCTTCTGCGCCGGCTCGACGTGCCCGCCACGGTCTTCATGACCGGGCGGTGGGCCGAGGAGTACCCGACGCAGGCGAAGGAGATCGGCAACGATCCGCTCTTCGAGATCGCCAACCACTCGTACAGCCACTACGCCTTCACCGCCGACTGCTACGGGCTGCCGGTCGTCGGCGAGGAGCGGATGGCCTCGGACGTGCGGCGGGCCTTCACCGCGTTCGAGAAGGCCGGGGCGCGCAATGTCGTGCCGTACTTCCGCTTCCCCGGCGGCTGTTACGACGACACGGCGCGACGCGCCCTCGCCCCGGTCAAGGTCACGGCGGTGCAGTGGGACGTCGTCAGCGGCGACGCCTTCGCGACGGACGCGGACGCGGTCGCCCAGGAGGTGCTCACGGGGGTGAAGCCCGGCTCGCTGGTGGTGATGCACTGCACGCGCAGCGCGGCGCCGGTGACGGAGGAGGCCGTACGGCAGGTCGTCCCCGAGCTGAGGAAGCGCGGTTACCGCTTCGTCAAGGTCTCCGAGCTGATGAAGCACTGAGCCACGGACGGGCAGCCGGGGAGCCGCGGCCCGTGGAGGCTGCCCGGGAGCGGCAGCGGGTCACCGGGCGGGCACGGCGGTGGCGCGCGGCGGCGGTCAGCCCGAGCACGCCGTGCGCTGGGCCTCCTGCCACTCGCAGACGGGGCAGAGGGTCGCGCCCCTGACCGTCGCCAGGTGCTCGGTGGGCTGCCCGCACAGTACGCAGTCGGCGTACGCCGCCCTTGCGGTCTCCTCGGCCACGCTCTTTTCCGTCATGTCCCCGAGCGTACTCAGCCGGGCCGCGCGGCGCGGCGGGGGCGGCGCCGCGCGGGCGCCCGCCGCTCCCCGCCGGAGCCGCCGGACGGCACGGGCCGGTTCAGTGTTCGGACGGGGTGGCCTCGCTCGGCCTGATGATCACGAACCCCTCGCCCTGGAGCATGAGCTGGACGGCCTCGCCCGAGCCGCCCCGGATCATCGATCCCACGGACTGCGAACGGTGCAGCGAGGTGGCGAGCTGGGCGCTCCAGCCGACGACCGCGTCCGTGTCCACGTACACCGGGGCCTGCGCGGTGACCGGGATCACGATGGGGGTGCCCTCGCAGATCAGGCCGAGCTTTCCGGACCCGGTGAAGAGGCTGTTGAACAGGCCGCCTCCGGCCATGCCCGCGCCCTTCACCGTCTTTATCTCGTACGAGAGGGTCGGATCGAAGCAGAGCACGTTGCGGCCGTTGATGGTGAGCGCGTCGCCCTGGTCGAGGTCGACGATGAAGCAGTTCGCCGCCTCCTGCGCGAACCACGCCTCGCCCTGGCCCTTCACCGTCATCAGCGGCAGGCCCTCGCCCGTCACGGCCCGCTTGAGCAGACCACCGATGCCCTGGCCCTTGCGCTCGAACTGGAGACTCCCGCGGAAGGCGATCATGGATCCCTGCCGTGCCAGCATCTCGCCGTTGACGGCGTACTTGATCGATTTGGAGTTCTGGAGTGTCATCCCGGGGGCGGTGGCGGGCTGCGCCAGGTACTCCGAGGAGAAGAGATCGCTCTGCATACCGAGCATCGTCACCCGAGGACCCCCGTCCGGCCAAGGAGTATTCCGGGGTTTCCGCCGTGAGGCGGCGACGCCGGGGCTGGCAGACTGGACGCGTGAGCAGCGACAGCACCACCGAAAGCCCCGTCCGGCCCGGACATCCCACCCCCGACGAGGTGCCGCGGTTCGTGCTGCCCCTGGTCGTACGGATCGAGAAGGGTGCTCCCCCGGCCCGCACCGACGCGCTGGAGACGGCGGCCCGCGCCGTGCTCACGATGCTCTCCGACGAACGCTCGCTGGGCGAGGGCGAGACCGAGGGCGAATGGGCCCGCGTGATGCGGGAGTGGCAGGACACCCAGATCCGCAAGGTGGTGCGGCGGGCGCGCGGCGCGGAGTGGCGCCGCGCCACCTCGCTCCCCGGCCTCACACTGACCGGCACGGGTACGGGTACGGCCGCGGAGGCGGACCCGGGCACGATGCCGCCGCCCCCGGCGGAGGTACGCGTCTTCCCGCCCGTCCCGCTCGACGGCTGGCCCAAGGAACTGGTGAAACTACAGGTCTCCGGCACCGACCTGGACGACCCCGAGCCGCCGCCGGCCCCGGCCCGGGACCTGCCGGTCCTGTGGCTGAGCCCCGGCCTGGACATGTCGGCTGGCAAGGCCATGGCCCAGGCGGGGCACGGCGCCCAACTCGTCTGGTGGGAGCTGCCGGACAAGGAGCGCGTGGCGTGGCGTGAGGCGGGTTTCCCGCTCGCCGTACGCACCGCGTCCCCGGCCCGCTGGCGCGAACTCGCTTCCAGCGGGCTGCCGTTGGTCCGCGATGCCGGGTTCACGGAGATCGCGGCGGGGTCGGCCACCGTGGTCGGTGATCATCCGGCGCTGCGGGGCTGAACGCTCGCGCCCTCCCGTACGTATCCCCCGGTACCGCCACGCGGGTCGGGACAGCCGTCGGCCCGGTGGTTGATTCAGCGGTGTCACACATCGGTTCGGGAGGCAGCACATTGTTGCGACGCATCAACGGTACGGCGCTCATCATCGCGGCACTGGTCGCGACGGTCGCGGCGTTGGCGTTCCCCGTGTGGTCGTACGCCGATCGTTCCGGGACGGGGCAGGCGAACATCGCCGCGTCGACGGTCTCGACCCAGTGGGGGCCGCTGACCGCGTCCGACCGCGATCTGCTGGTCAAGGTGCGGCTGGCCGGGCTCTGGGAGCTGCCGGCCGGGCAGCAGGCGATCGACCGGGCGCCCAGCCAGGCGATCAAGGACTGCGGTGACCATCTGGTCGTCGGCCACACCGACCTGGACAAGCGGGTCGTCTCGGTGGCGGCGCAGCTCGGCGTCGAGCTGCCGAACCAGCCGAACGAGCAGCAGCAGGGCTGGCTGCGGGAGCTGTCGGCGGCTCAGGGCGACGAGTACGAGCGGAAGTTCGCCCAACTGCTGCGCAACGCGCACGGCAAGGTCTTCTCGGCCATCGCGCTGGTCCGGCACACCACCAGGAACGCACTGGTCCGGCAGCTGGCGAGCGACGCCAACATCACGGTGCTCGACCACATCACCATGCTGGAGGCCACCGGCAAGGTCGACTTCGACGCCCTCGCCGACGAGGCCGCGGGCAACCTCACCGCGAGCCCGACCGGCCCGCCGCCGCCCAACGGCAACCTGCCGCCGGCCGCCGCTCCCGTCGAACCCACCGGGAACGGGACGTTCACCTCCGAACCCTCGACAGGGCCCGGCGCGCCGACCGCGATCAACACGGACCGGCCCGACCCGGAGGACTCACCGGCGCCCACCCCCTGACGTTCGCCCGCTCCTCCACCACCGCTCCTCCACGGGATCGGTCAGCCACGGAATCGGTCAGCCACGGAATCAATCGCTCTCGGGAGAAACCTCAAATCAACCTCTGAACGTCCTCCTTCCCGGATTCAGGAGCGCCCGGCGGGGCGATAGCACCCGCATACGAACGGCGAAGGGGGACGCGATGGACGGCACACCGCGCGGGAACACACCACGGCTGGGAGTCGGCATCGGCTGGCGGCCGGAGATCGCCGACGCGGTGGAGTCGCTGCCCGGCGTCGACTGGGTGGAGGCCGTCGCGGAGAACCTCTGCCCCGGCCATCTGCCCGACTCGCTGGTGCGGCTGCGCGAGCGCGGCGTCACCGTCGTCCCGCACGGGGTGTCGCTGGGGCTCGGCGGCGCCGAGCGGCCGGACACGCGCCGGCTGGCGGATCTGGCGGAGCGGGCCGAGGCGCTCGGTTCGCCCCTGGTCACCGAACACATCGCGTTCGTACGGGCGGGAGGCGAGCGCACCGCGTCGCCGCTGCTCGAAGCCGGGCATCTGCTGCCGGTCCCGCGCACCCGGGACGCGCTGCGGGTGCTGTGCGAGAACGTACGGATCGCCCAGGACTCGCTGCCCGTACCGCTGGCGGTGGAGAACATCGCCGCCCTGATCTCCTGGCCGGACGAGGAGATGAGCGAGGGCCGGTTCCTCGCCGAGCTGGTGGAGCGCACCGGTGTCCGGCTGCTGATCGATGTCGCCAACCTGCACACCAACCAGGTGAACCGGGGCGAGGACCCCGCCGAGGCGCTGGACGAGCTGCCGGTCGAGGCGATCGCGTACGTCCATGTCGCGGGAGGGATCGAGCGCGACGGCGTCTGGCACGACACGCACGCCCACCCGGTGTCCCGGCCCGTCCTCGACGTGCTGGCGGAGCTGCGCTCGCGGGTGGACCCGCCGGGGGTGCTGCTGGAGCGCGACGACGACTTCCCGCCCGCACGGGAGCTGGCCGGTGAGCTGGCGGCGATACGGGAGACCCTCCGGATCACAGCGGCGGCCGGGGGCGCCGCGCATACGGCGCTCACCGGCGGCCTCGCGCGGGACGGCCGTACGGGGGCGGAGCCCGTGGAGCCCGCGGAGCCCGCGGAGCCCGTGGAGCCCGTGGAGCCCTCGGAGCCCGTGGAGCCCGTGGAGCCCGCGGAGGACACCGCCGCGGGAGGGGTCGAGGGCGGCGAGGACGGCTCCGTCGAGCCCGCCCGCCGACGCCTCGCCCTCGCCGAGACCTCCCTGCTGTCCGCCCTGGTCGCCGGCGCGCCCGTCCCCGAGGGGTTCGACCGCAGAAGGCTGCGGGTCCAGAGCCGCGCGCTCTCCGTCAAGCGGGCCGGTGTCGTCGCCAAGGTCGCCCCGGAGCTGCCGGAGATCCTCGGCGACGACTACCGCCCGGAGTTCCTCGGGTACGCGGCCGGCCGGCCGCTGCGCGCCGGGCACCGGCGCGACGCGCTCGACTTCGCCGAACACCTGCTGATCGCCGGGCGGCCGGAGAGCCACGCGGCCCGGCGCCGGCTGTCCCTGTGGTGGCAGGAGCGCGCCGGAGCCCGCCCGCCGCGCCGCGCGACCCGTCTCGTCCGCGTGGCCCGTGCCGCGCTCACGGGAAGGTGACACCTTCCATGAACGATGCCTCCGTCCTCGCGCTCCACGCCGTCATAGCCCTCTCGTCCCTCACGCTCCTCACCGGCGTGCTCGTGATGCGCCGCGGCGGCCCCGTCGCGCCGCCCGAGGCCGGGAACCCGCCCGCCCCGCCGACCGACCTGGAGGCCGCCTACCTCGGCGGCGGCCCCCGCCGGGTCGCCGAGGCGGCGATCGCCACCATGCAGTCCGACGGCCGGCTGGCCGTCGGCGGCCCCGGCATCGTCGCCGTACAGCGGGCGGTGGCCCACGATCCGGTGGAGCGGTCGGTGCTCCAGGAGTACGCGGCGGCCCCGAACGGCCGGCTGCTGCGGCTGCGACTGGCGGTGGCCGCCGGTCCCGCCGTCCGGGAGATGGGCGAGGCGCTGGTGCGCAGGGGACTGCTGGTGTCCCCGGCGCGGACCCGGATCTGGCGGCTGTGGGGGGTCGTCCAGGGTGCGGCCTGCTTCGTCGGGCTGCCGGTGGTCTTCGTCGTGAGCGTCCTGAGCGAGGCGTCGACCACCACGTCCTCCGGCTCCGACGAGGAGTTCGTGTCGTTCGCCTTCTCCTTCACCCTGCTGCCCACGCTGTTCGCGGGCGTCGCCCTCGGCGTCCTGGGAGCGGCGCTGGCCGCCTGGCCGCGTACCCGGACGGGGCGGCAGGCGTTCCGCGATGTCCGCGCCGGGGTGCGCGGACCGGGCGCGGGCGTGGCCCGGACGGTGGCGGTGTACGGAGCGGCGGGTGTGCCCGACCCGGTGCTGCGCCGCTATCTGCGCGCCGGGGACGGGACGTCGTCCTCCGGCCGCATGGCCGGCGCGGAGTCGGGCGGCTCCGGCGGGGACGCCGGGCAGGGCTGCGGCGGGGGCGCCTCCTGCGGGAGCAGTTCCTGCGGGGGGAGCAGTTCCTGCGGGGGGAGCAGTTCCTGCGGTGGCGGCAGCTCCTGCGGTGGCGGCAGCTCCTGACGGCCCGTCACCTCGCCTCCCCGCCCTCGCCCCGCGCTCCGGGACGCGCTCCGGAGCGCCCGCCGAGCGCATAGGGGTCATTGGGCCCGACACCGCCCACCGGTCCTTGCTTCGCCCTCGCGTGCTGTCGACCCTCTGTTCTGCGGTTGATCCCACATCCGCACGCACGAAGGGAACGCGATGAGAGCAGTTGTGAAGTGCGGGGCTCTGACCGCCCTCGGCTCCCTGGTCCTGTCGGCGCTCGTCGCCGCCCCCGCCGACGGCGCGGTCGCCGAGCCGGGTACGGCCGCCGACCTGTACGGCGCCGCCCGGGCCCGCGCCCACGAGACCCGGGGCGTGGCCCGGGCCGCCGAACGGGCCGGCGCGGCCGGGATCGCGTTCGGCGCCTGCCCCGAGGCCGAGTCGCTGCCCGCCCCCGTCACCTGCGGCACCGTCGAGGTCCCCCTCGACTACGCGGAGCCCGACGGCCGGAAGATCTCCCTCACCGTGAGCCGCGTCAAGGCGAGCGGACCGGCCGGGCAGCGGCAGGGCGCGCTGGTCTTCAACCCCGGCGGCCCCGGCGCCTCCGGCATGTACTTCCCGCTGGCCGCCGAGCTGCCCGAGTGGAAGCGGATCGCCGGGGCGTACGACATCGTCGGCTACGCGCCGCGCGGAGTCGGCCGCTCCGCCCCGCTCTCCTGCGAGGACCCGGCGGACACCCTGCGGGCCCCCACCCAGGCCCCGGTGCACCCCTCCGAGTCGTACAAGCGCGAGCGGATCGCCGAGGCCAAGGCGCGCGCCCAGGGCTGCGCCGACAGCGCGGGGGCGGCCCTCCCCCACTACAACTCGCTGAACAACGCCCGCGATCTGGACGTGCTGCGCGCGGCCCTCGGCGAGCGGAAGCTGACGTATCTGGGCGCCTCGTACGGCACCTACTTCGGCGCGCTGTACGCGACGCTCTTCCCGTCGCACGTACGCCGGATGGTCTTCGACTCCGCCGTCGACCCCGATCCCCGGAAGATCTGGTACCGCGGCAACCTCGACCAGTCGGCCGCGTTCGAGCGGCGCTGGACGGACTTCCTCACCTGGATCGCCAAGCACGACAGGACGTACCACCTGGGCGGCGACGTCGAAGAGGTGCGCAAGAACTACGAGAAGGTACGCGCCGGGGTCACCCACGAGCCGGCCGGCGGGAAGGTCGGGCCCGGTCAGCTCCAGGGCGCGATGCTCTCGGCCGGTTACTACGACGACTACTGGGCGATCCGCGCCACCGCGCTCTCCGAGTACGTCAAGGGCAACCCGAAGCCGCTGGTCGAGCAGGCCACGCCCAGGTCCGAGGCCGCCGCCGACAGCGAGAACGGCAACGCCGTGTACACCGCCGTCGAGTGCAACGACGCGCCGTGGCCGACGGACTGGCGGGTCTGGGACCGCGACAACACCGAACTCGCGCGCACGGCGCCGTTCGAGACCTGGGACAACGCCTTCATGAATCTGCCGTGCGCCTACTGGCCGGCGCCCCGGCAGCAGCCGCTCGATGTCC
The DNA here is from genome assembly GCF_042900885.1 of Streptomyces sp. NPDC012835. Taxonomy (NCBI): domain Bacteria; kingdom Bacillati; phylum Actinomycetota; class Actinomycetes; order Kitasatosporales; family Streptomycetaceae; genus Streptomyces; species Streptomyces sp. NPDC012835. Next base: position 1,517,635 of record NZ_JBIBBW010000001.1, read on the forward strand.
GCACCCGGCCCGGCGAGCTGCCCCCGGTCCTGATCCTGGCGGCGGAACGTGACGCGGCGACGCCGTACGAAGGGGCGCTGGAGCTTCAGCGGCGGCTGGCGGGGTCGGTGCTGGTGACCGAGCGGAACGCGGGCACACATGGCGTCGCGGGCGGCTCCAACGCCTGTATCGACACCTACCTGGAGGACTATCTCCTCCTCGGAAAGGCGCCGGTGCGGCGCGCGGAGTGCGCGCCGCACGCGGAGCCGAACCCGGTGTCGTTGGAACCGAGTGACAGGCGCGCCGCCCTGCCCCACCGAATCGGTCCGGCGCCTCGCCACCGAGCGCTCGGGAACACATGACAAACGGCGTGACGCCGCCGGAAGCGTGCCGCGGCCCGCGGGTCAGAGTGGTTCTCCGAGGGCCGAGCGCAGCCAGTCAAGTGATCCGGTCCCCAGCACCGCGTCGGCGAGCGCCTGGCCGGACCTGGTGGTGATCCGGCCGCGGCTGTTGTCGATCCAGCGCTGCGCGTTGGCGTAGCCCTGGTCCCGGTACTCGACGCCCTGGATCATGCACTCCAGCTTGTCGGCGTCGCGCGCGCAGATGGCCTCCGGCGAGTCCTTCGCCTCGTACTCCGCGACGAGACTTTGGATGGTCTCGGCCAGCACCTTGGGCATCTCGGCCACCTGGTCGGCGGTGATGTCGCGGGGATCGGCCTCACCCTCGGTGTACTTCTTGCCGAGGTGGTTGACGTCCCCGCTGCGGGTCTCCTGGGAGTCGTGCCAGACGGCGAGGAACGCAGCCCGAGCCGGGTCCGCTCCCTCCAGCTTCGCGATGATGGAGGCGATGAGGGCGGTGCGCCAGGAGTGATCGGCGACGGACTCGGGGTCCTTGACGCCGGCCATCCACCAGCCGCTGCGCCTGGTGGACTTCAACGTTCCCGCCTCGTACAGGAATCGGGCCACGGCAGTCAGCTCTTCGGACACGGTCGGGCTCCTCTCACGCCTCCGCGAGGCGGATCGCGTACCGGATGCTCTCCATCTCCCGTCGCCCGCGCGCCGAGAGTTCACGGCTATCCAACATGAGAGGGAGCCGATCACGTAGGGCGCGGGCCGCTGCTCCGGAGTACAGGAGGTTGGGGCGGGCCTGGAGAAGTGACCACACACTGTGGATGTTCAGGTCCACATATCCGTGGTGGGGCGCCATGCCTTCCACGAGATGGGCGAGGAGTCTGTCCCCGGTCCACGCGCCGAGGGAGCCGTCAGCGATGAAGTCGTCCGAGAGCTGCGGAGCGGTCGTCTCACCGATCCAGTACGCCCAGTAGGCCAAGTTCGCGGCCTCTCCGGCGTCGTCGTCCAGGAGCGCTCTGTCGATGAAATGGGCCATACGGTCACGGTCGCCCTGCCTCGCGGCGACAGCGGCGACGGACCGGCCGGTGAGCCAGGCGGTGAGCCAGGTGTCCGAGCGTTCCACGCACTGCTGTTGACTCAACCACTCCTCGATGTCGGAGGTCACGCCGTACCCGGACAGGTACAGGGCTTGGCGGCGGAGGAGGAACTGGCCTGGACCGCGCGCCTGCTCGGCCGTGGTCCGCATGCGCGACTCGGCGCTCCTCGCTCTCGGGGCTCTGCACGGCCCGGCCGGGGCGGAGTGCCTGCGCGGGGTCGCTCCGATCGATGAGCGGTCCATCGTCGGCGTCTTCCGTCGGAAGTTCAACGGCTTGAGCGCCACCAGCCATATGCGGTCGCTCGGCCGGGACAGCGGACTCCCGGAGTCCGAGCGCCAGGAGGTCGTGGAGCTGGTCCAGAACGCGGTGCTGCGGCTGCTCCGGATGGCCGGTGCGATCTCTCCCCGCCGGGACACCGTGGTATTCGGGGACCTCAAACCGGAGCACGTCCATATCGACGGCCCCCGCCTCCACTTCATCGACCCGGCCGTGCAGTGGGCGGCCGGGCCTCAGCCGGACGTCGCGAAGCTGGTCGGCCGGGCGTTGCTCCTTGCTCTCGGGCATCCGGAGCCGCGCGCACGGCGTCAGATCGTCCAAGGGGTCGCCTCCACGCTCGCCCGGCACGTCGCGGCGTTACCCGGACACGAGCGGGCGGGACGGCTCCGTGAGGTCGTGGTTCTGTGGCTCATGGACACCGTGAGCATCCTGAGCACATGCCTCAGCGCCCCTGCGGGTCTCCCCCTGGCGCCCCAGCAGCAGTCCCTCGTCGCGCGGGCTCGCACGGTGGCAGGCATCGTGGACCGGGTAAGCGTCCTCCTCGCCGGGTCGACGGCCGGTCCCCGGCTCCTGGACGGTGTCTTCTCCGAGGTCGAGCACACCGCTGGGAGCGCTCGGTGAGCGGCCCGGTGGTGGGGATCGTCGGAGCGGGCGGCGTCGGGCAGACCCTCGCCACCGGTCTCGTCGCTGCCGCGCTGCCCGGACGGCTCCTCGTCGTGTCCCGGCAACCGGCCCGGGTCCACGGCTTGACCGCCGACCTCCAGGATCTCTCGCTCGCCACCCGGTCGCGCACAGCAGTCGAGGCCGGTGAAGTCACTGACCTCCACGGCTGCGACGCGGTGGTGATCGCCCTGCGCGCCGAATTCACGAACACCGCCACGCGAGACATCCGGCGCGGCGGCGCCGCTGCGAACGCTCCCGCTCTCGGAGCCCTCGCGCGGGAGCTGCGCGGGTACGACGGGACCGTCCTCGTCGTGACGAACCCCGTGGACCTGATGGCCCGCCGCTTCACCGAAGTGTCGGGCTGTGCACGGGTCTTCGGGATCGGATCGAACCTCGACTCGGCCCGGTACCGGCTCCTGCTGGCCTGGTACGCCCAGGTATCCCCGGAACTCGTACGGGGCCACGTGATCGGTGAGCACGGCGAGCGCGCCGTCGTGTGCGTGTCCACGACAACCGTAGCCGGTCGACCCGTCGCGGTCCCGGTGCACACAGTCATGGAGGCCCTCCAGCGTCGGCCGGCTCTGATCCGTAACGGCGTCGGCCGGACCCGCTGCGGACCCGCGGGCGCCGTGTTGTCCACGCTCCGCAAAGCCCTCGGCCTGGTCGACGGCGTCGAGGAGCTGTCCGTGCCGTACGGGGACGTCTGGCTGGGAATTCCGACACTCTTCACCGGCGGGAAGGCCGCACCGCGCCTGCCTCGGCTCACCCGTTCCGAACGTCTGTGTCTGGACTCTGCGGCCAGCAGCCTCCGTGACGCCTACACCCATCTCCCTGCTCATACCGAGAGGATCGCCACATGATCGCTGCTACCCGGCTGGAGACCGCCGCCGCGGCCGTCACCGTGCTCAGCAACCGTCCGGAGGTCACGGACTGGGCCCTGCGCTACTTCGGACCATGGTGGAACGCCACATCGATGGACGACGCCGTCTGCGCCGACGGCGTCGTGATCGCGGACGTCGAACCGACCGACTACGAGGAGATCACCCACCTCGTCCACGACGGCCGGCCCACGACGGCCGTGGACTACGCGAAGCACCCGCTGCTGGTGGCGCAGGACGGCGAGGACATCATCGCCACGTCGCCGGAGGAGGGGATCGCGTACCGCGCAACGCCGTCCTCCGGCCGTCTCGTCCTCGCCGGTACCGATGTACAGCCTCTCGCCCTGGCCGCCGCGCGCCTCGCACGGGAGGCGATTCGCGGTCAGCTCCTGCGGGACGGCTGGGCTGTGCTCCACTCGTCCGCAGTCGTGAGGCCGACCGACGGCGCGACGCTCCTCGCTTTCGGCGACAAAGGGTCCGGCAAGACGAGCACGGCTCTTCTGCTGGCCTCGCGCGGCTGGCAGCTCCTCGCCAACGACCGGGTCCTGGTCCGGCCGACCGGCGAGCGTGATGTCGAGGTCGTCCCCTGGCCGTCGGCCGCGGCGCTCGGCCTCGGGCTGCTCCACTCGCTCGGCTGGGACGTCATCGCGCGCCAGCACCTCCGGGCCGGAGGCAGCTTCCACCCGACTCAGCACGAGTCCGTGACCGAGGCACTGCTCGCCGGCGACCACACCCCGCTGTGGGAGAACAAGAGGCGGGAGCGGAAGGTCCAGGTTTTCCCGGACCAGTTCCCTGACCTGTTCAACGTGCCGCTGGCCACGGGAGGTCGGGCGGCGGCCCTCCTCTTCCCTCAGATCGACGCCGACGCGGCGCCGGATGTGACCGACGGTACGCGCACGCTGAGAGAGGGCGATTTCATGTCGGGCACGACGGAGGACCGGTACCCGGACATCTTCGAGCAGGCTCAGGGCGTCGACAGCGGCGGCCGGGAAAGCGCGCGCGCCGAAGTGGCCTCCCGTCTCGCCACGCTGCCGCACCGCGCCGTCCGGCTGAACCATGACATCCCGGCAAGCGCCGTTCTGCTGGACAAGGTCGCCGACGCGGTCTGAGTTCTCCGGCCACGAAGAGGACAGAGGCGAACAGCGAGCGGTTCCCGTCCCCGCGGGAGCACCGACCCGGGTTCCATCGGCCGCGATCGGCGCGGAGGGGGCGGGGACGGGGAAGGAGGAGATCCTTCCCCGTCCCCGGTCACCACGCTTCCGCAGGCCGGCGGCCGATGGGAACCCGGAGCCGAACCCGGTGTCGTTGGACGGACGTGCGCGCAGCAGGAGACTGCCGCCCGTCGTCTGATCTTCCGGGTGGAATGGCCGGGTCCGCGTCTGGGCGGGCCCGGCCACGTCAGGTCCGGGCCCTAGGCGAGCCCGGCCACCAGGTCCGCCACCGACTTGCGGCGGCCGGTGTAGAACGGCACCTCTTCCCGAACGTACAGCCGCGCCTGGGAGCCGCGCAGATGACGCATCAGGTCGACGATCCGGTACAGCTCGTCGGCCTCGAAGGCCAGGATCCACTCGTAGTCGCCGAGCGAGAAGGATGCCACAGTGTTGGCGCGTACGTCCGGGTAACCGCGGGCCATCTTCCCGTGGTCCGCGAGCATCTTGCGGCGGTCCTCGTCGGGGAGCAGGTACCAGTCGTAGGAGCGGACGAACGGGTAGACGCTGACGTAGTCGCGGGGCGTCTCGTCGGCCAGGAAGGCCGGCACGTGCGACTTGTTGAACTCGGCGGGGCGGTGCAGCGCCATGTTCGACCAGACGGGCTCCAGCGCCCGGCCCAGGGCGGTGCGCCGGAAGCGGTTGTACGCGTCCTGGAGTTCGTCCGCGGTCTCCGCGTGCCACCAGATCATGACGTCGGCGTCGGCGCGCAGACCGGACACGTCGTACGTGCCGCGCACGGTGATGTCCTTGGCGGCGAGCTGGTCGAACAGCTCCTGGACCTCGTCCGCGTAACCGGAGCGGTCCTCGGGCAGCGCCTCGCGCAGCCTGAAGACGGACCACAGCGTGTAGCGGATGACCTCGTTGAGGTCCTTGGCCTTCTTGCCCGCGTTCGGGGTCTTCTCTGGAGCAGCAGTCATACGGCTATTCTCCCGCGCCCCGGCCGGTGCCCCGCGCCAGGGTCGACGTGGCGATGATCTCGTCCGCCGCCCGCCGGGCGCTCGCGACACAGGCCGGGATGCCGACGCCGTCGTAGGCCGCGCCGCAGACCCGCAGACCGGGCAGCGCGGCGACGGCCTCGCGGACCCGCGCGACCCGGTCGAGGTGGCCTACGGGGTACTGCGGCAGACCGGCGGTCCACCGGGTCACCCGGGTGTCCACGGGCTTGGCGGCGAGTCCGAACGCGTCGCCGAGGTCGGTCAGGGACACCTCGACCAGTTCGTGGTCCTCGCGCTGGAGTTGCTCCTCCTCGCCGTAGCGTCCGACGGAGGTGCGCAGCGCGAAGAGGCCGGGCCCGGCGTCGGCGACCCAGCCCCACTTGCGGGTGGAGAAGGTCGCCGCCTTGATGGTGCGGCCCTCGACCGGTGGGACGAGGAAGCCGCTGCCCTCGGGCACGGTGGTGCCGAGGTCGTCGCGGCGGAAGACCATGGTGACCAGGGCCATCGAGGCGTACTCGACCTCGGCGAGTTCGGCGGCGGCGGCCGGGGACTCGGCGGCGAGCAGCGCGGAGGCGGACCAGGCGGGGGTCGCGAGGATCACCCCGTCGGCGCTCAGCACCCGCCGGTCGGTGCGCACGCGCCAGCCGTCGACGGCGCGGCTCAGACCCAGGACGGGGGTCTCCAGGAGGATGTCGCCGCCGCCGGCCCGTACGGCGTCGGCGACGGCGCCCGGCAGCCGGCCCACGCCGCCCTCGATCCCGGCGAAGACAGCGCCCGTCGCGGGGTTGCGGGCCGTCCTCGCCTGGAGGTCGCGGACGGCGGCGAGCAGGGAGTCATGGGTTCTGATGGCGTCGAACAGCTGCGGTACGGCCGACCGCATGGACAGGCGGTACGCGTCGCCCGCGTAGACCCCGCCGAGCAGTGGCTCCACCAGCCGGTCGACGACCTCGCGGCCGAGCCGGCGCGCCACGTACTCACCGACCGCGACGTCGTCGCCGACCTCGGTGGGCGGGAGTTCCGGCTCCCGGGCGATCCGGGCGAGCCCTTCGTCGGAGAGCAGCCCGGCGAGGGCGGCGGGGTCGCCGGGTACGCCCATCACATGGCCCTTGGGCATGGGCCGCAGGGCGCCGCGCGTCCAGACCGAGGCGGTGGTCGCGGTCGGCGGCTGGAGCAGCGGGCCGAGCCCGACGGCCTCGGCCAGCTCCACGGCCTCGGGGCGGCGCGCGAGCATCGACTCGGCGCCCAGATCGACGGGGACGCCCTCGATCTCGCCCGTGCGCAGCTTGCCGCCGAGCCGGTCGGTGGCCTCCACCAGCGTCACCCGTACCCCGGTGTCCAGCAGCCGGTGTGCGGCGGCGAGACCGGCGATGCCGCCCCCGATGACGACGACATGGCCGGTGCGGGTGTCCGTGTGCGGTGCGCTCGACGACTCCATGGCCTCCACTCTCTCAAACGCCCGGCGGCGCCTCGCAACCGCCGTTCCGAGTCCGGTTCGTGACCGCTCCGGTACCGGGGAACGGCAACCCGCTCACCCGTCCCGTACGTCGAACCGGCACCACGCCACACGTTCCGGGGGGCCGATCATGCGTGACGCGGGTGCGGGAGTTGAGGGACCGGGCCACCGAACTCAGCGATGTGGTGGCGTTGGGAGGCGGGTTGAGCAAACGTCAGGCGGAGCTGGAGTCGCCGCTCGCGCGGCAGGCGTCCGGCGCCGGACCTCGGCTCCCGCCGCGGCCTCGGCTCCCACCGCCGTGCCGGCCGGGGCGCCCGCGGCGCCCGCGGCGCCCGCGGCGGAGGGCCGTGAGCAGGACTGACCGGGCGCGGCCGCGTAGCGTGCCCCGCGGGACACGGAAGCGATCGAGCACGTCCGGAGGGACACGCGATGGTGGAGCGCATGGTGGTCGTCGGCGGCGACGCGGCGGGAATGTCCGCCGCGTCGCAGGCCCGCAGGGCGCGGGGGCCCGAGGAGCTGGAGATCGTCGCCTTCGAGCGCGGCCATTTCACCTCGTACTCCGCGTGCGGCATCCCTTACTGGGTGGGCGGCGACGTGACGAATCGTGACGATCTGATCGCGCGCACCCCTCGGGAGCATCGAGAACGAGCCATTGATCTGCGCATGCGCACGGAGGTCGTGGAGCTGGACGTTCCCGGACAGCGGGTGCGGGCCCGCGATCTCTCCGACGGTTCGGAGAGCTGGACGGGGTTCGACAAGCTGGTCGTCGCGACGGGCGCCCGCCCGGTGCGGCCCGCGCTGCCGGGGATCGACGCGCCGGGCGTGCACGGCGTGCAGACGCTGGACGACGGCCAGGCCCTGCTGGACACCCTCGCCGCCACGGAGGGCCGGCACGCGGTCGTCGTCGGCGCGGGCTATATCGGGGTCGAGATGGCGGAGGCGCTGCTGAAGCGGGGCTACGAGGTCACCGTCCTGCACCGGGGCGAGCAGCCGATGGCCACACTCGACCCGGACATGGGACGGCTGGTCCACGAGGCGATGGACGGCCTGGGCATCACGACGGTGGGCGGCGCCGCCGTCACCGCGATCCGTACCGGCGCGGACGGCCGGGTGCGGGCCGTGGTCACCGAGGGCGGCGAGTATCCGGCGGACGTCGTCGTGCTCGGGATCGGCGTCGAGCCGGAGACGGCCCTCGCGGGCGCCGCCGGGCTGCCCCTGGGGGCGCACCAGGGGCTGCTGACGGACATGTCCCTGCGGGTGCGCGGCCACGAGAACATCTGGGCGGGCGGCGACTGCGTGGAGGTCCTCGACCTGGTCTCCGGCGCGCACCGGCACATCGCGCTGGGCACGCACGCCAACAAGCACGGCCAGATCATCGGTACGAACGCGGGCGGCGGCTACGCCACGTTCCCCGGCGTGGTCGGTACGGCGGTCAGCAAGGTGTGCGAGCTGGAGATCGCCCGTACGGGGCTGCGCGAGCGGGACGCCCGGCGGGCGGGCCTCCAGTACGTGACGGCGACGATCGAGTCAACCAACAGCGCGGGCTACTACCCGGGGGCCGTCCCGATGACGGTCAAGATGCTCGCGGAGCGCCGTACGGGGAGGCTGCTGGGGGTCCAGATCGTCGGGCGCGACGGCGCGGCGAAGCGGGTGGACATCGCGGCGGTGGCGCTGACCGCGGGGATGACCGTGGAGCGGATGACCACCCTGGACCTCGGCTACGCCCCGCCCTTCTCACCGGTCTGGGACCCGGTCCTGGTCGCCGCGCGCAAGGCCGTGACGGCGGTGCGCGCGGCGGGGATCTAGGGCGTGCCGCGAAAGTCCCGCCGGGCGGCTCAGCGGGCCGTGCGCTCGTGCACGTACTCCACCAGCCGCGACAGCGCGTCGGGGTCCATGCTGGGCAGCACGCCGTGGCCGAGGTTGAAGACGTGGCCCTCAAGGCCGGCCGCCGCTTCCAGCACCTCGTCGGCCTTGGTCTCCACGACCGACGGCGGCGCGAAGAGCACGGCCGGGTCGAGGTTGCCCTGGAGCGCCTTGCCGGGGCCGACCCTGCGGGCGGCCTCGTCGAGCGGGACGCGCCAGTCGACGCCGACGACGTCCGCGCCCGCCTCGCCCATGGCGCCGAGCAGTTCGCCCGTACCGACGCCGAAGTGGATGCGCGGCACGCCGTAGGCGGCGACCGCGTCGAAGACCTTCGCCGAGGCGGGCCGGACGGAGCGGCGGTAGTCGGCGGGGGCCAGCGCGCCCACCCAGGAGTCGAACAGCTGGACCGCGCTCGCGCCCGCCTCGATCTGGACCTTGAGGAAGGCGCCGGTGATGTCCGCGAGCCGGTCCAGCAGGTCCGCCCAGAGCTGCGGGTCGCCGTACATCATGGCTTTGGTGTGCTCGTGGTTGCGGGACGGGCCGCCCTCCACGAGATAGCTGGCGAGGGTGAACGGCGCGCCGGCGAAGCCGATGAGCGGGGTCTCCCCCAGCTCGGCGGTGAGCATGCCGATGGCCTCGGTGACGTACCAGACGTCGTCGGGGGTCAGGTCGCGCAGCCGGGCCAGGTCCGCGCGGGTGCGGATCGGCTCGGCGACGACGGGACCGACGCCCGGCTTGATGTCGAGATCGAGGCCGATGGCCTTGAGCGGGACGACGATGTCGCTGAAGTAGATCGCGGCGTCGACCTTGTGGCGCCGTACCGGCTGGAGCGTGATCTCGGTGACCAGCTCGGGCCGCATGCACGACTCCAGCATCGGAATGCCCTCGCGCACCTTCAGGTACTCCGGCAGCGAGCGTCCCGCCTGTCGCATGAACCAGACCGGCGTGTGCGGCACGGGTTCGCGCCTGCACGCCTTCATAAAGGCCGATTCGTACGTCTTCGTCTGCTGGCCCGAAGGGCGGTCGTTGGCGCTCACGCCGAGAATCTTCGCACGCACGCGGAAGCCGCCGCCCCGGCCCGGGTGTCCCTGCCTGCGCGAGGCGCGGGTTCCGCCTACTCTTCCCCGCATGGCTGCGGCGCAGGGACAGTTTTCCGATCATTCCAACGGCACCGAGGGAACAGGCGGCAAGGAGGCTGATTCCGTCCCGCCCGCGTTCCGTTCGGCGGTCGAGACCTTGCGGGCGGCGCGGCCGCGCCCGGAGATCGAGATCGACCCGACACCGGCGCCCAAACGGCTGGCACCGTACGCGTACGCCCTGGAGGCGGCGGTCGTGGACGGCGAGGAGGACCTCGCGGACGGCCGGCTCATCCTGTTGCACGACCCCTCGGGCCACGACGCCTGGCAGGGCGCCTTCCGGCTGGTCACGCTGGTGCGGGCGGAGCTGGAGCCGGAGATGGCCGCCGACCCGCTGCTGCCCGAGGTGTGCTGGTCCTGGCTGACGGGCGCGCTGGAGGCGCGCGGGCTGTCGTACGGGGAGGCCAGCGGCACCGTCACCCGGGCCGGATCGCACTACTTCGGGGGACTGGGCGAGCGCAGGCCGGCCACCCAGATCGAGATCCGGGCCTCCTGGACTCCGCACGAGGGACTGGGCGGGGTGCCCGACGCGGCGGCGCATCTGGCGGCCTGGTGCGATCTGCTCTGCCAGATCGCCGGACTGCCACCGCTTCCCCCCGGCTCGGCTCCGGGTTCCGGCGAGAGCGGAACGGGCGCGGGCGTGGTGTCGCTGCCGCAGCGGCGCGGCCCGCAGGCTCCCTGACGGGCTCTCACGGGCCGGTCGCCTCCCCACCGGCCCCGCACCGCACTTTCCGTACCCGCCCTTCAGGCGCGCATCGCCTCCGCGCGCGCCGGGCGTCCGTGCGGGGCCCGGAGTGGGGCCACTCGTAGGATGATCGATCACGTATCCGAATTGCCCGAATTGTTACTCATCAATTCGTGATCATTCTCTAAAGGCGAGCGGGATTGCTGCCGAAGAGGTCAATGACCCTTCCCGCACGGTTCGCCCCGGCTTCATCCCCATCCCCCGGCCGGCTCCGTCCCGCACCTTCCCCAGGAGGCCTGGTGTCCGTTCTCCTTGAGCAGCCCGCAAGCCTGGTCGCCTACCGCCCGAACAAGCCGACGGCCATGGTCGTCGTGGCCGACCCCCGCGTCCGCTCCACCGTCACCCGCCACCTGTGGGCCCTCGGAGTACGGGACGTCATCGAGGCGTCGTCCATCGCGGAGGCCCGCCCCCGCGTCGGCAACCCGCGCGACATCTGCGTTGCCGACGTCCACCTGCCCGACGGTTCCGGGCTGACCCTGCTGTCCGAGACCCGCGCGGCGGGCTGGCCCAACGGGCTCGCCCTCTCCGCCGCCGATGACATCGGCGCGGTGCGCAACGCCCTCGCGGGCGGGGTCAAGGGCTACGTGGTCACCGGAACCCGTACGAACATCGGCCACCCCGGCCGTCCCGGCGTCGCCCCCCTGGGCGCGGGACAGCGCATGCACCGCCGCCCGCCCGGCGCCCCGAGCCACCCCGGTGGCTACCGCGAGCTGTCCGGCCGCGAGGTCGAGGTACTCCGGCTCGTCGCGGAGGGCCAGTCCAACAAGGCCATCGGAGTCTCGATGGGCCTGTCCGCACTCACCGTCAAGAGTCACCTGGCCCGGATCGCGCGCAAGCTCGGCACGGGCGACCGGGCCGGAATGGTCGCCGTGGCCCTCCGTACCGGAATCATCCACTGACCACTTCTCGCCCCCGGCGCCTGTCGACGGAACGTTCCGTCGACAGGCGCCGTCCGTTCACAGATACCCTTGACCGGTGACCGACGCCCAAGACACCGCAGCAGAGCCAGCACTGCGAACCACCGGGGGCGCTCCCCCGGCCGACGTCGAACCGGCGCCGATCCCCTTGCTGGAGCCCCGCGAGGGCATTCCGCCCGTGATCGCCACCGATGAGGCGCTCGCGGAGGTGATCGCGGCCTTCGCCGCGGGCACCGGCCCCGTCGCCGTGGACGCGGAGCGCGCGTCCGGCTACCGGTACGGCCAGCGCGCCTACCTCGTCCAGCTGCGCCGCGCAGGCGCCGGGACGGCGCTCGTCGACCCGGTCGGCTGCCCCGACCTGTCGGGCCTCGGCGAGGCGCTCGCCGACACCGAGTGGATTCTGCACGCCGCCACCCAGGACCTCCCCTGCCTGCGCGAAATAGGCATGATCCCCACCCGGCTGTTCGACACCGAGCTGGCCGGCCGGCTGGCGGGGTTCCCCCGCGTCGGCCTCGGCGCCATGGTCGAGAACGTCCTCGGGTACGCCCTGGAGAAGGGCCACTCCGCCGTCGACTGGTCGACCCGTCCGCTCCCCGAACCGTGGCTGCGGTACGCCGCGCTCGACGTGGAGCTGCTCGTCGACCTGCGGGACGCCCTGGAGAAGGAGCTGGACCGGCAGGGGAAGCTGGACTGGGCCCACCAGGAGTTCGACGCGATCGCCTCGGCCCCGCCCGCGCCGCCGCGCACGGACCCCTGGCGCCGTACGTCCGGGATGCACAAGGTGCGCCGCCGGCGCCAGATGGCCGTCGTACGGGAGCTGTGGACCACCCGTGACCGGGTGGCGCAGCGCCGTGACGTCTCCCCCGGCAAGGTGCTGAGCGACAGCGCCATCGTCGAGGCGTCCTTGGCCGTGCCGGTGAACGTGCAGGCGCTCACCGGGCTGCCGGGATTCGGCCACCGGATGGGAAGACGTCAGCTGGAGCAGTGGCAGGCGGCCATCGACCGGGCGAGGGAGCTGCCCGACGGCGAGCTGCCCCAGCCCGGCCAGCCCTTCTCCGGCCCGCCCCCGCCCCGCTCCTGGGCCGACAAGGACCCGGAGGCGGCGGCGCGGCTGTCCGCCGCCCGCACGGCGGTCTCGGCGCTCGCCGAGCGGCTCGGCATGCCGCAGGAGAACCTGATCACGCCGGACACGGTCCGCCGCGTCTGCTGGGAGCCGCCGCACGAGCGGACGGTGGAGAGTGTCGGGGCGGCGCTGTCCGCGCACGGCGCACGGGCCTGGCAGGTGGAGCAGGTGGCGCCGCTGCTGACGCGCGCGCTGGCCGCCGCCGCCCCCGCGTAACGGACAGACCGCGCGGAACCGGGCGGGGCGGGGTCGCGCGGGACCGGGTGGACCACAAAAACGGAGGGGGACTGGGCAGGTTGGTTACTCGCAAGTAGCATGGGGTGCGGAAGCGCACCGCAGTGCCACCCCGCACCCTGGAGGAGAGCCATCGTGCCTCGTACCGTCAGGGATGTCGTCTTTGTCGACGGCGTCCGCACCCCGTTCGGCAAGGCGGGCCCGAAGGGCATGTACCACGAGACCCGGGCCGACGATCTCGTCGTGAAGGCGATCCGGGAGCTGCTGCGTCGCAACCCGGACCTCGACCCCGCCCGGATCGACGAGGTCGCCATCGCCGCCACCACGCAGATCGGTGACCAGGGGCTCACCCTGGGACGGACCGCCGGCATTCTCGCGGGGCTGCCGCAGTCCGTGCCCGGATACTCGATCGACCGCATGTGCGCGGGCGCGCTGACCGCCGTCACCAGCACCGCGGGCTCGATCGCGTTCGGCGCGTACGACATCGTCGTGGCCGGTGGCGTCGAGCACATGGGCCGCCACCCGATGGGCGAGGGCGTCGACCCGAACCCTCGGTTCGTGTCCGAGAAGCTCGTGGACGACTCCGCGCTGTTCATGGGGATGACGGCCGAGAACCTGCACGACCGCTTCCCGCAGCTGACCAAGGCGCGCGCCGACGAGTACGCGGTGCGCTCGCAGGAGAAGGCCGCGAAGGCGTACGCGAACGGCTCGATCCAGCAGGACCTGGTACCGATCTCGCTCCGCCGCACCACTCCGGAGGCGGGAGAGACCGGCTGGGGGCTGGCCACCGCCGACGAGCCGATGCGGCCCGGGACGACGCTGGAGATGCTGGCCGGCCTGAAGACGCCGTTCCGGCCGCACGGCCGGGTCACGGCGGGCAACGCGGCGGGGCTCAACGACGGCGCCACCGCCTCGCTGATCGCCGCCGAGGACTTCGCCCGCGCGCAGGGGCTGCCGGTCAGGATGCGGCTCGTCTCGTACGCCTTCGCGGGCGTCGAGCCCGAGGTGATGGGGTACGGACCGATCCCCGCGACCGAGAAGGCCCTCGCCAAGGCGGGGCTCTCGATCTCCGACATCGGTCTCTTCGAGATCAACGAGGCGTTCGCCGTGCAGGTGCTCGCCTTCCTCGACCACTACGGCATCGCGGACGACGACGAGCGCGTCAACCAGTACGGCGGCGCGATCGCCTTCGGCCACCCGCTGGCCTCCTCCGGCGTACGGCTGATGACCCAGCTGGCGCGGCAGTTCGAGGCACAGCCGCAGGTCCGCTACGGCCTGACCACGATGTGCGTCGGCTTCGGCATGGGCGCGACGGTCATCTGGGAGAACCCGCACTTCGACGGAGGCGACAAGTGAGCACCACGGAACTCCTGAAGGGCGCGGCCGAGCTGTTCCCCGGTGAGGTCGTCACCCAGGCGCAGGTACGCCACTTCGAACTCCCGGCGGGCGCGGGCCGGTTCGCCCTGATCACGCTGGACAACGGGTTCGACCACAAGAAGCCCACCACCTTCGGTCCGCAGTCGCTGGCCAACCTGGACGCGGCGCTCGACCAGGTCGAGCGGGAGGCGTCCGAGGGCTCGATCGTGGGCGTCGGGATCACCGGCAAGCCGTTCATCTTCGCCGTCGGCGCGGACCTCAAGGGCGTCGAGCTGCTGAAGCGCCACGAGGACGCGCTCGCGATCGGCCGGGGCGGCCACGAGGTCTTCAAGCGCATCGCCTCGCTGGCCGTGCCGACCTTCGCGTACTACAACGGCGCGGCGATGGGCGGCGGCGTCGAGGTCGGCCTGCACTGCACGTACCGCACGGTCTCGGCGGCCCTGCCCGCGTTCTCGCTGCCCGAGGTCTTCCTCGGGCTCGTCCCGGGCTGGGGCGGCTGCACCCTGCTGCCCAACCTGATCGGCGCCGACCGCGCGGTCACGGTCGTCATCGAGAACTCGCTCAACCAGAACAGGCAGCTCAAGGGCGGTCAGGTCTACGACCTGGGCATCGCCGACGCGCTCTTCGACGGCGCGGACTTCCTGGAGCAGTCGCTGATCTGGACCGCGGCCGTCCTCAACGGCGAGGTCACGGTCGTACGGCCCGAGGTCGACCGGGGCGAGGCGTGGGACCAGGCCGTCGCGCGCGGCCGGGCCGTCGCGGACTCCAAGGTGCACGGCGCGGCGCCGGCCGCCTACCGCGCGCTGGAGATCATCGAGGCGGCGAAGGACGGTGACCTCCAGGCGGGCTTCGACGCGGAGGACCGGGCGCTGGCGGACCTGATCATGGGCGGCGAGCTGCGCTCCGGGATCTACGCCTTCAACCTGGTGCAGAAGCGCGCCAAGCGGCCGGCCGGTGCTCCGGACAAGTCGCTGGCCCGTCCGGTCACCAAGGTGGGTGTCGTGGGCGCGGGGCTGATGGCCTCGCAGCTGGCGCTGCTGTTCCTGCGCCGCCTTGAGGTGCCGGTCGTGCTGACCGACGTCGACCAGGACCGGATCGACAAGGGCGTGGGCTATGTCCACGGCGAGATCGACAAGCTGCTGCTGAAGTCCCGGATCAACCACGACAAGGCCAACCGGCTCAAGGGCCTGGTCTCGGGCGTGCTGGACAAGGCCGAGGGGTTCGGGGACGCCGACTTCGTCATCGAGGCCGTCTTCGAGGAGATGGGCGTCAAGCAGCAGGTGTTCGCTGAGGTGGAGGCGGTCGCCCCGGCGCACGCGATCCTCGCGACCAACACCTCGTCGCTGTCGGTCTCCGAGATGGCGTCGAAGCTGAAGAACCCCGAGCGGGTCGTCGGCTTCCACTTCTTCAACCCGGTCGCGATCCTGCCGCTGCTGGAGATCGTGCGCGGTGAGCGGACCGACGACGCGGCGCTGGCCTCGGCGTTCGGGGTGGCGAAGAAGCTGCGCAAGACGGCCGTGCTGGTGAAGGACGCCCCGGCGTTCGTCGTCAACCGCGTCCTCACCCGTTTCATGGGCGAGATCCAGAACGTCATCGACGAGGGCACCCCGGTCGAGGTCGCGGAGCGCGCCGTGGAGCCGCTCGGGCTGCCGATGTCGCCGCTGGTCCTGCTGGAGCTGGTCGGCCCGGCGATCGGGCTGCACGTCTCCGAGACGCTGCACGGCGCCTTCCCGGACCGCTTCACCGTCTCCGAGAACCTCGCGGCGGTGGTGAAGGCGGGCAAGCGCGGCTTCTACGTGTACGACTCGGGGAAGCCGGAGCTGGACCCGGAGGTCGCGGCGCTGCTGAAGCAGGGCGACACGGTGCTGACCGAGGAGCAGACCCGGAAGCGGGTGCTGGACGCGGTGGCGCAGGAGATCGGTCTGATGCTGGACGAGGGCGTCGTCGCGGAGGCGCAGGACATCGACCTGTGTCTGATCACGGGCGCGGGCTGGCCCTTCCACCTGGGCGGTGTCACGCCGTACCTGGACCGTGAGGGCGTCTCGGAGCGGGTGAACGGCAAGCCGTTCCTGGCTCCCGGAGTGGCGAGCGTACCGGTGTAGCGCGGGTGTGGAGCGGGCCGTGCGGAGTCTCCCGTACGGCCCGTTCGCGTGTTCGGCGCGCCCGCGCCGACGCGCGGCCCTTTCGGGTCAGACCCGTACCCACGCCTCCAGGGCGAGGCCGGGCTCGGCCTTCTGGCGCGTCACCCGCAGCGTGCCGTCCTCACCGACCGCGGCGAGGACGACTCTGCCGAGGCCGTCGAGGGCGAGCGCGGGGGCGCCCGCGCAGCGCTCGCCGGTCCCCGTCCAGTTGAGGCCCGCCTCCTCGTTCTCCGTGGGGTAGGCGGCGACGTGCGGGCGGCCGTCGCCGCCGCGCTGCGCGAGGATCACGCAGTCGTGGCCGTCGACCGGGGTGCGCAGCGCGGCGAGCGGGCCGCTGCCCCGGCCGCCCAGGGCGACGGGGTCGGCCCCCGGCCGCCAGGCACGGAGCGTGGCGTCGTCGGGGTCGCGCCAGAAGTGGGTGAGCCGGCCGGCGCCGGTGCGCTCCGCCGAGAGGGTGCCGGAGGCGGCTCCGACGGCCGGTTCGTCCTCGGCGCGGGTCAGCGGCGCGTCGGACTTCTCGCGCAGCCAGCGCACCACCGCGCCACCGGCCGGGACCAGGAGGTCGAGGCGGCCGTGGTCGGTGACGGCGGCGGCGGTCTCGCCGGTCAGCAGCGTCCCCTCGGGGTCGGCGCCGCCCCACGGCTTCCAACGGCCGGTGGGCGACTGCCTCTTGGCGGAGAGGCCGCCGTTGGCGTTGCGCAGGAACAGCTGGAGGGAGCCGGTGTCGTCCAGCGCGGCGGACGGCAGTCCGATGTCGGCGCCCTTCTCCCGGTCCTTGCCGTGCGGATTGCCCAGTGAGTGCCAGTCCCGCAGCGGGCGGCCCGTCTGGAACTGGACCGCGTGCACGAGATCCGTGTCGTCGGGTCCGTCGGCCCGCGGCCGTCTGCGTACCGCCAGCAGATGGACGTAGCCCTCGGGGCTCCGGGTGACGCTGAGATAGGGCACCAGGCCCGGCAGCGCGAGCAGTTCGGGCCCCGCCCAGTCCGGGCCGCCCGGCCGTCGCTCGGTCCAGCGCAGCACTCCCCCGGCCGTCGGGGCGTAGGCCGTGAGTCTGCCGTCCTTGCCGCGCAGCAGCCAGCCGGTGGTCGCGGGGAGCGCGTCGGCGGCGGGGGGCGGGGGCGCGGGGTTCCGCCGCCGGTCGGTGGCCGGGTCCTCGCCCTCCGCCGGTCGCTTCGACATCCGTCCGGACCGCGGTGTCATGGCCTGCTGCCGCCTTCCCGAGCCGCCGGAAACCCAGAGCACGATAGTACGCGCGGGGTGCGCGGGCGGGCCGGGAGCCCTCCGTACGGCGCGGGGGCGGGGCGTTGTGGGAGGCTGCCGGTGTGCTGATGCGGTTGATCGTCGACGCGGCGAATGTGGTCGGTTCCGTCCCGGACGGCTGGTGGCGCGACCGGCACGGCGCCACCGAGCGGCTGCGCGACGCCCTGGTGGCGCACGCCGAGGAGGGCGTACCCGGCCATCCGGGGCCGGTCGAGGTCGTCCTGGTGGTGGAGGGCGCGGCCCGGCGGGTGGAGCCGGTGGCGGGGGTGCGGGTCGAGCGGGCCGAGGGCAGCGGCGACGACCTGATCGCCGAGCTGGCCGGCCGGGCGGCGGCGGACGGCGTCCCGTGTCTGGTCGTCACGGCCGACCGGGAGCTGCGCCGCCGGGTGACGGCGCACGGCGCGCTGTGCGCGGGGCCCGGGACCGTACGCCGCCGCCCGTCGTCCTCCTAGGGCGTGGGGGACGAGGAGGACGAGGACCGGTCGAGGCGGCTGTGCCGGCGTCCGTACACGAAGTAGACGACGAAGCCGATGACCATCCAGACGCCGAAGCGCAGCCAGGTCTCGGCGGGCAGGTTGAGCATCAGCCACAGGGACGCGAGCACGGACGCGATCGGCACGAACGGCACCAGCGGGGTACGGAACGCGCGCGGCAGGTCGGGGCGGGTCCTGCGCAGGATGATGACGCCGAGCGCGACGACGACGAAGGCGAAGAGCGTGCCGATGTTGACCAGTTCGGCGAGTTCCTCGATGGAGGTGAAGCCCGCGACGATCGCCACGATCACACCCAGCAGAATGGTCGAGCGGTACGGCGTGGAGAACCTCGGGTGGACATGGGAGAAGGTCCTCGGGAGCAGTCCGTCACGGCTCATCGCGAAGAACACCCGGGTCTGGCCGAGCAGCAGGATCATGCAGACCGAGGTGAGGCCGACGGCCGCGCCGAAGCTGATCAGTCCGGCCCAGAACGGATGGCCGACCGCCTTGAAGGCGTCGGCGAGCGGGGCGTCCACGGACAGCTCGGTGTAGTGCTGCATGCCGGTGACGACGAGCGAGACGGCGACGTACAGCACGGTGCAGATGAGCAGCGAGCCGAGGATGCCGCGCGGTACGTCGCGCTGCGGGTGGACGGTCTCCTCGGCGGCGGTCGCCACGATGTCGAAGCCGATGAAGGCGAAGAAGACCACGGCGGCGGCGGTGAAGATGCCCATGACGCCGAAGTTGCTGGGGGTGAATCCGGCCATCAGCTGGATGATGGGCGCGCTCAGTCCGGAGCCGCCGCTGCTCTCCTGGGACGGCGGGATGAACGGCTTGTAGTTGGCGCCGTTGATGAAGAAGGCGCCGACGATGATCACCAGCAGCACCACGGTGACCTTGACGCCGACAATGACCGCGGTGATCCGTGAGGACAGCTTCACCCCGATGACGAGGATCGCGGTGAGGATCAGGACGAGGAGGAAGGCGAGGAGGTCGAAGCCGAACCTCCCGTTCTGGGTACCGGAGAGCGCGTCCGGCAGGCTCAGCCCGGCGTTGCCCAGCAGGGAGCGCACATAGCCGGACCAGCCGACGGCGACCACCGCGCAGCCGAGGGCCAGCTCCAGCACCAGGTCCCAGCCGATGATCCAGGCGGGCAGCTCGCCGAGCGAGGCGTACGAGAAGGTGTAAGCGGATCCGGCGACCGGCACCGTCGAGGCGAACTCGGCGTAGCACAGGGCGGCCAGCGCGCAGACGACCCCGGCGACGGCGAAGGCGATCGCGGTGGCCGGGCCCGCCGTCTGTTTGGCCACCACACCGGTCAGGACGAAGATGCCGGTCCCGATGACCACCCCCACTCCGAAGACCGTCAGGTCGAGGGCGGAGAGGGACTTTCTGAGCGCGTGCTCGGGATCCTCGGTGTCCCGGATCGACTGCTCCACGTCCTTCGTGCGGAAGATACCTTTTCCGCTTCCGCCCGGTCCCGGGTCCTGCTGCGTGCTCACCGGCGTACCTCCGTATGCGCGTTCATCCGGCAATGATCGAGAGGCTTGCCGACGCCACTTACCCGGTAACGCGGTATTTCACACGGATGGGCCGTTCGGACCACCCGTACAGGGAGGTGCGAACGGCCCATCGGCGGTTCGGGGGCCGCGGCCGGCCCGCCGGCTCAGTCGCGGGCGACCTCGGCGTGAGAGTCGGCCAGCCGGCCGTCCAGCTTCGCGACCAGGCCGGTGACCTGGCGCGCGATGTCGGGGGCGGTCAGTCCGATCTCGGCCATGACCTCCTTGCGCGAGGCGTGGTCGAGGAAGCGCGGCGGGATGCCGAAGTCGCGCAGCGGTACGTCGACCCCGGCGTCGCGCAGCGCCTGGGCGACGGCGGAGCCGACCCCGCCGACCCGGCTGTTGTCCTCGACGGTGACGACCACCCGGTGCCGTTCGGCGAGGGGGGCGAGCGCCTCGTCGACCGGTTTGACCCAGCGCGGGTCGACGACGGTCGTCGTGATGCCCTGCTTGTCGAGCAGGCCGGCGATGTCGAGGCACATCGGGGCGAGGGCGCCGACGGAGACCAGCAGGACGTCGGCCGTGCCGTCCTCGGTCCTGCGCAACACGTCCATGCCGCCGACCTTGGCGACGGCGGGCACGGCGGGGCCGACCGCGCCCTTGGAGAAGCGGACCACGGTCGGGGCGTCCTCGACGGCGACGGCCTCGCGCAGCTGGGCGCGTACCTGGTCGGCGTCGCGGGGCGCGGCGATCCGCAGACCCGGCACGCACTGGAGGATCGACATGTCCCACATGCCGTTGTGCGAGGCGCCGTCGGTGCCGGTGACCCCGGCCCGGTCGAGGACGAAGGTCACCCCGCAGCGGTGCAGGGCGACGTCCATCAGCACCTGGTCGAAGGCGCGGTTGAGGAAGGTCGCGTAGACGGCGAAGACGGGGTGCACCCCGCCGGTGGCCAGACCGGCGGCGGAGACCGCGCCGTGCTGCTCGGCGATCCCGACGTCGTAGACCCGGTCCGGGAACGCCTTCGCGAACTTGTCGAGGCCGACCGGCTGGAGCATGGCCGCCGTGATGGCGACGATGTCCGCGCGCTCCTCGCCGAGCCTGACCATCTCCTCGCCGAACACCGAGGTCCAGTCGACGCCCGAGGAGGCGATCGGCAGACCGGTGTCGGGGTGGATCTTGCCGACGGCGTGGAAGCGGTCGGCGTCGTCCTGGAGGGCGGGCTGATAGCCGCGGCCCTTCTCGGTGATGCAGTGCACGATGACCGGGCCGCCGAAGCCCTTGGCGCGCAGCAGCGCGGACTCCAGGGCTTCGAGGTCGTGGCCGTCGATGGGGCCGACGTACTTCAGGCCGAGGTCCTCGAACATGCCCTGCGGGGCGATGAAGTCCTTCAGGCCCTTCTTGGCGCCGTGCAGGGTGCCGTAGAGGGGCTTGCCGACGACGGGGGTGCGCTCCAGGAGGTCCTTGCCGCGGGCCAGGAAGCGTTCGTATCCGTCGGTGGTGCGCAGGGTCGCGAGATGGTTCGCGAGGCCGCCGATGGTCGGCGCGTACGAGCGCTCGTTGTCGTTGACGACGATGACGAGGGGGCGGTCCTTGGCGGCGGCGATGTTGTTCAGCGCCTCCCAGGCCATACCTCCGGTGAGCGCCCCGTCACCGATCACGGCGACCACGTGGTCGTCCTTGGCGAGCACCTCGTTGGCCTTGGCGAGGCCGTCGGCCCAGCCGAGGACCGTCGAGGCGTGCGAGTTCTCGATGATGTCGTGGTCGGACTCGGCGCGGGAGGGGTAGCCGGAGAGTCCGCCCCTGCTCTTGAGCCGGGAGAAGTCCTGACGGCCGGTGAGCAGCTTGTGCACGTAGGACTGATGGCCGGTGTCGAAGAGGACCTTGTCCTTCGGGGACTCGAAGACCCGGTGCAGGGCGATGGTCAGCTCGACGACCCCCAGGTTGGGGCCGAGATGGCCGCCGGTCTTGGAGACCGCGTCCACGAGAAAGGACCGGATCTCCCCGGCCAGCTGCTCCAGCTGCTCCGGTCCGAGCCGGTCCAGATCGCGCGGTCCCCGGATGCGACTCAGCAACTCCCCCTGGTCGCCGGTCGCCGTCCCTGTCCGACGCGCTTCGCGCGGCACCTGCGTCACTGTGCCTCCTTGCTGCATTTGGAACTGGTCGAGCCTGCCGATCCGCCGAGTCTAATGTTCCACCCGCGCGGGTGGACGCCGGGCTGTGCGTTGTACGTCACCCATTCGACGGTACGTACGTCATATTGACGCCTGCCGGGACGCGGCTGTGCCCGACACCCCGGTGAAGGGGTGCCGGGCACAGCGGGACGGCCGGCGGGAGGCCGCGGCGGAGCGCTCAGGCGCGGCCGGCGGTCTTCTGGGTCTTCCGGGTGACGGCGTCGATGACCACGGTGGCCAGCAGCACCGCACCGGTGATCATGTTCTGGACCGCCGAGGCGACGCCCTGGAGGGCGAGACCGTACTGGATGGAGATGATCACCAGCACACCGAGCAGCGCGTTCCAGGTGCGGCCGCGGCCGCCGAAGAGGCTCGTACCGCCGATGACGGCCGCCGCGATGGCGTTCATCAGCAGGTCACCGGCGCCGGCGCTCTGGTTGGCCGAGGCGATCTTCGAGGCGATGAAGAGTCCGCCGATGGAAGCGAACGTGCCCGCGATGGCGAAGACCGAGGTCCGCACCAGGGTGACGTTGATACCGGCGCGGCGGGCGGCCTCGACGCTGCCGCCGAGTGCGAAGACCTTGCGGCCGTACGCGGTGCGGCGCAGCACGAAGTCCGTCACGACGAGGATCGCGAGGAAGATGACGACGGCGAGCGGCAGACCCTTGTACTGGTTGTAGACGATCGCCACGGCGAAGGCGGCGACCGCGAGCAGGGCCGTGCGGAGCACGATTTCGTTGAGCGGCCTGGACGGGACGCCGACCGCCTGCCGGCGGCGGTTCTCGAAGAAGGTCGTCAGGAAGAACACCACGACCGCGACGACGGCGAGGCCGTAGGCCGCGGCGACATCGGTGAAGTAGTAGCTGGTGAGCTTCACGACGACGCCGTCGGAGTCCAGGTTGATCGTGCCGTTGTCGCCGAGGATCTGGAGCATGAAGCCGGACCAGAACAGCAGTCCGGCCAGCGTCACGGCGAAGGCGGGCGCGCCGACCCGGGCGAAGAAGAAGCCGTGGATCGAGCCGATGACGGCGCCGCTGACGATCGCGACGAGCACCGCCAGCCACTCGTTCATGCCGTGGGTGACGCTCAGCACGGCGACGATCGCGCCGGAGACACCGCTGACCGAGCCGACGGACAGGTCGATCTCGCCGAGCAGCAGGACGAAGACGATACCGACGGCGATCATGCCGGTGCCGACCATCGCCACGGAGATGTCGGAGAGGTTGCCCGCGGTGAGGAAGTTCGAGTTCAGGCTCTGGAAGATGCCCCAGATGACGATCAGGCCGATGACGACCGGGATGGCGCCCAGGTCGCCGCCGCGTATCTTGCGCCGGAACTCGGTCACGTAGCCGGCGAGTCCCTGCTCGCGCACGAGCAGCCGGGGGTCGACCACGGTGACCGCGCCTTCGGCGGCGGGCGGCGCGTCGACCGGGGCGGGGGCGCCGGTCGCGGTGGGCTCGGCCGCCTCGTCGAGCGACGTGGAGGGCTTGTCCGTACTCACTTCTGAACCTCCACAGTGCGCGACGCGCGGCGGGTCACGGCGTTGTCCGTGGCACCGGTGATGGCGGCGATGATCTCTTCCTGGCTGGTGCTCGCGACATCGAAGACACCGTTGTTGCGGCCGAGCCTGAGCACCGCCACCTTGTCGGCGACGGCCTTGACGTCGGCCATGTTGTGGCTGATGAGGAGTACGGCGAGACCGCGCTCCCGCAGCCGCTCGACCAGGTCGAGCACCTGGGCGGTCTGCTCGACGCCGAGCGCGGCGGTCGGCTCGTCGAGGATGACGAGCTTGGGCTCGCCGAGCATGGAGCGTGCGATGGCCACGGTCTGGCGCTGGCCGCCGGAGAGCGAGGCGATCGGGATCCGGACGCTCGGGATGCGGATCGAGAGGGTGGTGAGCAGCTCGCGCGAGCGGCGCTCCATCTCGACCTCGTCGAGCACGCCCCAGCGGCGCAGTTCGCGGCCGAGGTAGAGGTTGCCGACGACATCGAGGTTGTCGCAGAGCGCGAGGTCCTGGTAGACGGTCGCGATGCCCAGGCCCTGGGCGTCCTGGGGGCGGCCGACCGTGACGCGGTCGCCTTCCCACTCGATGGCTCCGTCATCGATGGGGTGTACGCCGGCGATGGTCTTCACCAGCGTGGATTTACCGGCGCCGTTGTCGCCGACGAGGGCGACCACCTCGCCGGGGTGGACCTCAAGCTCTACATCGGTGAGCGCCTGGACGGCACCGAATCGCTTGGAGACCCCTCGCAACGCCAGCACGGGCGTAGCGGTCACGTGAACCATCTCCTTCGCCGCCTGACCGGCGGGGATGCCGCGCCGGGGGCGGCGCGGAGGTCGAGCAGAAGAGAACGGGGCTGGAGTGTCCGGCGCGGCGGCACGCGGGCCCGCCCGTCCGCTTCCGCGTGGTCGGCGCGGGCGGACCGGACGGGTCCCGTCGTTGCGTCCGGCACCCCGCCCCAGCTGCGGGGCGTGGACGGGCGGGGTGCCGGACGGGCTTCACCGGGACGGGCCGCGCGGGGCCGTGCCGGTCCCGGCTCCTGGCGGAGCGCGGGTACCGGGACGGGGCCGGCGGCTCTCTCGGCGGTGTCCACCCGGTCGGGCGGGCACCGCCGCGCGGTACTACTTGAGGCCGATCTTGTCGCAGGCGGCCTTGAACTTGCCGCCGCAGATCTCGCCGACGGTGTAGAAGCCGTCCTTGATGACCGTCTCGTTGATGTTGTCCTTGGTCAGCGAGACGACCGGGACGAGCACGGTGGGGATGCCCTTGGCGGAGTCGCTGTCGACGCTGTCCTTGGCGAGGGAGTCGAGCTTCTCGCCCTTGGCGAGCGCGACGGCCATCTCGGCGCCGATCTCGGCCTCCTGCGGGTACGACTTGTAGACGCTCATGAACTGTTCGCCGTTGACGATGCGCTGCACACCGGCGAGTTCGGCGTCCTGTCCGGTGACCGGCGGGAGCTTGGAGTAGCCCGCGCCCTTGAGCGCGGTGATGATGCCGCCCGCCATGCCGTCGTTGGCCGAGTAGACACCGATGATCTTGTTCTTGCCCAGCGCGGAGATGGCGCCTTCCATGTTGGCGTTGGCGTTGTCCGGCTTCCACTCCTTGGTGTCGTACTCCTTCCCGATGTTCACCTTGCCGTCGAGGGCGGAGTGCGCGCCCTTCTTGAACAGGGCGGCGTTCGGGTCGGTGACGGCGCCGTTCATCATGACGATGTCGCCGGACTTGGCCTTGTCGCCCAGCTCTTCGAGGAGGGCCTTGCCCTGGACCCGGCCGACCTCTTCGTTGTCGAAGGAGGTGTACGCGTCGATGGGGCCCTCGGCGAGCCGGTCGTAGGCGACGACGGGTATACCGGCGTCCTTGGCCTTCTGGATCGATCCCTTGATCGCCTTGGAGTCGACCGCGTCCACCATCAGGACGCTCACCTTGTTGGTGATCATGGTCTCGACCTGCTGGCTCTGCGTCGTCGCGTCCTGCTTGGCGTTGGCGTAGACGACCTTGCCGGTGCCGTCGGTCAGCTCGCTGACCTTCTTCTCGATCAGCGGCTTGTCGAACTTCTCGTACCGGGCTGTCTGGTTCTCCGGGAGAAGCAGGCCGACCGTGATCGGTCCCTTGTCGTCCGACTTGGACGCTTCGGCCTTGTCGCCGGACTCCTTCGCGCTGCCACAGGCGGCGAGAGAGACGGCCATCGCGGTTGCGGCCGTGGCCACGGCGGCGCGACGCATCGTTGCGTTCACTTCAAAAACCTCCCTGACGAGGCCGCGTCGTTGCGGCCGAGGTGGCAGGAAGTCAACTCGGCCACAGGGCCAGCGTCAAGGAGTAAATCCTTAACGAGATGACAACGGTGCCATTCGTTATCTAAGTGAAGGCAGGAAGCCCGGTGGGGAGGGCACTCTCCAACAGGGTCGAATCCCCCATCTCGCTCAGCACGAGCGCCAGCGCGCCGAGCACCTCCGCCCGGCCGCCGAGCGCGCCGGGCAGCACCGACAACTGCCGGGCCGCGCTGGGGATCGAGTACCGGGAGACCGACTCCCGTATCGGCGCGAGCACCAGCTCCCCGGCCTCCGCGAGGTCTCCGCCGAGCACCACCCGGCTGGGGTTGAGCAGATTGCACAGGTTGGCCACCCCGCTGCCGACATGACGGCCGACATCGGCGATCACCCGGCGGCAGCCCGGGTCGCCCTCCCTGGCGAGCTGGACGACCCGCTCCATGGTCAGGTCGGGCCCGTGGCTGGAGCGCAGCAGCGGCAGCACGTAGCGGGCCGCCGCGAAGGTCTCCAGGCAGCCCCGGTTGCCGCAGCGGCACACCGGACCCGACTCGTCCAGCGTGATGTGGCCGATCTCGCCCGCCGTGCCGCCGGGTCCCCGGTAGATCTGGCCGTCTATCACCAGTCCGGCGCCCACGCCGCTGGCGACCTTGATGTAGGCGAGGTCCCGGACGCCGCGCCCGCTGCCCCAGACCAGTTCGCCCAGCGCGCCGAGGTTCGCGTCGTTGTCCACGTACACCGGCACGCCCAGCCGTCCGGCCAGTTCGTCACCGGGGTTGATCCCGCTCCAGCCCGGCAGGATGGAGGTGGAGCCGAGCGTGCCCGACTCGACGTCGATCGGGCCCGGGACGCCGAGTCCGACACCGATCACCTTCTGACGGCTGACGCCGGTGGCCACGATCAGCCGCTCGACCAGCTCCTCGGCCCGGCCGAAGCCCTGGGCGGACGAGGCGTCCACGTCGAGCGGCTCCGACTCCTCCGCCAGCACCTGGTGGGCGAGGTTGCCGACCGCGACCCGCAGATGCGTATGGCCGAAGTCCACCCCGACGACGATGCCGGCGTCCCCGCTCAGCGAGACGCTGCGGGCCCGCCGGCCGCCCGCCGAGGTGGGCGTGACCTGGACCGTTCCGCCGTCCTTCAGCTCACGGACGATATTGGAGACCGTGGCCGCCGACAGTCCCGTGGACCTGGCGATCTCCGCCTGGGTGAGGGAACCGGCCATACGCACCGCGCGTACGACCCGTTCGAGGTTGGCCCGGTGCAGCGAAGACTGCGACCCTGGAGTCTCCACGAAGCATCCACTCCTGCCCTTGGCGGGCGGCACGACCACCGCCCCCGGCCGGGGCCGCGACGATGAGACCCCGACGTATCTCCAACTTGTGAACCCTAAGCTCAGCCTTTCGGTCAGCTTCCCGTCAAGACCTTGAGCGAGTACGCCTACGGATGAGCGCGGTTCACGCCACCGCTGCGGCCGGGCACGGACCATGACAAAACCGTCCGCCGGCCGAGGCCGGCGGACGGTGCGGAGGGAAGACCGGCTACTTCAGCGCCCCCGCGGTCAGACCGGCCACGACCTGGCGCTGGAAGATGATGTAGGCGGCGAGCACCGGGAGCATGGCCATCACCAGCCCGGCGAAGAGGCCCGACCAGTCCCCCTTGTACCCCTGGCTGACCGCGAGCTGCACCAGCCCCTGCGAGAGCACCTTGTGGTCCGCGTCCGTGTTCAGCACCGTCGGCAGCAGGTACTGGTTCCACTGCCCCAGGAAGTTGAAGATGCCCACGCTGATCAGCCCCGGCTTGGCCATCGGCAGCATCACCTGGAAGAACGTCCGGGTGTGCGAGGCGCCGTCGATGAGGGCCGCTTCCGCTATCGAGGTGGGCAGCGTCCGGAAGAACGAGGTCAGGAAGAAGACCGTGAACGGCAGCGAGTAGGCGATGTAGACCAGGATCAGCCCGTGGAACGTGTTCAGCAGGCCCACGTTCTTCATGACGAAGAACAGCGGGACCAGCGCGAGGATGATGGGGAAGCTCATCCCGCCGATGAACAGGTAGTAGACGAAGCGGTTGCCGGGGAACTCGAAGCGCGCCAGCACATAGGCGGCCATCGAGCCGAGCAGCAGGGTGCCGAACAGCGAACCGGCCACCACCAGAAGGGTGTTGAGGAAGTAGTCGCTCATGTGGGCCTGGGTCCAGGCGCGCGACCAGTTCTCGAAGTGCAACGTGTCCGGAAGCGCCCACGGCGAGGTGAAGATGGACCGGTCGTCCTTGAAGGACGTCATGACGGCCCACAGCAGCGGCAGCGTGACCAGCAGGGCCCAGATCACCAGCACGCCGTGCGAGAAGACGTTGAGGACGCCGCCGCCGCGCGACTGCTCGGCGGGCGGCACGGGCTTGCGGGGCGCGGTGGTCGGGGCCGTGACCGTGCCGGTCACGGGCGGGGTGCCGGGCGGCGGGGTGTCGGCGGGCGGAGGGGTGTCGGTGGTCTTCATCAGTACTCCAGCCGCTCGCGCCGGCCCAGTCGCATCACGACGGCGGCGAAGGCCAGCGTGACGACGAGAAGGGCGACGCCGATCGTGGTCGCGTAACCGGCCTGACCGTCACGGAACGCCTTCTGGTAGACGAGCAACGTCAGGACATTGGTGGACTCCGCGGGGCCGCCGGGCCCCACGGTCATGATCTGGACGACCGCGAACGACTCGGCGCCCAGGGCGAGGATGCCCATGTAGACCCAGCCGGACTGCACGGTGTCCCACAGCAGGGGCAGGGTGATCCGGAAAAAGGTGGTGACCCGGCTCGCGCCGTCCAGCAGCGCCGCCTCGTAGAAGTCCTTGGGGATGGAGGCCATGCCCGCCGAGAACAGCACCACGAAGAAGCCGGTGGTGGACCAGACCAGCACGGCCATCACACACCACAGCGCCAGCTGCGGATCGCCCAGCCAGTCCGGCCGCACACTGTCCAGACCGACCGCCGCGAACGCGGAGTTGATGGCACCGCTGTTCGGGTTGTACGCGAACTGGAAGAGCAGTGCGACGATCGCGATCGACAGCACCTGCGGGAAGAAATACACGATCTTGTAGAAGCCGGAGCCCCGTACCCCGGCGACCGCCGCGCCCTTCCGCCGGCGCCCGCCGACGTTCAGCATGAACGCGAAGAACAGCGCGAGCCCGAGCACCACCACCGGCAGCAGCAGGGCGAAGGCGAGGCTGTGCCGCAGCGAGCTCCAGAAGGTGTCGTCGCCGAACATCCGGCGGTAGTTGTCGACGCCGACGATGGTGAAGTCCGGGCTGAGCCCGGTCCAGTCCGTGAACGAGTAGTAGATGGACTGGACGAACGGCCATACGACGAACAGCGCGTAGAGCGCCAGTGGGCCGATGAGGAAGCCCACGATGAACCGGTACTTGCCGTGTTGCATGTCTCCGACCCCGAATCCTCCGGCGGAAGCCGCCGTACTGCCATGGGGGTGGCCCGCCGGGCGGGCCGGTACCGGAAGCCCCGGCGGGGCCTGCGGCCGCCGGGCCGGGTCCGCGAAGTACCGCCCGGCCGGCACCGTCCGCCCCGCCCTCGGCGCGGCCGGTGCCGCTTCCTCGGACCCGTCCCCGCGCCTACTGGTGCTTGTAGTGCTTGATCGAGCCGTCCTTGGCCGCGTCGTCCGCGTACTCCTGGCACTTCTTGACGGCCTCGGCGGGCGTCATGCGCCCGGCCATCATCTCGCCCAGCGCGCCCGAGCCGATCTTCTCCTTCTGGAGGGCCACGTACCAGTCCTGGAGCCGCGGGTTGAGGACGTTGTCACCCGCCTTGGCCAGCGAGTCGACGCCCGACTGGAGCGCGGTGGGGAGCGTCAGCCCGTCCGTACCCCCGTTGAAGGCGCTCAGGGACTTCACCTTGGACGTGAAGTTCTTCGAGGACGCCTCGCTCAGCATGATGCGGAGCTGCTCCATGCCGCCGTCGGGGTTCTTGGCGTTGGCCGGTACGACGAAGGGCTCGCCGCCCGACGCCCAGAGCGTGCCGAACGGGAGCTTGTCGGAGCTGTCCAGACCGGACGGCGCGGCGACCTTCATCGCGAAGTTCTCGGGCGTCGTCTTCGCCGCCTCGTTCTCCACCCACGAACCGTTGGGGATGAACAGCGCCTTGCCCTCGGTCCACGCCGTCTGCGACTGGATGTGGTCGAGCCCCGGGGTGCCCTTGAGGATGTATCCCTTGCGGAACAGCTCGTAGTACGCCTCGAAGGCCGCCTTGACCGCCGGGTGCTTCCAGGCGTTCGGCTCCAGGTTGTCGATGGCGTCGAGAACCTCGCGGCCACCGATCTTGCCGATGAACGGGTAGAGGGAGAAGGGGATGTAGTACGGGTACTTGCCGGCGTACGTCCAGCCCGCGATGCCCTTCTTCTTGGCCTTCGCGCACAGGGCCAGCATCGCGTCCCAGTCCTCGGGGTACTCCGCGTCCAGGTTGTCCAGCGCGGTCTGCGAGTACCAGACGCCGTAGACCGTGTACGCGTAGTACATGATCCACACCGGATCGCCGTCGAGGCGGCCCATCTCCAGGACACCCGGACGCAGCGTGTCCCGCACCTTCTTCGCCGGGTCGTCGTAGGAGGGCGCGTCCATCAGCGGGGTGAGGTCGGCGAGTTGCTTCTTGCCGACGAGGACGCCCATGTCCATCTGCTCGGCGCCCGAGTTGTCGATCAGATCGGGCGGCGTGCCGCCGTTGAAGCGCGACTGGAGCTCGGTCTGGATCTTCTGTGTCGGGGTGAAGCCCACCTTCGCCCCGGGGAACGCCTTCTCGTACAGCTTGACGGCGTCGGTGGCGTACTCCGTACCGAACCCGCCGTCGAACAGGACGAAGTCGAGCGGCGCGCTCTTGTTCACCCCGAGCGGGTTCTTCTCGGACTTCTCGCCCTTCTCGGCCTTCTCGCCGCTCCCGCCGCCGCTGCTCGCGCACGAGGCGAGAAAGCTCATGGTGGGAACGGTGATCAGCCCGATCGCGGCGGACCGCTTGATCACATCGCGGCGGCCGAGGCCCCCGTCGTGTCGAGCGGAGATGGATCCCATGCTCAAGTCCTCGCCTTCGTCAGGGCTCGGGCGGTGTGCCGGTCGCCCGTTCTTCCCCGCGGAGGGGAGAGAGGAGGAGACTTGGCCACCGCCGTCGAAATTAAGGCTGGTCGTGCTGGATTTCCGTGCGGAATTACCGTGTCCGGATAACGCCCGGCGTGATCGGGCAGAGCCCTCCCCGCCGCCCGCGGCCCACCGGCATCGAGCGTCCGTCCGGCCTTCGCGACCGTCCGAACGGATGCCGACAGGTATAGTCCACTTCCCGCCGACTGAGCAAGATCGAAAACGGGTGAGGACGGCAGTCTTTCCCTAGTTGAGACCTCGTGGATATCCGGCCCGGCTTTTCGGCACTTCGATCATGGCAGTCAGCCCCCGGGGACATATTCCGGACACGCCGCCACGTCAACACCCTTGACACCAACCGCCACTTGGCTCCTACTGGACCCTGCGCTTCTCGTTTGACAACGTTGTCCTACTGGGTAAGCAGGAGGAAAAGCCCGCCATGCAGCAGAGAACCGGAACCCGGAGCAGACAATGGCATACGGCCGCCCTGGTGGCGGCGGCCTCATTGCTCGTCGTGACGGCCCAATCCGCCGCCATAGCACAGCCATCTCAACACCGTCCGCCACAAAAGGAATTCATTTCGTCTTTCGAGGAGGACGATCCCCAGCCGGACTGGCGCAACACCGTCGAAGTGGGGCCCGGGGGCGAGAAGCGGGCATCCGGTGTGGACGGCGGCTCCACCGGCGGAATTCCGGGCAATTTCACCGACCGTGTGGTCGAGGTGCGTGCCAGCGACGAGAACGCGGCCGGCGGTGAGACCAAGGAGAACCTGGTCGACGTCCAGCCCTCGACCAAATGGCTCGCCTTCCGGTCCACCGCCTGGGTGGAGTTCGACCTCGACGCACCGGCCAAGGCCGTCACATACGCCCTGACCTCGGCGAACGACCACCCGGAGCGCGACCCCCGGGACTGGACGCTCCAGGGCTCGGTGGACGGCAAGGAGTGGAAGGACCTCGACCGCAGGACGGGCGAGACCTTCGGTCAGCGCTTCCAGACCAGGTCCTACGAGGTGGCGGCGTCGGCCGCCGCGGCCTACCCGCACTACCGGCTGGACATCACCGCGAACAACGGCGCCTCCGACGCCACCCAACTCGCCGATGTGCAGCTGTCCGACGGTGATACGAGCACCCCCGCGCCGCAGGACATGCGCACCCGGACCGACCGCGGCCCCAGCGGTTCCCCGACCGCCAAGTCCGGTGCCGGGTTCACCGGGAAGAGGGCGCTGAAGTACGCGGGCACGCACACGGCGGCCGGACGCGCTTACTCGTACAACAAGGTCTTCGACGTCGATCTGCCGGTGCGCCCCGACACGGCGCTCTCGTACCGGATCTACCCGGAGCTGCCGGCGCTCCCGGCGCCCGACCTCGACTATCCCGCCACGAACGTGGCCGTGGACCTCGCCTTCACCGACGGCACCTATCTGAGCGATCTCAAGGCCACCGACGCGCACGGCGGGCTGCTCACGCCGCAGGGGCAGGGCGACGCCAAGCGCCTCTACGTCAACCAGTGGAACCAGGTCGACGCCCGGATCGGCGCGGTCGCGGCGGGCAGGACCGTGGCCCGGATCCTGGTGGCGTACGACTCCCGCAAGGGGCCCGCTTCCTTCCAGGGCTGGATAGACGACATCAGTCTGAAGCCGAAACCGGTGGAGAAGCCGCTGGCGCACCTCTCGGACTACGCGTCCACCACCCGGGGCACCAACTCCAGCGGTTCCTTCTCGCGCGGCAACAACTTCCCGGCGACCGCCGTGCCCAACGGCTTCAACTTCTGGACGCCGGTGACCAACGCGGGCTCCAACAGCTGGCTGTACGAGTACAGCCGCGCCAACAACGCCGACAATCTGCCCACCGTCCAGGCGTTCAGCGCGAGCCACGAGCCGAGCCCGTGGATGGGCGACCGGCAGACCTTCCAGCTGATGCCCTCGACGGCCGCGGGGGTGCCGGACGCCTCCCGTACCGCCAGGGCGCTGCCCTTCCGGCACGAGAACGAGACGGCCAGACCGCACTACTACGGCGTGACCTTCGAGAACGGTCTCAAGACCGAGATGGCCCCGACCGATCACGCGGCGATGGTGCGCGTCACCTATCCGGACGACAACGCGAGCATGGTCTTCGACAACATCTCCAACGCGGGAGGTCTGACCCTCGATCCGGCGACCCGCTCCTTCAGCGGCTACTCGGATGTCAAGAGCGGACTGTCCACCGGCGCGACGCGCCTTTTCGTATACGGCGTCTTCGACGCGCCGGTCACCGCGAGCGGCAAGCTGAGCGGGGGCGGCGGAGCGGACGTCACCGGCTATCTGCGCTTCGACGCGGGCAAGGACCGCACGGTCACGTTGCGGCTCGCGACCTCGCTGATCGGTCTCGACCAGGCCAAGAAGAACCTGGCCGACGAGATACCGGCCGCCACCCGCTTCGAGCGGGTCGAGAAGGACGCCCAGCGCGCCTGGGACGGCATCCTGGGGCGGGTGCGGGTCGAGGGGGCCACCCAGGACCAGCTGACCACGCTCTACTCCAACCTCTACCGGCTCTACCTGTATCCCAACTCCGGCTTCGAGAACACCGGTACGAAGTCCCGCCCGAAGCAGCGCTACGCCAGTCCGTTCTCCCCGCAGACCGGACCCGACACCCCGACCCGGACGGGCGCGAAGATCGTCGACGGTGAGGTGTACGTCAACAACGGTTTCTGGGACACCTACCGCACCACCTGGCCCGCGTACTCGCTGCTCACGCCGGAGAAGGCGGGCAAGCTGGTGGACGGCTTCGTCCAGCAGTACAAGGACGGCGGCTGGACCTCACGCTGGTCGTCCCCCGGGTACGCCGACCTGATGACCGGCACCAGCTCGGACGTCGCCTTCGCCGACGCGTACGTCAAGGGCGTCGACTTCGACGTGAAGGCCGCGTACGAGGCGGCGGTGAAGAACGCCACCGTGGTCGCGCCGCGTTCGGGCGTGGGCCGCAAGGGCATGGAGACCTCGACCTTCACCGGCTACGCCTCCACCGCCACCCACGAGGGCCTGTCGTGGTCGCTGGAGGGGTACCTCAACGACTACGGCATCGCGCGGATGGGCGAGCGGCTGGCCGCGACGACCAGGAACAAGCGCGAGAAGGCGCGTTACGAGGAGGAGTCCGCCTACTTCCTCAACCGGGCCCGGAGTTATGTCTCCCTCTTCGACGAGAAGGCCGGCTTCTTCCAGGGCCGCGACGCGAAGGGCGACTGGCGGGTGGACTCGGAGAAGTTCGACCCGCGGGTGTGGGGCAACGACTTCACCGAGACGAACGGCTGGGGTTACGCGTTCACCGCGGTGCAGGACAGCCGGGGACTGGCCAACCTGTACGGCGGCACGGCGGGGCTCGCGAAGAAGCTGGACACCTTCTTCTCGACGCCCGAGACGGCCACGGCCGAGTTCAAGGGCTCGTACGGCTCGGTCATCCACGAGATGACGGAGGCCCGCGACGTACGGATGGGCATGTACGGCCACTCCAACCAGCCCGCCCACCACATCCCGTACATGTACGACGCGGCCGGGCAGCCGTGGAAGACGCAGGAGAAGGTGCGCGAGGTGCTGAGCCGCCTCTATGTCGGCAGCGAGATCGGCCAGGGCTACCCGGGCGACGAGGACAACGGCGAGATGTCCGGCTGGTACGTCTTCTCCGCGCTCGGCTTCTACCCGCTGGTGATGGGCAGCGGTGAGTACGCGATCGGGTCGCCCCTCTTCACGAAGGCGACCGTCCGCATGGACAACGGACGCACCCTGGAGATCAAGGCGCCCAAGAACAACGCGCGGAACATCTACGTGCAGGGCCTCAAGGTCAACGGCAAGACCTGGAACTCCACCGCGCTCCCCCACGATGTGCTGGCGCGCGGCGGCCGGCTGGAGTTCGCTATGGGACCGGCCCCCTCCTCCTGGGGAACGGGCAAGAACGCGGGCCCCGTCTCGCTCACCCGGGACGACAAGGTCCCCGCGCCCCGTACGGACGCCCTGACGGGTCCCGGAGCCCTCTTCGACAACTCGGCCACCACCGAGGCGCCGGTCGATTCGGTCGACCTGCCGGTCACCTCGGCGACCCGGGCGGTCCAGTACACCCTGACGTCGGGGAAGGCGGCCGGCGCGCCGACGGGCTGGAGACTGGAGGGCTCGGCCGACGGCACAACCTGGAAGACCCTGGACACCCGCTCCGGGGAGTCCTTCGCCTGGGACGGCCAGACCCGCGCCTTCACGATCGCCAAGCCCGGTACGTACGCCAAGTACCGCCTGGTGAGCGCCGCCCCGGCGACGCTGGCCGAGGTGGAGCTGCTGCGCTAGTCCCGTCCCGGTGACCCACACGGCCACGGGAGAGGGCCGCGCTCCGTACGTACGCGTACGTACGGAGCGCGGCCCTCGGCCGTCCTGCGTCCTGCCCGCGCGGTTACTTGCGGATCAGGCTGCGCAGCACGTACTGCATGATCCCGCCGTTGCGGTAGTAGTCCGCCTCGCCGGGGGTGTCGATGCGGACGACCGCGTCGAACTCCACGCCGGTGTCGGTGGTGACCTTGACCGTGCGCGGGGTGGTGCCGTTGTTCAGCTCGGTGACTCCGGTGAAGGTGAAGGTCTCCTCGCCGGTCAGTCCGAGGGCCTGGGCCGAGGCGCCCTCCGGGTACTGGAGCGGGAGGACGCCCATGCCGATGAGGTTCGAGCGGTGGATGCGCTCGTACGACTCGGCGATGACGGCCTTGACGCCGAGCAGCGCGGTGCCCTTCGCCGCCCAGTCGCGGGACGAGCCCGAGCCGTACTCCTTGCCCGCCAGGACGACCAGCGGGACGCCGGCGGCCTGGTAGTTCTGCGAGGCGTCGTAGATGAAGGAGACCGGGGCGTCCGGGAGGGTGAAGTCGCGGGTGTAGCCGCCCTCGGTGCCCGGCGCGATCTGGTTGCGCAGGCGGATGTTGGCGAAGGTGCCGCGGATCATGACCTCGTGGTTGCCGCGCCTGGAACCGTACGAGTTGAAGTCGCGACGCTCGACGCTGTGCTCGGTGAGGTACTTGCCCGCCGGGGTGTCGGCCTTGATGGCACCGGCCGGGGAGATGTGGTCGGTGGTGACCGAGTCGCCGAGCTTCGCGAGGACGCGGGCGCCGGCGATGTCCTCGACCGGGCTGGTCTCCATCGTCATGCCCTCGAAGTACGGGGGCTTGCGGACGTAGGTGGACTGCGGGTCCCACTCGAAGGTGTTGCCGGTGGGGATCGGCAGCGCCTGCCACTGGGCGTCGCCCGCGAACACGTCGGCGTAGGACTTGTTGAACATGTCCTCGCCGATGGCGTTGGCCACGACGTCGTTGACCTCGGCCTCGGTGGGCCAGATGTCCTGGAGGTAGACGGGCTTGCCGTCCTGGTCGACGCCGAGGGCGTCCTTGGTGATGTCCACCTTCATCGAACCGGCGAGGGCGTACGCGACGACCAGCGGCGGGGACGCCAGGTAGTTCATCTTGACGTCGGGGTTGATCCGGCCCTCGAAGTTGCGGTTGCCGGAGAGCACCGAGGTGACGGCGAGGTCGTGCTCGTTGACCGCCTTGGAGACCTCCTCGGGCAGCGGGCCCGAGTTGCCGATGCAGGTGGTGCAGCCGTAGCCGACGAGGTTGAAGCCGACCTTGTCGAGGTAGGGGGTCAGGCCCGCCTTGTCGAAGTAGTCGGTGACGACCTTCGAGCCCGGGGCGAGCGTGGTCTTGACCCACGGCTTCCTGGACAGGCCCTTCTCGACCGCCTTCTTGGCCACGAGCGCGGCGGCGACCATGACGTACGGGTTCGAGGTGTTGGTGCAGGAGGTGATCGCGGCGACGGTCACGGCGCCGTGGTCGATCTCGTAGGTCGAGCCGTCGGGAGCCGTGACGAGGGTCGGGCGGGTCGGCACGCCGTTGGCGGAGGCCGGGGCGTCGGAGGCCGGGAAGGACTCCTTGCCCGCCTCCTCGTCCTCGGAGACGTAATTGCGCACGTCCTCCGCGAACTTCGCCTTGGCCTCGGCCAGGACGATGCGGTCCTGCGGGCGCTTCGGACCGGCGATGGAGGGGACGACGGTGGAGAGGTCCAGCTCCAGCTTCTCCGAGAAGTCGGGCTCGGCGGCCGGGTCGAGCCAGAGGCCCTGCTCCTTGGCGTACGCCTCGACCAGGGCGACCTGCTGGTCGCTGCGGCCGGTCAGGCGCAGGTACTTCAGGGTCTCGTCGTCGATCGGGAAGATCGCGGCGGTGGAGCCGAACTCCGGCGACATGTTGCCGATGGTGGCGCGGTTGGCGAGGGAGGTGGCGGCGACGCCCTCACCGTAGAACTCGACGAACTTGCCGACGACGCCGTGCTTGCGCAGCATCTCGGTGATCGTGAGGACCAGGTCGGTGGCGGTCGTGCCGGCCGGCAGCTCACCGGTGAGCTTGAAGCCGACGACGCGCGGGATGAGCATGGAGACCGGCTGGCCGAGCATCGCGGCCTCGGCCTCGATCCCGCCGACGCCCCAGCCCAGCACGCCCAGGCCGTTGACCATGGTGGTGTGCGAGTCGGTGCCGACGAGGGTGTCGGGGTACGCCTGGCCGCCGCGGACCATGACCGTACGGGCCAGGTGCTCGATGTTGACCTGGTGGACGATGCCGGTGCCGGGCGGGACGACCTTGAACTCGTCGAAGGCGGTCTGGCCCCAGCGCAGGAACTGGTAGCGCTCGCGGTTGCGGCCGTACTCCAGCTCGACGTTCTGCGCGAACGCCTCGTGCGTGCCGAACTTGTCGGCGATCACGGAGTGGTCGATGACCAGCTCGGCCGGGGCCAGCGGGTTGATCTTCGCCGGGTCGCCGCCCAGCTCCTTCACGGCCTCTCGCATGGTCGCGAGGTCCACCACGCAGGGCACACCGGTGAAGTCCTGCATGATCACGCGGGCGGGCGTGAACTGGATCTCCTGGCTCGGCTGGGCCTGGGAGTCCCAGGAGCCGACGGAGCGGATGTGGTCGGCGGTGATGTTCGCGCCGTCCTCGGTACGGAGCAGGTTCTCCAGCAGCACCTTCAGGCTGTAAGGGAGGCGCGCGGAGCCCTCGACCTTGTCCAGCCTGAAGATCTCGTACGACTCGTCGCCCACACGCAGCGTGCTGCGGGCGTCGAAGCTGTTCGCCGACACGACAGTCTCCTTCATCAATGTGCGCGTACTACGTCATGCTGCCGCCACGGCTCCTCGCCGATCCGCTAAGGTAAGGCTTAGTTAGGTAACCCTTACCGATTGGCGGCCGCGGTACGCCCTCGGCAGATATCTCGATGTCGAGATAACTCTAGTACATGACCGCTGCCCGGTCATGCCCGGGCCCGGCCGTCCTGCATCAGTCACCTGTATCACTCCATCGCGTCATTTTCTTGACAAACCGTGGCGTTCCGGCTCCCGTCTCGGGGCCGGGCGCTGTCACGGGACGGTCGTACGTTGACCCCACGGTGCGCACACCGGCTTCCTACGGTGCGGGGCATGCGAAACCGTTCTCCGCTGCTCGGCGCCGTACTCGTGCTGACCGTCCCCCTGATGGCCGCCTCTCCGGCACAGGCCATCAAGGGGGGCACCGAGTCCAGCCGGGCCTACTCGTTCATGGGCTCGTTCCAGCCCTCCTTTCCCGCGCCACCGCGCCCGGACCGGCACGGCTGCGGGGTGGAGGTCCTCGCGCCGCGGTGGGTGCTGACCGCCAGTCACTGCGCCGGCCGGAACCCGACCGGGGCGAAGGCGGGTGTCCCGCGCG
Organism: Streptomyces sp. NPDC012835; assembly: GCF_042900885.1. NCBI lineage: Bacteria > Bacillati > Actinomycetota > Actinomycetes > Kitasatosporales > Streptomycetaceae > Streptomyces > Streptomyces sp. NPDC012835. Next base: position 1,556,020 of record NZ_JBIBBW010000001.1, read on the forward strand.
GCTGGAAGGTCCGGGTCGGGTCACTGGACACCACATCCGGGGGCGAGGTCGCCGAAGTCGACCACTACTACCGGCTGGCCACCAACCGCGACGAAGGAGGGTTCTGGGGCAAGGACCTCGCACTGCTGCACCTGCGGACCCCGGTGCGGGCCAAGCCCCTGCGCATCGCCTCGGCCACGCCCTCGGAGGGCACCCCGGTCCGCATCATGGGCTGGGGCATGACCTGCGACGACATGGACGACCCCGCGTGCCTCCCCACCCGGCTGCGGGAGGCCGACACCGTGGTGCAGCCGCTGTCGGTCTGCCCCGTGGCCGAGCCCAGCGGGGACCTGTGCGTCGGCAGCCGCGACGGCGGTGTCGCCGCGGCCAACATGGACTCCGGCGGGCCCGCGCTCGTCCGCGACGGCGACGAGTGGACCCTGGCCGGTGTGGTCAGCGGACCCGGTGCCAACACCGACTCGCCACCCACGCTGTACACCGATGTCGCCCTGCACGCCGACTGGATCAACGGAATCGTCTCCGGCACCGACGTCCCGCCGGACGACGAGATCCCGAACGTGGAGGGCTCGGTGGAGCTGAACGGCTGCGTGGGCTCGGTGGTCCGCACCGCCGCCTCCCGGCCGAAGGACCCGGCGCTGATGCTGACCAACGGTCACTGCGTGGCGGGAGAGCGGCCCGCTCCCGGAGCGGCGCTGGTGGATCAGCCCGCCGACCGCGAGGTGCCGATCGCCGACCGTCAGGGCTACCCGCAGGCCACCGCCCGCGCCAACCGGCTGGTGTACGCCACGATGACCGGCACCGACATCGCGCTCTACCGGCTGGACAGAACCTACGCCCAGATGGAGTCCGAGGGCGCGAAGGTCTTCCGGCTCACCTCCACCCCCGTGCGCGCCGGCCATCCGCTGACCATGGCCTACACCAGCCTCCGTCCGAGCTGCACGGCCGAGGCCGTGGTCACGCTGCTGCGTGAGGGCGGTTACCGGATGAACGACTCGATCCGCTACGCCACCAGCGAGGGCTGCGCCCCCTGGCCCGGCACATCCGGCTCGGCCCTGCTGGCCCCCGACGGCGACACGGTCGTGGGAATCCACAACACCCACAACGAAGCCGGCGAGCGGTGCACCGACAACAACCCCTGCGAGGTGGGCCCGGACGGATCCGTGACCTCCGTGCGGGGCCGAGGGTACGGCCAGCAGGTGCACATGATCGCGGCCTGTCTGACCAAGGGATCGAAGCTCGCCCTGTCCCGCCACGACTGCACCCTCACCGGCGCCGCACCCGGCCCCGACCGGCAGGGCGCCTCCGGTCACCGGAAGCGCTGACGCGATCAACACCCCTGACGGGGCGCGCCGGTCCGGTGACCGGCGCGCCCCGCGGCCCCCGATCCGTGGAAGACACCCGTACGGCGGCGCGGCGGTTGCCGGATCGGCTTCGCGCGCCGACCATCGGGAGGGGCCGGGCGGACGGGGGAGACACCCGGACAGCCCACCCCAGCAAGCGCCTTATCTCACAGATGAGATAACGTGACGCCATGGAAGACGACTACCTCGCACGCATCGGCAAGCTCATCCGCGACGCCCGTCAGCACCGAGGATGGACGCAGAGTCAACTCGCCGAGGCGCTGGCCACCAGTCAGAGCGCCGTGAACCGCATCGAACGCGGCAACCAGAACATCAGCCTTGAGATGATCGCGCGCATCGGTGAGGCGCTCGACAGTGAGATCGTGTCGCTCGGTTACGCCGGGCCCATGCATCTGCGGGTCGTCGGCGGACGCCGGCTCTCCGGCTCCATCGACGTCAAGACGAGCAAGAACGCCTGCGTGGCACTGTTGTGCGGCTCGCTGCTCAACAAGGGCCGTACGGTGCTGCGCCGGGTCGCGCGGATCGAGGAGGTCTTCCGGCTGCTGGAGGTGCTGAACTCCGTCGGGGTACGCACCCGCTGGATCAACGACGGCGTGGACCTGGAGATCGTGCCGCCCGCCGAGCTGGACATGGAGGCCATCGACGCGGAGGCGGCCCGCCGCACCCGCTCCATCATCATGTTCCTGGGGCCGCTGCTGCACCGGATGGACACCTTCCGGCTGCCGTACGCGGGCGGTTGCGACCTCGGCACCCGGACCATCGAGCCGCACATGATCGCGCTGCGCCGCTTCGGCCTGGACATCGCGGCGACCGAGGGGCTGTACCACGCCCAGGTCGACCGCTCGGTCGCGCCGGACCGCCCCATCGTGCTGACCGAGCGGGGCGACACCGTCACCGAGAACGCGCTGCTGGCCGCCGCCCGCCACGACGGCACGACCGTGATCCGCAACGCCTCGTCCAACTACATGGTCCAGGACCTGTGCTTCTTCCTCGAAGCGCTGGGGGTACGGGTCGACGGCATCGGCACGACCACCCTGACCGTGCACGGTGTGCCCTCCATCGACGTGGACGTGGACTACTCCCCCTCGGAGGACCCGGTCGAGGCGATGAGCCTGATCGCCGCCGCCGTGGTGACCGAGTCCCAGCTGACCATCCGCCGTGTACCGATCGAGTTCCTGGAGATCGAGCTGGCGGTCCTGGAGGAGATGGGGCTCGACCACGACCGCACGCCGGAGTACGCCGCCGACAACGGCCGTACGCGGCTGGTCGATCTGACCGTACGGCCGTCCAAACTGGAAGCGCCGATCGACAAGATCCACCCGATGCCGTTCCCGGGCCTGAACATCGACAACGTGCCGTTCTTCGCGGCCATCGCTGCGGAGGCCCAGGGACAGACCCTGATCCACGACTGGGTCTACGACAACCGCGCCATCTACCTCACGGACCTCAACCGCCTCGGTGGCCGTCTCCAACTCCTCGACCCCCACCGCGTCCTGGTCGAGGGCCCCACCCGCTGGCGCGCCGCCGAGATGATGTGCCCGCCGGCACTGCGGCCGGCCGTGGTCGTGCTGCTGGCGATGATGGCGGCGGAGGGGACGTCCGTGCTGCGGAACGTCTATGTCATCAACCGGGGATACGAGGACCTGGCGGAGCGCCTGAACTCGGTGGGCGCCCAGATCGAGATCTTCCGGGACATCTGACCGGCGGGGTGTCGTGCCCCTTGAGCCCAAGGGGCACAACACCGCAACCTGCCGCCTGACCAGCGAATACTTACCTTCGCGGCCCTTCACTGATCACTGTTGCCTTTCAGCACCTTGCGCAACGCACGTGCAAGGGGATCTTGCATGGTTGACGGTACGTCAGATCTGGATGAGCGACCGTCAGTTCTTTCGGAGGGTTACTGCCGAAGTGGCCTCGCAACGTCCGATGCAGGTCGTGTCACGCCGACCGCGTCCGGTCGACCAGGTGAACCGCCATCCGCCCGACGTTCCGACCTCGCGACGCGGCCTGGGGTCCGGCCGCGGACCCCGGCGGCGGCGCCGGGGTCCTCTGCCGTCAGCCGTGCCGCCTGGCCCGGCGGCTCCGGTTGAAGACCATCGCGCCACTGGCAAAGACGACTGCCCCCAGGCCCGCCACTGCCGCGGGCACGGCGACGGCCGACTCCTTGCCGGAGGCTGCCAGCTTCTCGCCGGCCGCGGCGTGTTCGGTGTGTCCGGCGGCGTGGATCGGGTCGGCCTTGGTGTTCTCGACGTCCGCCCCGAGCGCCTCGACCTCGGCGGCCGACCGCTCGCCGCCCGCCAGACCGGTGACCTCACCGCTGCCGCCGTCGAAGACGACGTCGGAGCAGGAGAAGAAGTTCTCCTGGCTGTCGGAGCGGATCCACTGGACGAAGAGCAGGTGCTGACCGCTCCGTTGCGGTAACTGGAGGTTCCAGTAGTAGTGGCCTTCGTTCGTACCCACACCACCGTTCTGCGGCGGGTTGGTCACCGTCTGCAGGTGGTCCAGGTCGCCCCACGCGAGGGCCTGGGTCGGGCTCCACCCGCTCTTGGTGAGGTAGACCTCGAACTTGCCCGGATGGGCCGCCCAGTTGCTGTACTTCAGCTGGATGTTCGAACCCGAGGTCAGGTGCGTCTTCGGCCAGTCGGTGCGGACCGCGTTGTACGCGGAGAAGTTGTACGGGCTGCGGTCGCCCGCACTGCACAGCTTCCCGTCCGGGACGTAACCCGCGCCCCTGCCACCGGCGTTGGAGTCCAGAACGGCGAACCAGTTGTACAGCGGGGTGGTACCGGCCTGCCGGACCGCGTCGGCGCAGGCGGGGTTGGACGGCATCTGGGTCGAGCTGTTCTGGAGCAGGTCCTTGTAGCACAGGTTGGTCCGGGAACCGGGCATGATGCTGACGCCGTGCGCCGATGCCGGGGACGGCACGGAGAGCACCGCTGCGGCAACGCCAGCGGCCCCGGCTAGGGCCAGTGTGCGCCGGGCGCGGACCGAGTTGATGGCCATGAGTTGGTCTCCTTCGTGAAGGTTCTCTTTCGAGCACCGACCGATCGGCCGGGACCTGTCGCGGGCGTCGCCCCATGCTGCGGGAGCCGACCGTTCGGGCCCGGCGATCGACCTGCGAGAGGGTCTGGCGTGGATGGTGGGGGGTCAACGAGGGCAATGGGAGCGCTCCCATCTGTTGTAGCGCGTGGGGGCGGAGTAGTAAATGGCCGCGTCGCGTCCAGATATTGACAGGCACTGGTCAAGACTTGACGACGCGGGCGCTCCCATCGTCAGGAACGGGCAACTGAACCGGGCAAATCGCACGTCTCTGCCCTCAGAGGTGAAGACCCACGTCCTCCGGAGGTAGTTCGCCCATGACACCCCCCACTCCCTCGGTCGCCTAAGGGCTGTCCCGTCATGCCTGGTGGATCAGCGCGCGGCGTCAGATGCGGTGCATCGCACGGCGGAGGAGCGTCCGCATACTGGATGTACGCGGATGTTCCGGCAACGCGGCGAGGTGCCGTAGCTGTCGTCGCGCGCCCGCCGGGCATGACGGGACAGCCCTTGGCCCCAACGACGAGTCCGCCGCGGCCTGGTCGCTCTCACCATCGGCGCGATGCCGCCCACTGTGGGGCCCCCAGCCCTGCGAAGGCGCTGGAAATGCGCTCGCAGACAGCTCAGGACGTACGCGGACATGGCAGTGCAACCGCAGTCGAGCGCCTCGGCGGTGAACTACCCGAGTCCGGCGTGGTCGTCCTGGGTGACCCGGGGTCCGCGAAAACGCCGGGCGCGCGAATCTGTTCCAGCCCTGCCGGGTTCAGCGCACCGGCCGACCGTCCCTGGCGAGCCTGCCGCTGAACTCCGGGGCGAGGCCGGGCCCAACGTCCCAGCCCACCCGAGCGCCCTCCTGCGGCGCTCCGCGGGCGGAGCCGGCGCTCCGCGCCTGGTGGCGCGTGGTCGCCACGGACGGAGAATTCCGGGATCCTGCAGAGGGATCGAGGTACCGGGAAACCCGCTTTCGGAGGACGCATGGGCCACGGAGTCGGTCAAATCGGATTCGCCGAACGGGACTTCGCGCGGTTCCGCGTCCGGGTGGTCGACTGCCTGCGCGTCCTGGAGGAGGTGGTGGCCGACCCTGGATTCGGGGCGGCGGCGGCCACGGTCGGGGCGGAGTTGGAGGTGTTCCTCGTCGCGGAGGGTGGCCGCCCGGCCGCTGTGAACGGCGCCGTGTGCGAGATCCTGGGCGACGACCGGGTCGTTCTCGAGGTGTCCCGGTCCAACTTGGAAGTGAACCTCACCGCTGTGCCGCTGGCCGGACGGCCGTTCACCACCATGGCCACGGAGGCCCGGCGATTGGTGGCGGCGATCACCCGGGTGTCGCTGCCCCGCTACGGGGCGCGGGCGGTGCCGATCGGGACCCTGCCGACGCTGACCCCGGACGATGTCGGCGCGGAAGCGCTGACCGACGTGCCGCGTTACCACGCGCTGGAGAGCGCCTGGGACCGGCGGCGCTCCCGCCCCTTCACCCTGCGGGTGGGAGACGGGCACCGGGGGCTCGTCGAGGCCCGGTCCGTGGCGTTGCAGGGGGCCGCCTGTTCGTGGCAGATCCATCTGACGGTCCCTCCGGACCATTTCTGCTCCACCTTCAACGCCGCCCAGCTCGCGACCGGACCCGCGCTGGCGGCGGCGGTGAACTCCCCGTTGCCTCTGGGCCGCAGCGGCTGGCAGGAGGGCCGTATCCCGCTGTACGAGCGGGGGTTCGGCGACCGGCAGGGGCGCCGGAACCGGGCACGGGTCGGCTTCGGCCGCGGATGGGTGAGCGGCGGGCCGCTCGCCGCGTTCAAGGAGTCCGTGTACGGTCACGACGTTCTGCTGCCCGCGTTCTTCCCGGCCGGGGACGAGCCGCCGGCCGGGACGGCCCTTCCCGCGCTGAAGGAGTTACAGACCCATCTGAGCACGGTGTGGTCGTGGAACCGTCCGGTCTACGACGCGAACGGTCATCTGCGGATCGAGTTCCGGGCGTTGCCCTCGGGCCCCACGCCTCTCGACATGGCGGCGAACGCCGCCTTCCTGGTCGGTCTCACCCTGTCGCTGGCCGCCGGGGGGAACGATGTGGCCTCGCGGCTGCCGTTCACGTACGCCAAGGCGAACTTCTACCGGGCGGCCCGCCAGGGTCCCGACGCGCTCCTGTGGTGGCCGTCCGGCACGTCGGCCGCCGGCCCGCGCAGACACCGCGCGGCCGACCTGGTACGGGAGTTGATCCCCGCCGCGCGTACCGGCCTCGAAGCGGCCGGAGTGGCCGGCGAGGAGGCGCGCATGCTGCTGGACCTGCTGGACCAGCGGGTCGCCACCGGCCGCACGGGGGCGTGGTGGCAGCTGCGGGCCCGCCAGGTACTCGCGGGACGGCGGCCGGACCGGCAGGACGACGAGAGCAGGCCGGACTCGGCCGCCACGGCTGCTCTCGGCAGGCTCCGGGCGGGCGAGCTGACCGAGCGGTACGCGACACTTTCCGCGCAGGGCGCGCCCGTCCACACCTGGGCTCTGCCCGCAGAACCCCGAGAAGTCGGCGACGAGGCCGAGGACATCCCCGTCGGCCAGTGATCTTCAGGTCGACCGACCCGCCCCGACCTCGGCGTCGACGTCCCCCGTGGGAGCTGCCCGGCGGATCGGGGGGTGCGCGGAGGTTCACGCCGCGGCGGCCCGCCGCTCCGGCGGAGCCAGGTAACCGCTGTCCCGGAAGTAGCGCAGATAGAGATCGATCATGCGCTCGTCCACCGGCGGGCAGGTGATGCCGCTGCCCTGGAGGGCGTGGTCGACGTTGTCCCTGCCGAACTCGGGAAAGGTCCCGGTGAAGTACGTCTCGTTGGCGGAGATTCCGGAGGAGCGGGCGGGTTCGATGAACATGGGGAGGAACGGGGCCATGGGGTGCTCGGGGTTCCGGGCGGTCAGTTCGGTGACGCGTTCGACCCAGGTGTCGTAGGGCTGGTCCTCGATCCCGTAGCCTGCGGCCCGCAGCCTGTCCACCAGCAGCCCCAGCCGGGCGGCGCGCGGATTGGTGAGGTGGTAGACGCGGCCGTCGGGCCTCTGGTGGGTGAGGATGTGTGTGATCGCGTCGGCTGTGCAGTCCACCGGTACGAAGTCCAGGGGGAGTTGGATGTCCGGAGCGATGCCGGTCTCGGCGATGGTGCGGAACAGCGCGCACATCATGGTGTCCGTGTTCCACACTCCGCTGCCCCCGGCGCCGGTGATCTCGTACGGGCGGTGGATCGCGACCGGGAGTCCGCGCTCCGACGCCCGCGCCACCAGGCGTTCCGCGACCCACTTGGTCTCGGGGTAGCCCAGCGCGATGCGCTCGGGGAAGTCGAGTTCGGTGTCCTCCTGGACGTGCCGGACGCCCGCCGTACCGAAACCGGCGAGGACCGCGATGGTGGACACGTAGTGCACGGGTTTGAGCGAGTGTGCGGTGGCCAGTCGCAGCACCGTACGTGTTCCGCCGACGTTGATCGGCGCGAGGGCGCGGTACGGGTAGGCGAAGTTGACCTGGGAACCGCCGTGCACGATGAGTTCCACCTCCCGGGCGAGCTCCTCCCACCGGGTGGTGTCGAGGCCGAAGCGCGGTTCGGACAGCTCACCGGGTACCGGTGTGATCCGGTCCTCGCAGCACGACGGGTCGAGGCCGTAGCGGCGCATGCGGGCGTGGATACGGGCACTGCCCTCCTCGGCGGTGCGGGCCCGGGTCAGGCAGTACACCCGCTCGACACCCGCGCTGATGAGCCGGTCGAGGAGATACACCCCCAGGAAGCCGGTACCGCCGGTCAGCAGCACCGTGCGCGGGGCGTTCGCGTCCCCGGACGGCTCGGCGTCACAGCGCAGCTCCGGGTCCAGGACCGATTCGGCGGCGAAGTCGACCGCCTCCTCGGCCGTGTCGCTGTCGGGGGACTCGCGCAGTTCCCCGGCGTGGCGGGCGAAAGCGGCGAGTGTGGGGTTGCCGAGCAGGCTGCGGATCAGGGCGCGGCTGGACGCGGGCGGAATGCCGACGCGCTCGCAGGTGGCCGCGGCGACCTGGGTGGCCCGCAACGACGTGCCGCCCAGGGCGAAGAAGTCGTCCTCGCGTCCGGGGGTGTCGATGCCCAGCAGACCGCACCAGACGTCGGCGACGGCCTCTTCCAGCGAACCGCTCGGTGTCCCGCCCGTGCCGGTGTCCGCGCCCTCGCCCCGCCGGTCCACCAGGTCCAGGAGGCGCTCGCGGTCCACTTTGCCACTGGTCTGGAGCGGGATCTCCTCGGCCGTCGCGATCTGCGTGGGCACCATGAAGGTCGGCAGCCGGTCCTTCGTGTGCGCGACCAGGGCGGTGACCAGCCCGTCGGTGTCGGCCCCGGCGACGGGCACGACGGCGGCGGCCAGCCGCTGCCCGGCTCCCTCGCCGACCACGTCCACCGCCGAATCCTCCACCTGGGGGTGGGCGGAGAGCGCGCCTTCGATCTCGTCGAGCTCCACCCGGTACCCGCGGATCTTCACCTGCCGGTCGCGGCGCCCGCGGAACTCCAGGACACCGTCTCTGCGCAAGCAGGCCCTGTCGCCCGTGCGGTACAGGCGCGCGCCGGGCTCGTCGCCGAAAGGGTCGGGGACGAAGTGGCTCTCCGTCGCTGCCTGGTCACCCAGGTACTCCAGCGCCACGCCGTCGCCGCCGACCCACAGCTCGCCCACCTCGCCGGGGTGCGTCAGCCGGCCGCCCTCACCCACCACGTAGGCCGTGGAGTTCGGCACGGGACGGCCGATCGGCACCGACTCGGCGTGGTCGGCCAGCTTCTCGATCCGGCTGGTGGTGGAGAACGTCGAGTTCTCGGTCGGGCCGTAGCCGTCGAGGAACATCTCCGGGCGGCCTTTCTCCAGTACAGCCCGTACGGCCGTCGGGTTGAGGACATCGCCGCCGGCGATGAGCAGGCGCAGCCCGGCGAACATCTCCGGGCGTTCCTCGGCGTACTGGTGGAACAAGCCGGCGCTCAGCCACAACACGGTGATCCGCTGGTCGCGCAGTGTCCTCTCGAAGAGGTCCGTGTCGAGCAGCGCGTCGGGGGCGGGCAGGACGAGGCAGGCACCGTTCAGCAGAGGCGCGAACAACTCGAAGCAGGAGACGTCGAAGGTCGGACTGGTCGTGGCCAGCAGCCGGTCGTCGGGCCGCAGCCGCAGGTCGCCGGGGCTCGTCACCAGCCGGACGGGGCCGCGGTGGGGGCACAGCACGCCCTTGGGGGCGCCGGTGGTCCCGGAGGTGTAGATGACGTACGCGGGGTCGGTGGCGCGGCGGTCCTCGGCCCAGTGTGTGTCCCGGCCGGGCACCGCGTGACGGGCCAGGTCCTCGGTGGTGACACGGCGGCACATCCGCCCGACCGGCTCCGCCTCGCTGTCGGGCGAGGTGACGGCGAGCACCGCTCCGGAGCGCTCCAGTATCGTCCGCAGCCTGTCCCGCGGATAAGCGGGGTCCATCGGCAGATACACCCCACCGGCCTCCAGGACGGCGAGGATCGCGACCACGGCCTGCGGGGAGCGCTCCAGCGGCACGGCGACCACATCACCGTCCCCGACCCCGTCGTCGCGCAGGCGGGCGGCGGCCCGGCGCATCCGTTCGTCGAGTTCCGCGTAGGTCCACCCGCCGTCGTCCCACGCCACGGCGGGTGCGTCGGGGCTCCGTTCGGCCTGGTCGCGAAAGAGCCGCGGCACCAGTGCGTCGCGTGGGTAGTCGGTCGAGGTGTCGTTCCAGGCCCGCACACGGTCGGGAACGCTGGCAGGGGGCTGGGCCTGGGGCATGGCAACTTCCTCGTGGGTCCCTGGGGCATGGCAACTTCCTCGTGGGTCATCGAACTGGTGGCGGCGCCGCTTCACCCGGTTCTGCTCGCCCTCGGTCCTGCTCCCCTGCCTCGTCACCCCAGTGGTCGGAGACGATCGAATCCGGTCGGCGGGCGAACTCCAGCGGCGCTCCGGTTCCCTTCCGGCTGCCGCGCGGCACGGGATTCGATCAGTCGCCGGGCATTCATGGCGTACTCCTCCGGCGTGGGTTCGGGTGAACGCTGTGGCGCCCGCCCGGTCCGCGAACCCCGGCCCGCCCACCCGTGCTGATCGTCGACGCCGCACGGTGGGACAGAACAAGCCCTCGTACGAAGTCGACGGCGGCCGGTTCGGGGCGGCGGGTCATACGGCGGACCGACAGCCACACCGATCCCGCGCGCAACCGAAGGTCCCTCGCACCAGGAGCGGAGATCGGTCACAACCGGAGGAAGAGGGTGGTCGCGATATCGCCGATGTCGAACGTCCGTGAGGCGGCAATCGCGCCATGCGCCGCCGGTTTTCGCTCCGGCGTTCCCTGCGGTTCCGGCTCCGGCCGGTGCCCGCGCGCCACTCCCAAAGGTATCACCGACGGTCTGTTTCCTCTCGGTGAACACCGGCGGGCCCGGGCATCACCGGACCGTGGGGGAGCCCGTCAGACGCCGAGGCCGGGATGGTCCCGGAGCTGCCTGCGGGAGGTGACGCCGAGCTTGCGGAAGATGTTGCGCAGATGGGCGTCGATGGTGCGCGGGCTGAGGAACAGCCGGGCGGCGACCTCTTTGGATGTCGCGCCGGTGGCGACCAGCCGGGCGATGTACATCTCCTGCGCGGTGAGCTGGTCGAAGGCGGGCCCGGACCGGGCGGGGGCCTTTTCGCCGGTGGCCCGCAGTTCGTCCGCGGCCCGCCGGGCGAACGCGTCGATGCCTCGCTCGGACAGCAACGCGTGGGCGGTACGCAGATGATGGCGGCAGTCGCGCCGGCGGCCCTCGCGGCGCAGCCATTGCCCGTACAGGAGATGGGCCCTGGCCCGGTACGGAATCATGGGGCTCTGCTCCAGGTGCTCGACGGCCTCCCGGTAGTGGTCCTCGACTCCGGTCACGAGTCCGCGCGCGTACGCCGCGATGCCCAGGCCCGAGGTCGTCCCACTGGCGTCGGTGCGCTCGGTCAGTGATTCCAGGGCGGTGGTGGCGGCGTCCCGCTCACCGCACCGGACGGCCGCCTCCACCAGCTCGGGGAGGGAGAAACCGGTGAGGAAGAGGTCACCGTGCGCGGTGGCCCGGCGGGCCGCGGCCAGTGCGGCCGGATAGTCGCCGAGGCCGTTGTGCAGCACGGCCGCCGCCCAGTGGGTGTTGGCGATCAGCTGCCCGGCGCCGCGCTCGGTCGCTGCCGCGGTGACCGTCTCGAACAGCTCCAGCGCCTCCCGGCGGTGGCCGCGCAGCGCGGCCAGTTGCAGCCGGTGATACGTCACCGGGGGCCCGCCGATCGCGTCGGCGATCGCCTCCTCCTCGGCGACAGCGGCCATCGCCTGCCCGAAGTCGCCGGTCAGCACGGCGCTGGACGTCAGCTGGGCGAGCCCCAGGCGCAGCAGGAGCGGCGAACCCGACTCGCGGCCGGTCTTCATCAGCCACTCGACGATCGCCCTGTGCGTGTGCGGGTCCCACAACTCGCAGGCCAGCATGACGGCGAGCCCGGGGCGCCGGGTCCACATCGGTGTGTCCTCGCCGTCGAGGATGGTCCGTATCAACGGGACCGCCGCCCGGTGCCCTTCGGCGGCGAGGCGGGTCAACGCGTCCAGGACGTCAGGAGGCCCGGGGGCCGAAGCGGCGGTCCGGGCCGCCGCCAGGACCATGTCCATCACACCGCTGGCGCGGCCGACGACCAGGCTCATTTCGAGCGCGTCCAGGAAGCTCTCGCGGGACCGTTCCGGATCGGATTCGGACAGCCGCTGCGCGGCGCGCAGCATGAACATCGGGCCGTTGCCGTCGTTGTGGCGCTGGAAGGCGATCTGTCCCCGCAGCAGATCGACCCTCGCACACTGCAGTTCGTCCAGTTTCGTGTTCTCGACGGTCGCGAGGAGTTCCGCCGCGCTGTCGCCGATGCCCGCGTCGAGCTTGGCCCGCACGGCGGCCAGGGTCCGTTCGGTGCGCTCGGCGGTGTCCATCGACAGTTCCGCCGCGCGTGCGAGGAAGGCCGCGGCCGCGGCCACCCCTCCGCGCGACCGGGCGCGGAGCGCGGATCGCTCCAGTTCGGCGGCGACGTCCTCGTCGGGGGCCGTGACGGCCTGCGCGCGGTGCCAGGCCCGCCGGTCGGGGTCCACGACCGGGTCGGTGGCCGCGGCCAGTACCCGGTGAGCGGTGGCGCGCTGTGCCGCTTCGGCGGAGCGGTAGACCACGGACCGGGCCAGCGGGTGGCAGAAGCGGATACGGGTGGAGAACTCGACCAGCCCGGTGGAGGTCGCCGCCGCGCCGGCCGCCGTCAGGTCGATGTCCAGTTGCCGGGCTGCGGGCCACAACAGCCCGGGGTCGCCGGTCGGATCGGCGCTCGCGACGGTCAGCAGCAGTCGCGCTCCGTCGGGCAGGCCGGCCAGCCTGGCCTCGAATCCGCGCTCGATCCGGGTCGGTACGGACGACGCGTCCGGCGGTGTGAACCCGCCCGCCCCGGGCAGTTCGAGCAGCGCCAGCGGGTTTCCCCGTGCCTCGGAGACGATCCGCTGACCCACCTGGTCGTCGAGGGGCGCGTGGCTTCTCGCCGCGAGCAGGGTCCGCGCCTCGGAGTCGTTGAGCCCGCCGACGAACAGGCCGGGCAGGTCGTCCAGTTCGCCCGGTGGCTGCTGGGGGCGGACCGCGAACACCATGGCGACGCGATCGCAGGAGACGCGCCGCGCGAGGAAGGCCAGCACCTTGGACGAGGCCGTGTCCAGCCACTGGGCGTCGTCGATCAGGCACAGCAGTGGGCGGTCACGGGCGGCGCGGGACAGCAGCTCCAGGGTCGCCAGACCGATGCGGAAGACGTCCGGCACGCCCGTGACCAGCCCGAACACGGTACGCAGTGCCTCGCTGTGCGGGGCGGGCAGTTCGGCGAGATGCGGCAGCATCGGCACGCAGAGCCGGTGGAGTGCGGCGAACGGCAGCTCCCTCTCGTACTGCGACCCGTCCGCCCCTACGGTCCGGAATCCGGAGGCCGTCCGGCGGGTGTGGTCCAGCAGCGCGCTCTTGCCGATGCCCGCCTCGCCGCGCAGGACCAGTGCGCCGCCCCGGCCCGCGCGCGCCGCCTCGGCCAGCTCGTCGATGCGCCTGATCTCGGCCTGTCTGCCGACGAGTTGGGCGGGTGGGTGAGCTGACGTCATGCCGCATACGTTAGGCGAGCCGTGGTCACTCGGGCATGTGGTCCCCCGAGTACGGGCTGCTGACGCCGGTGTAGGCGAGGTGCATGATCATGCCGTTGGCGGCGTGCTCGAAGTTGTGGCAGTGATCCATCCAGATGCCGGGGTTGTCGGCGGTGAAGGTGATCTCGAAGACCTCTCCGGGGGCGATGTTGAGGGTGTCGGTCCACCAGGGGCTGCCGGTGGCCGGCTCACCGTTGCGGGAGAGCACACGGACGCGGTGTCCGTGCAGGTGCAGCGGGTGGTCGCCGATGCCGCGGTTGGCGACGCGCACCTTGACCCGTTCCCCTTCGGTGACCTCCAGCGCGGGCACCGCCGGGTACAGCCTGCCGTTGATCAGGCTGCTGGCGAAGCCGAACCCGTTCCGGCTGAAGCCGAACCCGTCGTCCAGCCGGAGGTCGTAGGCGCGGTCGTGGCGGTCCGGGGCGGCGAGGGCCCCTGAGCCGTAGGTGAGCGGGTCGAACAGTGTGCCGTCGGTCAGGTCGGCGGGTTCGGCCGCGCCGTCCGGGCTGAGGGCGAGTGCGGCGGAGCCCTGGTTCTCGGTGTAGGCCAGGGTGACCGGACGGTCCGGCATGGTGAAGGTGATGTCGTAGCGTCCGCCGGCGGCCAGCAGGAGGTCGGTGCCCGGGCCGAGCGGTTCGGCGCCCTCGATCGCGTTGCCGTCGAGGGCGGCGACCGTGAAGCGCGTGCCGTCGATGTGGACGCGGTGCGGATCCATGGAGCTGTTGATCAACCGGAGCAGGACCTCGCGGCCCGCGCGGGCGGTGTGCCGCGCGGGCCGGTCGTCCCTGCCGAAGGCGGGGGCCGGGCCGCCGTCCGCCGGCCATCGGTGGGTGAAGAGTGTGTGCTCGACACCGTCGAAGGCCGCCTCGCCGGTGTCCTGGACGATCAGCGCACCGAACAGCCCGCGCTCCACGGTCTCCAGGGCGTCCCGGTGCGTGTGGTACCAGAAGGTTCCGGCGCGGTTCGGTACGAAGCGGTAGACGTGCCGCTCCCCCGGCCGTACGGGGTTCTGCGTCACGCCGGGGACCCCGTCCTCCGCGTTGGGCACATCGACACCGTGCCAGTGCACGGTCACGCCCTCCTCGACGTCGGTGTTGACGAGCGTCACCTCGATCAACTGCCCCTTCTCGGCCCGGATCTCGGGTCCGGGCGAGGTGCCGTTGAAGGTGAGCGCGTCGACGGAGCGGCCGGAGGCCAGCCGTATCGTCTTCCGGGCCGCGGTCAGGGTCAGCCGGAGGCCGGGCTCCCGGTCGCGCGGGCCGGTGAGTTCATCGACACCGACCTCGCCGGCCGCCACATGGTGGTGTGCGCCCGCCGCCGCGCTCGCCTGGCCGCCCAGAACCAGTGCGACCGCGGGCACCAGCAGGGAGACCGCCGACAGCCAGGGCAGGCGTGAGACACGCGAGCCCGTTCGGCGCCACCGGGCGAGCGCCGGGGAGAGCCCGCCGACCACCGCCAGCCCCGCAACGGATCCGATGAGCACGTACGGCGTGTCCTGGGGACCGAACGGAACGTAGAGCCACCAGGCCGACAACAGCACTCCGGCCGCGCCGACACGTGCGGCCGTCCCGCTGGGCTTCCACAGCGCCCAGGCGACCGGCAGGGCCGCCAGCGGGACTTGCACGATCAGCCGTGAGTCGGCCAGCTCCGTCCCGCCGCCGAGCATCACGCAGGCGACGCCCAGACGTGCCGCCACCAGGACCGCGGTGAAGTACAGCCACCGGCGAAGACGCCGTGCCGTGCCGGACGCGGGCCGGCCGACGGCGAGCGCGGCTGCCGTCGCCAGCAGGGCGAGCACCGCGTCTGTGAGGAAGAGAGTCTCAAACACCCGGTCACCGTGGCCGTGAGCCGCCCGTGCGGGCGTCGGCGGTGATCGCCCGTCCGGCACCGTGCCTCGCCCGGTAGGTGAATGTCACCGACGCGAGAGCGTGTGAGCGGGTGTGAGTCTGGCCGTCCGGCCTCGCCGTCCCCGAAAGCGTCCTCGTGTCCCCGAAAGCCTCGAAGCCGCTGAAGGTCTCCGAGAGTCCCGAAGGAACGGCCGGGGTCGGCACCCAGGTGTTCACCCGCGCCGTCGCCCCGCTCGCGGCCGTCAGCACGGCGGTCCGTTCCGGGACGTCCGGTTCATGAACCGGCGCGCCACGCAACCGAAGGAAAGCAAGATGATCTATCACGGCAACCGGATCACGCTGAAGGAGGGCATCACTCCTCGGCAGTTCGAGGAGGCGCAGCGGATCCTGCACGAGCAGGGCAGGACCATCCCCGCGGTGAAGTCGTACTTCATCGGCCGCGAGTACGGCGGCGGGTTCGACTGGAACGCCCTCTTCGTCCTGGAGGACCTGGACGCCTACTGGGAGTATCTGATCCACCCGGCCCACACCAGGTCCGAACGGTTCGCGCTCCCCCTGATGGAGAAGTTCGAGTCGTACGACATCACGGACGACCCGGACCCCGAGTTCGGCGCCAAGGTCGCCCAACTGCAACAGCGCCACTACGCGGCCGACCCGGAGCTGGTGCGGCTGGTCGCGGCCCTTCCCTCCCATACGGGCAGCAGCGCGCTCCCGGATCCTGACTGACCCTTTCCGCCCGGGGCGGGCCGGACCGGGCTCACGCGCCTTACACCGCCCCGGACTTGTCCCGTCCACCCGGATACTCGATCCGCTCACCCACAGGCAGAGGAACACCATGCCCAGCGACCACTCTTCGCTTCTTGCAGGTCAGCCGTCCCGGCGCCGGCCCCGGACACGCCTGAGCGCCACCGCGGTCGCGCTCTCGCTCGCCACCGTCGGGGTGCTCGCCGGCGCGGGCACCGCCGAGGCCGCGCCCGCCCGGCCGGCCGGGGCCCACCACACCGGCGGGCTCCAGTGCCAAGGGCAGGGCGTCGACCCCGGCGCCGTCATCCGCTACCGGACCGACATCGTGATCAAGGCGCCGCTGAGCACCGTCTTCAAGCTGCAGACCGACGTCGAACGGTGGCCGTCGTGGCAGGCACCGGTCCTCTCGGCGAAGCGCCTCGACTCCGGTCCGCTCCGCAGGGGTTCGCAGTTCCGGTGGACGACCCCGGCGCCCGCCACTCCCACCACCCCCGACACCACCCTGAACATCACCTCCACGGTCCGTCAGCTCGACCGCGGCTCCTGCGTCCGGTGGACCGGCCCCGCGATCGGCGAAGGGCTGCGCATCGACGAGGGCGTCCACGTATGGAACTTCACCGAGGTCAAGGGGGGCGTACGCGTACGGACCGAGGAAACCTGGACCGGCGCCCAGGTCGAGGCGGACGTTCCCACCGCGACAGCGGTCCTCGGCGCGGGACTCGAACAGTGGCTCCAGGAGCTGAAGACCACCGCGGAGGCGCGTAGCGGCGGTCCGTGCGCCTGACGACGACTCGACGGCGGGGCCGGGCCACGGGGTAGACCGTTCCCTTCCGGCGCCGCCGGGGCCGGATACCGTCGCGCCCTGTCCGACCCCGGGCGCGGCGGAATCCGGGTGGGCACCGATCCGTGAGCGCGGCCGGCACCGCCGTGTCGCCGGCCCTGCCGCCTTCGATGAAGCGGGCCCCCGACCGACGGCGCCGGAAAACGTCAACCGCCGCTGGGCCAGCGGCTGTACATCGATGTAAAAAATTGGCGCGCGTCTGTGTACATCGATGTACAAGCGGCTCTACTGTGGCGCTCGCGGTCGACGCGGCCCGCTCGTGCACCCGCACGCAGGCGGTCCCGCCATCGGCTGTGCCACCGCCCCCCATGCGATGGCGGGCCGGGCTCCGCCGTGCGTCGGCCGCGCGCGACGGCGGTGTGCCGCGTCCTGCCGTACGCCCCAGTGCGCTCAGGAAGGAGCCCCCCGTGTTCCGTCTCCGCCGACCACGCCTCCTCACACTCCGCCGGCCCCCCGCACCCGGCCCGTTCCCCCCGTCCGCTCCCCCGGCCCGCTCCGGCGTGGCCGGCCGTCTCCCCCGGCGAGCCGTCCGGGCCCTGCTGCTGGGGCTCGTCGGGACGCTGAGCCTCACCCTGGCCGTACCCGCCACCTCCGCCCTGGCGGCGGACACCGCCGTGACGGATGCCGCCCCCACCGCCACCGGGACCACGCTGCGCAACGGCACCGGGCTCTACCCCCGGGCCATCCGGCTGGCGTACAACGGAGCCGCGAACGGCCGGGTGCTGGCGAGTGTGACCACCTTCGACGGCAACAACGGGGTGGGCGCCATTCACGAGAGCACGGACAACGGCTCGGTCTTCCGCGAGGTGGGCCGGATCGTCGACCCCGAATCGTCGGCGGGCCAGGGCCAGTGCTGCGGCACGCTGTTCGAACTGCCCCGTCAGGTGGGGGCGTTGCCGGCCGGGACCCTGCTGTGGGCGGCGTCCGCCGGGCAGGACGAGACCGACCGGCGTATGGCGCTGCGCGTCTGGCGCAGCAACGATGTGGGCCGCACCTGGTCCTATCTGTCCTCCTGCGCCACCGCGACCGGCACGGGCGGACTGTGGGAGCCGGAGTTCTCCGTGGCCTCCGACGGGGCGCTCGTCTGCCACTACGCCGACGAGACCGACTCGGGACACAGTCAGAAGCTGTCCGCCACCCGCAGCTACGACGGTGTGCACTGGCAGGACCGCCGGGACACGGTGGCGAGCAGCTGGTCGCCCGACCGGCCGGGGATGCCGGTGGTGCGCAAACTCCCCAACGGCACCTACTTCATGAGCTACGAGATCTGCAACCCCGGTGGCCAGTACCAGTGTGTGGTGCACTACCGGACCTCGACGGACGGCTGGAACTGGGGGAGCGCGACCTCGCTCGGGTTCCGGCCGGAGACCGTCGACGGCAAGTACTTCAGAGCCGCGCCGACCGTCGCCTGGGCGCCCGCGCCGGACGGTGGCGCCAACGGCCGGCTGCTGCTGATCGGGCAGATGCTGCTCAACCGGGACGGCACCCCGGCGGCGGAGAGCGGACGCACGATCCTCGCCAATACGGAGAACGGCACCGGCCCGTGGTACGAGATCGAGTCGCCGGTGCGGGTCACGTCGCCCAGCGCGAACTACTGCCAGAACTACAGCTCCCCGCTGCTGCCGTCGGCCGACGGGCGGCAGGTGCTCCAGATCGCCACCGACTGGGACGGCAGTGTCTGCAAGCCGTACTACGCCACGGGCGGGATCACCGGCAGCGGTGACGCGGCCGGCGTGGTCGACGGCGCCCTGTACCGGCTGGTGAACGCCAACAGCGGGCACTGCCTCGACGTGGCCGGGGATTCCCGGGTGCCGGGCGGCAACGTACAGCAGTGGACGTGCAACGGCCTGACCCCGCAGGACTGGTATCTGCGGGCCCACGGCGCCAACACCTTCACCCTCACCGGCCGCAACAGCGGCTACTGCCTGGACGTACAGGACGGCTCGCAGACACCGGGCGCCAACGTCCGGCAGTGGTACTGCAACGCCCTGGCCGCGCAGGACTGGCGGCTGGAGAACGCCGGCCGCGGCTACTACCGGCTGATCGCCCGGTCCAGCGGCCAGTGCCTGGACGTCGCCGAGGGCTCGCGGCAGCCGGGCGGCAACGTACGGCAGTGGACGTGCAACGGCCTCCAGCCCCAGCTCTGGCAGTTGCGAAAGGTCTGACGGACCTCGCCCCACCGCGACGACGCCTCCCCGGCACCCGCCGGGGAGGCGTCGTCGTACGGGGCCCTGGCCGCTGCGCCGGGTCCCGCCGCTACGCGGGGTCCTGCCGCTCGATGGCGGCCGGACGGATCTGCGCGGCGCGGATCCGCTCGATGTCCAGCTTGCCGCCTCGGTCGAACCGGTAGACGCCGTTGCGCTCCTGGAAGACGTCGGTCAGCTGGGTGTAGCAGTAGCCGAACATCGCCGGGTCGTCGAGCAGGACACCCGTGAGGCCGGCGAACCGTACGTGGAACTCCTCCTCGTCGCCCACCCGTTCGCCGTATCCCCAGGACTCCGTGCGGTCCTCGCCGGACTGCGCGGCGGCAGCTGCGGGGTCCCACCAGATGCCGCCGAACTCGCTGACGAAGTAGGGCTGGCCCCGGTACGGCTGGGAGTAGGGGGCGCCGTTCTCGTAGGCGTTGACGAACGGCTCGTCCTTGGCCAGGCCGGACATCAGCCGCTGGAACGCGGCCGGGTCCTGTTCGTAGCTGTGGGAGTCGTAGATGTCGGTCTCGGTGACCCGGTGGGCGTAGCCGGACGCGTCGATGACCGGCCTCGTGGTGTCCATGGCCTTCGTGGCCAGGAACATCGCCCGGGTCACGTCGTCGAGCTGGGTGATGCGGTCGTGCAGCTTCTGGTAGGTCTCGTTCAGCGGGCACCAGCCGATGATCGAGGGGTGCGAGTAGTCGCGTTCCAGCGCTTCGAGCCACTGGGCGGTGTAGGAGGCGTCCGGCCGCTGGTTGTCGCCCGAGGAACCGCCGGTCTCGCAGCCCCAGTCGCCGAACTCCCCCCAGACCAGGTAGCCGAGGCGGTCGGCGTGGTAGAGGAAGCGCTCCTCGAAGACCTTCTGGTGCAGCCGCGCGCCGTTGAATCCCGCCGCGAGGGCGATCTCGATGTCATGGACCAGGGCCTCGTCGGTCGGCGCGGTCATCAGGCCGTCCGGGTACCAGCCCTGGTCGAGCACCAGCCGCTGGAACACGGGCCGCCCGTTGAGGGTGACGGCCTTGCCCCGGATGCCGACGGCCCGGAGACCGGCGTAGCTGTCCGCGCTGTCGACCACCCGGCCGGCCGGGTCGAGGAGTTCGATCCGCAGGCCGTACAGATGCGGGTCCTGCGGTCCCCACTCACGGCGCCGCTCCTCGGGTACGGGCAGATGGAGGCGGGGCGCGAGATCGAGGTCGGCGCGCACCTCCGCGCGGCCGACCTCGCCGTCGGCGTCCGTGAGGACGGCACGCACCCGGTGGCCGGGGCGATTGCCGGAGAGGGGCAGTTCCAGGTGGAACGCGGAGCCCGCCAGGTCGGGCGTGATCCGGGGGCGCCGCAGATGCAGGTCGGGGACGGGCTCCAGCCAGACGGTCTGCCAGATACCGGTGACCCGGGTGTAGTTGCAGTCGTGGTTGGCGTACTGGACGGCCTGTTTGCCCCGGGCCTGCGGGCCCGACCTCGGGTCCCGGGCGCGGACGGTGAGGGTGACCTCGTCGCCCGCGCCCGCGATGTCGCCGAGGTCGGCGGTGAACGGGGTGAACCCGCCGCGGTGGCGGACCACTTCGACGCCGTCGGCCCACACGGTGGTGTCGTGGTCGACGGCGCCGAAGTGCAGCAGCACCCGCCGCCCGGCCCACTCGGCGGGCAGTGTGACCACCCGCCGGTACCACACGGCCTCCATGAAGTCGGTGTCACCGATGCCGGACAGCTCGGATTCGGGCGGGAAGGGGACGACGATCGCGCCGGTCAGGTCACGGTCCAGGAGGCCGCGCTCCAGACCGCTGTCCCCTCGGTCGGTCTCGAACTGCCAGGCGCCGTTGAGGTTGAGCCAGTCGTCGCGGACGAACTGCGGTCGCGGGTGTTCCGGACGCGGTACGGAGGGAGTGGGCACACGTACTCCAGTCGGGGTGAAGGCGGGCGGTGCGGTCACCGGACCCACAATGTACATCGATGTAAACGCGTCGCGCAGTGGTCCTCGACGCGCGGGAACGGGGCGGGGAGCGCGGCGGTACGGGATGGCACGCGGCAGCGGGGCCCGCTCGGACCCGGGTTCCCGGCCCGGGGGCCGGGAACGGACGGGGCGGAGCGCGCGGCGGCGGTCCCGGTCAGGTGCCGCCGAAGCCCGTGGTGGCCACCGATTTGACGATGCGCCGCTGGAAGAGGAGGAACATGATGATCAGCGGCAGCGACGCGAGCAGCGCTGCGGCCATGGACTGGGCGTACTGGATGCCGAAGTTGTCCTTGACGGTGGCGAGCCCCACCGGGAGTGTCATGAGACCGGGATCGTTGGTGACGATGAACGGCCACATGAAGTTGTTCCAGGCGCCGATGAACACGAAGATGGCGACGGCGGCCACGATCGGCCGGGACAGCGGCAGCACGACCGACAGGAAGACCCGCGCCTCGGACGCGCCGTCGATCCGGGCGGCGTCCTCCAGCTCGCGGGGCAGCGCCTCGAAGAACCGCTTGAGGATGAACACCATCATGGGCGCCACCACCTGGGGCAGGATGACGGCCGCGTACGTGTCCACCAGGTTGAACAGCAGCATCTGCTCGAAGAGCGGGACGATGAGCAGCTGCGGCGGCACCATGATGGCGGCGACGGTGACGGCCAGCAGCGCCTTGCGGCCCCGGAACGTACCGCGGGCGAACCCGTAGGCGGCGAGGGTGGAGACGGCCACGGTGATCAGTGTGACCAGCCCGGCCACCAGAAAGCTGTTGAAGGCCCAGGTCAGTACGTTGCCCCGGTCCAGGATCTGCCGGTAGGAGTCCAGCGTGAAGGCGCCCTTGAACGGCGAGAGGCCAGGCTTCGCCACGTCCCGCTCGCTCTGGAGGGAGGTGATGACCGCCCAGACGAGCGGCAGCAGCCAGGCGGCGGCCAGCACGACCAGCGCCGTTCCGGCCAGGACACGCGGCACTCGCCCCGGGCCGAGGAGCATCGGTGAACCGCCGGCCTCGCGGGGCGTGCGGCGCCTCGGGCGCGCGGGGGTTGCGGTAGCGGACACGGTCAGTCCTCCTGGCGGAAGAAGCGGAGCTGCGCGAGCGAGATGACGATCACGAGCGCGAAGAAGACGTAGGAGATGGCCGAGGCGTAGCCCAGCCGGTAGCCGCTGAACCCGACGTCGTAGACGTACTCCAGGATGGGACGGGTGGAGCCGTTCGGTCCGCCCTTGGTGAGGATGTAGATCTGGTCGAAGACCTTGAGCGAGGCCAGGATCTGGAGCATCGCCACCATCACCGTGGTCCTGCGCAGTTGGGGCAGGGTGATGGACCACAGCCGTCGCCAGGCGCCGGCGCCGTCGATCGCGGCGGCCTCGTCGAGGGCCTCCGGCAGGGACTGGAGGGCGGCCAGGTACAGCAGGAAGTTGAAGCCGACCGTCCACCACACCGTCAGGGCGGCGACGGACCACATGGCGACCGACTCGTCGGACAGCCAGCCGACGGGCTCCACGCCGAGCGCGCCGAGCAGTTGGTTGCCGAAGCCGACGTCCGGCTGGTAGAGCCAGAGCCAGATGACGGTCACCACGGTGACGGGCAGCAGATAGGGCGCGAAGAACGCCAGGCGCCACACCCACTGGCCGGCCAGGCCGCTGTGCACCAGCAGCGCCATCGCGAGCGCGACCAGGACCAGGGGCACGCACGAGATGAGCGTGAAGAAGACGGTGTTGCCCAGACTGCTCCAGACGTCGGGGTCACCGAACGCCTCGGCGTAGTTGGCGAAGCCGACGAATGAGGTGTCGCGCAGGGCGAGCGAGCTGTCGGTGAGGCTCATCCAGAGGCCGTGCACGACCGGCCAGACCAGGAAGAGCGCGAACAGCACCGCGAAGGGCAGGACGAAGAGGAGGCCGTTGCTCCGGCCCGCGGCGCCCTTGTTCCGGGGGCGGAGCCGGTTCCGCGGGGCGGGGGCCGGCGGCGCCGTGCTCGGGGGCACGGCACCGCCGGTGGGTGCGGTGGTTGTCACGTCAGTAGCTCCTTGTGCTCCGGTCAGGCCACCGGGTTGGGCTGCCGCAGCCGCGTCTCCGCCTCGCGGACCATCTGCCGTACGGCCTTCTCGGCCGAGGTGTTGCCGAGCAGCGCCGACTGGAGCGGCTGGCACATGCGGTTCTGGAAGTTCGACGCGGCTCCGGCGAACCAGTTCGGCGGGTCGAGCACCGCCACCTTGCCCGCGTCCGCGTAGGAGGACTGGGGGTCGAGCGCCGCGTACGCGGGACGGGACAGTACGGGCTGGTAAGCGGGTATGTGCCCGGCGCTCGCCCAGGTGAGGCTCTGCTTGATCATCTGCGCCACGTACCGGTGCGCCTCGCGCCGCCGCGCGGGGTCGGGGTCGGACTGGTGCGGCAGGACGAAGCTGTGCGAGTCGGTGTAGACGGCGGGCCGGTCGAAGACCTGCGGGAAGGGGGCGGCGCCGAGGCGGACGCCCGACTTCCGCAGGGCCGGGAGCTCCCACTCGCCGAGCATCGCCATACCGCCGCGACCGCCCATGAACGCGGCCATCGCGCCGTTGTAGTCGAGGTTGTTGGGATTGGTCCTGCCGTCGAAGAGGCGTTGCATGAACGACACGACCCGGACGGCCGCGTCGGTGTCGATCTCGGCGGGTCCGCCCTCGGGCAGGGTGAAGGCGGCGCCGGTCTGGGCGTAGAGAGCGGCGAACTGGCGCCAGCTCTGCGCGGTGTCGGTGACATGCCCGAAGAGGATGCCCGAGCCGCCGGTGACCTTCGCGAGCGCCTTTCCGGCGTCCAGCAGCGCTTCGGGGGAGCCCATGGGGGCGAGTTCGCCCGCCGAGTCGAGCAGTCCGGCCTTGTCCGCCGCGTCACGGTCGTAGAAGACGATGAAGGGGTGGACGTCCAGCGGGATCGCGTAGACGGTTCCCTCGTGCTGCGTCCGCTTCCAGACCGCGGGGGTGAAGTCGGCCTCGCGGCAGCCGAATTCGGCGAGCAGGTCCAGGTCGAAGGGGTCCAGCAGCCCGCCGGGGGCGTATCCGGCCAGCCGGGAGAGGTGCAGGACGGCCACATCGGACGCCCGGCCGCCGGCGGCCGACATCGCGAGCTTGGTGTAGTACGACGGGCCCCAGTCCAGGATGGTGCGGTCGACGGTGAAGCCGTCGCGAGCGGTGGAGACGGCCTTGATCATGTCGTTCATCAAAATGCCGTCGCCGCCCTGGAAGAGGTCCCAGACGCGCAGGGCGGAGGCGTCCGACGACGCGGCCGGCGAGGCACAGCCGGCCAGCGTGCCGGAGGCGAGCAGCGCGGCGCCGGCTCCGGCCATGCCGTAGCGCAGCAGCCCGCGGCGGCTGACGCCCTCGGCCGGCGGGGGCGTGGACAGCGGCCCCGGACCAGGAGCGGGTGGAGAAGAACTCATCACGGACCTTTCGACGGCCGGTCGACTCTGCCGGTTGACGGCGGCCACCGGCACGGGTGACCGGGGGCGGCCCACCGCGGGCAATGGGTGGGCACCGCTCCGGCGACCGGCGCGGTGCCATGTTTTTACAACGATGTACATCGGCTGTAAAGAGTTGTGGCAAGGTCTGTTGTACGGCGGGCGCGGCCGGGGCCGCACCAAGCCCCGGCCGCGCCCCCGCGACCCTCCGGTCCGGGTACGGCATAGACTCGGCGACGCACGGGAGCAGGGGGAATCGGTGGTGGCACGACCCAGGATCAAGGACGTCGCACGGCACGCGGGCGTGTCCGAGAAGACCGTCTCGAACGTGATCAACGACTATGTCCACGTCTCCGACCGCACCCGGCGCGTGGTGCGCGAGGCGATCGACCATCTCGGCTACCGGGTGAACCTGGCGGGGCGCCATCTGCGCACCGGGCGCACCGGGGTGATCGCGCTGGTCGTACCGGAGCTGGACGTCCCGTACTTCGCGGAACTGGCCCGGCATGTGATCCGCGCGGCCGAGCGGTGTTCCCTGACCGTGCTGGTCCACCAGTCCGGCGGGGACCGTCACCACGAGCTGGCGGCGCTGTCGGGGTTCGGTTCCGATTTCGTCGACGGCGTCATCCTCAGTCCGCTCGCCCTGACCTCCGACGATCTGCGCGAACACGCCGGGTCCCCGCCGACGGTCCTGCTGGGAGAGCTGCTGGAGGAGGGGGCCGACCATGTCGCGATCGACAACGAACGGGCCGCCCGCGAGGCCACCGAGCATCTGATCGCCCGCGGGCACCGCGACATCCTGGTCATCGGCGGGCGGGACGAGCCGGGGCTGGGAACGGCGGAGGCCCGCACCCGCGGTTACCGCGCCGCACTGGCGGCGGCGGGCATCGCCTACGACGCGGGGGCGCTGCTCCCCGTGGCCGCCTTCCGGATGCCCGAAGGGGCCGAGGCGGTGGCCCGGGCGCTGACCGGCGGCGCCCGTCCCGACGCGCTGCTGTGTCTCAACGACCAGCTGGCGCTGGGGGCGTTGCGGGCACTGTACGAGCACGGTGCGCGGGTGCCCGAGGACATCGCCGTGATGGGCTTCGACGATGTGGAGGGCGGGCGCTACAGCGTCCCGACGCTGAGCACCGTGGCCCCCGACAAGGGAGCGGTGGCCACAGCCGCCGTCGAGTTGCTGCGGCGCCGTATCGACGAGGCGAACCGGCCGGGCGGCCGGGCGGAGGCGCCGGCGTCGGCGCCCCTGTCGCCGCAGGACCACGTCGTGGCACACCGTCTGGTCCTGCGGGAGAGCACCGAGGGCACGCGGCACTGATCCGTACGGGCCCCGCGGCGGCGTACGGCACCACGCGTGACCGCGCCCGGGGAACGTGGGGTGCGTTCCCCGGGCGCGGCCGGATCCGTCGACCGTTCGTGCGGGTGGTTACTTGAGCAGGTACGCCTTGATGACGGTGACGTCGTAGGTGTTACCGCTCTTGTCGGTGAGCTTCGCCTTCAGGGAGACCGAGGTGGCCTTCTTGGGGTGGCTCAGGGACAGGGTCCGCTTGCCGCTCTTGGTGGTGACCGGGGCCTTGGACCACTTCTTGCCACCGTCGTAGGAGACCTGGACGGCGAGCGACTTGAGGTTCTTGGCCGCCGGTCCCTGGACGGTCAGCGGGACCGTGAGCTTCTGACCGGGCTTGGCGGTGCTCGCCAGGCTCAGCTTCGGGGCAAACCGGACCGTCGAGACCGGCAGCTTCACGACCTTGTCGGCCGCGCCCTTCTTGGTCGCGAAGGTCCAGGCCGCCGTGAGCCGGGTGCTGACGCCCGCGACCGAGGTGGAGCGGGTCGCGTCCGTACTGAGCTTGATCTTGGCGGACTTGGCCGGAAGGGCGTCGGTGTACAGGCAGAGGCTGTCCTTCTCGTTGACGACCTGCTTGCCGTCGACGGTGAGCACGGACTGCTGCTTGCTGACCTTCGATCCGCCGAGGTGGCCGGCGCCGTCGGTGAAATCGGCTATGCAGGCCAGCATTTCGTTGTTGTAGCGCTCGACGCCGCTGTCTCCGCCGACCTTCGGGCTGAACACACCGACGTTGTACGTCTCCGTGTACGTCTTCTTGGCCGTGTAGGACTTCGGCGCCGAGGACGCCAGCGAGACCTCGGAGTTGCCCCGGCCGTCGAGCTGTTCGACGCCGAGCCCCCAGGTGTAGCCCTTGGGCGTGGCGAAGAAGGTCTTGGCCGTGGTGGGCAGGGCGAACGGGTTGCCCATCATGCCGAGGGCGAACTGACCGGACGGGAGGACCCAGTACGCGGTGACGGAGCCCTTGCGGCTCTTGGCGGTGGAGCCGACCTTGGTGTTCACCAGGGCCAGTTCGCTCTTGGCGGCCTTGTGGGTGAACCCGGTGTAGAACGAACCGGCGCGGTTGTAGAGCAGGTTGTAGGTGGTGCTGCCCTTCTGCCAGATGCCGCCCGCCTGGGCGTTGAACAGCTTCGCCGGGACCGACGGGCCGACCTGGCCGACGCGGAAGCCCTTGTAGGAGTCCAGCATCCAGGTGCTGACGAAGCCGCCGTTCGCCGACGCGAGGTCGTAATTGACGTACGCCCCGCCGAGCTTGGCGGATTCCGGAGCGGTGACGTTCACCGGCTTGGCCTTGCGGGCGTCCATGGTGACCGTGAGGTTCTTGGTCAGCTCCAGCTTGGGCTGGACCATCCAGGCGATGTCCGGGTCGGCCTTCCCGTTGGGGGTCTGCACCTGGCCGTCGAGCAGGTACGTACCCTTCGGAACCCGGATCTTGGCGGTCCCGTCGCTCTTGGTGGCGGCCAGGTCCTTCCAGAGGCCGGTGTCGTGGCCGTAGAGGGTGCCGATCGACGGGGAGGGCTTGCCCTTGGTGTCGATGAACTTCACCGTGAGGTCGTACGACTCGACCTCGCGGACGGCACCGAAGGTCGTCCGGACACCCTGGCCGTCGGCGGCCTTGGCGACGACCGTACCGCTGAAGGCGCCGTCCTGGCTGCCCACGGCGGTGTGGGAGGTCAGGTCGACGCTCACCGTACCGCCGGCGGGGACGGTGACCTGGTTCGCGCCGAGGGTGAAGAAGCCGGCCGGGGCCGCCTTGCCCCGGGGGCCGACGGTCTCCAGCGACAGGTCGAGGGTGACGTCCTGCGTACCGCTGTTGTTGTACGTGATCTTCTTGGTGACCGGCTTGTCATTGGTGTGCGGCCACGGCTGGGTGCCGAAGTTCAGCCCGGTCTGCTCGCTGACGACGGTCTGGGTGATCGCCTTCGTCAGGTCGACGCGGCCGGTCCCCTGCTGGTACGGGGTCAGTCCCGAGCCGGACTTGGCCGAGGAGGTCAGCGTCTGCTTGATCCGCGCGCCGGTCCAGTCCGGGTGCTCCTGGGCGAGGAGCGCGGCGGCGCCCGCGACGTGCGGGGTCGCCATCGACGTGCCGGACATCGCCACATAGCCGTCGGCGGCCGGGCTACCGGCGACGCCCTTGGCGGCCTTCGCGGCGACGATGTCCACGCCGGGCGCGGTGACGTCGGGCTTCAGCGAGCCGTCGGCCGTCGGGCCCACGCTGGAGAACTCGGCGATCCGGTCCTTGCTGTCGACCGCGCCCACGGTCAGGGCGGAGGCCGCGCTGCCGGGGGAACCGATGGTCTGCGCGTCCGGTCCCTCGTTGCCGGCGGCGATGACGAACAGGATGTTCTTCTCGGCGGACAGCTTGTCGACCGCCGCCTCCAGCGGATCGGTCTCCGCGGTGTCCTGGCCGCCGAGGCTCAGGTTGGCGATCCGCGCGCCCTGGTCGGCGGCCCACTGCATGCCCGCGATGATGCCGGAGTCGTCGCCCCAGCCGTCGTCGTCGAGCACCTTGCCGTCCAGGATCTTCGCCCCGGGCGCGACCCCCTTGTACTTCCCGCCCGACTTCGCGCCGGTTCCGGCCGTGATCGAGGCGACATGCGTGCCGTGACCGACGTGGTCGACCGTGTTGCCCGAGCCCGAGAAGTCCTTCTGCGCGATCTCCGCGCCCTTGAGGTCGGGGTGGGTCTCGTCGACTCCGGTGTCCAGTACGGCGATCTTCACGCCCTTGCCGTCGTACCCGGCCTGCCAGGCGGCGGGCGCGCCGATCTGCGGCACGCTCTTGTCGAGGGCGGCCTTGCGCCTGCCGTCCAGCCACACCCTGGCGATGCCGGGGGCCGCCTCACGGGCCTCGCTCCGGGGATCGCCGGGCGCGGTGAGCGCCTCCCAGACGTCCGCCGTGTCGTCCTTCTGCGCCGTGAGCGCCTCGCCGCGAACGGCGGGCAGGACGCGGCGCACCGAGACGTCCGCCTCGGCGATGGCCGACTTCGCCCGCGCCTTCTGACTCGATTCGTTGGCGTACGACACGATCAGCGGGAGCGTCGCCCGGTGCGCGTCGTCGTACTCGGCCTTGAGCAGACCCGTCACATTGAACAGCCGCCGGTCCAGCTTCCCCTGGGCGACCAGCTCAGCGGCGTCGGCCGGCAGGACGTACATCTGGCCCGCGACACGGTTCACGTTCATCCGGACGCCCTCGCGTCCGTTCGCGGGCTGTACGCGCGTCACCCGGCCCCGGTCGTCCAGGTGGACCCGGTCGCCGGTGATGAGCGTGACCGCGGACCCGCCGGACCGCGCCTGCCGCGCCTTGGCGGCGAACGACTGGGCGGCTCCGGCCTCGCCGGCGGCGGACGCCGTACCCGCGGTGGCCGCGGACATGAGTCCGGCCGTGAGCAGAGCGGCCACCATCGCCGCGCCGGCTCTCTTCTTGTCAGTGCGCAAAATTCCCCCAACTCTTGAGGTATTAATCGAACAAATCCCCGACATGCAGGAGGTGCTGAGTATGCGCACATCCGGCACATGCGGAGAACCGACCGCCCACCAAGACGCACACCGCACGCAACTCGCGTCTCCTCGGGCGCGATTGGCGTGACTCCCGCTCTTGGTGATCGCTTCTGCACGGAAGACGAGGGCGATCCTCGATGGGTTCACTCGTACGGCGATCGAATTTTTTCGGGTCCGCCGCCTTGGGCCCCCAACTGGGCCCGTGGGCCCTGCTGACGCCTCGATCCCGTACCTAGGCTGCTGCCGCTCGGGCAGTTGTGCTGTGGCGACGGGACGAGGAGTGCGCATGAGGGGAGCCAGGACGTTTCCGGCCCGGCGGCCGGAAGGCGCGGCGAGCGGCGTCCGGGACCGGGGTGTGGCGGGTACGGAGTACGTGGCGATGATCCTGGTCGTCGCCATGATCTGCGCCGCGATCGTGGGCCTCTCGGTCCCGCAGGACGAGGCGACCGGGCTGAAGGCGGCGGTGTGCCGCGTCCTGCACCCGACCAGTGGCTCCGAGGCGTGTTCCAGCGGCGACTTCGACGACCCCGACAACCCCGCCGACGACCCGGACAACCCCGACGACCCCGTCGACCCACCGAAGAACGACCCCTTCCAGCCGGCGAAGTGCCTGCTGGCCGAGGACCAGACCAAGGACACCATCGTCCTCCAGATCCTCTTCATCAAGATCAGCGGATCGGAGACGATCAAACTTCAGCAGTGGTCGGACGGCACCGTCACGCTGGAGCGTGTGGACGACAGCAGTGTCGGTGTCACCGCCAGCATCTCGGCGGGCATACCGGGTCTGAAGGACTGGGGCGGCAGCGCCTCGCTCAGCGGCAGCTACTCCAAGGGCAGCGGCAGCGGCGGCCAGTGGGTCTTCGACAAGAACAAGAGCGACGACAGGCAGGGCGACCTGGAGGCCAACCTCGCGGACGCCAAGCAGTTCACGGAGTACCTGAGGGCGCAGTCCAAGTGCAACAACGCGCCGGTGGGGCCCCATTCGTCGGAGCTGGGCATGCTCTGCGGCTACAACGCCAACAAGAAGAAAGGCGACCTGGACCCCGAGCGGGCCCCGGACGTCGACATCACCAAGTCGACCACCGAACTGGCCGGCGGGCTGAGTTTCGGCAAGTCCTTCACCAAGGGCAAGGGCGACGACAAGAAAGACCTCGGCTCCATATCCACCGATCTCTTCTCCGCGTCGATGACGGAGGACGTCGTCGTTCTGCGCACCAAGACCGGCGCGGACGCCGGGAAGGTCACCTTCGTCTACACGTTCTCCGTCAGCGGTCAGGGCGGCGAGGGAGTGCAGGGCAAGGGAAGCAGGATGCAGCAGGTCGCCGTCACCTACGACGCCGCGGCCTACGACGAGGAGGAGGAGAACGGCGACCCCCACCACCCGCAGAAGCTGACCATCACCACCAGCCAGGAAGCCGGGGACGGCCCGGGTGTCAAGGTCGGTGCCGGAGCCAACGCGGGCCCGGTGACCATCGACGTGGGCGGCGGGGGCGGCGAGATCAACTCGAAGATCCACACCGAGACCGCCGAACTGCCCCTCGACAACGACGGCGACAGCACCCTGGTCGAGGACTGGCTGCGCGGACGCGGCGACTTCCCCGCCGGTGACGCCCTGCCCACCCCCTCCGACGCCGCCGAACCCCTCGGCGACGACGCCGGGCCCCTCGAAACACTCCTCCACGACAAGGCCAAGCTCTCCCGGCTCGACTACGAGGCCAACACCGACTGGTGGAACGCCTCGCTCGGCATCGGCCTCGGCATCTCGGCCGGGCAGGTCACCCTCGGCTTCAAACTCTTCGGCATCGACATCACCCACGAGCACAAGGAACAGACCATCACCGGCGACCCGACCTACGCCACCGGCCCGCAGAAGGGCGGCGGCCGCCCCTGGGTCGAATGGAAGAACTGCACCCAGACCACACCCGTCCCGGTCTGATCCCGGCCGTACGGTCCGAGGCGCCGGCGGTTTCCACACCGCCGGCGCCTCGTGCCGTACCCCCGCGCGGCGGCCCGCGCGACCCCGCGCCACCGCTCTGTTCCGGCCGCCCGCCACTCGCCGAACACCCGCCCCACTGGGCCCACAACTGGGCCCGAGGGCCCTGCCGATGGGCCCGGACCCATACCTAGGCTGCTACCGCTCGGGGGAGTTGGCGACGGCCCGGCAACGAGGAGTTCGGATGCGAAGGACCGAGGATTTCCGTGCCTGGCACGCACCTGGCAGCCGTGTGCGCGGCGTCCGGGACCGGGGTGTGGCGGGTACGGAGTACGTGGCGATGATCCTGGTCGTCGCCATGATCTGCGCCGCGATCGTGGGCCTCTCGGTCCCGCAGGACGAGGCGACCGGGCTGAAGGCCGCCGTGTGCCGCGTCCTGCACCCGACCAGCGGCTCCGAGGCGTGTTCCAGCGGCGACTTCGACGACCCCGACAACCCCGCCGACGACCCGGACAACCCCGACGACCCCGTCGACCCACCCGAGAACGACCCCTTCCAGCCGGCGAAGTGCCTGCTGGCCGAGGACCAGACCAAGGACACCTACACCGTCCAGATCATCTTCATCAAGATCAGTGGATCCGAGCAGGTGAAGGTCAGCCAGTGGTCGGACGGCACCGTCACGCTGGAGCGTGTCGTCGACAGCAGCGTCGGTGTCACCGCCAGCGTCTCGGCGGGCATACCGGGTCTGAAGGACTGGGGCGGCAGCGCCTCGCTCAGCGGCAGCTACTCCAAGGGCAGCGGCAGCGGCGGCCAGTGGCTCTTCAACGGCAACAAGAGCGACGACCCGCAGGCCGACCTGGAGGCCAATCTCGCGGACGCCAAGCAGTTCGCCGAGTACCTCAAGGCTTCCTCGAAGTGCAAGAGCGCGCCCCCGCGCGCGTGGGGCGCGGAGCTGGGGATGATCTGTGACCACGCCGCCAACAAGAAGCGGCCCGATCTCGATCCCGAGAAGGCTCCGGACGTCGACATCACCAAGTCGACCACCGAACTGGCCGGCGGGCTGAGTTTCGGCAAGTCCTTCACCAAGGGCAAGGGCGACGACAAGAAAGACCTCGGCTCCATATCCACCGACCTCTTCTCCGCGTCGATGACCGAGGACGTCGTGGTCCTGCGCACCAAGACCGGCCCGGACGCCGGGAAGGTCACCTTCGTCTACACGTTCTCCGTCAGCGGTCAGGGCGGCGAGGGAGTGCAGGGCAAGGGAAGCAAGATGCAGCAGGTCGCCGTCACCTACGACGCCGCGGCCTACGACGAGGAAGAGGAGAACGGCGACCCCCACCACCCGCAGAAGCTGACCATCACCACCAGCCAGGAAGCAGGCGAGGGCACGGGCATCAAGGTCGGCGCGGGAGCCAACGCCGGTCCGCTCCCGGTGACCATCGATGTCGGTGGCGGTGCCGGTGAGATCACGTCGACGATCCACACCGAGTCGGCGGAGCTGCCGCTCGACAACGACGACGACAGCACATTGGTGGAGGACTGGCTGCGCGGACGCGGCGACTTCCCCGCCGGTGACGCCCTGCCCACCCCCTCCGACGCCGCCGAACCCCTCGGCGACGACGCCGGCCCTCTCGAAACACTCCTCCACGACAAGGCCAAGCTCTCCCGGCTGGACTACACCGCCAACACCGACTGGTGGAACGCCTCGCTCGGTATCGGTTTCGGTGTCTCGGCCGGGCAGGTCACCATGGGCTTCAAACTCTTCGGCATCGACATCACCCACGAGCACAAGGAACAGACCATCACCGGCGACCCGACCTACGCCACCGGCCCGCAGAAGGGCGGCGGCCGCCCCTGGGTCGAGTGGAAGAACTGCACCCAGACCACACCGATCTGACGTCCTCCCCTCCCCGGTCGGGCTCCGGCCCGCGGCTGCTCCCCCCTCGGGGGCACGGCGCCGCGGGCCGGAGCCATGTGCGCCTTCGCGTGTGCGGGCGCGTCCTCGCCGCTTCGGGGCCGCCTTCTCGTGTGCGGTGCGCGGTCAGGGCAGCACGGCGATCCCGTCCAGTTCCACCAGGGCCTGCTCGTCCCAGAGCCGTACGACTCCGATCACGGCCATGGCCGGATAGTCCCGGCCCGCCGCACGACGCCAGATCCGGCCGAGTTCCGCCGCGTGGGCGCGGTAGTCCGCGACATCGGTGGTGTAGACCGTGACCCGGGCGAGATCGCCCGGACCGCCGCCCGCCGCGGCGAGCGCGGTGAGCAGATTGCCGAGCGCGGTGGCGAACTGGGCGGGGAGTGTGCCGCCGACGATCCCGCCCGTACCGTCGAGCGCGGTCTGTCCCGCCAGCAGGACCAGCCGGCGGCCGGTGGCGGTGACGGCATGCGAGAAGCCGGTGGCCGGGGAGAGCCCGGCGGGGTTGATCCGTTCCAGGCCCATCACCGCTCCCCGTCCCGGGTGTTGTCGGCCGTCCGGTACAACTCCTTGGCGATGATGGCCCGCTGGACCTCGCTGGCGCCCTCGTAGATGCGCGGAGCCCTGACCTCCCGGTAGAGGTGTTCCAGCGGATGGCCGCGCTGGAGGGCGCGGGCGCCGTGCAGTTGTACGGCGGTGTCGACGGCGAACTGGGCGGTCTCGGTGGCGTACAGCTTGGCCATCGCCGAACGCGCGGGCACATCGGGGGCGCCGGTGTCGTAGGCGCGGGCCGCCGCGTAGACCAGCAGCCGGGCCGCCTCGATCCGGGTCGCCACCTCCGCGAGCTGGTGGGAGACCGCCTGGAGGTCCCGCAGCGGGCCGCCGAACGCGGTACGGGTGGCGGTGTGCCGGACGGCCGCGTCCAGCGCGGTCTGCGCCATGCCGACGGCGAAGGCGCCGACGCTGGGGCGGAAGCGGTTCAGGGTGGCCATGGCCACCCGGAAGCCGTGGTCCACCTCGCCGAGGACATCGGCGCGGCCGACCGGTACGGCGTCGAAGACGAGGGAGCCGACGGGGTGCGGGGCGAGCATCTCGATCGCGGAGCCGGTCAGCCCCCGGCGCCCCGACGGCACGAGGAAGGCCGTCACACCACGGGCTCCGGGGCCGCCGCCCGTGCGGGCGAAAACGGTGTGGAAATCGGCCTCGGGCGCGTTGGAGATCCAGCGCTTCTCACCGGTCAGCAGCCACCCCCCGGCACTCCCGCCGTCCGGGACGGCCCGCAGGGACAGCGCCGCCGCGTCCGACCCGGCGCCCGGCTCGCTCAGCGCGAAGGCCGCCACGGCGCGGCCCGCGCCGACCTCGGGCAGCCAGCGGGCGCGTTGCGCGGGGGTACCGGCCAGCACGAGCGGGTAGCTGCCGAGCCCCTGGAGCGCGAGCGCGGTCTCGGCCTCCGTGCAGCCCTGGGCCAGGGACTCCCTGAGCAGACACAGGTCCAGCGCCCCGGCGGTGAACAGCCTTTCCAGCAGCCCTAGTTCACCGAGCGCGGCGAGCAGCTCCCGGTTCACCCGGCCCGGCTCTCCCCGCTCGGCGAGCGGACGCAGCCGCCGGGCGGCCAGGGTGCGCAGTTCGGCACACCACGCGGTCTGTACCGGATCGAGCGAGAACACGGACATCCGATCCCCCACTTCCAGCGGTTGTATCGCGGACCGTTGACTGTCGTCACGTTCACGATACGCTCGTTGGGCGACCCCACCACAGGTACTGCCGTGACCGGCAAGAGGGGGCGATCCATGGAGCTGACACCGTCCGCCCACACCGACACCTTCGCGCGTGACCATCTGCCGCCGGCGGAGCAGTGGCCCCGGCTCCTCCCCCTCCCCCCGGAACGGCCTGCCGGCGCCTCCCGGGCGGGCGGGCCGGGCTCGCCCGACCGGCTCAACTGCGCCGCCGAGCTGCTGGACCGTACCGTCGAGCGCTTCGGCGCCGACCGCCCCGCCTTCCGTACCCCCGCGGGCGAGGTGTGGTCGTACGGGCGGCTGCGCGAGCGGGTCGACCGGATCGCCCATGTCCTCACCACCGACCTGGGCGTGGTGCCGGGCAACCGTGTGCTGCTGCGCGGACCCACCACCCCCTGGCTGGCCGCGTGCTGGCTGGCGGTGCTCAAGGCGGGCGCGGTGGCCGTCACGGTGCTGGCGCGGCAACGCCCCTCGG
This sequence comes from Streptomyces sp. NPDC012835, assembly GCF_042900885.1. Lineage (NCBI taxonomy): Bacteria > Bacillati > Actinomycetota > Actinomycetes > Kitasatosporales > Streptomycetaceae > Streptomyces > Streptomyces sp. NPDC012835. The sequence goes on from NZ_JBIBBW010000001.1 coordinate 1,591,461, forward strand.
AGCTGGCCGCCATGTGCGAGATCGCGCGGGTCGGGCACGCGCTGTGCGACGCCAGGTCGCTGGAGGGCCTCGCCCTCGCCTCGGTGCCGGGGCTGCGGATCACGGCGTACGGCGGGGAGGCGCCGGACGATCTGCTGCGGCTCGCCGAGGGCAGACCCGAGCCGTACCCGGCGGTGCCGACGGCGGCGGACGACGTGGCGCTGATCGCCTTCACCTCGGGGACCACGGGCCGGCCCAAGGGCTGTATGCACTTCCACCGCGATGTGCTGGCCGTGGCGGACACGTTCTCGCGCGAGGTGCTGCGCCCGGAGCCGGGGGATCTCTTCGCGGGCAGCCCGCCGCTCGGCTTCACCTTCGGCCTCGGCGGTCTCGTGGTCTTCCCGATGCGGGCCGGTGCCTGCGCGCTGCTGCTCGAACAGGCCCGCCCGGTCCAGCTGTTGGCGGCGGTGGCGGAGCACCGGGTCTCGGTGCTGTTCACCGCGCCGACGGCCTACCGGCTGATGCTGGCGGAGCTGACGGAGCGGCCGTACGACATCTCCTCGCTGCGGCGGTGTGTGTCGGCGGGCGAGAACCTGCCCGCCGGCACCTGGCACGCGTGGTACGAGCGCACCGGGCTGCGTCTCATCAACGGCATCGGGGCGACCGAGCTGCTGCACATCTTCATCTCGGCGGCGGACGACGCGATCCGGCCGGGGACGACCGGGGTGCCGGTGCCGGGGTGGCAGGCGCGGGTGGTGGACGGCGGCGGCGCGCCCGTACCGGACGGGGAGCCGGGGCTGCTGGCCGTCCGGGGCCCGGTGGGCTGCCGCTATCTGGCCGATCCGCGCCAGCGGGAGTACGTACGGGACGGCTGGAATCTGACCGGTGACACCTACGTGCGGGAGCCGGACGGCTACTTCCGCTATGTGGCCCGTGCCGACGACATGATCGTGTCGGCGGGCTACAACGTACCGGGACCGCAGGTCGAGGAGGCGCTGCTGGCCCATCCCGATGTGGTGGAGGCCGCCGTCGTGGGCCGTCCCGACGCGGTGCGCGGCACGGTCGTCGCCGCCTACGTGGTGGGGCGCGAGGGGTCGGCACGCGGCGAGGGGGCCGCTGAGGCGCTGCGGGAGTTCGTCAGGGCGCGGCTCGTGCCGTACAAGTGCCCCCGGGTCATCGTGTTCGTGGACGCGCTCCCCCGGACGCCCACCGGGAAGCTCCAGCGCTTCCGGCTGCGGGAGCCGGACGGGGACACGTCCGGGACAGGGCACGTTCTAGAGTGATCACGTGGCCGAGCAGCACTCCCCCCGTTCCCTGATCGTCACCCTGTACGGCGCGTACGGGCGCGCCCCCGACGGCGTCCCGCTCGCGGTGGCCGAGCTGATCCGGCTGCTGGGCGCCCTCGGTGTGGACGCGCCCTCGGTGCGTTCGTCGGTCTCGCGGCTGAAGCGGCGCGGGCTGCTGGTCGCGGAGCGTACGGAGCGGGGTTCGGCCGGATATGTGCTGTCGGCGCAGGCGCGGCAGCTGCTCGACGACGGGGACCGGCGGATCTACGCCTCCGCCCCGCCCCGGCTCGCGGACGGATGGGTGCTGGCGGTCTTCACCGTCCCCGAGTCGGAGCGTCACAAGCGTCATCTGCTGCGCTCCCGGCTGGCCCGGCTCGGCTTCGGTACGGCGGCGCCCGGGGTGTGGATCGCGCCCGCGCGGCTGCGCGAGGAGACGGTCCATATGCTGCGCCGGCTCGAACTCGACGCGTACGTGGAGCTGTTCGGCGGTGAGTATCTGGGCTTCGGGGCGACGGCGGAGGCGGTGGCGCGCTGGTGGGACCTGGCCACGATCGCCGGGCGGTACGAGGAGTTCCTCGCCGTGCACGAGCCGGTGCTGCGCGGCTGGGAGGGCGGCCGGGAGGGCTCGCCGCAGGACGCCTACCGCGACTATCTGCTCGCGCTGGACTCGTGGCGGCTGCTGCCGTACGCGGATCCCGGTCTGCCCGCCGAGCTGCTGCCGCCGGACTGGCCGGGTGAGCGGTCCGCCGAGGTCTTCGCCCGGCTGCACGCCCGGCTGAGTGCTCCGGCACGGGAGTTCGTCGACGGGAGCCTCACGGCGGGGTGAGGCGTGGCTTCGGGGCGTCGGTCCGGCCGGCCGGGGGCGGGCGGCTGCCCGCGCGGTACGGCACCGGCCAGGGCGCGGCGGGCCCTTCGTACCCCTGGGCGGCGGCGGCGTGCAACGTCCAGTTCGGGTCGTGGAGATGGGGTCGGCCGAGGGCGCACAGATCGGTACGGCCCGCCAGGACGAGGGAGTTGACGTCGTCCCAGGAGGAGATCGCGCCGACGGCGATGACCGGGACGGACAGGGTGTTGCGGATCAGGTCGGCGAACGGCGTCTGGTACGAGCGGCCGAACTCGGGCCGTTCGTCCGGGACGACCTGTCCGGTCGAGACGTCGATCGCGTCGGCACCGTGCTCGGTGAAGGCGCGGGCGATCGCCACGGCCTCTTCGGGGGTGGTCCCGCCGGGAGCCCAGTCGGTGGCGGAGATGCGGACCGTCATGGGGCGCTCGGCCGGCCAGTCGGCGCGTACGGCGTCGAAGACTTCGAGCGGGAAGCGCAGCCGCCGCTCCAGCGAACCGCCGTAGGCGTCGGTGCGCCGGTTGGTGAGCGGGGAGAGGAATCCGGAGAGCAGATAGCCGTGTGCGCAGTGCAGTTCGAGCAGATCGAAGCCGCAGCGCTGGGCCCGTCGCGCCGCCGCCGCGAACTGCTCGCGTACGGTGTCGAGTTGGCGCCGGTCGAGCTGATGCGGCACCTGGCTGATCCCCGGCCGGTACGGCAGCGGGGAGGCGGCGTACAGCGGCCAGTTGGCGGCCCGCAGCGGCTCGTCCATGCCTTCCCACATGAGCCGGGTCGACCCTTTGCGGCCGGAGTGGCCGAGCTGGACGCCGATGGCCGTACCGGGCGACCGGTGGTGGACGAAATCGGTGACGCGGCGCCAGCCCTCGCCCTGTTCGCGGGTGTAGAGGCCGGTGCAGCCGGGGGTGATCCGGCCCTCGGGGCTCACACACACCATCTCGGTCATCACCAGACCCGCGCCGCCCAGGGCCCGCGCCCCGAGATGGACGAGGTGGAAGTCGCCGGGCACACCGTCCGCCGCGCTGTACATGTCCATGGGGGAGACGACGACCCGGTTGCGCAGGGTCAGCCCGCGCAGCCGCAGCGGGGTGAACATCGGCGGGGTGCCCGGCGGGCAGCCGAAGTCCTCCTCCACGGCCCGGGTGAAGCCGGGATCGCGCAGCCGCAGATTGCCGTGGGTCACCCGGCGGCTGCGGGTGAGCAGCCCGAAGGCGAACCGGTGCGGCGGCTGGGCGGTGTAGGTGGCCAGCTCCTCGAACCAGCGCAGACTGGCGGCCGCCGCGCGCTGGGTGGACTCCACGACCGGGCGGCGTTCGCTCTCGTACGCGGCCAGCGCGGCCGGCAGATCCGGCCGCTCCTCGATACAGGCGGCGAGCGCGAGGGCGTCCTCCATGGCGAGCTTGGTGCCGGAGCCGATGGAGAAGTGGGCGGTGTGGGCGGCGTCGCCGAGCAGCACCGTACTGCCGTGGCTCCAGCGGTCGTTGACGACGGTACGGAACGCGGTCCAGGACGAGGCGGGGGAGCGTGAGGAGGCGCGGGAGCGCAGTGGCCGGCCGCCGAGGGCGCCGGCGAAGATCTCGGCGCAGCGGTCCACCGACGACCGGGTGTCCGGGCCGGCGAAGCCGGCCGCGCGCCACACCTCCTCGCGCATCTCCACGATGACGGTGCTCGCGTCCGGGGCGTACGGGTAGCCGTGGAGCTGCATCACGCCGTGCTCGGTCTCGGCGGTCTCGAAGCGGAAGGCGTCGAGGGCGAAGTCGGCGGCGAGCCAGATGTAGCGGCAGCGGTGGGTGGTGATCGTCGGACCGAAGGTGTCGGCGTGGGCGGCGCGGGTGGGGCTGTGCACACCGTCGGCGGCGATCACCAGATCGTGGCCGGCGGCGAGCCGGGCCGCGGTCGGGGCCTGCGTACGGAGGTGGAGCCGTACGCCGAGGGACGCGCAGCGCTCGGCCAGGATCTCCAGCAGCCCGCGCCGGGCCAGCGCCGCGAAGCCGTGGCCGCCGGAGGTGAGGGTACGGCCGCGGTGGACGATGTCGATGTCGTCCCAGCGCACGCACGACGCCCGCAGGGCCCGGTGGACGACGGGGTCGGTGTCCGCGATGCCGCCGAGGGTCTCGTCGGACAGGACGACGCCGAAGCCGAAGGTGTCGTCGGGGGCGCCGCGCTCCCAGACGGTGATCTCCCGGGCGGGGTCGAACCGTTTGAGCAGGGCGGCCGCGTACAGCCCGCCGGGTCCGCCGCCGATGACGGCGACGCGCAGCGCGCGGCCGGCGCGTGCGCCCGGACCTGTGCCCGTGCCGGCTCCTGTGCCCGTGCCGGGGGCGGTCATCGGCCCCGCCAGAGAGGGGCCCGCTTCGCGGTGAAGGCCGCGTGGAACTCGGCGTAGTCCTCGCCGTTCATCAGCAACGCCTGGGTGGCGGCGTCGAGTTCGACCGCCGCCGCGAGCGGCATGTCCAGCTCGGCGGTGAGCAGGGCCTTGGTCTGCGCGTACGCCAGGGCGGGGCCCGAGGCGAGTGTGCGGGCCAGCTCGCCGGCCCGGTCGGCGGACCGGCCCTCTTCGGTCACTTCGCTGATCAGGCCGATCCGCTCGGCCTCGGGCGCGCGTACCGGCTCACCGAGCATCAGCAGCCGGGTCGCGTGCCCGAGCCCGACGACCCGGGGCAGCAGATAGGCGGCGCCCATGTCCCCGCCGGAGAGGCCGACGCGGGTGAAGAGGAAGGCGAAGCGGGCGGTGGGGTCGGCGATGCGGAAGTCGGCGGCGAGCGCGAGGACGGCTCCGGCCCCGGCCGCGACTCCGTGCACGGCGGCGATCACCGGGAAGGGGCACTCGCGGATCGCCCGTACGACCTGTCCGGTCATCCGGTTGAAGTCGAGGAGCGCGGCGGTGTCCATGGCGAGGGTCGCGCCGATGATCTCGTCCACGTCGCCGCCCGAGCAGAAGCCGCGCCCCTCCCCGGCCAGCACCAGGGCACGCACCGACCGCTCCCGGGACAGCTCGGCCAGCAGATCGCGCAGATCGGCGTAGGCGCCGAAGGTGAGCGCGTTGAGTTTCTCGGGGCGGGCCAGCGTGACGGTCGCGACGCCGTCGTCCTGCCGTACCAGCCGCAGATGCCGCCACTCCCGGGTACGGGACGCGGAACCTCGGAACGGGCTCATGGAGGCCGGCCTCCTTCAGCGCGTGTGTGCCGCGGATGCTGTTGCCGTGTGCCGTGTACCGCGCGTCGGTCGGCGTGCACCGTCGCCGTTCGAAGGTATCACCCATGTGTGACTATCGTCACGAGTGCGCGATAAGCCGGCGTCGCAGGGGGCCGAAGGTCCCGTGCGACGGGGTCCAAGGTCCTGTCCCGGCCGGGCCGGCGCCCCTTGCCCTTGCCTTTACGCTCCGTAAAGTTGAACGTAATAGGACTTACCCGCTCCTGTTCCACGCGCCCCCGATCGGACCGCCCGCCCATGACCGAAGCCGCAGACTCATCCCCCTGGCGAGTCACGCTGCCGCACAGCACCGAAGCCGTGCCGCTCGCGCGCGCCCTGGTCCGTACGGCGCTCGCGCACGTGGAGGAGAGCGCCCACAGCGATACGGCGGAGCTGCTCACCGCGGAGCTGGTCGCCAACGCCATCCAGCACACCGGCGGCGACCACCCCATCGAGCTGGTGGTGCGGCTCCTCCCGACCGGCTGCCAGGTCGAGGTGCACGACCGCGACCCGGCCCCGCCGGGCGATCTCTCGCGCCCGGGCGTCATGCCGGACCCCTGGCAGGAGGACGGCCGCGGCCTGCTGCTGATCAGCACGCTCAGCTCGGCCTGCGGCCACCGCCCCACGGACCGGGGCAAGGCGGTCTGGTTCACCCTGCCGGCGTGCTGAGCCGCTCGTACGCCGGATCCCTCGCGGGCCCCGTCAGGCGGGAGCGGAGTCCTGGCGGCCCAGCGTGGCCACCAGAACGGCCTTGATGGTGTGCAGCCGGTTCTCGGCCTCGTCGAAGACGACCGAGTGCGCCGACTCGAACACCTCGTCCGTGACCTCCAGCTCCGTCAATCCGTGCCGCTCGTGGATCTCGCGGCCGACGGCGGTGCCCAGGTCGTGGAAGGCCGGCAGGCAGTGGAGGAACTTCACCTCGGGGTTGCCGGTGGCACGCAGCACGTCCATCGTCACGGCGTACGGCCCCAGGGCCGCGATCCGCTCGTCCCAGACCTCCTTGGGCTCCCCCATGGACACCCAGACGTCGGTGGCCACGAAGTCCGCGCCCGCGACGCCGTCCGCGACCTCCTCGGTGAGGGTGACCCGGGCGCCGCTGACGGCCGCCGCCTCGTCGGCCAGGGCGCGGATCTCCTCGCTCGGCCAGTAGGCACGCGGCGCGACGATCCGTACGTCCATCCCGAGCAGGGCGCCGGTGACCAGATACGAGTTGCCCATGTTGAAGCGGGCATCACCCAGATAGGCGAAGGCGATCTCCGTCAGCGGCTTGTCGGAGTGCTCGGTCATGGTGAGCACGTCGGCGAGCATCTGGGTGGGGTGCCAGTCGTCCGTGAGGCCGTTGAACACGGGGACACCGGCGTGCGCCGCCAGCTCCTCGACCGTCGCCTGGGCGTCCCCCCGGAACTCGATGCCGTCGAACATCCGGCCGAGCACCCGGGCAGTGTCCCTGGCCGACTCCTTCTTCCCGATGTGCGAGCCCGCCGGGTCGATGTACGTCGTGGCGGCCCCCTGGTCGGCGGCCGCCACCTCGAAGGCACAGCGCGTCCGGGTCGACGCCTTCTCGAAGATCAGCGCGATGTTCCTGCCGCGCAGCCGCTGGACCTCGGTGCCCGCCTTCTTCGCGGCCTTGAGTTCCGCGGCCAGATCGATCAGGTCGCGGAACTCCTCGGCGGTGAAGTCCAGCTCCTTGAGGAAGTGGCGGCCTTCGAGGTGTATCGCCATGATGGCTGCTCCCGGAGCGCGTGAGGGTGGCGGAAGAACGGTCGAAACCGTAACTATATACGATGTCCCGTATTGCTATACAGCCGCCGTGGAGCGCCCGCCCCCGACCGCCGCCCCACCGGACCCCGCCGTGCCACCGGGCGGCCTCGCGCTAGGCGGCGTCCCGCTCCACCGGGCAGCTCATGCAACGGGGCCCGCCGCGCCCCCGGCCCAGCTCGCCACCGGGGATCTCGATCACCTCGATGCCCTGCTCGCGCAGATGGCTGTTGGTGGTGACATTGCGCTCGTACGCGACAACGACCCCGGGCTCGACGGCGAGCACGTTGCAGCCGTCGTCCCACTGCTCGCGCGCCGCCGAGTGCACATCCTGCGTGGCGGTCAGCACCCGGATCGCGTCGAGCCCCAGCGCCGCCGCGATGGCCCGGTGCATGTGCTCGGCCGGATGGTCGGTGACCTTCAGCTCCCGGCCGCCGACGCCCGGTTCGATGGTGTACGAGCGGAGCATGCCGAGCCCCGCGTACTGCGTGAAGGTGTGGTCGTCGACCATGGTCATCACCGTGTCGAGATGCATGAACGCCCGCCGCTTGGGCATGTCCAGCGCCACGATCGTGGTGGCGGAGCCCGCCGCGAAGAGACCGCGCGCCAGCATCTCCACCGCCTGCGGGGTGGTGCGCTCGCTCATCCCGATCAGCACGGCGCCCCTGCCGATGACCAGGACATCGCCGCCCTCGATGGTCGAGGGGTAGTCGTCCTGCCCCTCCGACCAGTGGTGGAACCCGGCCGCGAGCGCTCCCGTGAAAAGCGGATGGTGCTTGTAGACCGCCTCGAAGTGCACGGTCTCGCGCTGTCTCGCCGGCCAGCGCATGGCGTTGATGGACACCCCGTCGTAGATCCAGGCGGAGGTGTCCCGGGTGAAGAGGTGGTTGGGCAGCGGGTCGAGGAGGAAGTCGTCCAGATCCATCACATGGAAGCGGACCGAGGTCGGCTCGGCGTGCCGCTCCAGGAAGTCCCGCTTGGTCATCCCGCCGACCAGCGCCTCCACCAGCTCGTCCGTGGGCAGCTCGTCGAAGACGTCCCGGAGGTGCGCGGTGGCGAGCGGGCCGTACTCCTTCTCGTGGAAGACCCGGTCCAGTACGAGCCCGCGCGCGGTCGGCAGCTCCAGCGACTCCCGGAGCAGATCGCCGAAGAGGTGGACCCGTACCCCCCGCTCGCGCAGCACGGCGGCGAAGGCGTCGTGCTCCTCCTGCGCGCGGCGTACCCAGAGCACATCGTCGAAGAGCAACGCGTCCTTGTTGCCCGGGGTGAGCCGCTTCAGCTCCAAGCCGGGGCGGTGCAGTACGACGCGGCGCAGCCGCCCGGTCTCCGAGTTCACCTGGAATCCCATGGCCCCATCGTGGCGCGATCGTCCCGGGAGCACCACCGTCACCGTCCGGCGGCGGCCGGATCCGGGCCGTGCCGCCGCCGGACGGCGTTCCGGGTCCCGCCGCCGGTCGGTGTCGGAGCCGGGGGTCGACCGGTTCCGACTCCAGGGGGCGACCGCGAGGCGGCTCATGACCTCCAGGGCCGCCGCCGCGTTCTCCTCGCGTACGGCGAGGCGCGCGAGGTGGCAGGTCTCCACGATCCGCCTGCCCCGCACGTCGGCGACGGTCTCGGCGAGTCCGTGGGTGACCTGGACCTTCTTGCCTGGAGCAGGCGGCCGAGCTTGCTCTCCTGGTTGCCCGGCACGCACAGCGCGTCGCCCGACGCGACCATGTCCATCACCCGGCGCAGCGCACCGGGGCTGTCGGGGCCCCGGTCGACGAGGTCGCCGACGAAGACCGCCGTACGGCCTTCGGGGTGGGCCCCGTCCACATAACCGAGCCGGGAGAGCAGGGTCTCCAGCTCGGAGTGGCAGCCGTGGACGTCCCCGATGATGTCGAGGGGGCCGGTGTCCGAGGTCGTTGTAGCGGCGTTCGAGCACGACCCGGACGCCGGCCGCCTCCGCCTCACCGCGCAGGATGTGAACCTTCCGGAAGCCCTCGCGCTCCAGGCCGCGCAGCGAGCGGCGCAGTTCGCGCTGGTGCCGCTTGATCACATGGCCTGGCCTACCGGTCAGGCAGCAGCCGGTTGACCATCGTCTCGGGCTCCGCCCGCATATCCAGAGCCTTCATGGCCGCCGCCGAGTTCAGACGAGCCTTGGAGGTTGGGTCTTGAACACGGTCGATGAAGGTCGTCGCGATTTCGAGCTTGTGATCGATGTCGATCTTCTTCTCGTTATCCTCGGCGGCCTTCGTGAGGCTGGCCATGGTGCGCTTCGAGTGAAGCGCCGAAGCGCCACCGCCGACGGTAATCAGCGCGCCGGTCAGACTCGTCAGGAGCGGCAGGTGGCTGAGGTAGGGATTCCCCGCGCGCACCAGCGCCAGAACGGCCCCGGCGAGGATCACCACCCCGCCGCCCGTCATGAACCACACGCTCAGGCGAAATGTCCACTCCGCCTGCTTCAGCGTGTGGTTCAGGAAGTCGAAGTAGAACTTCTGTCGCTGCTCCGGGAGGCTCGCATCGCGTCCAGCCTGATAGACACGCCCGGCGTCTACGTCTCCGTTAATGATGACGTTCTCAGGGGTGTCGTCATCGCCTGTCGTCTCCACCACCTCGGGCCCCCGTTCACAGCGACTGACGTTCCGTCAACTCCATCCAGAGCAACTCCGGCAGTCATGATCGAAGGGCACGCCAGCGCGTCTCAACGCGGGTTCAGCGCACGCATGGCCGAGTTGATGACATGGTGGGCGTCGGCCCCGTACACGGCCGACTCGCGGAGGGTGCGCCAGACCTTCGAGTACAAGGCGACGTTGTCGGCGTCGTCCAACCACATCTCGGCGTGCCAGTCCTCCGCGACCACCAGGCGGTCATCAAGGATCCAGAAACCGTTGGCGGGCACGATCTTCACGGACGCCGTGAACGGGATGACGCCAAGCTCCACCGTGTCCATGCCGATCATGCCGTTGAGGCGGTCGAGCTGGGCGACCAGCGCTGAGCGCGGGCAGATCAGCGACCGCAACGCGGCCTCCCACATCAGCACGTGCAGCTTGCGGCGGGGTCGGTACAGCCACTCCTGGCGCTGTGCCCGGGAGAGCACGGCGGCCTCAATGTCGCTGGCTCCGCCCAGCAGCTCCGAGTAGCGCCGGATGACGTGGCGCGTGTACTCGGGGGTCTGCAACAGCCCAGGGATAACCGACTCTTCCCAGATCCATATCTCCGAGGTGTGCTCGATCTCCGCGCTCAGCCCGTCGTGCAGCGGCTTGAAGCCGTTCGCCAGGGCGCGACGCCATGACCTGATGTGTGACTCGAACCCGGCCAGTCGGGCGGCAAGCTCGGCGTACACGCCCGGCTGCTCGGTCGCGGCGGCCCACGCTCGAAGGTCCTCGGGGGTGGCTGTCTGCTTACCGTTCTCCAGCTTGCTGACCTTGGAGCCCTGCCAGCCGAGCCGCTGGGCGAGCTGCTGACCGGTGAGCCGACCGCCAGGGCACGTGAACCTGAGTTCGCGCAGCCGCTTCCCCAAGGCTGCCCGTGCCTGCTGGTAGTCGGTGATCATCCGTCACGCGCTATTCGGTCGGGGCCACTTGCGCGGCGAACTGGCCGTACGGGACAGCGTGGTGTACGGCCGCGTCGCGGATGATGGCGTACCGCACGACTGCGGCCGGTTCGGTGATCAGCTCGGTGTCGAGCATGTTGTCCTCGTCATCGAAGTGCAGCAGAGCGACGATGCGTGAGTCGAAGATCCAGAAGTCCTCAGCGGGCAGAGCGGCCCTGTCTGCGTCCGCGCGCCACAGGTAGCGCATGTCCTCGCCGACCGCCGCGTTGTGCCGGGCGTAGTCGAGCAGGAACAGTTGCTCGGTGGTGGGCGGGTTGTCGGCGACACGTACGCGGCCGACGCGCTTGCCGGCTTCCGTCTGCGCCTTGATGTTGACGAACCAGGGCTCGTTGGGATCGCAGGGCGATGACCCGGTGGCCAAGAACGCCTGAAAGTCGAGGTCCTGTCGATCCGACGCGTAACCACGCCGCGTCTCCAGTCGCCAAGCCGTGTGCTTGAAGGTCTTGAAGAGACGCCGGAAGGTGTCCCGGTCGACCAGTTCCGGCACACGCTCCATCTCCTTCGGTCCCCAGTTCACGAGCAGTTCGCGCGGGACGGCCACCGCTACGTCGTCCGGCCCGAAGTGCTGGAGCTGTGCGAGCTCTCCGGGGTCCGTCACGGGCTTGCCTTGAACGATGACCTCGCCGGCGCCCTCGCCTGTGTGTAGAGCGGGGCAACCGTCGACCTTGCTGTCTGTGCCGGTGAAGCGCAACTGACGAGCCATGGACGCTCTCCCTTCCAAGGGGGGGTTGATCCAACAGCATGGCCAGGGCCTCAGCTCGACACCATGAGGTCAAGCACGGGTCAGGAGAAAACAGCAGCAATCTTCGTTATCGGTCGAGCAAATTCGAGAAATCAGCATACTGTCGGGCGGCTCCCTGCTTCTAGCGTCACGTTCATGGCAATCAAGGAACAGCAGGACATCGCCCCCTTCGTGGCGATCCAGTCGCTGCGGGCAGCGTTGGCCGATGTCGGGCTCGTCCTTCTCTCCCCGAGCTCGGACAGCGCGTCCCCCGCGTTGCGGCTCATTGAACTGGGGCGGTCGCGTGCCGACGTGGTCAGCCGCCCGGCCGAAGCACTTCAGCGAAGGGGCCACGAGTGACCGGATTCGAGAAGCCGCCGACGACCCTCAGCCATGGTGCGTTGCCCTACCCGCGCGGCACGCTCGTGGTGGACACGATCTCGGAGCGGAAGGGCCTGTTGATGGGCGTCCTCGAGGAGCGTCTGAAAGGGTCGGGCAAGCTGGTCAGCCAGCAAGCGTTCATAGTGCCGGAGGGGGGCGGACTTGAGTGGGACGTACCGCTGGAGCGCGTCCAGCCCGCAGAGCCCGGAGCCGCCACATAGATCGTCCCGGCCTCCGGTGGCAATACGGAGCGCACGAGACCCCGCCCCCGGCCCCCAGGACCGGCGGGCAGACGCGAGGCCCGGGAGAATGCCCTCCCGGGCCGTCAGGAACACCTGGCCGCGTAGCGCCCCTCGCCCCCGTCACGACGAGGAGTTTTCACCGGGCGGGGCCCTGTGCGGGACGCGGTCGGGTCCGGGAAGCAGGAGCGGTCCCTCCGGAAAGGCGCTATGCCGTCAGCGCGGCCAGCTCCGCTATCCCGGCGGGCCCCACCCGGCAGCAGCCGCCGACCAGCCGCGCCCCCGACCTGCCCCAGGACCGCACCCCGGACGGGTCGAACGCGGCCTGCCCGCGCCAGTCCCGCGCCGTCGCGTCCCACTGCTCGCCGCTGTTCGGGTAGACGACGACCGGCTTGCCCGTCTCCGAGGCGGCGATCTCGACGGCCCGGTCCGTGTCGGCGGGGTCGCAGCAGTTGACGCCCACGGCGAGGACCTGATCGTTCCCGGCGGCGAGGGCGAACGCCTCGGCCAGCGGCTGACCGGCACGGGTGCGCCCGCCCTCGACGGAGTACGAGAGCCACACGGGTACGCCGCAACCCTCGGCGGCCCGCAACAGGGCCCGGGCCTCGTCCGTGTCGGGCACGGTCTCCAGGGCGAGCACATCGGGACCCGCCGAGGCGAGCGCCTCGATCCTGGGCCGGTGGAACCGCTCCAGCTCCCCGACCGGCACCCCGTACCGCCCCCGGTACTCGCTGCCGTCCGCGAGCATCGCGCCGTACGGGCCGACCGAGGCGGCCACCCACACCTCCCGCTCCCCCGCGTCGGCCGCGCGGCGCGCCAGCTCCACGCTGCGGGCCAGCAGCGCGGTCGCCCCGTCGCGGGCGACGCCGCGCCGGGCGAAGCCCTCATAGGTCGCCTGGTAGCTGGAGGTGATCAGCACCCGCGCACCCGCCCGTACGTACGCGGCGTGCGCCGCCTCTATCTGCTCGGGACTGTCGACGAGCAGCCGGGCCGACCAGAGCGGGTCGGACAGGTCACAGCCCTGGGCCACGAGTTGGTCGGAGAGACCGCCGTCGAGGACGACGGTCTCCTCGGCGATGGCCGAGGCGAGGGTACGGGTGGGCTTCACAACTGCTCCGGTTCTCCGGCGCTCCGGTTCTCGGATGCTCCAGCTCTCAGATGCTCGGCTGCTCCGGCGCTCCGGCGCCCGAGGCGCTTCCACGCCCGGGGCACCGGAGAGGTCAGGACTCGGTACCGGGTGTCTCCCGGCCGCCGCCGTCCGCTCAGCTCAGCTGGGACTGGACCTGCGCGGAGATCAGCTCCAGATGGTCGAGGTCGTCGAGATCCATCACCTGGAGATAGATCCGGGACGAGCCGACGGCGGCGTAGCGGCCGATCTTGTCGACCACCTCGGCGGGCGAGCCCGCGAGCCCGTTCGCCTTCAGCTCCTCCACCTCCCGGCCGAGCGCCTCGGCCCGCCGGGCCACCTCGGCGTCGTCCTTGCCCACGCAGACCACCAGCGCGTTCGAGTACACGAGGTCGTCCGCCTCGCGCCCGGCCGTCTCGGCGGCGGCCCGCACCCGGCCGAACTGCCGCTCGGTGTCCTCGACCGAGGCGAACGGGATGTTGAACTCGTCGGCGTACCGCGCGGCGAGCCGCGGGGTGCGTGTCGCGCCGTGTCCGCCGATCAGGACCGGCACCTTGTGCTGTGCGGGCTTGGGCAGCGCCGGCGAGTCGGTGAGCTGGTAGTGCGTACCGTCGTGGCTGAAGGTCTCGCCGACCTCCGTGGCCCACAGCCCGGTCACGATGGCCAGCTGCTCCTCCAGCCTGGCGAACTTCTCCTTGGGGAACGGAATCCCGTACGCCGTGTGCTCCTCCTCGAACCATCCCGCGCCGAGCCCCAGCTCGACCCGGCCGCCCGACATCTGGTCCACCTGCGCGACCTGGATGGCCAGCACCCCCGGCAGCCGGAACGTCCCGGCGGTCATCAGGGTGCCGAGCCGGATCCGCTTGGTCTCCCGGGCCAGCCCGGCGAGGGTGATCCAGGCGTCCGTCGGCCCCGGCAGCCCGTCGACGGAGCCCATTTTCACGTAGTGGTCGGAGCGGAAGAAGGCGTCGAAGCCCAGGTCCTCGGTGGCCCTGGCCACGGTCAGCAGTGTGTCGTAGCTCGCCCCTTGCTGGGGCTCGGTGAAGATTCGAAGATCCATGGTCTCCATCCTGCACCTTCGCCCGGTGCACTTCCGCACCGTCCCACCGCGGCCGATGTCACACCGGCCCCACCGGCGAGTCCTCCGCGCCGTCCCGCTCCCAGCACAGCTCCGGGGCCCCGGCCCATTCCGGGTGCCGCTCCCGCTCCCGCTCGCGGTCACGGTCCCGCGTCAGGAGCCGGCGCAGCATCCCGCCCACCCGGTCGCCGGTCTCGTCGGCGGCGTCGATCGCCTCCATGCACTGCCAGTACAGTCCCTCCTCGTCCGTGTCGCACGCCACGGCGACCAGCGCGATCCCCACCTCGCCGAGCAGCGCGGCCAGTGCGGTCAACGCCGCCCGCGCGTCGGGCATCCCCGAGAGCCTGCGCGCCCGTATCACCCCTTCGACGAGCCCCGGCTGGTCCGGCAGTCCGCAGCCGCGCCCGCCCGCCTCGCACAGCTCCCGCGCCTCGCCCCGCAGCTCCGCCGGCCCGCCCAGCGCGAGACAGTGGCCGATCGCCCGGGCGAGTGCCTGGGCCTGCCATGCCTCCGTGAGGACCTCCCACGCCTCCGTGCTTCCCGCCAGGGCATGGCGGCTCACCCCGATGAGCCGTTCCGCATTCATCCGCTGCCCCCATTCGTACGACAATCCTGCCCACCAACTCCCACTACCCAGAGTGAGGGAATAGCGACAGAAAGGCCAGAGCATTGCGGAAATCTGTGGACAGCTGACTCGTTGTGCATAAGTCGCTCACTCCGCAGAGTGACGATCAGGCGGAATCCGGGGGCTGTGTCGACTCCTTGACCGGGAAGCGGGCCTCATTCCGCTCCAGCTTCGCGGCGAGCGCCGTCAGCGGGTCGACCCCCAGCACCGCGCAGAACTGGAGGAGATACGCGAGCACGTCCGCGACCTCGTCGGCCACCCGGTGCGCCGACTCCGGGTCCTCCATCACCCGCGCCGACTCCTCGGGTGTCAACCACTGGAAGATCTCCAGCAGTTCGGACGCCTCGACGCTCAGCGCCGCCGCCAGGTTCTTGGGGGTGTGAAACCGCTCCCAGTCGCGGGCCGCCGCGAACTCGGTCAATCGCTCCCGCAGCCGTGCCATATCCATGTCCGTCACGGGGTCAGGTCTACCACCGTTGCCCCGGCGGTCCCCCGCACGCACGAGGCGTCGGCGACCGTCCCCACCAGTCTGAGGCCGCCCTCCGCGCACGCACCCGCCGCCAGGGAGAGCAGCTCCCGCGCCTGCCGCCGGTCCAGACTGCGGTCGAACCCGTCGGCGAGCACGGTGAGGGACCGCAGCGCCGGGTCCACCTCGGCGGGACCGGCCGGTATGGCCACGCCGGGGGTGCTCACCCCGCTGATCAGCACGAGGGCGAGCGCCAAATACCGCAACTCGCCCTCGCCCAGCCGCTCCAGCGGTGTCGGGGCCCGGCGACCCGAGTCGTCCCGGGCGAGCAGCGCCCGTACCGTGCCGTCGGCGAGCCGCTCGACGGCCAGTTCGGTGACCGGGCCCGCGCAGCCGGCCCGCGCGGCCGCTGCCAGCCGGGCGGGCAGCCCGCCGTGCGGGTCCCTGGCGCGGGCGAGGAGCCGGTCGAGGACGGCGGGGAGGTTCTCGCAGCCGCGGCCGAGGCGTGCCCGCCCCGCGGCCACCGGTCGCCGCATGAGCTGCGGCTGCGGGTCGCAGACGAGGACGGACCGCAGCGCCAGCACCGTCTGCTCGGCGGCGGCGAGCACCCGCAGCTGCCCCTGTGTCCGGCCCGCGACCCGCAGCGGCAGCAGCGCCGTGCTCAGCCGGTCGTCGGGCAGCGGCGCGCGGGTCACGGGCACGGTGCCCGCCGTGTGCCAGGCCGCCTGGACCGTGGGGCGACCGGGATCGCGCAGCGCCGTGGCCAGCAGGGTCTGCCCGCCGCCGGTGAGCCGCTCGCCGACGATGCGCAGTTCGGGTTCGGCCTGGACCGCGAGATCGAGCCGTACGGGACCGGCGGGCCCGTCGACGGTGCAGCCGATACGGAACCCGCGCCGTCCCTGCGCGTCGGCGGCGGCCCGCTCCGGGACACAGGCCGCCGCGTCGGGGAAGACCTCCGTCAGCGGGGCGCCCGCGCCGAGCCGGGCGAGCGACTCGTACGCGCGCAGCGCCGTGGACTTGCCGCTGCCGCTCGCCCCGGTGAAAAGCGTCATCGGGCCCAGCGGGAAGGCCGCTCCGCGGTGCGAGGTGAAGGCGGAGAGCCGCAGCTCGGTGACGGCGGGACGGGGACGGAAAGGTTCCATGGCCGGACCGTATGCGGCGGCCCGTGCGCCGAACCGTTCCTGCGGAGCCCCCTTCCCACCATCGGGGGACGGCCGGGACAACGGCACGGACCGGGCGCCGGTCAGGGCAGCGTGTCCTCGGGCGCCCCCTCCACCTCCGTACCGTCGGGAGCCAGCAGGAAGACGTTCTTGTCGACCCGGTGCATCGCGCTGCCCAGGCCGAAGACGACACCGCTGCTGAAGTCCAGGATCCGTTTGGCCACATCGGGTTCGGCGGCGGTCAGGTCCAGGAGCACGGGGATCTCGGCGAGCAGGTGGTCGGCGACCTCCCGCGCGTCGCCGAACACCTGCACCCGCAGCACGATGAACCTCCGGGTCTCCGCCGCGTAGTCGGGGACGGTCAGGTGGTCGACCCTCGACGGCCATTCGTCACGTCCGCGCAGCGGCACGACCTGGGCCAGGCCCTCCCACTGCTCGTCGGTGGCGTCGTACCTGTCGTACCTGCTCACCGGATCACCTCGCCCGCACACTGTGTCTGCATCCGGACATCCTCCCGCCCCTCACCCGTTCGGCCCATCAGCGACACGGCCCGGCCGGTGATCGGCTTCGGCCGGGCCGCCCGCCGTCGGCCGTCCGGGTCAGCGGGCCGTCGGGTGCTCCCGTCGTATCTCCAGACCGGCCGGCGCCTCGATGCGCGCGGTGCCGTCGGCGTCCACGGAGATGTCCAGCCGGCCGCCCGCGACCTCGAACCCCTCGGCCCTGAGCGGCCGGTACGCCTCAGCGAAGGCGGGCGCGACGGTCAGCGTGCCGCCGGGCACATCGGCGGAGAGCCCCAGCGCCGACTGGAGCACCACGACCGACGAGGCCGCCGCCCACGCCTGCGGGCGGCAGGACGCGGGGTACGGCGACGGCACCGGATCGCTCGCCGCGCCATGGCCGGCGAACAGCTCGGGCAGCCGCGCGTCGAACCCGGCGGAGGCCGTCAGCAGACCCCCCGCGAGGCTCGCGGCGGTGTCCGCGAACCCGGCCCTGGCCAGCCCGTGGACCGCGATCGCGGTGTCGTGCGGCCAGATGGAACCGATGTGGTAGCCGTACGGGTTGAACCCCACGGAGTCGCTGCTCAGGGTGCGCAGCCCGTGCCCCGAGTCGAGGTCGGGCGCGCCGAGCCGGGCGGCGAGCAGGGCGCTCTCCTCCTGGTCGAGCAGACCGGTGCCGAGCAGATGGCCGAAGCCCGAGGTGACCGAGTCGACCGGCCTGCCGTCCCGGTCGAGGGCGACGGCCGGGTAGGCGCCGCGCTCGTCCTCCACCCAGAACCGGCTGCGGAAGCGGTCGCCGAGCCGTTCGGCCCACTCCTCCCAGCGGTCGGCGCCCGGCCGGCCGAAGGCGCGCAGCAGGGCGGCGCCGCCGCGCGCCGCCTCGTACGCGTACGCCTGGACCTCGCACAGCGCGATCGGGGAGGCGGCGAGGCGGCCGTCGCGGTGTCTGATGGAGTCGCCGGAGTCCTTCCAGCCCTGGTTGGCCAGGCCGCGCCCGGTCTGGTCGACGTACTTCAGGAAGCCGTCGGGGTCGGCGTCGCTCTGGGCGCGCATCCAGTCCAGGGCCGATTCGGCGTGCGGCAGCAGCTGTTCGACCTGCTCGGGGGCGAGGCCCCAGCGCCAGGAGTCGTGCAGCAGGGTGATCCACAGCGGGGTGGCGTCGACCGTGCCGTAGTAGCAGGGCGGCAGGGAGAAGTCGTCGTCGAAGTTCTGGGCGGCCCTGCGCACTTCGTGCAGGATCTTGCCGGGCTGTTCCTCGGTGGCCGGGTCGGTCGCGGTGCCCTGGCGGCGGGCGAGCGTGCGCAGGGTGCCGGCGGCGAGACCGGTACCCAGCGGCAGCAGCATCCGGGCGGCCCAGAGCGAGTCGCGGCCGAAGAGGGTGAGGAACCAGGGGGCGCCGGCGGCCAGGAACTGATCGGCCGGGCCCGACTGGGCGGGCGTGGTCGGGTCGGTCAGCCGGAGCCGGTCCAGATCCGCGACCGACTGGCTGAGCCACTGGTCGAAGCGCCGGTCGGCGCTGCGCAGGACCGGGGTGCTCCAGGGGAGGGCGCCGGCCGGGGGCGCCGGGAACTGGTCGCCGTCCGCATGAGAAGCGTCACAGCGCAGTACGGCGGTCCAGGTCCCGCCGGGTGCCAGGTCGACGTCGTACGCGAGGCGTCCGGACCCGGCGTCGAGGGCGGTCGGCCGGGGTGAGCTGGTCAGGTCCGAGGAGAAGGTGTCCCGGGTCCAGCCGAACCCGTCGCCGGCGGCGTTGGGGGTCGCGGGCAGGAGATCACACGCGTCGCCCTGCTTGACGCGCTCCATCGGGGCGAGGTCGGTGGTGGCGGTGACGACGATCCGGAAAGTGACGTCGCGGATGCCCGCGTTGCTCACTTCGAGGGTCTCCTCCAACTGCCCGGAGGTGAGGCGGCGTCGCCGGTGCAGGGTGACGGCGGGGTCGGGTGTCGACTCGCCCAGGCCGCGCAGCACGGCGCGGAAGGCGGCCCGGTCCGCGCCGTCGAGTCCGCCCCTGGCGGGTACGACGGCGATGCCGTCCGCCTCGACGGTCAGCCGGGCCAGCGCTCTGCTGTCGCCGTGGTAGAAGCCGTCGGCACCCCCGGCGATCTGACCGTCCGCGTGGGATATCGCGAAGCTCGGCGCGTACAGCGTCACACACGCGTCGTGCAGGAAGGGCTGGAGGCCCTCGGCCGAGGGGCCGGCCGCCGCCGCGACGGAGTTCATAACGTCGTGGGTCTTGACAGTAGTGGACAACAGAGCAGAACCTCTCAATTATTGGAGCGTTCCAAGAACCCTAACGACGACTTCAGCTCGTTGACAATGGCATTGGAACGCTCCAATCAACTCATCACTTCGCACGAACGGTTCCGGAGACAGTCATGCCCCGCCCCGCCGACAGCCCCGCGCCCAAGGCCGGTCCCGTGACCCTGGCCATGGTGGCGCGCCGGGCCGGTGTGTCCCCGCAGACCGTCTCGAACGCGCTGAACTCCCCCGGGCTGTTGCGTCCCGAGACGCTGGAACGGGTCAGCCGCGCCATCGACGAGATGGGCTACCGCCCGCACCGCGCCGCCCAGACGCTGCGCACCCGCTCCAGCAAGCTCATCGGTTACGGCATACGCCCCACCGCCCCCGGCGCCCCCGCCCCGGTGATGGACCGCTTCCTGCACGCCCTGTCCGAGGCCGCCGACGAGGCCGGATACCGGATTCTGCTGTTCGCCTCGCCGCCCGGCAGCGCCAGCCTGGACGGACACGAGGAACTGCTCGATCTGCACAGCGTCGACGGTTTCGTGCTGAGCGGCACCGACCGGGGCGACCCGCGTCAGGCGTGGCTGGCCAGGAGCGGGGTGCCGTTCGTGGGCTTCGGCCGGATGTGGTCGGGCCGGCAGATCGGCGACTGGGCCGATGTCGACGGCGCCTCGGGCACCGACGCGGCGGTCGAGCATCTGGTGGGCCTCGGCCATCGCAGGATCGCCTTCCTCGGCTGGCCGCGCGGCTCCGGCGTCGGCGACGACCGCGCGGACGGCTGGCGGCGGGCCATGCGCCGGCACGGACTGCCCGTGCGCGGCCGGCGGGGGCAGAGCGTCGATGACATCGAAGCGGCGCGGGAGGCCGCGGGTCCGCTCCTCGACGCGGGCGCGACGGCCGTGGTCGCCGCCAGCGACGTGCTGGCGATGGGCTGCTACCGGGCGCTGCGCGAGCGCGACGCCGTGCCGGGCGGGGACGTCGCCGTCATCGGCTTCGACGACTCCCCCACCGCCCCGCTGCTCTCCCCCGGACTGACCACCCTCGCCCAGCCGTTGGAGGCGGTGGGCCGCGAGTGCGTCCGGCTGCTGCTGGCCCGGATGGCGAAGCCCGACGCCGCCCCCGAGCGCGTCCTGCTCGAACCCACGCTGGTCGTACGGGACAGCGCGCCGCCGCCCGGCGGCTGAACCCGTACCGCCCGGCACACTCCCCCGGCCACCGCCCGGGCCGTCCCCGGAGCCGCAGCGCCCGAGGCGCCCCCAGAGTCACTCGAACCACGCCCCCTTCAGGGCGATTGAGCCGCACTTCTCATCTTTCATGGAGGAACACATGGTCACCCGCACGGCCGTCGCCGCCCTCGCCACCTGCGCGGCGCTGCTGACCGCCACCGGCTGCTCGTCCAGCTTCGACAGCGGCAAGGAGCCGGCCCAGGACAAGGCCGCCCAGCAGAAGCTGACCGTACTGATCGCGACCTCGGGGGACGCCGAGACCCAGGCGGTCAAGGCGGCTACCGCCGCGTACGCCGAGCAGTCCGGCAACTCGGTCACCGTCGAGGTGGCCAAGGACATGAACCAGCAGCTCGCCCAGGCATTCGCCGGGCACAAGCCGCCGGACGTCTTCTATGTCAACTCCGACCAGTTCGCCAACTACGCCAAGGGCGGCTCGCTGTACCCGTACGGCGACCAGATATCCGACGCGGACGACTTCTCCGAGCAGCTGCGCACCTCGTTCTCGTACGACGGCAAGCTGGTGTGTCTGCCCAAGGACACCTCCACCCTCGGCCTCGCCATCAACACCGACCTGTGGAAGAAGGCCGGGCTGACGGAGAAGGACTACCCGAAGGACTGGGACCAGCTGAAGTCCGTCGCGGGCAAGCTCACCGGCGGCGGGGTCACCGGGCTGGTCACCAGCGACGAGTTCCAGCGGCTCGGGGTCTTCATGAAGGAGGCGGGCGGCTGGATCACCGACGCGGACCAGAAGAAGATGACCGCCGACTCCGCCGCCAACGTCAAGGGGCTCACCTTCGTCCAGTCCATGCTGAAGTCCGGCTCGATGAAGTTCGCCAAGCAGGTCGACACCAGCTGGGGCGGCGAGGCGCTCGGCAAGGGCAAGGCCGCCATGACCATCGAGGGCAACTGGCTCGACGGCGGGATGAAGCTCGACTACCCCGACGTCGAGTACGCCATCGCCCCGCTGCCCGCGGGCCCGGCCGGCCAGGGCACGCTCGCCTACAGCAACTGCTGGGGCGTGGCGCAGGAGAGCGAGCACCGCGCCGCGGGCGTCGACCTGGTGAAGTACCTCACCTCCGCCGAGCAGCAGAACACCTTCGCCGACGCGTTCGGTGTGATGCCCTCGCGCACCTCCGCGCTCACGACATACGCGAAGAAGCACCCCACCGCCAAGGCGTGGGTGGACGGCAGCGCCTACGCGCAGGGCCCGGTGACCATCGCGGGCTTCGACAAGGTGCTCAGCCAGTTCAACACCGACCTCCAGTCGCTGCGTACCGCCGACCCGAAGAAGATCCTCGCCGACCTTCAGCGCAACGGCGAACAGGCGATCGCGAAGGGCAACTGAGCCCTCATGTCCCTCCGCACCACACGCGCGCGCCCCGCGGAGCGCGGCGCACCCCGAACGACCGGCACACCGGGCGAACCTGACACGCCCGGTGCCGCCGGTACGCCCCCGACGGCCCGCAACCGTGCCCCGCGCGCGGGCCGTCGGGGGGAAGGCGCCTGGGGCTGGCTGTTCGTCAGCCCCATGGTGATCGTCCTCGGCCTCTTCCTGGTGCTGCCCATCCTGATGGCACTCTGGGTGAGCCTGCTGCACTGGGACGGGCAGTCCAACCCGTTCAGCGCCCAGGCCGATTTCGTGGGCCTGGACAACTACCGGGCGCTGCTCACCCAGGACGGTCTCGACCGCACGCTCTTCGCGACCTCGCTGCGCAACAACGCGTACTACGTCCTGCTGACGGTGCCGCTCCAGACCCTGCTCGCGCTGGGTCTGGCGCTGATCGTCAATCAGAAGGTGCTGCGGGCCAGGGGCGCCCTGCGCACGACGTTCTTCTTCCCCTCGGTCACCAGCTCCATCGCCGTCTCGACGGTGTTCCTCTTCCTCTTCCAGGGCAGCGGGGCCGTCAACTCCCTGCTCTCCTGGATCGGGGTCAAGGGGCCGAACTGGTTCGCCGACCCGCGCGGTGTCCTCTCCCTGATCCTGGGCGATCTCGGCATCGTCGATCCCGCGAAGCCGGCCGGGGCGCTGGCGGACCACTCCTTCATGGGCCTGTCCTGGTTCGAGTGGCTCTCGGGCCCCTCGGTCGCGATGTGCACGATCATCCTGCTGGCCGTGTGGACCACCTCCGGCACCTTCATGCTGATCTTCCTCGCGGCGCTCCAGGACATCCCCCGGGAGCTGGAGGAGGCGGCCGCCCTGGAAGGGGTCAACCGCCGCCAGCTGCTGCGGTACGTGACGCTGCCCGCGCTGCGCCCCGTGCTGTTCCTGGTCCTCACCCTGGGACTGATCTCCACCTGGCAGGTCTTCGACCAGGTGTACGTGATGGGCCAGGGCGCCCCGGGCAATACGACGCTGACGCCCGCGTTCCTGTCGTACTCCTCGGGCTTCGACAACGCGGACTTCGGTCAGGGCTCGGCGATCGCGTTCATCCTGCTCGCCCTGATCCTCTGCCTGACCGCGCTCCAGCGCTGGGTGCTGCGGGAACGCGGCGAGCGCACCGGGAGGAAGCGATGACCGCCACCGCCACCGTCACGGCCGAGGACCGGCGGTCCCGGCGGGACCGTCGCAGGGCCGCGCGCGCCGCGTCCCGTCCGGTGCTGCCCCGATTCCCCACTCCGGCCAGGGTGCTGGGATACACCCTGGTGGTGGGGGTGGGGCTGCTCTATCTGCTGCCCTTCGCGATCCAGCTGGTCACGGGGTTCAAGACGGACCCGGACGCGGCGTCGCATCCGCTGTCGCTGCTGCCCGCCACCCCGACGACGGCCGCGTACCAGCGGCTGTTCGGGCTGAGCGAGTCGGCCCAGGGGGTGCCCTTCCTGCGCTGGCTGTCCAACTCGGCGTTCGTGGCGGTACTGGTGACCGCCGGCCGGGTGCTGTTCGACTCGATGGCGGGGTACGCGCTGGCGCGGCTGCGCTTCCGGGGCCGTTCCGTGCTGTTCGGCTTCGTGCTCGCGGTGATGGCGGTGCCGGGGGTGGCGCTGCTCATCCCGAAGTTCCTGGTGCTCAACACCTTCGGGATCTTCGACACCTACACCGCGATGATCGTGCCGCTGCTGGTGGACGCAGCGGGGATCTTCATCATGAAGCAGTTCTTCGAGTCGGTGCCGCGCGAGGTCGAGGAGGCCGCCCGGGTCGACGGGGCCGGGGTGTTCCGGATCTTCTGGTCGGTGGTGCTGCCGATGGCCAGGCCCGCGCTGATCACATTGACGATCCTGTCGTTCCAGGGGTCGTGGAACGAGTTCACGCACTTCCTCGTGGCCACCCAGTCCGGCCAGTACGAGACGCTCACCACGGGGCTGGCGCGCTTCGTCTCGGGCGGGCTCGGCGGCGGCACCCAGTATCCGCTGAAGCTGGCGGCGGCGCTGCTGTCCACCCTGCCGGTCGCGGCGCTGTTCTTCTGCTTCCAGCGCTACTTCGTGAACGGGGCCAACTCGGGAGCCGTCAAGGAGTGACCTGGTCAGAGGGGGCGGCGGGCGCGGTGGGAAACTTGACGCGTCCGCCGTCCCCTCCGACTCAAGGCGCCACTTTGCCGTTCATCCGCGTCCCCCGTAGACCCGTCACCCGTATATCGGTGGCGTCCCTGCTGCTCGCTCTCCCGCTCGCCCTGTCGGGGTGCGCCACCGGAACCGGCGACTCCACCGCCGCCCCCGACCGCCAGGTCAAGCAGTTGCCGGCCGACCGGCCCTTCGACTACCAGCTCGGCGGCCCCTACACCCCGCCCGAGGGGGTGCGTACGGTCGTCCGTGACCGTACGGCCTCGCCGGAGCCAGGGGCGTACAACATCTGCTACGTCAACGCGTACCAGACGCAGCCGGACGCCGTGAAGTGGTGGCAGAAGAACCACCCCGATCTGCTGCTGCGGGACGCGGACGACGAACTGGTCGTCGACGAGGACTGGCAGGAACCGCTGCTGGACATCTCCACGGCCGACCGCCGTGAGCGGCTGGCACGTATCGTCGGCGGCTGGTTTGACGGCTGCGCGGAGAAGGGGTTCGACGGGCTCGACTCGGACAACCTGGATTCGTATCTGCGCTCGGACGGGCTTCTCGACCGGAAGCAGGCGGCCGCCTTCGCCGAGCTGCTGGTGGCACGGGCCCACCAGGCCGGGCTGGCGATCGGCCAGAAGAACGCGGCGGAGATGGCGCCGCTGGGCCACAAGCTCGGGTTCGACTTCGCCATCGCCGAGGAGTGCGCGCGCTACGACGAGTGCGCGGCCTACGCGGACGCCTACGACGACCAGGTGCTGGTCATCGAGTACCGCCGGGCGGATCTGAAGGCCGCCTGCCGGGAGTGGGACGGGCGGCTCGCGATCGTGCTGCGCGACCGCGATCTCGTACCGGCGGGAGAGCCGGGCCATGTGAACGAGCGCTGCTGACCGGCTCGGGCACGGGTCACCGCACGCCCGGCCGCGGGCGCCGCTCAGGAATCTCCGCCCGCCCGGCCGCGCCCGGCCCGCAGCCTCTTGCGGCGCGTGTCCTCCTCCTCGAAGAGCGCGGTCAACCGCCGTGAGTACTCGTCGTGTTCGTCAGGGGCGTCCTCGTCCTCGTCGTCGTCCTCCGAGATCAGCCCCTGTTCGAGCTGCTGCTGGTGCTGCACCATCACCGGCGGCTCGGGGTCGTGGTCGGAGGGGCGCGGGCCCTCCGGGCCGTCGGGGCCGATGCGCACCAGGCGTTCGATCCGCACGATTCTGAAGTGGCGTCCCTCGACGGTGAGTTCGTCGCAGCGCTCCGCGTCGAGGTGGTCCGCCGCCGCCGAGTAGGGCACACGTTCCGCCGGCCCGAGCCCGCGCTTCCAGGGGATCATCACCCGCAGCCTCATGGCCAGGGAGTCCCGCGCGGCCTGCGGGGTGACGGAGGTGGCGGGGGAGTCCGGCCGCCACTGCCCGCGCACACACTCGGTCGTCATGAAGGCGGCCGGCAGCAGCACCCCTCCGGGATGTGTCCGGGCCGCGGCCAGCGCGTCTCCGCGTACGTCCGCCGGGACCGTGCCCGCCTTCGGCATCAGGGAGAGGAGTTCGACCTTCAGGATGCCCTCCGACATACCGGTGGCGATGACCGGATCGAAGACGAACCCGGCGGCCGGGTCCGGAGCCCGGTGCGACTCGCCCGGCTCCATGGGATCGGGGTCGGTGGCACGCGGCGGCTCGGGCCCGTCGGGTCCCGACCGTACGTAGCACTCGGCCCGCGCCACCCGGTAGCGGGCGCCGAGCACGGTCATCTCGTCGTTCGTCTCCCACTCGGTCCGCTCCGCCGCGCGCATGCACTCCTCGCGCGCGCTCTCGTCACCGGCGCGCTCACACTTCTGGGCGAGCAGCCGGAACTGCGCGCCCATGCTGTCGCGGCCGTCCTGCGGAGCCAGACCCGAGAGCGACGAGACCAGCTCCCAGCCGCCCGCCTCGCGCTCACGCACCACACCGAAGAGCGGACCACCCGCCGAAAGAATGTCCGGGTACGCCTCACGCGCCTGCCACGCCGCCACGTCCGCCACCGCGTCGACCGGGCCGTCGGGGCCTGTCACCCGGATCGTGCGGTACGCGGGCACGTTCTCACCATGCTCAGCCATGCCCACCAGCATGCCCACTCGTACCGGGCGGACGGGGTGAATCAGCGGAAACAACAGCCGACCGCGTGACATGGATCCACACTCGTGCATACGTCTGAGAACAAGGGGCGCGTCGGGAGCCGCCGCACGCCGTTCCGTTCGCGGCGCGCTATCCCGGTCGCCGGGGCCAGCGGGGAAGCCGGAGACCTCGGCGGCGCGCCCGTGGCGGGAGCGCGGGACCGGCGCCCCGGTAGGGCAGGCCGGTGTCGCCACCGCCCGTTCCCTCGGGGCCGGTTCCGGTGTCCAGCGGAGGGTGCAGCCCCTCCTCGTCGTACCGGGTGGTGGCGATGGTCTCCACGAGCTGTTCCTCGGTGAACTCCTCGGAGCCGCGCACCTGCGGAACGAATCCGACCAGCACGCCGTCGCGCACGACCTCCGCCCGCAGCCCCATCGCCGCGTCCATGTCCCAGATCGCCTCACCGCCGCCGATGAGCACGATCTGCACTCCGCACTGGTAGACGCCCAGATGGGCGAGGTGCGCGGGCACACCCCGGGCGCGCAGCGACGAGACGAGACGGCCGGCGCGTTCCTCATCCATCCGTGGCCATCTCCCTGCGCGGCGGCATCGGGGCTGATCTGTCCCTCAGGACTTCATGGTAGGCCGATTTCCCGCACCGGCGCGCTCGGGCGGGAGACTCGGGCGGGACAACTGGGCGGGCACCCGGGTGCCCGCCCAGCCGCGCACCTCCGGCTCGTCCAGGGAGCGGACCCACAGGTCCACCAGCGCGACGGTCCGGTCGCCCGGCCAGGGGCCGACGCCCATGACGCGCATCCCCGCGCGCTCCGCCGACTGGATGCCGACATGGGAGTCCTCGACCGCCAGGGTGTCGGCGGGCTCGGCGCCGCAGAGCCGGGCGGCGGCGAGATAGACGTCGGGGTGGGGTTTGGGCCTGATCGAGCCGTCCGGCACGACGACATGGCCGAAGTGGCCGAGCAGACCCGCGGTGCCGAGGCAGGATTCCACCACCTCTCTCGGGCAGTTGCTGGCGACCGCCAGCGGGGCGAACCTCGCGGCCGCCACGACGAGTTCGCGGGCGCCCGGCATGGTCAGCGGGTTGTCGTCGACCAGCGTGCGGAAGTGCGCGAGCAGTCTGCCCGTCATCTCCTCGCCGAGCTCCGGCCGGCCCGCCTCCTCGGCCATGAGGACGCCGCATTCCGTGTAGTGCAGGCCCTTGGCCCGCTCGGCGAAACCGGGAGCCGGGGTGAATCCGTACTCGCGCAAAGCGTTGATCCGCGCGTCCTGCCAGTGGATTTCGGTGTCCATGAGTGTGCCGTCACAGTCGAAAACGATGGCGGCGGGGGTCCAGGAAAGGATGCGGTGAGCTGTCATCCGGCTTTTTCCATTCGGGAAAGCCCTGATCGCGGCAGCGCTGGCCGCCGCACCGGTGCGAAACACCGGGGGCGCGTTGTGGCCACCCGCGGACATGCGGGTGGGATTCCAGGCGGGCACCGGCCTCTACGGAGACCCTGTCGGGCGACCGCCGAAGAACATAACGATCACTACGCTAGGGAGCATCACTCAGGGCAGTCAAGCGATTGCCATTAGTGTCCCTATGTGTTTATTGGTAGCGCAGCACGCCGAATGCCTTCTGTTCGCCGCCCTGAAGAAAGCGGAAGACGCAGGTCGTGTGGTGCGGCACGCACAGAACTCGGGCGGGCGGCGCGTATTCGATGAACCGCGCGGTTTTCAGCCGACCGGCGGTAGGCCGCATCAGTCTTCCCCCGCTTGCCAGCGCCGCCGCCTGCCGGGCCGCCTCCAGGACGATCATGCCGGGGAGGTGGTCGGTGGCGTGATCGAAGAAGTAGGGGTGTCGCGGATCCGCGGGTTCCACCATGAGGGTGGGCCCGTCGGCGGCGATCATGACGTCGTGCGCGCCGTTCACCCCGAGCCGGTGCGCGGCGGGCCGCACCGGCCGGACCGTGGGCGCGGGCGCGGGCGCGCCCGGCGCCTCCCACGCCGTACGGACGGGAGGCCGCGCGCCCCCCGTCCGTACGGCGTCGTACCGCTCCGCGCTCAGGAACCGCGAGCCGCCGCCGGCCCGCGCGAAGACCGCTCCGCCGGACCGGTAGGAGACCTGGAGCCGCAACCCGGTGACCTCACCGTCCGGCCCCCGGTGCACCCCGTCGACCAGCACATGGCAGCCGACCCTGGTGGCGCCGGAGCGCGCCAGGGGTTCGCTGCGCGGATCGATCTCGAAGTACAGATCGGTGATCACCAGCCGGGCCGACGGCGCCACCCCGAAGTACCGGAGCGGCAGGCAGATGCCGAGCTGCCGGAGCGTCTCGACGATCATCAGCGGGCTGTGCAGGTCGGCGCCGTCGCGCGGGAACGTCGGATGGGACCGAGGCCAGGAGGCAGCCGCCTCGAACCCGCCGCCCCTGGCCCGCCGTACATCGGTGAGCAGCACCTCGGCGACGGAGTCGCGGTGGACCCACTCGCGGGGGACGGTGCGCGACCAGGAGAGCGGGCGGAGCCGGGCCGGCGCGCGGCGCGCGGGGGTGCGCTCCGGGGGTGCGGGGGTGCGGTCCGGGAGTACGGGGGCGCTTTCCGGAGGTGCGTCGCTCACGGGTGTGCCACTCGCGGACGTGCCGCCGACCGCTACACCATCCACCGATGCGTTCATAGGATAAGAACAACTCAATTCACCCGACTGCGCACCCCAGCCCGGTTCGGCCAAACGCGCTACATTGCCTGCTGTCAGTTAACGGAACGGCAATCCGGAGTACACGTGCAGGTTCGAGCGGCGCAGGTGCGAGCGAAAACGACGCGGAGGTTTCTCCTGGAGTCGGCGGCACACCTGTTCGACGAGCGAGGTTATGCCGGAACCAGCATCAGTGACATCAGCGCGCGGTCGGGGCGCACCAGTGGAGCCATCTACTTCCATTTCGCGAGCAAGGAGAATCTGGCGCTGGCCATTGTCGAGGAACATTTCGCGACCTGGCCCGGTCTGATCGGCCGTTACGCGTCGGCCGAACTCGCCTCACTCGAAAAACTGGTCGCACTGAGTTTCGATGTGGCCAGGGCATTCCGCGACGATGTCGTCACCCGGGCCGGAGCACGGCTGTGGGCGGAGCGCGGCGCCATCGACGTCACGCTGCCGCGCCCGTTCGTGGGCTGGCTGGAGACGGTGACCGGACTGCTCGAAGAGGCGCGCCGGGAGGGGCAGCTCGCGCGCGGCGTGCCGCCGGAGGTCGCGGCGTACGGCCTGGTGTGCGCGTTCTTCGGACTGCACACCGTCTCCGACGCCCTGGAGGGGCGGCGGCAGATCGAGGAGGGGCTGCACGACCTGTGGCTGCTGCATCTCAACTCGCTCCAGCCGGAGCCCGATCCCGAGGCGCTGCTCGCGCGGGTGCGCGTGTACTGCGCGCGCGAGCAGGGCCGGGACGGGACACCGGCCCTGCGCCCGGTCGGCTGACGGAACGCGGGACCGGCGAAGTGCGGGTACGTGTGCCGGATGCCGGATGCCGCCCGGCAACTCCCCCGCACGGCGCGGGCGTTCACCATGGGGATTGACATGACATATGGACATCCAGGATCGTACTGGCCACCGGCGTAAGGGGTTTGGTGGCGAGTCGGGTTCGTCGAAGGTCCCGCGCCGCCTCGCCCGGAGCGCCTGTCCCGCCCACCCCCACCTGCCCATGCCACCGCCCCCGGCCGTCCCCGCCACCGCCACCGCCTCCGGGCCTCCCCGCTCCCTCCTCCAACCGAGCCGCTCCGTAAGGGAGATCCCCGTATGACCGTCCGTATCGGCGTGATCGGCGCCGGAATGATCGGGCAGGATCACATCCGCCGTCTGACCCAAGTCGTCACCGGCACCCGCGTCACCGCCGTCTTCGACATCGACGCCGCGCGCGCCGAGGCGGCCGCCGCCCCCGTGGGCGCCCGCGCCCTGCGCAGCGGTGCCGAGGTGATCGGGTCGGCCGATGTCGACGCCGTCGTCGTCACCTCGTGGGGCCCCACCCACGCGGAACACGTCCTCGCGGCCGTCGCCGCCGGCAAGCCGGTCTTCTGCGAGAAGCCGCTGGCCACCACCGCGGCGGACTGCCTCAAGATCATCGAGGCCGAGACGGCCCACGGCAGCCGGCTCGTACAGGTCGGCTTCATGCGCCGGTACGACGCCGGGTACCGGGAGATGAAGGGGGTCATCGCGTCGGGCGCGATCGGGGAACCGCTGATCGTGCACTGCGCCCACCGCAATCCGACCGCCCCGGCCTCCTACACCTCCGCGATGGCCGCCCAGGACACGGCCGTGCACGAGATCGACGTACTGCGCTGGCTGCTGGACGACGAGATCCGGTCCGTACAGGTGCTGAAGCCGCGCCGTACCCGTAACCGGCACGAGCACCTCCAGGACCCGCAGATCATGCTCTTCGAGACCGCCGCCGGAGTCAGGATCGACCTGGAGGTCTTCGTCAACTGCCGCTACGGATACGACATCCAGTGCGAGACCGTCGGCGAGGAGGGCCTCGTCCGCCTCCCCGATCCGGCGACCGTCGCGGTGCGCGGGGCCGGCCGGAACTCCACCGGGGTGCTCCAGGACTGGCAGGGCCGCTTCGAGGGCGCCTTCGACACCGAGTTCCGCGAATGGGCCGCCTCGGTGGCGACCGGAACCGAGCCCACCGGCCCCTCGTCCTGGGACGGCTACGCCGCGACCGTCATCACGGACGCCCTCGTCCAGGCCCTGGAGTCCGGCGCGGTGATCCGGGTCGAGGCCCTGGAGCAGCGCCCCGCCTTCTACGGAGGCGGCGCGGCGACGGGTCCGGCGGCCGGGGCGGGTCATTAGGACGGTGGGGGCCGGGGTGCGCGGCAGTCCGCCGGCGCTACGGCGCGGCACACTCCCGTACGGTCCGCCGCAGCCAGGTGTGGGCGGGGTCGTCGGCGAGGGAGGCGTGCCACACCGAGGAGACCGGGTACTCCGGCATCGCGATCGGCGGCGGGCTGATCGTGAGCCCCGCGATCCGGGCGTAGACCTCCGCCGCGTGCCGCGGGACGGTCGCGAGGGCGGGGACGGAGCGCAGCATCACCACCGCTCCGGCGAAGTGTGTCGTCGCGGCGACCACCCGCCGGGTCAGCCCCTGGGCGTCGAGCAGGTCGTCGACGATGCCCCGGCGGCCGTCGTGCGAGACCAGGACATGCGGATGCGCGAGGTAGTCCCGGCGGGTCAGTGGTACGGGGAGGTCCAGCAGCCCGGCGTCGAAGAGGCAGGCGTAGCCGGAGGTGAACAGCTCCTCCTGGCGGTGTGCGGCCCCGAGGGCCGGTGCGACGGCGACGCCGAGGTCGATCTCGCCCCGGTCGAGCATGTCCGCGACCACGGTGCGGTTGGTCTGACGCGCCACGAACCGCACGCCGGGGTGGGCGCCGCCCCGCTCGATCAGTCTCGGCATGAGGTGGGCCTCGATGTCGTCGGACATGCCCAGCGTGAACGTCCGCTCCGAGGTCTCCGGGTCGAACCGTGCCGCGCCGGTGAGGGCGCCGTGCAGGATGCGCAGGGCCGGTTCGGTGGTCCGGGCGATCTCATGGGCGCGCGGGGTGGGCTCCATACCCGTACGTACCCGGACGAAGAGGTCGTCACCGAAGAGGCGGCGCAGCCTGCCGAGAGCGGCACTGACCGCCGCCTGGCTCAGCCGCAGCTCGGCGGCGGCGCGGGTCACACTCCGCTCGCGCATCAGCGCCGCGAACACGATCAGCAGATTGAGATCGGCCCGCCTGAATTCGGTTTCATAGATATCGATCATCGTGGATATCAGTTTGCCGGATGCCGCGAGCCCTTCGTACGGTCGCCGTATGACGCATCTGACCGCGGCCGTCGTCCAGG
Organism: Streptomyces sp. NPDC012835; assembly: GCF_042900885.1. Classification (NCBI taxonomy): domain Bacteria; kingdom Bacillati; phylum Actinomycetota; class Actinomycetes; order Kitasatosporales; family Streptomycetaceae; genus Streptomyces; species Streptomyces sp. NPDC012835. Next base: position 1,623,287 of record NZ_JBIBBW010000001.1, read on the forward strand.
CGGGCTCCCGACTCTTCGACACACCCGGCGATCTCGGCAGGGCCCGGGACCTGATCCGTGAGGCGGCCGGCCGGGGGGCCGAGGTCGTCGTACTGCCCGAGGCGTTCCTAGGCGGCTACCCGAAGGGGCTGGATTTCGGTGTCACCGTCGGCAGCCGCACGCCGGAGGGGCGGGAGCTGTTCCGCCGCTACGCCGAGTCGGCCATCGGCGTCCCCGGCCCCGAGACGGCGGAGCTGGCCGCGCTCACGCGCGAGCTGGGCTGCCACGCGGTGGTGGGGGCCGTCGAGCGCAGCGGTTCGACACTGCACTGCGTGGCGTTGTTCTTCGGCCCGGAGGGGTTCGTCTCCCACCATCGCAAGCTGATGCCGACGGCCGCCGAGCGGGTGATCTGGGGCACCGGCGACGGTTCCACGATGCCGGTGGTGGGGACGGGCCGCGCCCGGCTCGGCGCGGCGATCTGCTGGGAGAACTACATGCCGCTGTTCCGCGCGGCGATGTACGCGAAGGGCGTCGACATCTGGTGCGCGCCGACGGTGGACGACCGGGAGAACTGGCAGGCCACCATGCGCCACGTGGCCCTGGAGGGCCGCTGCTTCGTGCTGAGCGCCAACCAGTACCTGCGCCGCGCCGACCTCCCGGCCGATGTCCACCCCGTACAGGGCGACGCGCCGGAAACCGTGCTGATCGGCGGCGGCAGCACCATCGTCTCCCCGCTGGGCGAGGTGCTGGCGGGACCGCTCAGGGACGGGGAGGGGATCCTCACCGCCGAGCTGGACCTGGGGGACATCGCCAGGGGCCGGTTCGACCTGGATGTGACAGGGCACTACGCCCGGCCCGACATCTTCACCCTGGCGGTGGACGAAACCGCCCGTTAGTCCTGCGGGAGTCCTGTCGGAGTCCTGCCGGGGTGCGATGAGGGGCCGGGCGTCGGCTGTCGGGCCGCGGCTGTCAGGCGCCGGCCGTCAGTAGGGGCCGTTCACGTTGTCGATCGAGCCGTACCTGGCGGCGGCGTAGTTGCACGCGGCGGTGATGTTGGCGACCGGGTCATAGCTGTCCGTCGACGTGCCGGGCACGTGGTACGCCTGGAACGTGGGGTCGATCACCTGGAGGAGCCCCTTGGACGGGGTACCGGCGACGGCGTTGGAGTCCCAGTTGTTGATGGCCGCCGGGTTGCCGGAGGACTCGCGCATGACGTTGCGGTAGATCCCGTCGTACGAGCCCGGAATGCCGTGCGTCGCCATGACGTCCAGCGACTCGCGGATCCAACCGTCGAGGTTGTTGGAGTACGTCTTCAGCGCGGCCGGCGTGGCGTTGGCGACGGTCTTCGTGGCGGTGGCGGTCTTCGCCGTCGCGGTCTTCGCGGTGGCGGTCTTCGCGGTCGTGGCCTTCGCGGTCGTGGCCTTCGCGGTGGAGCCGAGGGTCAGCTTCAGGCCGGGGACGATCCGGGACGGGTTGCTTCCGATGGCGCCCCGGTTGTCCTCGTAGAGCTTCTTCCAGCCGCCGGTCAGGGAGTGCGCCTTCGCGATCTTGGACAGCGAGTCACCGGCGACGACGGAGTACGTCAGGGGCGCCTGCCGGGTGACCCCGGCGGTCGACGCCGCGGCCCCGGCGGTGGCGTGCCCGGTCGCGGGCGCCGCCTGGGCGGTGGTGGCCGCCAGCAGCGGCAGCGCGAGCACGGCGCCTCCCGCGCTCACGGCGACGACACCACGAGCGAGCGGGCCGGTTCTGGGACGGCGGTGTTTGGCCTTTGCGGACATGACGCATTCCTCTCCGTCGCCTGCGAGGTGAGCTGTCGGGTTCGGGCAGGAGATGCCCGGCCGCCACAACGACGACTTCACCCCGAGCCGGTCCAACCACTGAACCGGCGACTTACCTGGGTCCCCCGCTCCTGCCGTACGTGAGTAGGTGTGGGATTCCGGGCAGCGGCAGGATTCGGCGTTCTGTCCGGAGTGACGAGAACGTAAGCGAGAAGTCCCGGGAGAGACAAGTCCAGAAATCGCAACGCAATCCGAGAGGCCATTGCAGCCGGGAAGATCAGAAATATTCTTCGGCCCCGAAGGGCTTCAACTCTCCATTCCCGTGGGCCAAGTGAACGAGAAGGCATACCCATGAAACGATCATCTACGTGACACATGTCACGGGTTCGAGTGGATCTTCTGTCGCCACAACGCCACCCAGAGGGCTACAAGATGCACGAATATCACCCATATCGCCACCAAGGACAAGAGCACCAAAACACCCAAAAGCTCTACGAAGGGGCGAGCTGCCGCCCGAGCGACTCCGGATCGGGATTCACCCGTCCGAGACGCCACAGTTCGGCCTCCACTCCCCTTTGCCCAAGAAAAGATCAACACGAACAAAGGGCACGCTGATGTGTCGTCAATTCACAGCAGTGACGGCTTGATGCGACGTCAGAATTCAGCGCGCCTCCGCGCGAATGCGGGCTCTGTTCGCGTTTCGGCATCGCGCCCGCTGAACAGGAATACCCGAACCGGACCGTCCGCTCTCAAGGCCGCCGTACACGGCGCCGAGTCGGTCGCCAAAGCACATGGGGCCGCGAGGCCGCCACTGAGAAGATCCAGAATGGCGAGCCCCGCCGCGACTGCCTCACCGCCTGTGGTGCCAGGGAGACCGGGCCGACCGACCGAGTCGGCGCCACCACCTCCACGAGCTCGGTCATCGCCCCGTGGCTCCGAAGGCACCCGTGCCCCGCGAATCGGACACGCCGGTGCGTCCAACGTGTCCCGGCACGGGTGCCCTCAGCCTGGTCCGGGCGAGCAGGTCGAATCCGAGCACCCCTACGGGCCGTCCCGGGCGCGCGCCCTCGACAGCCCGCTCACCGGGAGTCGGGGACAGAACCGACCGGATCAGCGGGGCAGGGCCGCACGCTCCGGCTTTCCCGCGCGGCGGCCAGGGGAAGCACATACTGGCCGGCCAGGCGCGCGAGGTGCAGCGGGAGCGGGCGGGCCAGCGGTGGGTAATCGTCGTGGTAGCGCAGCTGATGCGTCAGCGTCGCCCACTCCGCCGGCCGGTCGGGCGTCTCCCCTTCGCGCCCCGCGTCCGCCAGCGCTTTCTCCGACAGACAGCCGAGCACGGTCACTTCGAGTTGCCCGGGGTTCCAGGCGGACTTGCCGGGGGCTGTTCGTCCCCGGGCCGTCGGCACCAGTTTCATCAGTCCCTTGGGGAGTTTCGCCGCCGTGTGCGGAGTGGCGGTCGTACTGGCGAACACCCTGCTCTCATCCTCGGCCGTCCCCCACACGCCCTCGGCGAAGCCGATCTTTTCCTTGCCGTCATGGGCATACCACTCCGCCACCTCCTCGCGCGCGTTCGCATCCCTTACGAGCACCAACCGCAGGTCGTTCCCGTAGATGGTGAGGCGCTGATCGGGTTCGGTGCCGAAACCGAGCATGTCGCGGGCCAACGATCCGTTGCGCAGGCGCGGCCAGCACTGGCGCAGATTGGCCGCGTCCGCCAGCAGGAGCGTCGGGCGGTCGCGGAGTTGGAAGAGCAGGGCGCGAAGCTGCCGCTCGGTCTCCCGCTCCTGGCGTTGCCGCGCGCCCAGGCGTTCGGCGGGCCCGCGCTCCGTTCCGGTGGTCGCGTCGTCATGCCCCTCGTACGAGTCCACTGCCTCGGCTGTCGGACCGGGGGTCTTGGAGAGCAGCAGCAACAGCTTCGGGTACGGCACCCACTGAGCACGCTCGGCGTCCCACCCTTCGATCGCGTCGGGCCCGTCTCCGGGGCGGATCCGCACCGCGACGAGACGGCGGACAGGGCAACGCGTAGGTCCCTTCCGGGTGTGGCGGACGAGCCAGAGTGCCGCGTACTGGAGGTCGCCGGGAATTCCGGCGCCCACCCTGTGGGCGGGTGGGCTGATCGCACCGATCTGCCGGAACGCGTCCAGCCAGGTCCACCGGGCCCGGTGTTCCAAGGCACTTGCGGCGTCCTCGGGCGCGTTGACGAACTGGCTGACCCACCCCTGCCGTGCCCAGGCGATACGCAACGCGTGTTTGGGATCGGAATCCGGGACAGCGGCGAAGCGGCCCTTGCCCGCGATTTCCGCGATCACGACACCGGCGTCGTCGCCACGCGGCGGCGCCAACCGGTCCGCCACGATTTCACACCGCCCTTCGGTCGCCTCGGCGAGCCGCGTGGCACGGGAACGCCTACGGTCCCGGGAGACCGGCAGTGCCTCGGCCAAGGGTCCGGCGGGCCGGGCGCGTACGCGGATGTCGATGCCGTCATCCCGCCACTGCCAGATGTCGTCGGTGCTCGGGCCCACTCTCTCCCCGGCGGCCGAACCGATGAGCTTGGGCAGCTCCGACAGCAGCGCGGCACGTGTCTCCGGGGACTGCCAGAAGACCTCGACCTCCAAGCGGCGGCCGTTCAGAGCGCGTGCCAGTGCCGCGCGGCGCTGCAGCGCCAGCTGCGCGTCCCGGACCCCGGGCTGCCCCTTGGTGGCCGAACGGGGAAGCAGGGATGGGGTGTTGCGTCTGGTGACTCGCGTGAGATCGCTGACCCGGCGCAGCACCGGACGCAGCCCTTCCTCCACCCAGGCGTCCAGGTCCGCCCGCTCCCGGGGCATCAGCCCGGGGCCCACCGCGTGCGGACCGACCGAAGGGTGGTAGACGATGCCGGCGGCCACGTCACGGCATCCATTGATCCAGCGTTCCGGATGGGTGAAAAGTTCCTCGGGTTCCGGGTAGCCACGCACGATGTCCAGTTCGGGCAGCAGCAGCGCGGGGCTGTGGCGGCGCCAGGCAAGCTCCTTGCGACGCCGGTCGTAACCGAGGGAGTTCACCGTCAGCCGGTGGCCCCGGTCAGGCCCTTCCGGCCACGGCAGTGGGGCGTCGAGCAGGACCGTCGCTCCACCGAGCCGGTGGGGGCGTACGTCCAGCCGCGTGGCCCACCGACGTACCTGGGTGGAGACATGGACACGGAACCGCGAGGCGAACGGCACCGTGTGGACGGTGATGTTCAGGCACGCGGAGTAGTACCAGGTCTGCTTGCGGTACTCGTACCTCTGTGGTGGCCAGGAGACAAGACGCGCTCCGTTGTCCGAACTCTCGACGCGGAATCGAAGGGTGACACCTCGTGTACGGAACGGTCGGGCTGCCAGCCGGAAGGCGATCCACTCCGGCAACAGGCTGTAGAGCCGTCGGACGGGCTCGGCGGTGCCTCCCGGCGATGTCACCGTCTCGGTGAGGTCGACAGGCTCGGTCTCCCATTGCGGGAGCGGCACCGCGGCAGCCGGGTTCTCGGACAGCAGCCGCTCTTCCAGATCGGGTCCCCCGCCGTCGTCGTCCTCCCGGAGCCGCCCCGCCGCCCAGGTACCGATCAGCGGGGCGAGGACCTCCGGCGGCACGGCTTCCCGTGCGTAGAGCCACGGCAGGCTGCCGTCGGTTCCCGCGTTGCGTCCGGTCGCGATGGCGCCCGGTGCCATGGCCTGGAGCAGGGAGTTCAGCTGACGGACGGGGAGCCGGTCGGGGCGGCCCGCACCGGCGTTGGCCTCGCCATGAAGCCGGGTGAGTTCCGTATACAGGTCCGTGCCGAGCCGCAGGACGCGTAGTTCCTCCCGCCACGGGCCGTGGAGCAGGTCGGGTTCGTAGGCAGTGACGCGAATGGTCTGGTACACGGATGCCTCCTAGCGGGCGGGACTGAGCTCTTTCGGGTGGGCCGGTGCGGGTGGGTCGGCGAGCAACCGGGCGAGCATGCGCCGCAACGGTTCGTACAGGGCCCGGGCGATGAACTGCTCTTCGGCGCTCTTCGTGTCGCCGTCGAAGTACGGGTCCAGTACGTCGAGCACGCTGTGCAGAAGGCTGGATTTCGGGGTGTCGGGGCGCGGGGGTGTCGCTTCGCGGTTCGGAGCGAAGGCGGCGTCGACGAAGACCACCCGGGCCGGCACACCACCACGCACCAGCCGCCCGATCACCTGCCACATCAGAACCAGCATGTCCCAGGTCACCCGCTCCCGTTCATCGCCGAGGCGGCTCCATGCCATCGAGCGTTCGAGCACCTGGTACCAGCGCGAGCGGGCAAGTCGGCGGACCTCGTCCGCGCCCTGCTCGACGGTGGCGCATCCGCGCACCCACGAGTCGAAGTCGCCGCCCGTGATGGCGCGGACGATCCAGTCGTTGACCGCGTGGACGGCCAGGGACAGGTCGTCCGGGTGTGGATTGGGGCGGGCCAGGAAGTAGACCGTGCCGATGGCTGCTTCACCGTCACTGTTGAGGATGTTGTGGCCACGCTCGACGGCCAGCAGGGGTGCTACGAGGATGTTCGTGTCGAGGTCCTTGAGTCGCTCGACGTCGCCTCGGCGCAGCGACGGGGCGCGGTAGGCGGACGGAGCCTCGTCCTCCGGGGCGATCTCCTCGTCGTCCGAGACAAGGCACAACACGCTGTCGCGCCAACGGGGGTTGAGGTTGTGGAGGGTGTCGGCCACGACACGTGCCTCGGCGTAGCTGCCGACCAGGAGAAGGATCTGCTGGCGCTCCGGCGGCAGAGACAGCATCTCCCGCTCCAGCGGGCCGCCGTCGAGGATGTCGTACTCACCCGCTCCCAGATGCGTGGCGATGCGGCGCAGTTTCTCGGGGCGCTCGTCGGGATCGGTACCGGACAGGCGCAGCTTCTCGTCACCGTCATCGATGAACTCGAAGCGCATCCGGCTCCCTTCCGCGATGCGCTCGGTCACGTCGGCCGGCGGTTCGATGATCACGCCGACCGGGACGCAGACGTGGTAACGGCTGGAGGCGCCCGCCCAGCTGCTGCCGGACATGAGCAGCAGATGGGCTCCGGGGCGGCCGTCGACGGTGGTGAGGTGGGGCATGGCGCGCAGCAGCTCCCGGCCGACCCCACTGCAGCGGAAGAAGGTCAGCTCGCCGCTGCGGATGCCGCCCTCGTCCTCGCCGGAAACCCGGAACTGGAATCCGAGTACGTTGCCCATGGGCGCTTCGGGCACCATGGGTCCGTAGTCGAGTGGCCTGCGGTACATCTCGTTGTAGCCCAGGCTGAGGGCCGCCTCCACCCGGGGCCACATGGCGTTGATCATGGCGAGTCGGGGTTCGAGAGCACACAGCAGCAGGGTGAATTCGAAGCGTTTGGCGAGTTCTCCGTGCCATTCCTCAGGGGTCTGCGGCGGCGGTGACGGCTTGGTCTCGCGCCCCGGGCGCACGCGTCTCTTCTGCCGTTCCTCTTCTTTGAGGCGCCACAGCGCGAGCTTCTCCTCGTAATCCTGTCGCCGGGAGGCCAGGTACGTCGCGTCGATGCGGAAGACCTCGTCCATGATCGTCGTCAGGTGGCGCCGGGTCTTCTCGGGATTTCCGGTGTGGAGCAGTTCGTTGAGCAGTCCGGTCAGCTCGCCGAAGTCCTGGTCCGTCCGTCGGAGGCGATCGCCGAAGGGGTTGTCGCGGAACGCGTCGAGGAAGTTGCCCAGAGCCTCCCGCGGCGTTTGGTCGCGGCTGTCCGGCTCACCGTCATCGGAGAGCGGATAGCGCTCGTCCAGCAGCCCGAGTTGGAGCGTCCAGGCACTGAAGTATCCCGTCCGTACCCAGCGGCGCAGGTCATGCCCGGTGACGAGCATCGCGTACAACCGGTCCGTCGCGGCTCCGGCGGTGTTCAGCGCGGCGGAGAAGATCTCCACGTCCCTCTCGGAGAGCTGGGTGCGCCCGCTCTCCGCGAGTTCCCGGATCTTGTGCCGGCTCAGCTCATCGATCAGGCCCTTGTCCTGGTCGCTGGCGAGAACGACCGCGGGCGCGAAGGTCCGGTCCAACTGCATCTGCACGTGGTCGGCCTCGTCGATGATCACGAGGTCGCTGCGGCGGCAGGCGAGTTCGAGGTAGCGGATACGTTCACCGTTCTGCGGGCGGGGTGGCGAGGAGTCGATCAGACCGGCGGGCGTGGCGACCCAGATGCGGGCCTCGACCAACGCGCGGGATCCGTGGTGCCGGGGGCAGACCGACCAATACGGGCAGCTCGTCTGACTCTTCTGCCAGGGGGACGACTGGCCGCGCCCTCTACCACGTCGCGGGTCCGACGGCGGTCGCAGCCGGGTGCAGGGAGCCTCGCCGAAGGCGAGCGGCTCGGCTGACGGCGTGGACTCCCGCCTTCGCACGTTCAGCGCGCAGGAGGTCCCCAGGTATACGAACGCGGGGTCGTCATGGGCGAGCAATCGGTGCTCCCCCCGCCCGGCCAGCCGACGGTGCAGCCGCTGGGCGTGTCGTTCCCGGCCGGAGGAGCCGAGCACGGGGGCGGCCGCACCCTCGGTGTACAGGTTGTAGAGCTCGACCAGCTTCAGCACCTCCGCGACGTCGGAGACCACCACGGTGGTGCGTTTGCCGAGCTTCGCGAGATGGACGGCGATGATGTCGCGCAGTGTGCTCTTGCCGGCGCCGACGATGCCGAGCAGGTGCAGGATCTTGTCGATCGTGAATGTGAAGTCGTGCGTCTTGTGAAACGTGCCCCCCTCTTTCTCCTTGGCGGACAGCTCGAAGGCCCGGAGTCGCTCCAGCCAGCGCGGCGGACTTCCGGTACCGGCACGGGCGTGCGTGGCGTCCATTTCCGCAGCGGTGTGCTCCAGGCCGCTCCTGGTGAAGATCAGAGGCTCGCCGGCCCCGGCGGGGCACAGGTCCATGTCGTGGGCCACGACGGGAGTGTCGGGGACGACGGGCAGGTCGACCACCGCCAGAGAGCGGCTGACGGGGAAAGCGTGTGGCCCCGGGCCCGCGACCGGCGGGCGCTTGCCCGCCAGCGGCGGAGCGGCCCGCAGCAGTTGCTCGTACGCCTGGAAGCGGTCGCTCGCGACGGAGATCTCGCGGCGGAGGGCCGGGGCCTCGATGTCCGGCACGTCATAGCCGCGCACCCTCGGATCGAACCGCTGATAGCTTTCGAGGGCCTCGCGCCACGCCCGTCCCCTGCGCAGGGTCCACAGCGAATACCGTGCGACGCGCAACGTCTTCTCGGCGTCCGGCGGCAGCGGCGCTCCATGGGCCTCCGCGAATCCATACCCGCTGAACAGCACCCAGGCACTGCCGGCCGGGCTGCCGGGCATCAGTCTCTGCTGAAGGTACAGGCCGAGTTCGACCTGGCACATTCCCTCCAGCGCGGGCTTGCGCACGGACGATCCCAGGAATGCCTGCAGGGCCCGGAGTACATCGGTCAAGGGCGGTGTGATGCTACGCATCGTCTCTCTTCTCTCCCCGGAGAACCCCCGGATCTCGGTGGTGTGCCACCCCGGCGTCGTAGCGGTTCGCGGGTGCCTCCCCGAGGCGGTGGAGGAGTTCGGCGGGCGTGGTCAGCACCAGCCGTTCCCGGAACGGGGTGGGCAGGGCGGCGGTGAAGGTCGCGCGGTAGCCGTCCCGCCGAGCGAGCCGGGACGGCACCACGACAAAGGTGCGGTCCGCCGACGGCGCGCCGGCGGTGAGATGGGCGGCGAGAAGGCCCGGCTGCAACCGGTCGTACACCTGGACGCTCGCGGTCTCGGAACCCGCGACCGGCAGGCGGTAGGCGCACAGGTGCCCCGATACGGCCTCGTAGCCGATTCCGGCGCGATCGAGTTGGTTCAGGACCGCCTCCTCGACTCCGTGCGGCAGCGCGAGGAAGGCGCGCAACGAGCGCCGCAGCACCCAGGCGTGGTCCGGGTCGCGGATCAGTCCGAGAGGTTCACCGTGCGGGCATTCCTCGCCCTCGCACCAGAAGCCGGATCCGGTGACGGGCGGCCCAGGAACGGGGATGGTACGGCCGCGGGGCAGTGCGGGAAGCCCGCAGGAAGGACAGCGCAGGAAGACATCCTCGACGAGCAGGGATTCGGGCAGCGGCCGGTACAGCTCCTTGACCCTGCTCCAGACGGCCTTGCTCCAGCCGGTCCCGAAGCGGTCCTGCTGGAGCACCACGGGGTGGCGCGCCAGGAAGTTCCGGCTACGCCGGTACCACTCGGCCGTTCCGCACCGTGCCTCAAGTTCACCCAGCAGCGTGCGGGCGTCCGCCGCCACACCCCCGGCCGATCCGTGAGAGGCGACTTCGAGACAGGTCCGGGTGGGCATCAGGCCGACGGGATGCACCAGCGTCGCGTCCGGGGTGACGAGGGAGGCGGGAACCTCGAAAAGCGGGTCCCCGGCCGGTCTGCTCCGGCACCACTCCCACAGCTCCGGAAGACTTCTCGGCGGGGTCTCCCCGATGTCCAGGCAGTGTGTCACCGTACGGTCCAGCGCGCGCTGGGCGAGACTGGGGTAGGGCAATGTGAACGAGCGGAGTCCCCGTACCTCGGCCAGAGCCGCCACCGCGCGGGCGAGTTCGCGGAACAACTCCGCTCCGGCACTCCGCTCTGCCTCGCCGGAGCCCGGCGGGACGCTCCGGCGCCCGGCCGTCCCCGCGCTCACGCGCCGACCCCGGTGGTGCGCGACGCCGAGCACCAGCGGGCGACTTCGCACCGGTGGCAGGCGGGTCCGGGGACGGGCGCGTAGTCGTCGTCCCCGTGCCAATCGGCCAGCATGCTCCGCAGGACCCGCTCCGCGGCCGTCCTGTTGGCGGTGGTGAAGGGGTCGACGATCTCCAGATCCGCGCCGCCGGGACGCAGCACCTCCAACTCGACCCGGGCACGGGCCGACGTACCCCCCAGATCGCCGCGCGCGACAAGCACGACGGCCAGGGCCAGTTGGGGGTACAGCTCCAACAGTGGGCGGTTCGACCGGCGGTCGCCGGCCGACGTCTTGGTCTCCCGCCACACCCAGGAGCCCTCGTCGCGGTAGAGCAGGTCGGGGGCGGCTACCACCACCACGTCCGCGGCTGTGTCGTGCCGGACCACCCGGGGTTCGGTCCTCACATCCGTACTGTTCCTGACGCACCCCAGCGGGCAGACCGCAGCGTGCCGGCGCAACAGGTCCACACCGAGGGTGCGTTCGTGGTCGGGAAGATCGAATCCGTCCGGCACCCAGTCTTCGGGCACCTCAACGGTGCAGGGTCGGGGAGAGCCGTGGCCGTGGCGGTCGGCGAGGTAGGCGTGCAGCGCCCTGCCGCGCTCGGCCGTCACTTCGCGTTCGATGGAGTCCGCCGCGGGCAGGTGCAACCGGCGCATGTGGTCACGCGCCGGACAGACACGGTAGTTACGCCCATTGGTCACCGACCACGTTCGCCGCGGTCGATGCGTCGCCTCGATTCCCAGCAGTCCGTGCGCGGAACGCAGAGCGGGGCAGACGGACGCATAGGGACACTCGCCGCACGAGGCACCGGGGCGGTACTCCCGGCCGTCCAGTACGCCGGCCAGCGCGCCGGGACCGTGTTCGCGGTATCGGGCGAGTGCTTGCGCCCGGCTTCCGGCGAGGAGTTCACGGGTACGGCCGTCGAGCAGCGCGAACTCCACGATCCGTACCCGCTCCGGCAGCGGCCCGGGCGTACCCTCGGCCAGCACCAGGGCGGCCGCGGCGATGAACCCTTCGGGCGGAGGATTTCGACTCAGGCGGTTCACGGGCAGGCGGAGTTCACGGAACGCCCCGTCACTGGAGGCCAGACAGCGCCCCCACACGGTGAACCGGAACTCCGCCGCGTTCAGCGGGGCCGGCCCGGCGGGCCGATAGCGGTACGTCCACGGTTCCGGAACCTCCCGCAGGGGACGGTCCGGATCTGCGGGGAAAGCCGCGTCGTACGCCTTCAGCCCATGGTCCGACCAGACCCGGAGGCCGTCGTGCGGCGTCGTGCTGCGCCTCCGACCCTGATGGGCAGTGGCACCGGCGGGCCGGACGCGGGCGTCGCAGGCCGCCATGAACGGGCCGAGAGCGAAGTGCTCCAGCCGCTCACGGCGACGTGGCGCGGGCTCGACGGGTTGATAGCCACGTGCCTTGAGGGCATCAGCCGCCGGGCACCGGAACTCTCCCCCCTTGAACATGCCGGCAGATACCTTGATGATCTCGGATGTGCGGCGCACCCCGTCCGGGGGAAGCCATGTCTGTGACATTCCTTGCCTCTTTTCTCGGGTACAGCCGTCAGGGATGGATCGGCGTCCCGCCGACGGGATTTCGAACAGGAGACGGAAGCGATCATGAAGAAGATCGAGAGACTTCTTGAAATCGAAGATCACTATGAAGTGCTGGGCCTGTTCGGCGACGGAGGCCAGGGCGACCTTTTCGTCGGCCGTCATCACAAGACCGGGGCGAAGGTGGCACTGAAGACTCAGAAAGCCCGGGACCTGGGGCCCTTGAGTGATTTCCAATGGGCGGGCTCAGATCTTTACGAAGAGGGCGACCGCATGTTGCAATTGGCCGCCATTCAGGCAATTCCCGACATCTTGCACACCGGCACGTACAAGGGTCGAGAGTGCCTTGTCATGGAATTCATCGAGGGTAAACAACTCCGCGATGCCGTGATGGCCAAACGTCCGGTAAGAGACACGCGAATCGTGGCCTCGATCATCGGTCAGCTGTGCGAGATCCTGCGGGAAGTACACGACAAGAAACTGGTGCACTGCGATCTGAAGCCCGAGAACGTCATCGTGGAACCGGACGGCCGCCTACGTCTCATCGACATGGGGCACGCGGTCAGGGTGGGAGCGACGACACATGAGCCACACGGCACCCGTGGCTACGCCTCGCCCGAGCAGTCGGACGCCAGTGATCAGGGTCTGACCGAGCGGGCCGACATCTTCGGGCTGGGCTGCATACTGCTGGAGATGACCGTGATGCGGCTGCCCTACGGCGGGCTGGAGGAACGGGCGGAGCGGGAATGCCCAGTGCTGCCCCCCGATCGACTTGCCGCCCTTCCCCCGGAGTTCGCGGCCCTCGCGTTGCAGATGGTCCGGTGGAAGGCCGAGGACCGCCCGTCGGACGTCCAGGAGGTCTTCGACCGGCTCCGCCGGCATCTTCCCCCACTCGGCTCGTCGCGACCGTCCAGGCGTCTGCGTCCCGACCCCACCGAGTACTACCGCAACCATCCGCCGCGGCTGTGACAGCGCGATCGCCTGCCGGTGAGCCTCACCTCAGTCCCTCCAGCAGATCCCGGGCCTCCTGCACGTCCACGTCCCCCATCCGCTCACGCAGCACAATGACCCTCTCCAGCTCGGCCACCGCCTCACAGATGAGACCGGCTGACACCAGGACGTCCGCGAAAAGCCGTCGCACCTGGTCCTCGCTGGGCCAGTTCCCCTGCTCGCGATAGATATCGGAGGCCTGCCGGTACAAGGAGATGGCCGCGTCCCGCTCCGCGCGGGCCAGACGCACCTTGGCCAGGGTGAACAACACGTCAGCCCGGCCATTGCGCTCGTCCGTCCGCTCAACCGCTCGAAGTGCGTCCGCGCACCGGCTCAAGGCGTCCGTGAACTCCCCCCGGTCGTAGTGGAGGGCCCCGACGGCGTTCAGGGCCGCCGCCTCTCCCACCGGGTCCGCCACCTCCCGGTACAACTCCTTCGCCCGGTGGAGATTTTCTTCCGCGCCCTCTCCGTCACCCCGCTTGCGCAACGTGATCCCGAGCGCGTACAGCGAGCGGGCGAGACTCAGCCGACCGGTGCTGCTGTCGTCCTTTTCGCTGAGCCGGACGGCACGACTCAGATGCACGGTGGCCAAGTCGAACTTGCCCAATCGCCACTCCGTTCCCGCCAGCATCCGGTAGACCATGGCGCAGTCGACCGGAGAGGCGGCGGCTTCCGCTGCCTCGGTGGCGCGCCCGAGGCCCGTCAGCGCGTCCGTGAGCCGGTGGCGACGCCACTGATAGGTGACCAGGGCCATCGGCAGCAGCCATACGTACCGTTCGATCCCCTGATTGACGGCCAGTTGGACCCCTCGCTGCACGGTGTCGTACTCCTTGTCCAGCAGCGCCATCGCCTCCTCCGGCGCCGCGGGTTCGATGAGCGTGACCCCGTCCGGCTCCCCGATGGGCAGGGTGCGCTGGTGGTCGAGTATCCGGTCACAGGCGCGTACATTCTGCAATTGGTGTTCCCATACCTGCCGCAGTGTTCTCCTCCTGAGGTCGGCCGTCTCCTCGGCGGGCACGGGATGGACGAGGTGGCGGGCGAAGGCACGCACCAAATCGTGCAGGCGGTAGCGTTCGGAGTGGAGTTCCACCAGGTTCGCCGCCACGAGTTCTCCCAGAGCGCGGTCAGCGCGCATCCTCCCGCCCTCCGATGCCCCGAGATCCATCACGGCATCCCAAGCAGCACTGGGGCCAGGGTGAACGGCCAACTGCCACAACAGCAGCCGGGCCTCCTCGCTGAGCGCGTTCACCGAGCAGTTCAGTGCCACGCGCACCGACATCTCGTGTTCCGGTAGGTGCAGAGCGTCCAGCCTCGCCCGCTCCTCTTTCATTTCCCGGACCAACGCGTAAATGGTGCCCATCGGACGGAACTCCAGTTGCCGCGCCACCACCGTCAGCGCGAGAGGCAACCGGCCGCACAGAGAGACCAGTTCGGCGAATGCCTGGAAGTATGTCGACCGGTCCGCCGGGGCGACTTTTTCGAGCAGCACTTCGAGGGCGTCCTCCTCCCGCAACGGCTCCACCTTGCGAAACTGCACCTCCTTCTTGGCACGCAGACCGCCCAGGTCATTGCGACTCGTGATGATCACACCGCTGGTGCCGACGCCCGGGAGCAGCGGCAGCACCTGCTGGGCGTTCAACGCGTCATCGAGCACCAGCAGAACCGAGCGGTGGGCCAGGGCGGAACGCAGTGCCGCGCTCTTGCCCTGCCGCCCTGTCGCCGTGGAATAAGGCGGCAGGGCGGCCAGGAACCCGTCGAGGACCTGCTCCGGATCGGCGGGCTGGGTCTCGCCGTCGGCGAATCCGTTCAGTTCGTCGTGGAGGATGCCGTCCGGGAACCGCTCCCTCAATCTGTGCGCGAGGGAGTGACCCACCGTGGTCTTGCCCACGCCTGCCATGCCGCTGATGACGACGAGCGCCGTACGGCCGGCGTCCTGCCGCTCGCATACGGCTTCGAAGAGGTCCCGGAGCAGGTCTTCCTGCCCGATGGGCTGTCGCTCATCAGCGGGTAACTGGTTCGGAACCGGTGGGAGCATCGCCCCACCGGACTGGATTTCGCCCCCAGACATCTGGTCGATGGTGCTCTGGAGATCGGCGTCCGGACTCCCGTGGCGCCTCGTCCACTGGCTGATGACGCGTTCACGCTGGCGGTCCGACAGTTCTTTTCCGTGGGCGAGCAGATAGAACCGGAATATCTCGGGCTGTTCCGGAGCGCGCTCGAACCATCTCTCCGTCTCCTCACGGAGCCACTTTTCCTCCCGGCATCTCCACCCCGCGTCCAGTTGGTCGTAGACGGCGGCCATCCGCTCCGCTCGCATCCGCTCCCTGCGGACCCCGAAACCCTTCTGTGGCAACCCTCGCAGTGGTTCGTCGTCGGCCCATTCCGCCAAGGCGACGCCGAGCCGCTCGAACCGCTCCGGGAGATTCGACAGGGCGGCTCTCCGCACTTCTTCACGGAAGCGCAGGTAGTCGACGCTCCCATCCGGCAGACGAAGCATGCAGAAGCCCGACTTGCCCCGGGGCACGATCTCCTTGCCCAGCTGCTTCCGGAGGTCCGCGACCGCCCGAGCCACCAAGCCGTCCGCGTTGTCGTTCCCCGGCCAGAGAACCTCCGCGACCTCCTTCCTGGTGCACCGGCATCCCGGTGATGTCGCCAACAGCCCGAACAGCGCGGCCGCCTTCGTCTTCCCGAAGACCCGCCCGTGACCGGCTACTTGGGCTCTGACCGGGCCCAGCACATGTCCCTCCAACGCCTTCTCCCTCCACACGCCGACAGCAGCGGGCCGCGCGCCCTTCAACGGCGCCCTTTGATCTGTGCGCAGCCGCAACCCGCTTCACACGCGTGTGCTCCTTCACGCCCCCGAGGCTCAGATTTCCCTCAGTTTCCGCTCTGCGATGCCCTCGTCCGTCCGGGCACGATGGCATCAGCCGCTCGCAGAAGAGCGAGATGCCGGCTCAGCCACGATCAGGAAGGACGTCCTGTCCTCATGAACAATCGTCAGCGAAGCCGTCGAATGAGCCGTCTCAGGCAGTCTCCCGGCTTCCCTCCCAGCCACCGCCGGCGAACGACCAACCGCCCCGAGGGCACGGCTCCCACGCAGCAGCCGACCGAGACCCCGGAAACGCCGTCCCCCGAATCCGCCTGACCACCACAAGTTTGAGGGTGCCCGCTCACGGGCGGGCGCCCTCCCCCTCTGTTCTGCCCCGCACCGCGCCGGCTCGTCGCCACCCCCGTGCGGCGGCGAACGCTTTCCCCTTCGGTACCTGTTACACCTCGGTGGTCCGCGACACCGTTTCCCGGCCAACGAGTTCACTACCTCACACGAACGCGGGAAAGTGAGGCGCGTGTGACTGCTTTCCGTTTTGTCCGGATCGCGAAACAGGGCCGTCCCGCACCACAGCTCAGTCCGCCCAACACCCGAGTACATTTGGCCACAAGAGAGGATTTTTCCTGATGTATCCCCCTCCTGCCAGCGTGTTCGCCTCGGTGAGGCAGTACTTCGACAACCCTCGCGTCAGGGATGCGGTCCTGGTGACTGTCGCCGCAGACGCGACCGGGTCCGAGCCGGTTCGGCTGACCCCCTCCGAAGCACACACGGCCCTGTACGGGCCGGGTGCCGACCCCGAGTTCTCAGCCGCGATCTGGCAGGCGGTGCTCGGCACCGCCCTGGCCGACCGCACTTCGCACGGGACCGAGAAGCTTCTGGTCATCTGGCTGGCACTGCCGAGGCTGTCCGAGACCGCCGATCGTATCTGCGATCGCCTGCACGTCGATCGATCCGACGTGGAGGCCGAGATGACCCTGGCCCTTCTCGAAGGGCAGACGGCCTCGGACGACCCGAGCCACGTCGCCATCGCGACCCTGATCGACACGGCGCGGATCAGGGCATGGTGTTTCGCCCGCGCCGGCATGCGTGAGATTCCCTTCACCCAGGTGGAGGACCTCGCGCAGGACCGTGCCGTCAGCACAACCGACGAGACAGCCGACACCCCCACGACAACGCGGGAGAGTCTGGACGTCCGAGTCGACCGCCTGGACGGACCGGACGGCCCCCAGGCCCCTCTGCGCTTCCAGGTACGCCCGGAGCACCTGCGCGAAGACACCTTCGACGACAGCGTGGACGAGACGGGGGCACGAAGGGTGGAGCGTGGCCCCCGGAAGCGTCGGATCAGGCGTCGCGTCGGCACCTCGCCGATCCGCCGTGCCGTGAGGCGGCCGTGACGCACCCGCCGTACGGTCAGCTCAGCTTCACCGAGATCTTCGAACTGCCGGTCGCGGTCGATCTGCGGACCGCGGCCCGGGCGCTCGGCATCTGCACCACGACCGCGTACCTGCTGATCCGCAGAAACACATTCCCCTGCCCGGTCCTTCGCGTCGGCGGCAGGTACCGGATTCCGACATCTGAGTTGATGCGCGTCCTGGGCATCGAGGAACGCCCCGTGTACACAGTGGAACTGGAAACGGATACGGGCAGCCTCGGAGCCGCTCCGTAGATCAGGTGCGACGGCCGGACGTCCGGCCGTGGGGGGGGGGCCCCCCCCCCCCCCCCCCGGGGCCCCCCCCCCCCCCCCCCCCCCCCCCCCCCCCCCCCCCGCCCCCCCCCCCGCCCCCCCCCCCCCCCCCCCCCCCCCCCCCCCCCCCCCCCCCCCGTACG
>NZ_JBIBBW010000001.1:1640894-1823601 GCF_042900885.1 Streptomyces sp. NPDC012835
CATTCGTGTACCCCCCTGTTAACATTGTGCAAGGGAAACCGGTCCGGGCCCCCCGGGGCGCCGCCCGTTAATTCGGGGGCCCGGGCGGGGCGCGCCGGGGGGGGGGGGGCCCCGCGGGCCCCCGCGGGGGGCCCCCACACCCGTGTACGCCCACGCCGCACGTCCCGGCTCCGTCGAGTACGGGCACGGCTCCGCACCATGCAGTGCGTATCAGTCCCGACGTCGGCCGGGAGGGAGTGGCGCCCGGGCCTCGGTGTTCGTCGATAAGCGCGTTCACCGGTGTGGTCGTTCACCGGTGTGGTCGTTCACCGGTGTGGTCGTTCACCGGTGTGCGCGGAAGAACTCCGTGAGGTCGTGCGCGAGGAGTCCGGGTTCCTCGTGGGCGGCGAAGTGCCCGCCACGGGGCATGTGGGTGTACCTGGTGAGAGCGGGAGCGGGTACGTCAGGAGGCGGCGGCCCCCGCGTCGGCACCTCGGGCCGCGCGGAAGTGGCCTCGGTCGTGGACATGGCCCCGGCGCCGGGCCGTACGCAGGAACAGGACAGTGGCCACGGTGCACACCAGTACGGAGAAGATGCCGGCCTCCGGTCCGAAGCCGCCTCCGGTGATGGCGCCCGGGCCGGAGAGGACTCCGCGGACCAGGCCCACGGGAGTCGTGTCGTCACCGGAGACGGTGGTACCGAAGACGCCCCCACTGACGAAGTTCCAGCCCCAGTGGATGCCGATCGGCGTCCACAGGGAGCGGGTGGCCGCGTATGCCGCGGCCGTCAGCAGACCGCCCTCGATCGCGATGGCGAGGGCGCCCCAGACCGTGGCCTCGTCGTTGACCAGGTGGAGGGCTCCGAACAGCAGGGCCGACAGGGCCAGTGCGGCGCGCGTGCCGGTGAGTTCCTCGACCAGGCGGAAGACGATCCCCCGGAACAGCACTTCCTCCGTGACGGCGACTCCCGCCATCATCCCGAAAATGGCCAGCATCCCGCCGATCGAGCCGCCGGGCATGGTGCTGTAGGTGCCGAACACGGCGATCAGGGTGAGTGTGACGGTGAAGAGGCCGATCCCGACAAAGGCGCCGGTCCGCAACTCCGCGACCGCCGGCGCGGGGTCCAGTTCGGACACGGGGCGTTGTTCCAGGGCCCGGACGGCCGCCGCGTAGGCCACCAGGCCGAGCGCCGCGATCAGGGCTCCGGCGAGAACGGCCAGGACCGGCTGGGCTCCGGCCATGGCTCGCAGCCCGGACGAGAGCGCGATGACCACGAGGAACAGGACCGCCATGAGCACCAGGCGGACCCCAGCCGAGCGCACACGGCGCGTCGGGGCAAGGGAAGTCTGCGCGAACAGCTCCTTCAGTCGGTGTGTGCTCGGCAGCGACGGACGCGACATGGTTTTCCTCTTCTACGGCCGCGGCCCGATGGCCGCTGTACTGCCGGAAGGCTATGGATCAAGGGCCACGCGGCACGTCCCCCTCCGGTGGACACCTGGGTGTGGCTCTCATGGGGGACACGGAGCGGCGGGCGCCGACGCGTTGTGTCCGGTCGGGGACGCGGCGGCACCCGCGGGATGTGCCGCGCGCGCCCGGCCGGGCGCCGAGCAGTGTGTGCGGTGCTCGGACAGGCGCCGGGAGGGAGTGCGCGTGGTGCTCGGACGGGGTGCCGGACGCGCTCACCGCCACGAGTGCGGGTACGGCGGCCCCGGGCGCGCCGGACGGCTCAGCCCTGCGCGGTGACCAGGCCCACCCGGTGGGCGAACACGACCGCCTGGACGCGGTCGCGCAGGCCGAGCTTGGTCAGGATGCGCGACACGTACGTCTTCACCGTCTCGCGGCTGAGGACCATCCGGTCGGCGATCTCGGCGTTCGACAGTCCTTCGGCGATGAGTTCGAGCACCTCGGTCTCGCGCGGAGCCAGGACGGACAGCGCCCGTGCCGCGGCGCGCTTGCGGTCGTCGGCGGGGCGGACGATCCGGTCGGCGAACCTGCCGACGAGCTGCCGGGTGACGGCGGGCGCCAGCAGGGACTCGCCCGCGGCGATCGTACGGATCCCCTGCACCAGATCGCGCGGCGGCGAGTCCTTCAGCAGGAAACCGCTCGCACCGGCGCGCAGCGCCTCGTACACGTACTCGTCCAGATTGAAGGTGGTGACCACCAACACCTTTACCGGATAGGCCACTTCGGGTCCGGCCAGCAGCCGGGTCGCCTCGATGCCGTCCAGCAGCGGCATCCGGATGTCCATCACCACCACGTCCGGACGCAGCCGTCCCGCGGCCTCCACCGCCGCGCGGCCATCGGCGGCCTCTCCGACGACCTCCAGGTCCGGCTGGGCGGTGAAGATGGTGACGTAGCCGGTGCGTACGAGTTCCTGGTCCTCGCAGACCAGGACCCTGATCGGCGCCGCCGAAGCGAGTCCCATGGTCCGTGCTTCACCCGTGCCCGCGGTCCGTGCTTCACCCATGCCCGCGGTCTGTGCTTCACCCGTGCCCGCGGTCCGTGCTTCACCCATGTCCACGGTCCGTCCCTCACTCGTGCCCGCGGTCCGAACCTCCCCGGTGCCTGCCGGCCTGGTCCCGAAGGTGTCCGTCATCCGTGCCTCCTGGAGGGCATGCCGTGTGTCGCGAAAGGGATCCGAGCGGTGACGGCGAAACCGCCGTCCGGGCGGGCGTCGGCCAGCAGCTCCCCACCGAAAACGCCCACTCGCTCACGCAGTCCGACGAGTCCGTGCCCGCCGCCCCGGCCGAGGCGTCCGATTCCGGCGACGGCCGGCGTGGCGGGCGGGGGCGACAGGGCGGGCGTGGCGGATATGACGGGTGTGACGGGCGTCCCCTCGGTGATCACCCCGACCTCCATTCCGTCCTGTGCGTAGCGGACGGTGACGAGCGTCCGGTGGCCCGGCGCGTGCTTGAGGGCGTTGGTCAGGGCCTCCTGCACCACGCGGTACGCGGCCAGCTCCACGTCCGAGGCCGGCTCCGGCCGCTGCCCCGTCTGCGTCAGTTCCACCGGCTGGCCCGCCGCCCGGACCTGCTCGACCAGATCGCTCAGCCGACCCGGTGCCGGACCGCGATCCGCCGGGTAGGCCATGCCCAGCCGCTCATCGGCTGCCGCGTTCCCGGAGGCCGTGCCCCCGGACGCCCTACCGCCGGACTCCGTATCGCCGGACGCCGCGCCTCCGGGGCCCGTATCTCCGTAGGCCATGGCCCCCGACCCCGTACCGCCGGACGCCTTCAGCAGGCCCAGCAGATGCTGGAGGTCGGTCAGGGCGTGCCGGCCCGATTCGCTGATCGCGCCGAGTCCGGTGGCCACCCGGTCCGGCGCGTCGGCGAGCAGGAACTGGGCCGCGTCCGCCTGTACCACCATCGCGGTGACATGGTGGGTCACCACGTCGTGCAGCTCCCGGGCGATCCGGGCCCGCTCCTCGGCCGTCGCCGCCCGCACACCGAGACGGCGCCGCTCCTCCTCCGCCGCCTGCCGCGCCTGTACCGCCCGGCCCGCGCCCCAGCAGCAGGCCAGCACGAGGAGGATGAGAAGGAAGTCGGACGCCCGCTGCGGCGAACCCCTGTCGTGCAGCCCGACGGCGAACAGCACGTAGAGCCCGGTGGCCGCGGCCACCGCCGGCGCCGGCCGCACACCGTCGACGCGCCTGCCATAGGCCCCCGCGCCGTACAGGGCGACGTACAGCCCGATACTCGCGAACGTGGCCGGATAGGAGGCCAGTTGGTGAGCCGCGAAGGCGCCGGACACGAGAGCGAGGCACACCCCTGGCCACCGGCGTCGCACCACCAGGGGCAGCCACAGGAGCAGTGCGACGAGGACGCCCGGCATGTCGTACGGACGCTTCGCGAGATCACCGAACTCCGCGCCGAGCGGGGCCGTCACCGGCGCGAACACCACCGGTGCCAGCACGACGGTGCACACTCCGTCCCGTACCAGCACGTCCAGCGTGTTCCAGCGAGCCACGGCGCCTCGAACGCCTTTCATCCGTACTGACGTTGACGTCATCGCTCCGAACACACGCAGAGCCTAGTGCGCGACGGGCGGTGTCCGCCCCGGAGGAGTGTCGTCCGGGGCGCGCGAAACACACCGGTCCGCTCTCGCACCGCTCCGGACCGCGCGCACGGGTCTCGTGCCTGGTCGTGGGCCACGGGGCCGTCGGCGTCGGTGCGGGCCCGGATAGAATCGCCCGTATGGTCCGATCGTCTCGTGGTGGTGCGAGCCCCGGGACGTGGCGGCGTGAGACGGGCACTGTGGTGCGGCGGGCCGCGGCGCTTCCGGAGCAGGCACCGAGCCCCTTCGTCATTACCGCCGGGTCGCGGGTTCCTCGCGTCCCCACGGAGTGGGCGCCGCACTCGCATCCCCTGCACGAGCTGGTCTGGGTACGCGGGGGAACGCTGACGTCCCGTGTGGAGGATCGTATCTTCACCGTGTCCGAGGGGCACGGGCTGTGGATGCCTGCCGGAGTGGTGCACGGGGGCCGGGCGACGGCGGGTGCGGAGTTCTATGACGCCTTCTTCGCCCCCGACGGCACACCGTTCGCGTTCGCGGAGCCGATAGCGATAGCGATGACGCCGGTGCTGGAGTCGTTGCTGACCCATCTGTCCCGCACGGATCTCGATGCCGGGGCCAGGGCCCGGGCGGAGTCGGTCGTGTTCGATGTGCTCCGGCCGTCGGAGCGCCAGTTCGCGTTGCAGTTGCCCGGCGACGCCCGGATCGACGTGATCGCCGAAGCCCTGCTGGACGATCCCGCCGACTGCCGTTCGCTGGAGGAGTGGGCGCGGGCGCTGGGGATCAGCGACCGGACGATCACGCGTGCGTTCCGTCACACGACGGGGCTGTCCTTCGCACAGTGGCGACAGGCGCTGCGTGTCCATCGGGCGCTGACGCTGCTGTCGGAGGGTTTCGATGTGCAGACCGTCTCCGAGACGCTCGGCTACGCGCAGCCCAGCACCTTCATCGCCGCCTTCCGGCGGGCCATGGGGACCACGCCCGGCGCGTTCTACGGCGCGGCCGACGACATCACGGGAGATGTCCGGAATCCCGTATCGGGTGTCCAGAACTCCGGATTGTCGACATCGCGAGCGGAATATAACCTTCCCTCCAGTTAGGCAACCCTTAGTTGTTGCTCACCGCGTGCGGTTTCCGGGCGCTGGAGAGGCTGCGGCCCGGTCGGCGACGGCCGGACGGAGGGTGCCGCAGCCGTTGCCCCTTCAACCATCCGGAAAACCACCCATGCTCACGAACCCCTCCCGGCGCGCCGTTCGGCGTGCGGCCGGTCCGGCCACGCCGGCGGCCGCCCTCAGCGGGCACGATCTGGTACTGCGGTACGGCGGGACGCCGGTCGTCCACGGCGTCTCGCTGGCCCTGGAGCCCGGTCGCGCGACCGCTCTGGTGGGACCGAACGGCAGCGGGAAGTCCACGCTGCTGCGCGCGCTCTCCCGACTGCACCGGGTGGACGACGGCCGGGTGACGCTCGGCGCCCGTGACGGACACCCCGAGCGCGAGGCGGCGCTGCTCAGCTCCCGCCAGTTCGCGCGCGAGGTCACGCTGTTCTCCCAGTCGAGGCCGGCGCCCCAAGGGCTGACGGTGACGGAGGTCGTGGCGTTCGGGCGACACCCGTACCGGCGTGGCTTCGCCGGACTGTCCGCCGACGACCGGAGCGCCATCGAGCACGCCATGGGCGTCACCGGCGTGCGGGACATGGCCGACCGGCCGGTCGGGGAACTGTCCGGCGGGGAGATGCAGCGGGTCTGGCTCGCGGCCTGTCTGGCCCAGGACACCGGCGTCGTCCTGCTGGACGAGCCGACGAACCACCTGGACCTGCGCTATCAGATCGAGACACTCGACCTGGTGCGCGATCTCGTCGAGGAGCACGGCGCCGCGGTGGGGGTCGTACTGCACGACCTCGACCAGGCCGCGCGCGTCGCGGACACGCTGGTCCTGATGCGCTCCGGCCGGGTGCACGCCGCGGGCCCACCCGCCGATGTCCTCACCGCGGAGAACATCGGCGCGGTCTACGACATCCGTGTCGAGGTCGGAACGGACCCTCGTACGGGCCGTCTCCGCATCGACCCACTCGGGCGGCACTCCGCCCGGAGCGGCGCATCCGTCGCTCCCACGAATCGCAAGAAAGAGGACTTTTCATGAACCGTGCCCGTCTCCTGGCGGCGTCAGCCTCCGCAGGGCTCGTCGTCCTCGCCTCAACGGCCTGCGGCACGACCAGCGTCGACAAAGTCGAGGCCGGCGGCAGCGCCTCGCCCTCGTCGAAGGACTGCGCCGGGGACACCACGACCACCTCGACCGGGCCGGTCTCCTTCAAGGACGGCGTCGGCCGGCAGGTGAAGCTCGACAAGCCGGCCAAGCGGATCGCGGTCCTGGAATGGCAGCAGGTCGAGGACGCCCTGACGCTGTGCGTCACCCCCACCGCGGTCTCCGACGCGAAGGGGTACCGCACATGGGTCAGCGCGGAGAAGCTGCCCGGCGGGGTGACGGACATCGGTACCCGTGAGGAGCCCGACCTCGACACCCTGTACGCGGCGAAGCCCGATCTCATCGTCGTGGAGGCGTTCAAGGCCGACGACGAGACCATCAAGAAGCTGGAGAAGCGGGGCGTCCCCGTGATGGCCACGCGCGGGGCGTATCCCGCCGACCCGATCGGGAACATGCGGGACGTGTTCAGCATGATCGGCAAGGCGACGGGGCGCACCGAACGGGCCGACCAGGTGCTCAAGGAGTTCGACGACCACCTCGCGACGGCCAAGAAGCAGGTCGCCGACGCCGATCTGCCGACGAAGGACTTCCTGTTCTTCGACGGGTGGCTCCAGGGCGGCAACCTCACGGTCCGCCCGTACGCCAAGGGCGCCCTGTTCACCGAGATAGGCGAACAGCTCGGCCTGAAGCCCGCGTGGACGAACGACATCAACAAGTCCCACGGGGACGGCGGCGTCGACCCCTCCTACGGCCTCGCGCAGACCGATGTCGAGGGCCTCACAGCGGTGGGGAACGCCAACCTCTTCTACGCCAACGACGACGGCGTCGGGGGATACGTCAAGGCGCTGGAGAAGAGCCCGATCTGGAAGTCCCTCCCGGCCGTGAAGGAAGGCCGTACGCACTCCTTCCCGGCGCGCGTGTGGGGCGCCGGCGGTCCGCGCTCCTGCGAGCAGGCGATCGACGCGTACGTCGACGTACTCGACAAGAAGTGAGCACACCGCGGATACCGGCACCCGGAGGGAGACCGCTGCCGCACGCCGATCGCGGCAGCGGCCCCACCGGGGTGGCCGTCCTGGCACTGCTCCTCGTCGTGACCGTCCTGGTGGGCATGTGGCACCTGACGCAAGGGACGTCGGGCGTCGGCTTCGGCGACCTGATGCGTTATCTCGCCGGGGACCGGGAGAACACCGGCGGGGCTCCGGTCGGCGAGATCCTCACCGGCTCGCGCATGCCGCGCCTGTTCGCCGGGATCGCGGTGGGCTTCGCCCTCGGCTCCGCCGGTGCGTTGCTCCAGTCCGTCACCCGCAACGCGCTCGCCTCCCCCGACACCCTGGCGGTCACGGCCGGGGCCTACTTCACGCTCTCGCTCGTCGCGGCCCTCGGTCTCGCGGTCCCGCTGTGGGCGTCGGGGGCCGTCGCCTTCGCGGGCGGCCTGCTCGCGGCGGCGCTCGTGCTGGCCCTGGCGGGCCGGGCCGCCGGCACCACGGGTACGCGCCTGATCCTCGCCGGATCGGCGATAGCGCTGGCCCTGGACTCGGCGACCGCGATGCTGCTCATCCTGTTCCGCCAGAACACGACCGGTCTCTTCGCCTGGGGAAGCGGTTCGCTCGCACAGCTGAACATCGACGCGTCGGTACGCGCTTTCCCCCTCGTGGTCATCGTGCTGTGCGTCGCCCTGGCGCTGTCCCGGAAGCTGGACGTGATGAGCCTCGGCGACGACACCGCGTCCACCCTCGGCGTGCCGATCCGGACCACCCGCGTGGCCGCCGTGCTCTGCGCGGTGCTCCTGACCAGCACGGCGGTGACGCTCGCCGGCCCGATCGCCTTTGTCGGGCTCGCCGCCCCCGTCCTGACCCGCCTGATCGCGGGACGGGTCAGGGCGCTGCACCGGCACCTCTTCCTGGTGCCCGCGTCCGGGCTGTTCGGCGCGCTGCTCATCCTGCTCGCGGACGCGGCGCTGCGTGCGGTGCAGGGTGCCGACGGGGCCGCCGCCATTCCGACGGGCGTGCCGACCGCGTTGCTCGGTGCCGTCGTGATCGTGGTCCTCGCCCTGCGCCTCCGCGACACGGGCCAGCTCCGGCAGCCCCCGCCCGCGCGGGTCGGCGCGCGGTCGCGCCGGGCGTTCCTCCTCGTCGTGCTCGGCACTGCGGCGCTCCTGGCCGTCGCGGTTCTGGTGGCGGTCCTCGCGGGGAGCCTCTGGCTGCGTACGGGGGACCTCGCGCTCTGGGTACGGGGAAGCGCCCCGGATCTGATCGGTCAGGCGCTCGACGACCGGATCCCGCGCGTGGTCGCGGCGGTCCTCGCGGGCGCGGCGCTCGGACTGGCCGGGTGCGCCGTGCAGAGCGCGGTGCGCAATCCGCTGGCGGAGCCGGGCGTGCTCGGCATCAC
Source organism: Streptomyces sp. NPDC012835 (assembly GCF_042900885.1). Lineage (NCBI taxonomy): Bacteria > Bacillati > Actinomycetota > Actinomycetes > Kitasatosporales > Streptomycetaceae > Streptomyces > Streptomyces sp. NPDC012835. The sequence goes on from NZ_JBIBBW010000001.1 coordinate 1,649,474, forward strand.
GGCGGGTGCCGGGCTGGGTGCGGCGAGCGTCGTGACATCGGACCTGCCCGGCGGACGGCCGCTGCTCATCGTCGCGGCGGTCGTGACGGGGCTCGTCACCTTCGCGGTGATCGCCCTGCTGGCCTGGCGGGGCGGCTTCCAGCCCGACCGGTTCGTGCTGATCGGCATCGGCTGCGGGTACGGCCTCAGCTCCGTCACCACGTTCCTCCTGCTGCGTGCCGACCCGTGGAACACGCCCCGGATCTTCACCTGGCTCTCCGGCACGACCTACGGGCGCACACTGCCCGACGTCGTACCGGTCGCGGTGGCACTGGCGCTCGCGCTGCCCATCCTGCTCGCCATGCGCCGGCAGCTCGACCTGCTCGCCGTGGACGAGGACACCCCGCGTGTGGTGGGCGTCAAGCCGGAGCGCACGCGCTTCGCCGCCCTGACGATCGCCGCGGTGCTCGCGGCGGTCAGTGTGATCGCCGTCGGCGTCGTCGGGTTCGTGGGGCTCGTCGCCCCGCACCTCGCCCGGTCGCTGGTGGGCGCCCGCCACAGCCGCGCGATCCCGGTCGCGATGCTGCTCGGCGGGGTGCTGGTCTGCGTGGCCGACACCCTCGGCCGCACGGTCGTCGCGCCTGCCCAGATGCCGGCGGGCCTCATGATCGCCCTGGTCGGAGCCCCGTACTTCGTCTGGGTGCTCCGGCAGTCCCGCGCATGACACCGGGGGGCACGCCCGCCTCGGCGGTACGCCACCGTCACCGGCCCCGGGGGCGCGCCGCGCGGCGCGCCCCCGGGGCGGGGTCCGCCCGTTTCCCGGGCCGCCGGTCGGCCGGGGCCTCCGGGCCCGCGCCGCCCCTCGCTCCCGTCCGACCCGCCAGGAGTACCGGAATGCCGCCTCACCAGGAAACGCCCGTGAAGATCACCACCGTCCCGTTCGAGCCGGACGCGTTGCCGGCCCCGCTGAGGCGGCTCGTACGCCACGACGTGCTGGAGCGCTGGCGCGCGGTCGACCGTTCCGCCCACGCCCCGCACATCGTGGCCGTACCCGGGGAGGCCGCCGGGGACTGGACCGCCGCCGCGCTCGTGACCGCCCGCCCGCGGACGGCCTACCTGAAGATCGTCGATGCCGTCGGTGATGTGCCGGCGGTGGTCGAGGCCGTGGTCTCCCACGCACGCCACCGGGGGCTCGCCCAGGTCAAGTGGGAGGGGTGGACGGCGAGCGCGGAGGCGGCAGCCGCCGCCGGCTTCGCCCCGCTGAGCGGCCCGCTCGCGCGGGCGGCGGGCGCGGACGGGCCGGATTCCGGCTACGTGCGCTGGCTGTGCGACACCGCGTTGACCGAGCCTCCGTACTACGGGCAGACGACGCACTTCACGTGCGGCGCCGTCACCGCCCTGGTCGCGCAGGCACAGGCCGGGGTACTGGCGGCGGAGTCGCTCGACCGCCCGGCGGAGCTGACGATGTGGCGCGACGCGACGAACTTCCCCGCGTGCGAGCCCGTCGGCCTGGGCGTCGCGGTGCGCCGGGCGTGGCCGTCGTCGCCGGTCACGGTCTTCCTCGACACCGACCGGCCCGTCCTGCTCGACCACCTTCCGGAGAGCGGGCAGAAGTGGCGGGCCGTGCTCCAACGCGCGTCCCGGACGGACGCCGAACGGGTCGGGGTCCCGATCGACGCGCAGCACCTGCCCATGACCGGCATCCGGAGCGCGATCGGCCGGCGGGAGCACGTGCTGCTTCTGGTCTCGCTCGCCGAAATGCAGGGGTTCGACGTGCCGCACTGGGTGCTCTGCCACGGCACCGTACCCGGCGCGGTCGTGATCGAGGACCCGTGGGCCAACGCGGCCACGGGAGACACCTGGGTCGACGCCCACCTGCTGCCGGTAGCGGACCCGTCGCTCGACATGATGTCGACGCTCGCGCCGGACCACTACCGCGGCGCGGTGATCATCGGCGCGCCGGAGCGGCGGGACGCGGCGTCTTCCGATTCCGGGCCGAGCGTCGAGTAGCCCCTCGTCCCGCCACGAAGCGGCGACGGCGTCCGGCGGGGGCCGGCCCCGTACCGACCGACACCGACCGGCACCGCCCACGCCGCAGAGAGGCGGCGGGGCTGCGTCCACTCGTAGCGGCGGGACGCAGCCCCGGTGTGAGTCAATCCCCCTCCGGGACCTCGGTCGGAAGACCGAACCACGACCCGGCCAGCTTTTGGACCTGACCACTGCTCAGAGCACCCTGGAAGGCCCATACGTCGTCGATCGAGCCGGCGAAGTACTCCCCCCAAGTGCCGGCCGTCTTCGCCCGCCCGACCTGGAGGGACTTGTCCGCCCTGAACGTCTGGACATTGTCGGCCCAGGAGATGAGGTCCTCGCACGCGGTGCCATCCGTGTCGTCGTCACCGCACACGAACTCCTGGAGTATGCCGTTGACGTAGAGCCGGGCCTGCTTGGCGACGCCGTCGTAGACGACCGCGAGGTGGTTCCAGTCACGCACGTCGTAGAACTCGGTGTTGCTGACGTGCCGCACCGCCGCGCCCTCGCCGTCGGAGTCCGGGAGCGTGAGCTGCCAGCGGCCGAGGCCGTCGGGGTCATCGGGATCCGGTACGAAGCGGACGTTGAACGCGCTCTCGCTCGTCCCCTCGCCACTCACCACGGCCACCGGGTGATCCGGGGTCGCCGCGCCCCGGGCCCACGCCGTGACCGTGAAGCCGGCACTGGTGTCGATGGGCATGACGCTCGTGCCCGCCGAGCCGTTGACGCCGTCGAGTTCCAGGCCGGACGCGTCGATCCAGCCGGCGCCGAGCCGTGCGCCCCCGGACAGGGTCATGGGGTTCTGCTGGTCGGAGAGGTCGGGCGTGGTGACGGGTGTGGTACCGGACGCCGATTCGAAGTTCCACCGGCCCTTGACGGCCCGCTGCTCGACTTGCTGCTGCCCCTCGTCGTCGGCGATCACCCGGTCCTGGAGGCAGGTGTCGTCGATCTGTCCGGGCAGGTGCCGGCTGACACTGCCGCTCCCGGTTGTCGGCGCGCCCGCACTGGGCACCCGCTTGTCGGGCGGAATCGACGACGGCGGACTCACCGAGAGGTTGTCGCCCGACTGCTTCTCGCACGTCCCGCCGTACCGCATCGACAGTTGCGACATCTTGATCTGCGGCGGCGGCTGGTTGTACCGCACCCGCAGCGACGCCTTGTTCGAGAAGCGCTTCCACGCGTAGGCGTCCGACTCGCCGGCTGCCCGGAGGCCGAACGTCATCGTCGACGCCTTGCCGTTCGCGGCCTCCTGGACGGCCGACTTGATGTCGAACTCCGCGTCCTTCGCCGCGCAGCCGTTGAAGCCGTGGGCGAACGACTTCGAGGCGAGCCGCTTGGTCCAGAAACCGGAAGCGTTCTGCGCGTTCCAAGTGGTCGACGACGAGATGTCTTTCGTCCGCCACAGCTCGACGCTTCGCGCGTCACAGGACGCCGACCACGTATTGGGCACCGTGAACTCGGCGCTCAGGATGGTCTTCCCGGCGTACTTCGAGGTGGGAATCCGGTAGAAGAGGCGCTTGGTGTCGTTCGGCTGGCAGTAGGACCAGTTGCAGTAGCCCATCCCCGCGTCCGAGTCACCGTTGAACTTCCACTGCGGCGACGACGCCCAGTACTTCGACGCCATCGTCCAGGCCGAGGCGCGCGGTGTGTACCACATCGGGTCGATGAACACCGGATACACCGTGTCGTCACCGGCCAGCACGTCCGCGTCCGGCTTCAGCACCAGCGCGTCACCGCTCGTCGGCAACTCCACACCCACGGGCGCGAGTTTGCCCGACTCGCCGGCCGCCGGCTCCTTGTCGCCCGCCCCGGCCGCCCCGGCCGCGTCCGCCGCGTCCGCCGTCCGCATGCGTGCGGAAGCCGCGGTCTCCGCGCCGGACGGCGTGCTGGAATCCCACATTATCGGCTTGGGCGCCTCGAACACCGCACCCTTCGCACCGTGGTCAACGGCCTCCAGACCGCCCTCAGCGGTCTCCTTCACCGCCACGCCCTCGGCGGCGAGGTCCAGACGCAACGCGGCGAGCTTCTCGCTCGCCGCCGCCTCGGCCGACTTGACGACCAGCAGCTGGGTGAACCCGTCCTCCTGGGCGCCCATCCGCAGGTCGACGCCGGGAAGCACGTCCCGGTACGTGGCCGTGGCATCGGTCAACTCCGGTACGGGAAGGACGCCGGGCCAGGACAGCGCGACCTCACGCCCCGCCTTCTCCATCCGCACCAGCGGCCCACTGCCACCGCCGGAGAACCGGATTCCCACCGTGGTCGCCTTGGGAGCGACCGTCCCGTCAGCCCCCTCGGCCAGATCGGTGTCGATCGGCCGCCACTCACCGTTCACCCGGGCCCGTACAGGACGCAGATACTCGCGCGACTCCAGCGAACCGTCCGGCTGGGCGTACACATCACTGCTCTCCGCCCGGAGCGAGCCGACCTCGACGGGCTTGCCGGAGCGTTTCGCCTCGGCCAGCGCCTCGGCCGTCGTCGCCCGACCCGCATCTGCCGCGGACGCCTGCACCGCCTGCGGCTCCCGAACCGGCGACTGCGCGACAGCGGGCAGAGCGGTCCCGGGAACAAGCCCCACCGCCAACGCGGACACCACCCCGCACGCCAGGCCGCCGACAACCGATCGACCAACGCGGCATCTCCTCACAGAGACACCACGAAACCCCCGGACCGAACCCACAAAACCGCCCCCACCCCACAAGAAATACACAACTCCGCAGAGTTAAGATCCCTTGCGCAGGGTTGTCAACAGTGATCATCGTCACTTCTTGAGATAATGCGGGCACAGTTGGTGAGGGTGCGCGGGTCGGCAGGAAGCCGCGCGTAGTCCACCAAAGGTGTCTGCCGCGCCGAGATCACCTGCGCTGGTGAGCAGCCGCGTGGCAACGCACAACACCACACGCGTCAAGGGGCCTACGTCGGCCGAGGGGGTTCCACCGCGGCCCGAGGGCGGATCACCGGCGCCACAGCAGAGGTACCGAGGCCCGATGACGTGCCGAGGCCCGGCGGTGTGCCGAGATCCGACGGCGTGCCGAGGCCCGACGGTGTGTCGTGGCGGCGCTGCCGGAGCGCGGCGGTGACGAACGAAGCGAGCAGCGGCCGGTGGTCCTGCTCGTTCCACGCGAGGACAAGGCGGCTGGGCGGCGCGTCGGCCACCGGGACGCCGGCCAGGCCGGCCGGGATCGGTTCGACCAGCGAGCGGGGCAGTACGCCGATCGTCCGGCCCACCGTGACCATGTGGAGCAGCTGGACCACGTCGGCGACTTCCGGGCCGGTGCCGTCCCCGCCGGGGATGTCCTTCCAGCGCGGCAGGGTCTCCCCCTCCAGATCGGACATCCGCACCGAGGCGCGTCCCGCCAGCCGGTGCCCGGACGGCACGATGACCACGCGGTCCTCGGTGTGCAGCGTCTCGTGGGCCAGGCCGTCGAGATCGTCCAACGGCGCGTAGAGCAGGCCGACATCGGCCCGGCCGTCGCGCAGGTAGTCGGTGCGGTCGGCGGGGCCGCTGAAGAGGATGTCCACCCGGCGGGCGTCGGGTTGACGGGCGTACGCCGCCAGAATCCCGGAGAGCAGGCCGGCGTCGCCGCCGGGTTTGAGTACGAGCCGCAGGTGTGCCTCGGAGTCGCCGGCGTGCCGGGCGCTGCGGACGGCGGCGCCGACCGCGTTGAGCGCGTGCCGCCCGTGTTCCCGCAACGCCTCCCCGGCCGGGGTGAGGGCGACATGCCGGCTGGAGCGCACGAACAGCTGGACGCCGAGCCGGGCCTCGATCCGTCGGATCGCCTTCGACAGCGCCGGCTGGGCGATCGAGAGGCGGACGGCGGCCCGGCCGAAGTGCAGCTCGTCGGCGACGGCGAGGAAGTACTCCAGCTCTCTGGTCTCCAGTTCAATCATGCCTCCAGGTTATCGCTGGATGTCGAACCGGTCTTGGACGCCGGCTGCCTCAGCGGAGAAGAATTGCCGCATGATCAACCACACGATGATCGTTTCCTTCGATCTCCCCTTGCCCAATCCTGAGCTCGATCAGTACCTCACGGATATCGAACAGGCCATGCTCGACACCGGTCTCACGCAGTCGGTCGTGTCCCGGCGCCACATCCCCATTCCCGGCGAGGAAGCCGTACCGGCGCTGATCGCGACCGCGATCGTGCAGATCGCGGTGGCCGACAGCGACGCGCTGGCGAAGGCGTTCGCCGCGCCCGGCGTGCACGAGGTCATCAAGCGCTGGCAGTCGCGGCACTCGTACAAGGTCGCCTGGGCGAACCACGAGGCACTGGTGTGAGCGGCAGGCCCGCCAACCGGAGAGTGGGACTGGTCACCGGCGCCGGCAGTGGCATCGGCCGCGCGACGGCGCTGGAGATGGCCCGCGGCGGCGCCGCGGTCGCCGTGCTCGACATCGACGAGGGTGCGGCGGCCGAGACCGCCGAGCTGATCGGGAAGGACGGCGGGGAGGCACTGGCCCTCCACGTCGACATCACCGACGAGGACTCCGTACGGGCGGCCGTCGAGCGCACGGTCGAGGCGTACGGCGGCCTCAGCTTCGCCGTGAACAACGCCGGCCTGGGCTCGCACCGCCGGCAGCTCGACCGGATGAGTCTGGACGAGTTCGAGCGTGTGGTCCGCGTCAACCTGGCCGGGACCTTCCTGTGCATGAAGTACGAGCTGCCCCTGCTCAAGGGCGGCGGCGCGATCGTCAACGTCGCCTCCAACGGTGGCCTGTACGCGATCCCGACCGCCCCCGCCTACGTGGCCGCCAAGCACGGCGTCGTCGGGCTCACCAAGGTCGCCGCGGTCGACTACGCACCGGACAACATCCGGGTGAACGCCGTCTGCCCCGGCCCGACCCGCACCCCCGGGTTCGAGAGGGTGGCGGCCGGCACCGACATGATCGCGTTCCAGGAGTCGATCACCCCGCTCGGCCGGATGGCCACCTCGGAAGAGGTCGCGGCGGCGGCGGTCTGGCTCTGCTCCGATGCCGCGTCCTACGTCACCGGTATCGCGATGTCGATCGACGGCGGTCGGCGGGCATAAGGGCCGTCGCGGTCGCGTGGGACCCGGCCGTCGAGGCGTTCGCCCTCTCTTCGGCGGGCGGATGCCCGCCGACCTCGTCCCCGCGTCGGGCCACGGCGACGGGGCCGACCCGCTCGGCTCCGTCGCCGGCTCCTCGGCGGCTGTCACCGATCCGGACCGGACTCGGCCGCCGGAGCAGCGGTGGCAGGCCGGACTTCTGCTCTGGACCGCACCGTACGGCCTGGTCAGCCGCCGCAACGACCATGGAGACCCCGACTGGCCCCCGTCGGCCGATCTGCTCGTGGATCTGATCGGCCCGCGCTCCGGCCGGCCGGCGGCCGAGGTCGAGGCCCTGTTGACGCGGAGCGGGGCCTGCCCCGGGCACACCCGGAGTCCGCCCGTCCGATCACGACCGGTCCGCGTCTTGACACACCGTCACTTTGCTCAATTCACAGCTGGCTGACAGTTGATCTCCTTAAGATGCCGTGTTCATGACAGACAACAACGAACCCCGCATCCGGCGCCGCACCGTACTCCTCGGGACCGGCGCCACGGCCGCCGCGCTCGCCGTGGGCGCGGCCGGCGCCAAAGAGCCGACAGCGACGGCGAACGGGACCGACCGCACGGCACCCGTCGCCGCCGCAGCCGTCTGCACGCTCACCAAGGAGCTGACGGAAGGCCCGTACTACCTCGACGGCGCGCTCGTCCGCGCCGACCTCACCGAGGGCAAGCCGGGCATCCCGTTCCGGTTAGCCCTCACCGTCGTGGACAACACCACCTGCGCGCCACTGAACCGGGCACTCGTGGAGCTGTGGCACAGCGACGCGCTCGGCGAGTACTCCGGCTTCGTCGGCAACAACGGACACCAGGAGCCCGACAACGGCACCTTCCTCCGGGGCGGCGTGCTGACCGGCAGTGACGGCATCGCACGCATCACGACCATCTATCCGGGCTGGTACCGGGGCCGGTGCATACACATCCACGTCAAGGTGCACACGAACGTCACACTGACCTCGGACGGCTCCTTCCGCGGCGGCCAGGAACTGCACACCGGCCAGCTGTTCGTGGACGAGGCGATCACCACCGCCGTCGCCCGCGTCTCGCCCTACTCGACCAACACCGTGCCGCGCACCACGCTCGCGCAGGACGGCATCTACGGCAACGGAGGCGCCGCCGCGGGCCTCATGACCGTGACCGGCTCCACCACCGCCGGATACACCGCCGGCCTGGCCCTCGGCATCGACCAGAGCTGACACCCCACCACCAGGGCGTCGGCGCCCCACGGGACGCCGACGCCCGCCCGCCTGCCGGGCGGCGGGCCGGCCGCGGGTCAGCGTCGCCGCTGGTCGGCCCGCAGCTCGTAGTCGCCGTAGCTGTTGTCGACCGGGTTGACGGTGACGCCGGGCGCGACGATGTCGTCGATGGCGTCGAGCACGTCGGCCGGGAGGGTGACATCGGCGGCGGGCAGGAACGCCTCCAGCTGCTCCATGGTGCGCGGTCCGATGATCGCCGAGGTGACGCCGGGGTGGTTGATGACGAAGGCGACGGCCAGCTCGATCAGGGTGAGGCCGGACTTCTCCGCCAGCACGGCGAGCTGTTCGACGGCGTCGAGCTTGCGCTGGTTGGCAGGGGTGCTCATGTCGAACCGGGCCTGGGGGCGCGCCGCGGAGGCAGGGCCCTCGGAGGCATTCTTGCGGTAGCGGCCGGAGAGCCACCCGCCGGCGAGCGGGCTGTAGGTGAGCGTGCCCATGCCGTGACGGCGCACGGTGGGGAGCACGTCCTCCTCGATGCCCCGCACCAGGATCGAGTACGGCGGCTGCTCGGTCACGAACCGCTCCAGGTGCCGCTCCCGCGAGGTCCACTGGGCCTCGACGATCTGCGAGCCGGAGTAGGACGAGGAGCCGAGGTAGCGGATCTTGCCCTGCCGCACGAGGTCGGAGAGGGCGCCGAGGGTCTCGGCCACGTCCGTGTCCGGGCTGGGGCGGTGGACCTGGTAGAGGTCGATGTGGTCGGTGCCGAGCCGCCGCAGCGAGTTCTCGACCTCGCGGATGATCCAGCGCCGTGAGCCGCCTCGCTGGTTGGGGTCCCTCCTGGCCCATCGACATGAAGAACTTGGTCGCCAGGAAGACGTCCTCGCGGCGGTCCCTGAGGGCCTTGCCGACGATCTCCTCCGAGACCCCGGCGGAGTACACGTCAGCGGTGTCGACGAAGTTGATACCCGCGTCGAGGGCGCGGTGGATGATCCGGATCGAGTCGGCCTCGTCCTCGTTGCCCCAGGGGCCGAACATCATCGCGCCCAGGCAGAGCGGGCTGACCTGGACACCGGTGCGGCCGAGCGGTCGGTACTGCATGGTGGGGTTCTCCTCGATCGATGGTGGTCAGTGGTTCCGGGAGGGCACGACCGTACCCGCGCTCGCCCGGCCGGCGAGGAGGCCGAGAGCCGCCCGCTCCCGGCAATCCGGTTCGGGGATGCGGAAGTCGAGGCGCGGACCGGGGTCGGCCGGCAGCTCCGTCCTGGTGCTGCCGGCCATGCTCAGATCCCGGCGCTGCGGCCGGTCACGTCCACGGCGGACAGCGCGGGCGCGGGTCGGTGGGAAAAGCGCTCGCGCCGAGCCGGGCCCGTGTGCCGCCGGGCCCGTGCGCGGCGCGGCGGGATGTCGCCGATGCGGGAGCGCGGCGCGGGACGGACGGCGCGGCTCAGCGGCCGGGCCGGAGTGTGTGCCGGAGGCGGGGCCACTGCGACCTCCCTTGTGATCATCCTGGCTGTCGTGCCGATATCTTCACGGTAGGTCGGTCCGGCCGGGGCTGCGAGGTACTGCCAGTACCTGGAAGACCGGTGACTCCCAGTCGTGGGCCGACATGCGGTTACCTGGGGAAGGCCAGAAACTGGCAGTCCGAGACCGGGCCCGAACCCGCAGCCGACCGAAGGGACAGCGTGCGCGCAGCACCCGCCCACGGGCTTGGGAGCGGGCGACATCTGTTCCGGGCCGGCGCCGCCCCGGGCCGTCCGGGCGCCACCCATGTGCCGAGTGACGCCGGGGTCCCCGCGCCTGCCGCCGGCGCGCCCGGACCGGTGCGAGCAGGGCGGGGCGCCGGCCCACCTGCTCGGCCGTCCCGCTGACGCCTGCGATCGTGACCGTACCCATCCCGGCCCCGCCCGCACGGGCCACCCGTAACGAAAGGTCCCAGTGATGCAGACCCTCACCCTCAACAACGGCGTCGAGATGCCCGCCCTCGGGCTCGGCGTCTTCCAGACCCCGCCGGACGAGACCCGGGACGCCGTCACGGCGGCGCTCGACCTCGGCTACCGGCACATCGACACCGCCGCCGCCTACGGCAACGAGCGCGAGGTCGGCCAGGCCATCCGCGACTCCGAGGTGCCCCGCGAGGAGATCTTCGTCGAGACCAAGATCTGGATCAACGACTACGGCTACGACGAGACCCTGCACGGCTTCGACAAGAGCGCCGCCAAGCTCGGCGTCGACCGGATCGACCTGCTGATCCTGCACCAGGCGCTGCCGTCGGAATTCGACAGGACCCTCGCGGCCTACCGCGCCCTGGAGAAGCTCCTGGCCGACGGCAAGGTCCGCGCCATCGGCGTCAGCAACTTCATGGTCGATCACCTGACCGCGCTGCTCGACGCCACCTCCGTCGTGCCGGCCGTCAACCAGCTGGAGATCCACCCCTACTTCCAGCAGCGCGCCGTCCTCGACTTCGACGAACCGCTCCACATCGTCAACCAGGCGTGGTCCCCCATCGGCGGGATCACCTTCTACCCGGGCTACGGCGAGAACCGCAAGAGCGTCCTGCGGGACCCGGTGGTCACCGGCATCGCCGAGGCCCACGGCAAGAGCCCGGCCCAGGTACTGCTGCGCTGGGGCCTCCAGCACGGCCGCTCGGTGATCCCCAAGTCGACCAAGCGGCAACGGATCAGCGAGAACATCGACGTCTTCGACTTCGAACTCACCGCGGACGAGTTGACGGCCCTCGACGGCCTGGAGACCGGCCGCCGCGGCGGCCCCGAGCCGGAGGCCGTCACCCTGGCCGACTTCGGCCGCGTCATCCCCGAGGCCTGACAGCACCTCCTGGACGACAACGACGTCGTCCAGGGAGTGACCGGAGCGAGAGGCATGACCGGCGTTTCATCCCTCTCCTCTAACCGCCCCCTCGGATGCGCGGCGCGGCGCCGGTTGAGCAGCAGTACGTCGACCGCCGTGTGCGCAGTCGCTGTGGCCAACCCGTCGCGCAGCTGCGTGGAGACGCCGATGAGGAAGCCGTGGATCATGGTGGTCACCCCGTCGACATCGGTGTCGCCGTCGAGTTCGCCCACGTCGACGCCCCGCTCCACGCAGGCCCGCGGTCATCCTGCGCAGCCGGGTCACCACAGCGCTCATGGTCTCCGCCTTCGCCGGCGGCACGGTCACGTCAGCGCTGACGGCCGCGCTGTATCCGCTGGTGGGCTGGGCGGGCATCTCCGCGCTCGGAGCGGTGATCGCGCTGATCGGCCTCGCGATCCGGTCCCTGGACCTGGTCCGCCCGAGCCCCGCGGAGCCGCTCGCCGGCCCGTCGGCGAACGAAAGCGGTCTCCCGGCCCGTAAACCTCTCCCGCGGGCGCGGAGCGCACCCACGTACCAGGCGGGGAGACCGCTCATGCCTGAGATCCGCCGCGTGGCCTGGGCGCTGCCCGGACACACCACCGGGCACACGGCCTGGATCCTCGACACCGGTGACGGCCGCCGGGTCGTCGCCTTCGGCGACGCCCTGCACTCCCCCGTCCGGATCCGGCACCCCGACTGGGAAGTCGTCCTCGACCACGACCGGGCCCGGGCCGAGCACTCACGTCGCCGGCTCGTGGAGTTCCTGGCCCGGAGCGACGTCTTCGGCTTCGGCGCGCACTTCGCCGACCAGCAGCTCGGCACCGTCGACGGCACCGGCCGCCGGCGCCCTTGGGACGACGAGACCGACAACCGGTAGACCTCCCGCGCGCCAGCCCCGCCCGAAGCACGGACCGGTGGCCGCCCGGCGGGCCGGGGTCCGTTCAGGAGCTGTCCGAGCTGTCGGAGCTGTCCGAGCTGTCGGAGCTGCCGGAGCTGTCCGGATCGGCCGCCGGCGCCGGAGCGGCGAAGCGCACGGGTGCCCGGAAGCGGGCCTTGCGGGCGGCGCGGCGGAAGGTGGTGAGGACGGCGGGACCGGCCAGCAGGACACAGAGGAAGTTGGTGACGGCCCGCCCGGTGTCCCAGCCCAGGGAGGTGGCGAGGTCGAAGGCGAGGTAGCGGTGCCACTGCTCGGTGAACGGCAGGCCGGGCAGGTAGGCGATGGAGCTGTGGGGGTCGAGGGAGAACGGCCAGAAGGAGAGGTTGAGGAGGAAGCCGAAGAGGTAGCCGGAGAGGGACCCGTAGACGGCGAGGAGCAGCACCTCGCGTCGGCCGTTCGCCCGGGGCAGGAAACCGGCGAGCATGCCGACGAAGGCGCAGCCGAACATCTGGTACGGCATCCACGGTCCGACGCCGCCGGTGATGAGGGCGGAGGCGAACAGCGAGGTGCAGCCGAGGACGAAGCCGAAGCCGGGGCCGTAGACGCGTCCGGCGAGGACCAGCACGAAGAAGACGGTCTCGATGCCCGCGGTGCCGGCGCCCAGCGGACGCAGGGCCGCGTTGACGGCGGACAGGACGCCGAGCATGGCGAGCGCCTTGGAGTCGATGCCGCCCTCGGTGATCTCGGAGAGGACGACGCAGAGGACGAGCACCAGGAGCACGCCGAAGATGAGCGGGGGCGCGTAGTTCGAGCCGAACGTGCCCGGTGCGACGACGAACGGCCAGAAGAACGCGACCACGCCGAGGAACGCGGCGAGCGCCGTCACGATCCCGGCGCGCGGGGTGAGCCGGATGGCCGGGGCGGAGGATCGGAGGGCGGTCACGAGCCGCCGCCCCCGCCCCCGGCCCCGGCCCCGTCGCCGTCGCCGCCCAGGAGTGGGATTGCCTGATGGACCGTCAAGAAAGGTAGTGGGGCGAGGATCTTAGCCGTCTGCGGGGCGAACACCGGTGAGGAGACGATGACTTCGGTGGTGGGCCCATCGGCGACGAGGTCTCCTTCGGCCATGACGACGACGCGGTCGGCGGCGCGGGCGACGAACTCGACGTCGTGGGTGGAGATGACGACGGCTCTGCCCTCGGCGGCCAGCGCGTCGACGATCCGGACGAGTTCCGTCTTGGCGCGGTAGTCGAGGCCGCGGGTCGGCTCGTCGAGGAGCAGCACCCGCGGTGCGGCGGAGAGCTGGATCGCCAGGACGAGGGCCAGTTTCTGCCCCTCGGACAGGTCGCGCGGGTGGGTGTCGTCGGGGATGCCGGGCGCGAGCCGGTTCAGCACGGCGCGGGCCGGCTCCCCCGCGGCCGACTCGGTGTCCGCCTGGCCGAGTTCCTGCTGGACGCTTTCCAGGTAGAGCAGATCGGCGGGGGTCTGCGGGACCAGGCCGACGGCCCGGCGGGCCTCGGCGGCGGACAGCGTGTGCGGGTCCCCCGGGGCGCCGGCGACCTTCACCGTACCGGCGCGGCGCGGGCCGGAGCCCTGGAGGGCCCACAGCAGGGAGGACTTGCCGGAGCCGTTGCGGCCCATGAGCGCGGTGACCTCGCCGCCGTGCAGGACGAGGTCGGCCTCGCGAACGGCCGGTATGCCGTGGTACGCCACCGTCACACCGCGCGCGGTCAGCAGTGGCGGCCTGCCGGCGGGCGGGACGGGGCGTACGGGGGCGGGTGTGCGTCCGGACAGCCGGGTGCGCAGGGGCGCGGCGGCACGGCGGGCGTCGCGGATGGACAGGGGCAGCGGGGACCAGCCGGCGGCCCGGCCGAGTTCCACGATCGGCGGCGCGATCGTGGACGTACGCAGGATGTCGGCGGGTGCGCCGGTCACCGCGCGGCCGTCGCCCGGCAGGTGGATGACGCGGTCGGCGTACTGCACGACCCGTTCGAGGCGGTGCTCGGCCATCAGGACGGTGACGCCGAGGTCGTGGACGAGGCGGGTGACGGCGGCGAGGACCTCGTCGGCCGCCGTGGGGTCGAGGGCCGAGGTCGGTTCGTCGAGGACGAGGACGCGGGGGTGGGCGGTGAGGACGGAGCCGATGGCGACGCGCTGCTGCTGGCCGCCGGAGAGTTCGTACAGGGCGCGGTGGCGCAGGTCGGCGAGGCCGAGCAGGTCCAGGGTCTCCTCGACGCGTTTGCGCATGGTGGCCGGTGGGATCGCCAACTGCTCCATGGCGTAGGCGAGTTCTTCCTCGACCGTGTCGGTGACGAAGCCGTCCAGGGGGTCCTGGCCCACCACGCCCACGAGGTCGGCGAGTTCACGGGGCGGGTGGTGCGCGGTGTCACGGCCGTCGACGGTGACCCGGCCGTACAGGGTGCCGCCGGTGAAGTGCGGCACAAGGCCGTTGACGGCGCCGAGCAGTGTCGACTTGCCGACGCCCGTGTGGCCCACGACGAGGCAGAGTTCGCCCTCCTCGACGGTGAGGTCGACCTCGCGCAGGGCGGGGCGGTCCGCGTCGTCGTAGTGGACGGTGACCCGGTCGAAGGTGATCACGTGGCGTCGGCTTTCTCGGGGCGCCGGGGGGCGGTCGGGGGCGGGGAGAGGAATCCGGCGGTCCCGGCGAGCAGAATCGCGACGGTCGGTACGAGGGGCAGGGTCGGCCAGGTCAGCGGGGAGAGGGAGGGGTTCAACTCGGCCGGGTCGTAGCCGAGGTTGCTGTACAGCAGCACGGCGGACAGGACGCCGGCGCCCGCGACCGCCCACTCCGGCAGCCGCCAGGGGTCGGGCCGGTAGGTGGTGCGGGTGACCCGGCGGCCGCCCAACCGCAGCCCGGCCACGCAGAGCAGGGCTCCGGCGAGCATCGCGGGCAGGCCGAGGACGGCCGGGGCGGTCGCGTCGAGCAGTCCGTACGCCCCCGCGCACAGGCCGCACATGCCGAGCAGCATCAGCGCTCCGGTGACGCGTCGGGAGCGAGGGGTGGCGGAGCCCGCCCGGCCGTAGCCGCGGGAGTCCATCGCGGCGGCCAGGCGCAGGGACCGTTCGAGCGCGTCCTCCAGGACGGGGACAGCGATGCCGCGCAGCGCCTTGATCCCCCTGGCACGTCCGGCCCGCAACTTCCTCGCGCGGGAGACTCGTTGGACGCTCTGCACGAGCTGCGGCGCCACACTGACGGCGACGGTGACCGCGACCCCCAGTTCGTACAGGGCACCGGGCAGCACCCGCAGCGCCCGCTTCGGGTTGGCGAGGGTGTTGGCGGCGCCGACGCAGCAGAGCATGCAGGCGAGCCGCAGCCCGTCGGTGGCGGCGGAGAGCACGGCCTCCAGCGACACCGGGCCGCCGATCCGGATGCCCGCGTACCAGTCGGGGGTGGGGAGGTGCGGCAGGGAGAACAGGAAGTGGTCGCGGGGTGTGATGCCGGTGGCGAACACGGCTCGGAAGACGACGCGGATCGCGACGACCGTGAGGGCCAGGTACAGGTAGTACGCGAAGCCGCGCGCCCAGGGCGCCTCCGTGCGGCGGACCGTCACGACGTGGCCGAGGACGGCGAGGACCAGGAACAGCAGCAGCGGGTTGTTGGTGCGGCTGACGGCGGTGGCCAGGGCGAGCGCCCACACCCACCAGGCCACGGGGTGCAGGGTGCGCGGCAGGCGACGGCCTCCCGTGTCCGGTGCGGACCCGGGCGTGGCCGCTGCCGCGTCAGCGGTCGTACGGGCCATGGCCGGTCACTCGTCACGGCGTCGTCGGCGAGCGGCGAACACCGCCGCCCCGGCGATGAGCGCGACGAGCCCGAGCCCCGTGGCCACCGGGACCATCGAGCCTGAGTCGTGCTCGGCGTCGGCGGTGGGTGCGGCGTCGACGACCTTCGCGTAGGGGCTCGGCGCGGCGACCGCGTCCAAGGTCCCGGTGGCCGAGACGCTCGCCGACGGGGACCGGGACAGGGACGGTGACGGGGAGGGGGACGGTGAGGCGCTCTCGGCCGGCTCGGCCTTCTTCCCCGGTGGGGTCGACGCGGACTTCGCTGGCGTGGTCCTCGGCTGTTCGGGGGCGGGGCCCGTATCGACACCGGGCGGCGGTGCGGGCGCCTTGTCGGTGGCGGCGGGAGTGCCCGCGTCGCCCTGCGGGCGGGTGTTGTGGGCGCGCAGCCGGTCCGGGGTGACCGTCGGCTTTCCCTCGGTGCCCTCGACGTTCGTACCGCCGAACTTCCACAGGTCGACGCTGCCCGGCTCGGGCTTGTACAGCATGGCGCCGAGCGTGCTGTACTCCCAGTCGTCGTCCCCGGGGCCGGCGTGCCAGTACGACCAGTACGCGGACGCCGGTGGGGTGAGGACACAGTCGTCCTCCCGCGGGGTCGGGAACTGCTTGCCGCCCTGGTAACCGCTGTAGCCGATACGGCAGATGAAGGCCGGCCCGTCGTGTGCGGTGCCGGTGGTGCGCCAGCCGCCCTGGTTGAGCAGTTCGTAGCCGGTGCCGGGTGTCGTACCGCAGGAGCGGAGGACCGGGCCGCTCCAGTGGCTCAGGTCGACGGCGAGCACCACCCCGGAGGTGGTGGTGCAACGGCCCATCGGCTGAGGGGCCGCGCCGGCCGGGGTGACGGTCGCGCCGAGGACGGCGGCCGTCAGCCCGAGGGCTGCCGTGAGCCGGAGCGCCGGGCCGGGGACGGGCCGCCGTGTCATCGCTGCTCCTGGGTGGCGGCGCGGCGGCGGGCGGCCACGCTCGTGCGCCACCCAGCGAGGACGAGCAGCGCGGCGACGGCGGCGAGCGCTCCGGCCTGGACACCGGTGGAGGCCATGGCCCCGCTTCCTCCGCCGCCCACGGCCGTCCCGCCGCCGGTGGCTCCCGGTGTGACGATGTCGGGGGTCGTGCCGCCGGGGCTCGGGGTGGGCTGCGGCGAGGTGCCGGCCAGGCTGCGCTCCAGCGCGCCGAAGGAGACGCCGGTGGCGCCGCTCACCGCCTGGGTGGAGGCCCGCAGGTCGGAGCCGCGCTGCCCGGCCTCGGCGACATTGAAGCCACCGTCGGGGTTCTGCTGCGAGGCCAGGAACTTCCGGGCCTTCGCGATCCGCCCGGCGTACTTCCCCGCGTCCAGCGACAGGCCCTGGACCGCGAGCGCGGCCGAGTTGACGGAGTTGCCCGCGGCGCCGGGGAAGCCACCGCCGGAGAGCTGCTGGGCGGCGATCCAGCCGAGGGCTTCGGCCACCGCTTCGTCATGACCACCCGCCAGGTCCATGGCCATCGCGGCGATGGCGGTGGAGTCCACGTCGGAGTCGTCGGTGGACGGGATCAGGCTGGGCCAGGCGCCGCTGTCGTGCTGGAGGCCGGCCAGGTAGGCGATCGGCCCCCGGGCCGCGGCCTCCTCGCCCGCCCGCAGCTGCGCCATGACCGCCAGGGACTGGGCGAAGACGGACGGGGCGTAGGTGTAGGCGCCCTCGGCGGCGCAGGAGCGGTCGGGGGCGGTGCTCGGCTTCTCGCACACGGCTTTCTCCAGCGCCGCGATCAGGTCCTCGCCGCCGAAGTCACGCGGATCGCGGCCCACCACCTCGGCGAGCAGCGCGGTCTTGCCGATGGCCCCGCCGACCGCGTACGGGGTGCCGACGCCGGTCCAGGCGTGCACGGCGCGGCCCTCGCCGTCCTTGCCGCCCCGGTCCAGGAAGTCGACGATGCCGCGCAGCGCGGCGTTGTTCAGGCCGGTCGCGGCCAGCGCGTAGGCGCCGTCGACGGTCAGGCCGAAGTCGGCGCGGGAGGTGCCGGGACCGGCCGTGTGGTACTGGCCGCGCTGGAGGTTGGCGGCGCTCGTGAGGTAGGCGACGCCCCGCTTCAGATCGGGGCCGTCACCCGGCGGGGTGCCGGGGCCGGTGGTCGGCGGCCGAGAAGTGGTGGGCGGCCGGGTGGTGGTGGGCGGGTCGGTGGGCTCGGGCTGCTCCGTGGTCAGGACGGCCAGGCTGGTGCGGGCGCCGGCCAGGACGGCCGGAGGCGTCGGGTAGAGGGACGGCTCGGTGGCGTTCTCCTCGAATCCGAAGCCTCCGCCGTCGAGTTGCTGCCGCGACAGCCAGGCGACGCCCGCGTCGGCGCGGGCGGTGTCGCCGAGGGCGCGCAGGGCCTGGACGGCGTGGGCGGTCGCGGCGACGCTGCCGGTGGTGGCGCCGGTGTAGCCGAGGAAGGAGCCGTCGTCGCGCTGGACCCTGGTCAGATGGGTACGCGCCTTCGCCACGGCGTCGTCATGGCCGCCCGCCTTCTGGAGCACCAGCGCGACCAGGCCGGTGGTGGCGGGGTCGCCGTCGCAGAACTCGCCCGGACGGATGAGGATGCCGGTGACGCCGCCGTCCGCGCACTGCACCTGGGTGAGCCGCTCCACCGCGGCGGCCGGAGGGGCCGTGCCCGCCCGCAGCAGCGCGAGGACGGCCAGGGCCTGCCCGTCGGTGTGGCCCGCGTTGCGGAAGTCGCCCTCGGCCGTGCAGCCGGGGGTCGGCTCGCCCGACTCGGGCCCCGCCGCGCACACGTTCCCCGCCAGGTCGCCCACGAGGTCGTGCCCGCCGACGGCGTGCGGATCGGCCTCGGTGATCTCGGCGAGGAGGGCCAGGCGGGCGACCGCGGTGGCGTCGGGGGCCTGTCCGGCACCGTCCGGGTAGGCGTACGCGGTGCTGTGCGCCGCGAGGAAGGCGGTGACCTTGTCGAGGGCGCCGCTCCGGTCGTCGGCCGCGGCGAGTGCGTAGGCCGTCTCCGTGGTCAGCGGGTAATCGGGAGTGTCGGCGCCGTCCTCGACGACGCGCTCGCCGTCGGTCAGGCGGCCGGTGAGCCACTTCGCGGCGGCGGTCACGTCGACCTCGCCGGGCGGGCCGGTGGGCGTACCGCCCGGGTCGGGAGTGGTGCCACCGCCGGCGCGCACGTCGTCCGGGCTGAAGCCGGGCTTGCCCGTGCCGCCGCCGACATCCGTGCCGCCGTACACCCAGGCGTCGACATCGCCGTCCTTGGGCTTGCGGTCCATGGCGCCGTACTGGCTGTAGGTCCACTCGTCCTGGCCGGGGGAAGCGATCCAGTAGGACCAGTAGCCGGTGGCCGGCGGAGTGAGGACGCAGGCTTCCTTGTCCGGAGTGGGGTACCGCGTACCGGAGTTGAAGGAGCCGTAGCCGATGCGGCAGATGAAGGCCGGGCCGTCGTGCTCGGTGCCGACGGTGGTGAAACCGCCCTCGTGGAGCAGGTCGTAACCGGTGGTCGGCGTGGCGTCGCAGCCGCGCTCGACCTTCCCGCCGAACGGTCCGAAGTCGACGGCGACGGCCGATCCCCTGGTGGCGGTGCAGTCCCCGATCGGATCGGCCGCGGCGGGGACTGTCGTGAGGAACGTCGTGCACGCTGCCAGCAGGACGAGCAGCGCGGATGCGAGTGCCGTACGACGTCCGGGTCCGGTCCCCGTCCGCTCGCCCCTTCGCTTTCCGGTCCCCACCGCGGCCCCCTCGTCCCTGACCGGCACGGGCGCAAACGTGGCTGAGGGCCCCCGAAACGCGGAGAACCGTCCGCGCATGGAAGCTGGTCGCACCACGCCGTAGTCCGCGACGGCGTCTGTCGCTGTTGAACGCTCCAGGCATTCCGGCTCGCCCGGTGGTACCGGGCCCACGGTTGCGGGTCAGCGCCGGATTTCGACCGGCTTCCCCTGGAACTCCTTGCGTATCAGACGGATTTGAACACGGTTCGCAGGGAGCGTCAAGATGCGGAAGGGCCGGCCCACGGGCCGTCCGGAGCGCCTCTGGCGACGGGGATACCGGTCGGGTACCATCCCGCACTGCCGAGTGGGGGAACCCGGTGGGATTCCGGGGCTGACGCGCAGCGGTGTGGGGCGGCTGGATGCCGGACCGAGCCCGAATGCCCACGCGGTGAAGCACTTTTCGGAAGCCGGTCCACGCGTCTCGGACGGCGGCCGTGCCCGCCGCTCCCCTCGATCCGCGAGGGTCCGGCACGGGTCGGGCCGGCGTCCCTCGTCCCAGGAGCAGGCCATGCCCCGTACCGTGTCCTCGTCCTTCCGCCGCCCCGCGCTGAGCGCGGCCGCCGCGCTCGGCGCGTTCGCCCTGACCACCCTGCCGGCGGCGGCGACCACCACCCCGGCGCAGATCGCCACGTCGAAGACGAACGGCGTCACCTACCTCACCTCCCTCCAGGCGGCCGACGGTTCGTACGCCGGCTCAGGGCTGTCGAACGAATGGGCGTTCAGCGCGTTCGCCGCCGCCGGAACCGCCGCCGTCGACGTCACACCCGGCGGCGACACGGGCAAGAACGCGCGAACGGTCTACCGCGACCTGCTGTCCACCAGCGGCTGGCCGTCCGCCTCCCCCGTCGTCACCGACTACGAACGCGCCACCCTCAACGCCTACGCCGCCGGCGTCGACCCGGCCCGCGTCTCCACCTCCCGCAACCTCATCGCCGACATCTACGGCTACTGGCAGACCTCCGAGACCGGCTACTTCGGTCCTTCGGCCAACTTCAACGGCACCGTCTTCGCCGCGCTCGCCCTGAACGGCGCCAGGACCCAGGCCGGTCGGATCCGTGTCCCGCAGGCGCTGCGCGACGCGATGATCACCCGCGTGCGGGCCAACCAGCACAGCGACGGCGGCTGGAACCACAGCAAGGCCGAAGGCAACCCGGGCCAGCTCGCGGCGACGAGCGACATCGACATGACCGGCGCGGCGATGGCCGCCCTGTGCGTGTCCGGCGTGCCCGCCACGGACACCGACATCGTGCGGGCCAAGACGTTCCTCAAGAGCAAGCTGGTGGCGGGCAGCGGCGCCTTCAACGCCATGTTCGGCGTCAACACCGACTCCAACGGCTGGGCCGTCTCCGGCCTCAACGCCTGCGGCATCAATCCGCAGACCGGTGACTTCCTCACCTCCCAGGGCAGGACGCCGGTCGACTTCCTGATCGCCCAGCAGTTCAACCCCGGCGGCGGCTTCAAGTACCTGCCCGGCGACACCGGCCCGTCGGCGTACGCGTCGATCGACGGCCTGCGGGCCGTCGCGGGCGGCGGTTTCACCTCCGCCCCGCCCGTCCCGGTGACCGCGGGCGCCCCGCGGTGGGTCGGCCAATCCACCCTCACCTCCGGTACGGCGACGAAGCTGGCCCTGACCGTGGACGACGGCACCGGCGCCCTCAAGGTGTGCTCCGTCGCCCTGACCCCGACCGGCTCGACCACCTCACTGGGCGCCCTCCTCGACGCCGCCGCCGGCGCGGCCACCCCTTCGGGCTGCGTGACGTCCGTGGTCCCGTCCGCGGGCGCGGGAGCCGTCACCTCCCTCAACGGCACCGCGAACAGCGGCTCGGCCAGCTGGAAGGTCAGCGTCGACGGCTCGTCCTTCACCACCGCCACCCGGGAGACGACCGTGGGCGTCGGCGACACGATCGCCGTGCGCCGGGGCGCCTGACCTCGGCGACACGATCGCCGGGGCGCCGGGGCGCCTGAAGCCGGTGGCGGAGCGCATGGGGTGGCGGCATGCGTGCCGTCCCCCTGCCTCCGGATCACCGCCCTCAGCCCTGGACACGGCGGCACTCGGAGCCGCGCGCCCCGATGTCGCCGTGCACGCGCCGAGCGGCGGCGCGGCCGGGCTGACCGCCCGCCTCGAACAGGTCCACTGGCCGGTCACGGGCCGGGGCTCGCCCCGGACGGCGGCGAACGTTCGCGGTGCCGGGGCCGGCGATCCGGATGCGGTGGCCGGAGCGGGCTTGACCTTGACGCCGGGTCAACCCTCCATCCTTCCGGCAGGAGCTTCTCGCAGTCGGCCGGGACAGCTCCACGAAGGAGGCGGATGACCATGGTGGCCCACTCGATCGCCGGTCCGGCGATTCATGTGCGGGGTCTGGAGAAGTCGTACGGGACGCTCGAAGTGCTGCGCGGAGTGGACTTCGACGTGGCGCGGGGCGAGATCTTCGCCCTGCTGGGGTCCAACGGGGCGGGCAAGACCACCACCGTGAGGGTCCTCGCCACGCTCCTGAAGGCCGACGCGGGGACGGTCGGCGTCCATGGCTACGACGTCGCCACGCAGTCGGCTGAGGTGCGCGAGTCCATCAGCCTCACCGGGCAGTTCGCGGCCGTGGACGAGATCCTCAGCGGTCGGGAGAACCTCGTGCTCGTCGCCAGGCTGCGCCATCTCAAGGACCCCGGCGCCATCGCGGACGGCCTGCTGAGGCGCTTCACGCTGACCGACGCCGGCACGCGGAAGGTGTCCACGTATTCGGGTGGGATGCGCCGCCGGCTGGACATCGCGATGAGCCTCATCGGGAATCCGCCGGTGATCTTCCTGGACGAGCCGACGGCCGGGCTCGACCCCCAGGCGCGCATCGAGGTGTGGCACGCCGTCAAGGAGCTCGCGGACCACGGCACGACCGTGCTGCTGACCACGCAGTACCTGGACGAGGCCGAACAGCTCGCCGACCGGATCGCGATCCTCCACCAGGGGCGGATCCTCGTGAGCGGCACCCTCGCCGAGCTCAGGCAGCTCTTCCCGCCGGCCACGGTCGAATACGTCGAGAAGCAGCCGACCCTGGAGGAGATCTTCCTCGCGATCATCGGCGGCGACGACATGAGCGACGCCACCAGCACAATCGACCGGAGGCAAGGATGACCATGCGTTTCCTCGGCGACACCGCTGTTCTCACGGGGCGGACCCTGCGTCATGTCACGCGCAGTACGGACACCATCATCACGACCGTCGTCACGCCGGTCGCCATGATGCTCATGTTCGTCTACGTGTTCGGCGGCGCGATCGACACGGGGGCGGTTCCGTACGTGAACTACATGCTGCCCGGCATCCTGCTCATCACCATCGCGTCGGGCATCTCCTACACCGCCTATCGGCTTTTCACCGACCTGAAGTGCGGGATCTTCGAGCGGTTCCAGTCCATGCCGATCGCACGGTCGGGTGTGCTGTGGGCACATGTCCTCACCTCGCTGGCAGCCAACCTGATCTCGCTCGTGATCGTCCTGGGCGTCGCTCTGCTCATGGGCTTCCGCACCGGGGCCGGGGTGTCGGCATGGCTGGCGGTCGCCGGCATCCTGCTTCTGTTCACCCTGGCCCTGACCTGGATCGCCGTGATCCCCGGGCTCTCCGCGACCTCGGTCGAGGGCGCGGGCGCGTTCGCCTACCCGCTCATCTTCCTGCCGTTCATCAGCTCGGCGTTCGTGCCCACGCAGACCATGCCGGGCCCCGTGCGCTGGTTCGCCGAGCACCAGCCGGTGACGCCGATCGTCAACACGATCCGCGACCTGTTCGCCCAGCGGCCGGTCGGCGACGACATCTGGCTCGCCCTCGGCTGGTGCGTCGGCATCCTCGTCGTCGCGTACCTCTTCGCGATGGCCGCCTATCGCCGTAACCGCGTCTGAGACAGTCTGGGACCCATGCTCACCATCAGCCAGCTCGCGGCGTACGCCGGGGTGACGGTACGGGCGGTACGCCACTACCACCGGATAGGGCTGCTGCCGGAGCCCGAACGCGACCGGTCCGGTTACCGGGCCTACGACGCCGGGGCGGTCGTGCGACTGATCCGGATCCGCACCCTGGCAGACGCCGGCGTGCCGCTGGCCCGGGTGCAGGAACTCCTCGACGCCACCCGGGAGGAGTTCGCCGATGGTGTCCAGGAGATCGACAAGGATCTGCGAGCTGAGATCCGGCGGTTGCAGGGCACCCGCGGACGGCTCGTCCGGCTGGCCGCCGGAGAACACCTCGCGTTCCCGCAGAGCATCGTGGACTACCTCGACCGGCTGCGCGGTCTCGGCGTCGAGGAGGGGTACATCGAGATGGAGCGGGACGCCTGGATCATGGTCGCCGCCCGGGTGCCGCATCGAGTCGACGCCGTGATCGCCAAGAAGCACGAGGAGCTGGACGACCCCGACATGGTGAAGCTCTACAGCCTGCTCAGCGGGGCACTCGACTGGCCGGTCGACGATCCGAGGGTCGTCGAGGTGGCCGACATCGTGGAGCGCCTGATGGTGCGCGCGGTGGAGGCCGGCGAGGTGGCCGCCGACGGCTTCGACGACCAGTTCGTCGACCTGCTGGACTCAACCATGGTCGAGTCCGCTCCGTGCGCCCGGCGACTCGTGGCGATCCTGGAGGAGCGGGGCTGGAGGGGCTGGACCCGCGTCGAGCGGGTGCCCCCCGACCGGCTCAACACCGGGCTGCCACCCTCGTGAAGGCGGCTCAGGGGCCTGACGTGACCTTGCCCGGGAGGGCTCGTGCCGGCCGGATGGGGCAGTCGGTCCCGCTCCCCACCGGCTCCGGGTGCACGAACGGGACGGCTACCCGGACACAACTGGCCCGAGCGCCCCGGTGACTGACTGGCCCAGCCCTCCCTGTTCTGTCGCTTGGGTGGCGGAGCGGGACGGCTACCGGTGGGGGCTGACCGCCAACTCAGGTCCGGGCACACCACGGGTACCCACGGGCAGTGCGCCGGTTCTGGCCGTGCTCGAGGACCCTGCGGACAAAATCGCCACTATCCTGCGCGAGTACGCCGAGGCCGCCGTCGACCTCAACCGCGATGTCGCGGACGAGCTCCATCGCGCCATGTGGAAAGCCGCCAAGGAGATCATCGAAGATCTCGCGAAGCCCAAGGACCCCAAGAGCATCCTTGGCACCGTAACCTCCGTGATCGGCAAGGGCGCGGGCCTGGTCCTTTCGTTCGACGTCAAGACCGTACTGAACATCGATACGAGCAAGTTGAACGGGATCGTCGACAAGTACACCGGCATCCTGGGGGGCCTCACCACCCGCATCGAGGCGCTGAGGGAGCCGTTGGACGAGGCATTCCGGAGCGCACCCAAGTTCGAGGCCGGCGTCGCCCGTTCACACGGCTTCGGTACCCGAGCCCTGGAGGAATTCAAGGACTCGAAGGTCTGACTGAAGGTCGATTCGAACGGCAACTACGACCTGAACCTCGCCGCCAACGAATACATGGCGAACGGCCATACTTTGGACAAGCACGTCGGCAAGACGGACGAGCAGTTGGCGCAGCGCCTGCGCGACCAGCAGGCAGGCGGCCCGACAGCGGCCTGGCCCCACGGCAAGCCGATGCCCAGCGGCTCCTCCGCCTTCCCGAACTACCAGCGCGCCGAAGAATTGACCGAGCGCAACCTCAACACGAACAAGGCCGCCATCGAGGCATGGATCAAGGGGCCTCCGCCGGCCTCCGACGGCGACGTCAAGTCGTTCTACGACACGGTGCCGAGCGGCGAGACCAGTGGCCGCAGCGTGAGCAAGCAGCCGGTGGACCCCAACGACCCGCTGTCCGGGTACAAGCAGGGCGGTCTGAATGCCCAGGCGTACGACGTGAGCGGCGTCGACACGCGTATCCGCTACGACAGCAGCCGCAACCCTCCGTTCACTGTCATGACGTCGATGCCCTCCAAGTCGTAGCGAAAGCCGAGAAAGGCCAGCACCACATGTCCGTCGACCAGACGTCCTGGGAAGCCGCGGTACGGCACTTGTACGAGGACGCGTACCCGTACGACGCCACGGGCCCGCGTCGCCATGAGAATTGGGTCCCCGACGTCCTTGCTCTGATGGCACGGGCTCCGGACCCCCGCGGCTGGACCGGTCTCGATGACGCGGCTCAGAACCCGGAGCGCGAGGCGTCCCTCACGTATCCCTTCGTCGCCCACCCGCCGGAGTACATCGCGAGGCGTCTCCAGGAGATCGATCGGGACAGTGCCGAAAACCTGCTCCTCGCCCTTACGGACGACGGCTGCACCCTGTCCAATCTGAGTCGCTTCGCCGAAAGCGAGGCGGAGCTCCGGGCGATGGCGCGCACGATCCTCACGCGCTACGGGGACTCCGCCAGTTTCCACACCAACGTCGACAAGCCCGGTCACGTGATCGGCACGCTCGACTTCACATCGTCGGGCTGGGCGTACAGCCCGCTGAGCGTGTACTCGGAGGACTACGGCCTCATCGTCGTCTCGGACACCGAGGTGGGCATGTTCTGGAACTTCGCCGACTACTGAACCGCCTGCCACCCGTAGGAGTTCGGCTCCTGAAGAGGCAATCTGAGAGGATGCCCCCGGGCTGACCCGTTCCGCCTCCTATCCCGACCGGGAGACCGCCCAGTGGGCCACCCAGCAGGTGGTGACCGCCAATGAACAGGCCGTCCACCGCTGGCTCGCTCAGAACACCCGGGTCCGCCTCACCCTCGGGGCAGCCTGGCCGTCCCGTGAGGAGCCCGTGGGCCGAGTCCAGCTGGAGGGCGACCTGCTGGCCGGGCGCGGCCCCGTCGACGTGCGCGCGGCGCGCGTGGTGCTGCGCCGCGAGCCTGCGAGTCCGCTCGGCTTCGTCGTCCACACGACCGTCCCGTTCTACCTGTAGGGGTCGCACGCACATGTCCATGAAGCCCCTCGAGCACGACCGGCGGTACGGCGAGCTGGACCATGTGATGCGCGCGTATCTGGGTCAGTCGGCGGACGACACCCCGGAGCGGCGCAGTCGCGCCCTGGACGCGTATCTCCGTCACACCTGGCATACCCGCCCTGCGGCCGTCGCGGAGGCGGAGCGACAACTGCGTGAGTACAGCCGTAATCCTCCGGGCCGCATTCGGCAGGAGCTGGGTGAGTTCTACTCGATCCCGGACACCGGAAAGCCCCAGTCGGACATAGGCGACTGGCTGACAGTGCTGGCTGACCACCTGAAGAGAAGCATCGAGGAGGGCGACGTCCCGGAGCCATCGTCCCCGCAGACGCACTGGGAGTGGCACGCGCGTTTCCCGGAGACCGCGCAACTGCTGGGGGGGGGCTGGTTCTCGCAGGACATCGTCGACGAGTTCCTCGGCCACGACGCCGCGGTCGCCGACTACGCCGACACCACAAACCCGCAGTTGGTCGCCCGCCTCGTGGGTGAACTCCACGAGTTGCTCGCCCTCCCGCTGGACGAGGGGGACTATGCCCTGGCTGCCGCCGAACTCGGCATGGAGGTGGGCCCGCCGGAACCGTTCTCCCACGGCGCCTGGTTCCAGTCGCTGGCGGCGATGCTGTCCAACGTCTGATCCGGCTGGACGGTCGAGGGACGGGCGCTCCACAGCCGCAAGAAGTCACGAAGGTGGACAGCATCGCAGGGTCGAGCCCTCGCGGGACCCCACCTGAAGGTCCGACTGGCCGGTGACCGCAGTCCTTTGAGGACATCGCCAGGGCCTCAACAGCGCAACCCGGAGGAGACGCAGGCGATCCGCAGTCCGAAGGCGGATGTATCTCAGCGCCCTGACCGCACCGACCGGGGCCAGGACGGCTGCACCCATCTGGCCGCCCGGGCGCCCAGATGGCTCGCGGCAGCCAAGAAACCTCGCCTCCATAATGACGCGACGACCCGTACTGCGCTGGGTTCGAGGCTCACCTGACACACCATAAGAATGAGCGTCAGATGAGCGTCGAGCCCGTCGTGCACCATTCCCAACGAAGGCCCCCGCAGACTGCTTACCTCTGCGCTCTTGGGTGAAACCGCAGGTCAGAGCAGTGTGTCTGGACGGCCGTGCGCTCCACGTCGTGTCCGGTGGAAAACATGCCGAGCGCATCTCGCCATGCCTGAGAACCCCGGTAAGACTGCAGGTCAGAGCCCCTTTGCAGCAGGCTCCAGAATCGCGACGCACTCAACATGATGGGTCATCGGG
The DNA here is from genome assembly GCF_042900885.1 of Streptomyces sp. NPDC012835. Lineage (NCBI taxonomy): Bacteria > Bacillati > Actinomycetota > Actinomycetes > Kitasatosporales > Streptomycetaceae > Streptomyces > Streptomyces sp. NPDC012835. The sequence goes on from NZ_JBIBBW010000001.1 coordinate 1,677,119, forward strand.
AACAAGTCGAACGCCCTCAGCGTCCGCGGCTTGTAGCCACCCTCCCGGAAGTAGGCCAAGTCCCGCGCGAGCGCCGCCGGGTCGCAGGCCACGTAGGCGATGCGGCGGGCGCCCAGGCTCGCGAGGTGTTTCACGGTCTGCTTGCCGGCGCCCGCGCGGGGCGGGTCCAGGACGATCAGGTCGGTCTCGGTGATGCGGGTGCGGGGCAGGACCTGGTCGACCTTGCCCTGTTCGATACGGACCCGGGGCAGCGACTGGAGGTTGTGCCGGGCGTCCTCGACCGCGCGCTTGCCGGACTCGATGCCGAGCACCGCGCCGCTCTCGCCGACGCGCTCCGCGATCGCGCCGGCGAACAGGCCGACCCCGCAGTACAGGTCGAGCGCCATGTCGCCCTTCCTCGGCATCAGCCCCTGCATCACCGCTTCGACCAGCAGCTGGGGGGCCTGCGGGTGGACCTGCCAGAAGCCGCCCATGCCGACGCGGTACGTACGGCCGTCGGCGCGCTCGCGGACGAAGGCGCGGCCGTGGACGCGGTGCACTCCCCCGTCGTGTTCCTCGACCCGCAGGACGGAGACGGGCCTGTCGAGTTCGACGAGCGGGAGCCGGCCGCCCTCGCGCGGGGTGAGGACCACCTGGCGGTCGCCGGAGCCCGACGCCGCGATGGCCTCGACCGTGGCGATCTGCGGCCACTCGCGCCGCTCGACGCCCAGCTCGCTGACGCCCGGCGCGGCGATCATGCAGTGGTCGACCGGCTCGACCTCGTGCGAGCGGTGCTTGCGCAGGCCCGCGCGTCCGTTCTCGTCGACCGCGTACTGCACGCGTGAGCGCCAGGCCGGCACCTCGCCCTGGGGCAGCTTGTCGCCGGGGGCGGGCATGACCGTACCGTCCCAGCCGGCCTCCTCCGGGGTGAGGCCGGCGAGCCGCTGGAGCTGCTCGGCGATGACCTCGCCCTTGAGGCGGCGCTGCGCGCCCGGCTTGGCGTGCTGCCAGTCGCAGCCGCCGCACCGGCCGGGGCCCGCGAAGCGGCAGGGGGCCTCGACGCGGTCCTTGGAGGCGTCGAGGATCTTCACGGCGTCGGCACGGAGATAGCGCGCGCCCTCCTCGCCCTCCGTCACCCGGGCGACGATCCTCTCGCCGGGCAGCGCGTGCCGTACGAACAGCACGCGCCCCTCCTCGGTACGGGCGATGCAGTGGCCGCCGTGTGCGACGGGGCCCACCTCGACCTCGTACTCCTCCCCGATCAGCGAAGCCTGCGGTTCTGTTGACATGAGGGGGTGGCTCCAAGATCAAGGGGGTACGGCGGGACGACAGCCCACGAGTCTACGTGCGTGTCGCCCCGCCGCCCGCCACTCACTCCTTGGGACGCGTCCCGCCCGGCTGCCGCGCGTCCACGGGGCCGCGCCGTACCGACCCCGGCGCGTTGTACACCGCGCGCTTCTTCAGGCGCGTCCTGGCCCGCTCGGAGGACTCCAGCTGGTACGGCACCGAGGTCACCATCACCCCCGGCGTGAACAGCAGTCTGCCCTTCAGCCGCAGGGCGCTCTGGTTGTGCAGCAGATGCTCGTACCAGCGGCCGACGACGTACTCCGGGATGTACACGCTGATCGCGTCGCGCGGATTCTCGCTGCGCAGCCCCCGTACGTACTCGATCACCGGCCGGGTGATCTCGCGGTACGGGGAGTCGAGGATCTTCAGCGGCACATTGATACCGCGCCGCTCCCACTCCTCCCTGAGCGCCTTGGTCTCCGCCGCGTCGACATTGATGGAGAGCGCCTCCAGGGTGTCCGAACGCATCAGCTTCGCGTAGCCGAGCGCCCGCAGCGTGGGCTTGTGGACCTTGGAGACGAGGACGATGGAGTGCACCCGCGACGGCCGGACGGTGTCGTCGGAGGGGGCCTCGGCCGCGGCGATCTCGGCGGCGACCCGGTCGTAGTGCCGGCGGATCGCGGTCATCGTGCCGTAGAAGATCACCATGCCGAGCAGCGCGACCCAGGCGCCGTGGGTGAACTTGGTGGCGAGGACGACGATCAGCACCAGCCCGGTGAAGAAGGCGCCGAAGGTGTTGATCGCCCGCGAGCGCACCATGTGGCGGCGCTTGGCGGCATCGCGTTCGGTGCGCAGATGGCGGTTCCAGTGCCGCACCATGCCGGTCTGGCTGAGGGTGAAGGAGACGAAGACACCGACGATGTAGAGCTGGATCAGCCGCGTGGAGTCCGCTCCGTACACCCCGACCAGCAGGGCCGCGGCACCGGCCAGCAGGACGATGCCGTTGGAGAAGGCGAGCCGGTCCCCTCGGGTGTGCAGCTGGCGCGGCAGATAGCGGTCCTGGGCGAGGATCGAGCCGAGCAGCGGGAAGCCGTTGTACGCGGTGTTCGCGGCCAGGAAGAGCACGAGCGCGGTGGCGGCGGCGAGAAGTACGAAGAAGAACGTCCCGCTGCCGAAGACGGCCGCGGCGACCTGCGAGATGACCGGGTTCTGCACATAGGCCGAGCCGACCGGGACGCCGTTGTGCACCAGATCCGTGCCCGGGTTCTCCGCCATCTTGACGTCCGTGGCCATGGCCAGCCCGATGATGCCGCAGAACATCGTGACGGCGAGAGCGCCCATCAGCGCGAGCGTCGTCGCCGCGTTCCTGCTCTTGGGCTTGCGGAAGGCGGGCACCCCGTTGCTGATCGCCTCGACGCCGGTCAGCGCGGCGCAGCCGGAGGAGAACGCCCGCAGCAGCAGGAAGATCAGCGCGAACCCGGCCAGCCCCTGGTGCTCGGGCTTGATCTGGTAGTCCGCCGTCGGGGCGTGCATGGTCTCGCCCAGCACGAGCCCGCGGAAGGCGCCCCAGACGATCATGATGAAGACGCCGCCGACGAAGATGTACGTGGGGATGGCGAAGAGCTTGCCCGACTCCCGTACCCCGCGCAGGTTCATCAGCGTGAGCAGCACGATCATCGCGATGGCGACGACGACCTTGTGTTCGACGACGAACGGGACCGCGGAGCCGAGGTTCTCCACGCCGGAGGAGATCGACACGGCGACGGTCAGGACGTAGTCGACCAGCAGCGCGCTGGCGACGGTGAGCCCGGCGCGGGGGCCGAGGTTGGTGGTGGCGACCTCGTAGTCGCCACCGCCGCTGGGGTAGGCGTGCACGTTCTGCCGGTACGAGGCGACGACCGTGAACATCAGGACGACGACGGCCACCGCGATCCACGGGCTGAAGTGGTACGCGGACGCTCCCGCGATGGAGAGCACCAGGAGGACTTCTCCGGGGGCGTACGCCACCGAGGACAGCGGGTCGGAGGCGAAGACGGGCAGCGCGATGCGTTTGGGGAGGAGGGTCTCCCCGAGCCTGTCGCTACGCAGCGCCCGCCCGATCAGGATGCGTTTGGGCACGTCGGTCAGTTTGGACACGGAAGGGATCGTATGCGTTCGAACTGTCGCCCGTGCGGCCACCACCCCCGCCCGATGCGCGCCGCCGGGCCACGGGGATGACGGCATCGCGACCGCCGACGCATAAGCTCGTCGTCGGGGGCCGCGGAGCGTGGCGCCCCATCGGATACGCGGCAGGTCGAGAAAGAAGAGTGAACAGGGTGTTTTCGCAGGTCATCGAGGCGACCAGGACTGCGGGGTAGGGCGACGTGCACATCGTGATCATGGGCTGCGGCCGGGTCGGCGCCGCGCTCGCGCAGAACCTGGAGCAGCAGGGACACACCGTCGCCGTCATCGACCAGGACCCCACCGCGTTCCGGCGGCTCGGTTCGGGCTTCGGCGGCCGTCGCGTCAGCGGGGTCGGTTTCGACCAGGACACCCTGCGCGAGGCGGGGATCGAGGACGCCGGCGCCTTCGCCGCGGTGAGCAGCGGCGACAACTCCAACATCATCGCGGCCCGGGTGGCCCGCGAGATGTTCGGCATAGAGAACGTCGCCGCCCGGATCTACGACCCGAAGCGCGCCGAGGTCTATCAGCGTCTCGGCATCCCGACCGTGGCCACGGTCCGCTGGACCGCCGACCAGATGATGCGCCGGCTGCTGCCGTCCGGCGCCGAGCCGCTGTGGCGCGACCCCAGCGGGGGCGTGCAGCTCGCCGAGGTGCACACCTCGGAGAGCTGGATCGGCCACAAGATCAGCACGCTTCAGGAGGAGACGGGCGTCCGGGTCGCGTTCCTCACCCGGCTGGGAGAGGCGATGCTGCCGACGTCCCAGACGGTCCTCCAGGAGGGCGACCTCGTCCACGTGATGATGCGTACCGATGACATCGAGAAGGTCGAGGCGGCGTTCGCCGAGGGCCCGGACGGAGGCGTGAACTGATGCGCGTCGCGATTGCCGGAGCCGGTGCGGTGGGCCGTTCCATCGCGGGTGAGCTGCTGGAGAACGGGCACGAGATCCTGCTCATCGACAAGGCGCCGACCGCCATCTCCGTCGAGCGGGTACCGCTCGCGGAGTGGCTGCTGGCCGATGCCTGCGAGATCACCTCGCTGGACGAGGCGGCGCTCCAGCGCTGCAACGTCGTGATCGCCGCGACCGGCGACGACAAGGTCAATCTGGTCGTCTCGCTGCTCGCCAAGACGGAGTACGGCGTGCCGCGGGTGGTCGCCCGGGTCAACAACCCCAAGAACGAGTGGCTGTTCAACGAGGCGTGGGGCGTCGACGTGGCGGTCTCCACGCCTCGGCTGATGTCGGCGCTGGTGGAGGAGGCGGTGAGCGTCGGCGATCTCGTCCGGCTGCTGCGCTTCAGCCACGGGGACGCGAACCTGGTGGAGCTGACGCTTCCGCCGGAGTCGGCGGTGGCCGGCACTCAGGTCGGTGAGGTCGTCTGGCCCGAGGACACGTCCCTGGTCACCATCATCCGCGGTACGCGCGTCCTGACACCGAACCCGGAGGAGACCCTGGAGGCGGGCGACGAGCTGCTGTTCGTGGCGGCGCAGGCGCGCGAGGAGCAGCTGGAGGACCTGCTGTCGGTACGTCACGAGGACCCGAAGGGCTGACGGGCCGGCAGGGCGACGCACACACGCGCGCATGACATCGCCGTACGGGTACGAGCCCCGTACGGCGATGTCGTGTGCGCGGTGGTACGTGTGCGTGCGGCCGGCCGCTACCTGCGGTGCCGGGCGGCGGGCGGCCTGTCCCCGGCCGTCGCGGCGGCGGCCGCCTTGCGCTCCTTCTCGGCCTGCTCCTCCGCCTCCATCTCGGCGAAGACGTCGATCGGCGGCGGCGCCTTCGCGAGGAAGACCCAGGTGAGATAGACGGACAGCAGGAAGGGCGGGATCTTCAGCGCGATCAGCACCCAGCCGAGCTGCGCGGTGTCGGCCCACCAGTAGAGCGGGAAGAGGATCGCGCACTTGGCGAGCAGGATCAGCCCCCAGGCCCAACTGGCCTTGGCGTACGCCTTCTTGCGGCCGGGGTTACGGGTGCGCCAGGAGAGGTTCTCCTTGAAGACCGGGCCGAGGATGAGCCCTATCAGCGGCACGCCCGCCAGCGTGGTGATGATGTAGGCGAGCGCCAGCCCCAGGGTGTAGAGCATGCCGGGGAGGTAGAAGTCCTTGGCGTTGCCGGTCATCATCGCGAAGACGACACCGAAGGCGACGCCGAAGACCCCGCTGAAGGCGTGCTTGACGGTGTCGCGGCGGACCAGCCGGACCGCCACCAGCAGCAGCGAGACGGCCAGGGCCGCGATCGCCGAGGTGTGCAGGTCCTTGTTGATCGTGTAGATCGTGACGAAGAGCAGGCCGGGGAGGACTGTCTCCACCATGCCGCGCACTCCGCCGAACGCCTCGAAGAGCGCCGCCTCGGTGACGGCTTTCGCTTCGCCGTCCGGGTCGGCCGCGTTCGCGGGACGGGGGTCTGGGGAAACGGGCGGGGCGGTGGGGTCGTCGGGTGACGTCACCGGCTACTCCTGTCCGAGCGGTCGGAGTTCGTATTTGGGGTTGAACAGCACCCGCCGGCCGTGGCTCAGGGAGATCCGGCCGGAGGCGATCAGTCTGCGGCCCGGCTCTATGCCCACGATGGAGCGCCGGCCCAGCCACACCACGTCCAGGGGCGCGGTGCCGTCGAACAGCTCCGCCTCCAGCGCGGGCACACCGGCTCTGGGACGGAGGGTGACCGTCCGCAACGTACCGGTCACCCGTACTATCTGGCGGTCGTCGCACTCGGAGATCCGGGTGCAACCGGACGCCTGCGCGTCCTCCCTCAGCTCCTCCGACTCCAGATCCTCCTGGGAGCTGGACAGCCGGTCGAGCATCCGGCGGAAGCGGCCGGTCGGCTTGTCAGCACTCATACGCAAGAGCGTACCGGGACGCGGGGGCGGGCGGTCGCCGCGACGGTCGTATCAACGCTCGAAGCGGTACCCCATACCGGGTTCCGTGACGAAGTGCCTGGGGTGCGAGGGATCCGCCTCCAGCTTGCGTCTGAGCTGGGCCATGTAGACCCGCAGATAGTTCGTCTCGGTGCCGTAGGAGGGCCCCCAGACCTCCTGGAGGAGCTGTTTCTGGCTGACCAGCCGGCCGGTGTTGCGTACGAGCACCTCCAGCAGATGCCACTCGGTCGGGGTGAGCCGTACGTCCCGGCCGCCCCGGTGCACCTTCTTGGCGGCGAGGTCGACGGTGAACCCGCCGGTCTCGACGACCGCGGCCGTCTCGTCGCCGTCCCCGCCCACCGGCTCGGCCCGCCGGACGGCGGCGCGCAGCCGGGCCAGCAGTTCGTCCATGCCGAAGGGCTTGGTGACGTAGTCGTCGGCCCCGGCGTCGAGCGCCTCGACCTTCTCGTCCGAGGTGTGGCGCGCGGAGAGCACCAGGATCGGCACCCTCGTCCAGCCGCGCAGCCCCTTGATCACCTCGACGCCGTCCATGTCCGGCAGGCCGAGGTCGAGCACGACGACGTCGGGGTGGCGCGCGGCGGCCAGTTCCAGCGCGCTCGCGCCGTCGGAGGCCGCCTCCACCTCGTACTTGCGCGCGCGCAGGTTGATCACGAGGGCGCGTACGATCTGCGGCTCGTCGTCGACCACGAGCACCCGGGTCATAGGGTCCGCCTTTCTGCTGCCCCGGTCATGTGCTGAGCCGGGCGGGTGATTCGGTACGTGCGGGCGCGCGTCCGGACGCGGCTCCGAGGTTGAGGACCATGGTCAGACCGCCGCCGGGGGTGTCCTCGGCCGCGAGCGTGCCGCCCATGGCGTCCACGAAGCCCCGGGCGACCGCGAGTCCGAGGCCGACGCCGGCCCCGCGCGGCGCGTCGCCGTGGCGCTGGAAGGGCTCGAAGATGCGGTCCTTGGCCTCGTCGGGGACGCCGGGGCCGCGGTCCACGACCCGTACCTCCACCCGGGCGCCGAGGGCGCTCGCGGCGACGGTGACGGGCCGGCCGTCGGGGCTGTACTTGACGGCGTTCTCCACGATGTTGGCGACGGCGCGCTCCAGCAGGCCCGGATCGACGGCCACCATGGGCAGCGACTCCGGGATGTCCAGCTCCACGCTGTTCTCCGGTACGCCGCCGAGCGCCATCGGCACCACCTCGTCGAGGTCGATCTCGCGCATCAGCGGGGTGACGGTGCCGGTCTGGAGCCGGGACATGTCCAGCAGATTGCCCACCAGGTGGTCCAGGCGGTCGGAGCCGTGTTCGATGCCCTCCAGCAGCTCCGCCCGGTCCTCCTCGGACCAGTCGACGTCGTCGGAGCGCAGCGAGGTGACGGCGGCCTTGATCCCGGCCAGCGGCGTCCGCAGATCGTGGCTGACGGCGGCGAGCAGCGCGGTACGGATGCGGTTGCCCTCGGCGAGCGCCCTGGCCTGCTCCGCCTCGCCGACCAGCCGCTGGCGGTCGAGTACGACGGCGGCCTGGGTGGCGAAGGCGGCCAGCACCCGGCGGTCCTCGGCGGGCAGGACCCGGCCGGAGAGCGCCAGCGCCATGTGGTCGCCGACCGGCATGTCGACATCGGCGGCCTCGGGGCGGTCGACGGGCTGCGGTCCGACGCTGCCCGCGCAGGTCCACGGCTCGACGTCGCTCTCACGCTCCAGCAGCGCCACGGACTCCATGGAGAAGGTCTCCCTGACCCGCTCCAGCAGCGCGTCGAGCGCGGTCTCCCCGCGCAGCACGCTGCCCGCGAGGAAGGAGAGGATCTCGGATTCGGCGCGCAGCCGGGACGCCTGGTGGGTACGGCGGGCCGCGAGGTCCACCACGGACGCCACGGAGACGGCCACCGCGAAGAAGATGACGATGGCGACGAGGTTCTTGGGGTCCTGGACGGTCAGGGTGTGGGTGGGCGGGGTGAAGTAGAAGTTGAGCAGCAGCGAGCCGACGGCGGCGGAGGCGAGCGCGGGCCGCAACCCGCCGAGCAGGGCGGCGAGCACGGTCAGGAAGAGGAAGAGCAGGACGTCGTTGGCGAGCCCCAGGGTGTTGCCCAGCTCCGCCAGCAGCAGCGAGAGCAGTACGGGGGCCACGACCCCGGCCAGCCACCCCGAGACGATCCGGGAGCGCCCCAGCCGGGCTCCGCGCGCCACCGGCAGCCCCCGGCCCTTGGCGGCCTCCTCGTGGGTGACGATGTGGACGTCCAGGTCCGGCCCCGACTCACGGGCGACGGTGGTCCCGACACCGGGGCCGAAGACGTACTGCCAGGTCTTGCGGCGGCTGGAGCCCAGCACGATCTGGGTGGCGTTGACGCCGCGGGCGAAGGCGAGCAGCGCGGAGGGGATGTCGTCGCCGATGACGTGGTGGAAGGTGCCGCCCAGGTCCTCGACCAGCTTGCGCTGGACGGCTATCTCCTTGGGCGAGGCGGCGGTCAGGCCGTCGCTCCTGGCTATGTAGACGGCGAGGATCTCGCTGCCGGAGCCTTTGGCCGCCATTCTGGCGGCGCGGCGGATGAGGGTACGCCCCTCGGGGCCGCCGGTGAGGCCGACGACGATGCGTTCGCGGGCCTGCCAGGTGGTGCGGATGTTGTGCTCGCCGCGGTACTGCTGGAGGTACTCGTCCACCCGGTCGGCGACCCAGAGCAGCGCCAGCTCGCGCAGCGCGGTCAGGTTGCCGGGGCGGAAGTAGTGCGAGAGGGCGGCGTCGACCTTGTCGGGCTTGTAGACGTTGCCGTGTGCCATCCGGCGGCGCAGCGCCTGGGGCGACATGTCGACCAGCTCGATCTGGTCGGCCCGCCGGACCATCTCGTCGGGGACGGTCTCGCGCTGGCGTACCCCGGTTATGGACTCGACGACATCGCCGAGTGATTCCAGGTGCTGGATGTTGACGGTCGACACGACCTCGATGCCCGCCCTGAGCAGTTCCTCGACGTCCTGCCAGCGTTTGGCGTTGCGGGAGCCCGGCGCGTTGGTGTGGGCCAGCTCGTCGACCAGGACGACGGCGGGCCGCCGCTCCAGCACCGCGTCGACGTCCATCTCCGTGAGCCGCGCGCCCCGGTGGTCCAGCTCGCGGCGGGCGACCTGTTCGAGGCCGTGCAGCATCGTTTCCGTACGCGCCCGGTCGTGGTGCTCGACGAAACCGACCACGCAGTCGGTGCCGCGCTCCACGCGGCGCTGTGCCTCGGAGAGCATCGCGTACGTCTTGCCGACGCCCGGTGCCGCGCCCAGGTAGATCCGAAGTCTGCCGCGTCCCATGGCCCCATTGTCTTCCAGCTGAGCCACCGCGCCCGACGCGCCGGCTGTCCTGAAACTACAGCCGAAACAGGCGACAAATGGGACGACGGCGGACTTCCGAGTCGTTCTTGACGCGATTCTGATGGGCGGTGCGCGGTTACCCGGCCGCCACCAGCTCCCGCAGCGCGGTGTTGAGCGCGAGGACGTTCACCCGGGGCTCCCCGACGAAGCCGAGGACCCGCCCGTCGGTGTGCTCCTCGACCAGCCGCTCCACCTGCCGCGGGGGCAGCTGGTTGCGTTCCGCGACGCGGCGGGCCTGGAGACGGGCGTACGCGGGCGAGATGTCCGGGTCGAGGCCGGAGCCCGACGAGGTGACCGCGTCGGCGGGTATCTCCGCGGGGCGGACCGGGTGGCCCGGGGTGGAGTTGTCCTCGGCGACGGCGGTCCTGGCGGCCTCGACCGACCGGATCAGCTCCGGGTTGTCGCCCGCCAGGTTGGTCGCCCCGGACAGGAGCAGCCGGTACCGCTCGTTGACGGTGTTGGTGCCGAGGCCGTCGGAGGGGCGCGGCTGGAACCAGCGCAGGTCGGGGGCCGGGGCGTGGCCCTCGCGCGGCGGCAGGTCGTAGCGCTGTCCGATCAGGGACGAGCCGACGACCCGGCCCGAGCGGCTCTCGGTGACCTCGGAGCCGTTGGCCTGGTGGGGGAAGAGGCCCTGGGCGAGGCCGGTGACGGCCAGCGGGTAGAGCACGCCGCACAGGACGGTCAGGACGAGGAGTGCGCGCGAGCCGGCCCCGAGGAGCCGTGCGGCGTCGCGTACGGAGCTGTTCATGGAAGTCACACCGTTCACCCGATGCCGGGGATGAGGGAGAGGAGCAGGTCGATGATCTTGATGCCGACGAAGGGTGCGATCAGGCCGCCGAGGGCGTAGATCCCCAGGTTCCTTCTGAGCAGCCGGTCGGCGCTCATCGGGCGGTAGCGCACGCCGCGCAGGGCGAGGGGCACCAGCGCGACGATGATCAGCGCGTTGAAGACGACCGCGGAGAGGATCGCCGTCCGGGGCGAGGACAGGCCCATGATGTTGAGCGCGTCGAGCCCCGGATGGAGGGCGACGAACATCGCGGGGATGATCGCGAAGTACTTCGCGACGTCGTTGGCGAGGGAGAAGGCGGTCAGGGCGCCCCGGGTGATGAGCAGTTGTTTGCCGATGGAGACGATCTCGATGAGCTTGGTCGGGTCGGAGTCCAGGTCGACCATGTTCCCGGCCTCCTTGGCGGCGGAGGTGCCGGTGTTCATGGCGACGCCGACATCCGCCTGCGCCAGCGCCGGGGCGTCGTTCGTACCGTCGCCGGTCATCGCGACCAGCTGCCCGCCCGCCTGTTCGCGCCGGATGAGGGCCATCTTGTCCTCCGGGGTGGCCTCGGCCAGGAAGTCGTCCACCCCGGCCTCGGCCGCGATCGCCTTGGCGGTCAGCGCGTTGTCCCCGGTGATCATGACGGTCCTGATCCCCATCCGGCGCAGCTCCTCGAAGCGCTCCCGCATCCCTTCCTTGACCACGTCCTTGAGGTGGATCACGCCGAGGACCCGGGCCCCGGCACGGTCCTCCTCGGCCACCAGCAGGGGGGTTCCGCCGGCCAGCGCGATGGTGTCGGTGAGGGTCAGGGCGTCCTCGGGGACCCGGCCGCCGCGCTTCTCGACCCAGGCGACGACCGAGCCGGCCGCCCCCTTGCGTATCTCGCGGAAGCCGTCCCCCTCGGGGACGCCGACCCCCGACATCCGGGTGCGCGCGGTGAAGCCGACCCACTCGGCGCCGGTCAGCTCGCTCCGGTGGCGTTCGGGCACCCCGTAGCGCCGGGTGGCGAGTGCGACGACGGAACGCCCCTCGGGGGTCTCGTCGGCCAGCGAGGAGAGCAGCGCGGCGGCGGCGAGCCGGTCCGTGTCCACGCCGTGGACCGGGACGAACTCGGCGGCCTGCCGGTTGCCGTGGGTGATGGTGCCGGTCTTGTCGAGCAGCAGCGTCGAGACGTCGCCCGCGGCCTCGACCGCGCGCCCGGACAGCGCGAGCACGTTGCGCCGTACCAGCCGGTCCATACCGGCGATGCCGATCGCGGAGAGCAGCGCGCCGATGGTGGTCGGGATGAGGCAGACCAGCAGCGCGATCAGCACGATCATCGGCTGCGGTCCGCCGGCGTGCGTGGCGAAGGGCTGGAGGGTGACGACCGCGAGGAGGAAGACGACCGTGAGCGAGGCGAGCAGGATGTTCAGGGCGATCTCGTTGGGCGTCTTCTGCCGGGCCGCGCCCTCGACCAGGGCGATCATCCGGTCGATGAAGGTCTCGCCCGGCCGGGTGGTGATCCTGACGACGATCCGGTCGGAGAGGACCTTCGTGCCGCCGGTGACGGCCGATCGGTCGCCGCCCGACTCCCGGATGACCGGGGCCGATTCGCCGGTGATCGCCGACTCGTCCACGCTGGCGACGCCTTCGGTCACATCGCCGTCGCCCGGGATGATGTCGCCCGCCTCGCAGACGACGAGGTCGCCGACGGCGAGTCCGGTCCCCGGCACCCGTTCCTCGCCGCCGGGGACCACGCGGCGTGCGACGGTGTCGGTCCTGGCCCTGCGCAGGGTGTCCGCCTGCGCCTTGCCGCGCCCCTCGGCGACGGCCTCCGCCAGGTTGGCGAAGACGGTGGTCAGCCAGAGCCAGCCGGCGACGGCCCAGCCGAACCAGTCGTCCGGGTCGAGCGCGGCGAAGACGGTGCTGAGCACGGATCCGACGAGGACCACGAACATCACGGGGGTCTTCACCATGGTGCGGGGGTCGAGTTTGCGGATCGCCCCGGGGAGGGAGCCGATCAGCCGGCGGGCCCCGAAGGGAGCCCCGGTGGGTCGCACGGTCATGTCGCCAGTCCTTCGGCCAGGGGGCCCAGCGCGAGCGCGGGGAAGTAGGTGAGACCGGCGACGATCATGATCGTACCGACGAGCACCCCGCTGAACAGGGGCTTGTCCGTACGCAGCGTGCCCAGACTCTCGGGTACGGGGCGCTGCCCGGCCAGTGAGCCGGCCAGCGCGAGGACGAACACCATGGGCACGAAGCGGCCCACCAGCATCACCACCCCCAGGGTGGTGTTGAACCACGGGGTGTCGGCGGCGAGTCCCGCGAACGCCGAACCGTTGTTGTTGGCGGCGGAGGTGTACGCGTAGAGGATCTCGGAGAACCCGTGCGGCCCCGGATTGGCCGCGGAGCTGCCCGCAGTGGGCAGCGCGACGGCGACGGCGGTGAAGCAGAGCACCAGCGCCGGGGTGATCAGGAGGTAGCACGCGGCGAGCTTGATCTCGCGGGTGCCGATCTTCTTGCCCAGGTACTCGGGGGTGCGTCCGACCATCAGACCGGCCAGGAACACCGCGATGACGGCCATGACCAGCATCCCGTAGAGGCCGGAGCCGACACCGCCGGGGGCGATCTCGCCGAGCTGCATGCCCAGCATCGCGATGCCGCCGCCGAACCCGGTGTACGAGGAGAGGAAGGAGTTGACGGCGCCGGTCGAGGTGAGCGTGGCGGCCACCGCGAAGATCGACGAGCCGCCGATCCCGAAGCGGACCTCCTTGCCCTCCATGGCGCCCCCGGCGAGGTCGAAGGCCCGGCCACCGTGGTGGAACTCGGTCCACATCATCAGCGCGGTGAAGCCGATCCAGATGACCACCATGGCGGCGAGGATCGCGTAGCCCTGCCGGAGGCTGCCGGCCATCCGGCCGAAGGTGCGGGTCATCGCGGACGGGATGAGCAGGATCAGGAAGATCTCGAAGAGGTTCGAGACACCGCCGGGGTTCTCGAAGGGATGGGCCGAGTTCGCGTTGAAGTAGCCGCCACCGTTGGTGCCCAGCTCCTTGATGACCTCCTGGGAGGCGACGGCGCCGCCGTTCCACTGCTGCGAGCCGCCCATGAACTGTCCGACCTCATGGATGCCGGCGAAGTTCTGGATCGCGCCGCAGGCCACCAGGACCAGCGCGCCGACGAGGGAGAGGGGCAGCAGGATCCGTACGGTGCCGCGCACCAGGTCGACCCAGAAGTTGCCCAGCTCGCCGCCCCGGGAGGCCGCGAAGCCGCGGACCAGCGCCACCGCGACGGCCATGCCGACGGCGGCCGACAGGAAGTTCTGGACGGCGAGCCCCCCGGTCTGCACGAGGTGCCCCATGGCCTGTTCGCCGGAGTAGGACTGCCAGTTGGTGTTGGTGACGAACGACGCGGCGGTGTTGAACGCCTGGTCGGGGCCGATCGAGGAGAAGCCGGGCGAGCCCGGCAGCGCGCCCTGGACGCGTTGGAGCAGGTAGAGGAAGAGGACGCTCGCCGCGGAGAGGGCGAGGACACCGCGCAGATAGGCGGGCCAGCGCATGGCGGCGGCGGGATCGGCGCCGATGGCACGGTAGATCCACTTCTCGGGCCGCAGATGGCGGGCCGAGCCGTAGACCCGGGCCATGTGGTCACCGAGCGGGCGGTGTGCCAGCGCGAGCGCCACGACGAGCGCGAGCAGCTGGAGCACACCGGCGAGGACGGGGCTCATCGCTCAGAACCTCTCGGGGAAGAGAAGCGCGAGGACGAGATAGCCCAGCAGGGCGACGGCGACGACCAGGCCGACGATGTTCTCGGCGGTCACAGCTTCGTCACCCCCTTGGCGACGAGGGCCACCAGCGCGAAGACCGCGAGTGTGGTGACGACGAGGGCCGTATCGGCCATCGGGTGCTCCTGGATGCGTGCGGGAGAAAGCGGACTCCCTGAGCAAACCCGCTGTTCCGGCGGGTGCCGGCTTCCTTGACGGGTCTCATACTCGCCGGGGCTCCGGCTTGACGGATCTCCTACGCCCGGCACCCGGATCGCCGCCCGGGCACCTGCCTGGCGCACCACCGTGACCAGCGCGAAAACCGGTGGGCCGCATCCCTGGGAAGGGATGCGGCCCACCGGTCGGAGGTGTGGGAGGCGGGTCAGCGCACCTCGGTGATCTCCGGGCCGCGCTGGAGCTGGCCCATGCCGCCGGAGAAGCGGGAACTCTCCTGCTCCTCCTGCTGGACGCCCTCGGCGACCATCTGCGCGTCGTCCGGCAGCTTGAGGACGATCGGGTCGCGGGGGGCCATCGGCCCTTCGCCGCGTACGACGACGGTGTCCCGGAAGATCTGCTCCAGCAGCCCGGCGGCCTCGGGCTGCACCGCGCCCTGCCCGGAGATCACTCCGCGCAGGAACCAGCGCGGGCCGTCGACGCCGATGAAGCGCACCAGCTGTACGCCTCCGGTGCCGTCCGGCAGCTGGACGGGGACCTGTGCGCGCAGCTCCCAGCCGAGCGGGCCCTCGACCTCGTCGATGATGCCGCCCTGCTGGGTGATGCCGGTGGCGATCTCCTCGCGGACCTCGCCCCAGATGCCCTCCTTCTTGGGCGCGGCGAACGCCTGGAGCTGTACGGCGCTGTCGCGCACGACGACCGTGGCGGCGACGATCGCGTCACCGGCGACCTCCACGCGCAGCTCCATGCCCTCGACCGCGGGCACGAAGACGCCGCCCAGGTCGACGCGGCCCTCGTCGGGCTTGGAGACCTCCGAGAGGTCCCAGGGACCGTCGGGCCGAGGGGCCGGCGGAAGGTTCACCCGGCGGGGAGCGTCCCCCGGCTCACCGGCGGCGGCGTCCGCACTGTCGTCCGCGGAGCCGTCGACCTGCTCGGTCTCGCCCGTTGCGTCCGCCGTGTCCTCGGCGGAACCACTCTTCTTGCGACGTCCGAACACGTCACTGTCCTTCCCGGTCGGATACGACCGAAGCGTATCGATTCCCACCCTGTACCCCACCCACGGCCGCATGGCCGCCGGTGGACCCGAAGCCCCCGTCGCCCCGCGCCGAGCCGGGGAGTTCCGCCACCTCGTGGAAGCGGACCTTCTCGACCTGCTGGACGACCAGTTGGGCAATCCGGTCGAACCGCTCGAACCGCACGCTCTCGCGGGGGTCCAGATTGACCACGATCACTTTGATCTCTCCACGGTACCCGGCATCCACCG
Source organism: Streptomyces sp. NPDC012835 (assembly GCF_042900885.1). Lineage (NCBI taxonomy): Bacteria > Bacillati > Actinomycetota > Actinomycetes > Kitasatosporales > Streptomycetaceae > Streptomyces > Streptomyces sp. NPDC012835. Next base: position 1,692,702 of record NZ_JBIBBW010000001.1, read on the forward strand.
TCCCGGGGGCATTCACGAGAGCGACGCCGCAGCGGGCGGCCAGCCCGGAGCGGGGGTGCACGAAGGCCGCGTAGCCGTCCGGCAGGGCGATGGAGATGCCGGTGGGCAGCACCGCCCGCTCGCCGGGCGCCAGCTCGGCGGCGGCCGTGGTGACCAGATCGGCGCCGGCGTCGCCGGGGTGCCCGTACGACGGCAGCGGCGCTTCCGGGTCGATACGGCGGATCAGCACGTCGACGGGGCCGGTGGGGGCGGGGCTCATGGGTTCACCTCGAAGGCGCGCACGCGCCTGACCTGGTCCGGGTCGGCCATCGCGGCCCGGATCTCCTCCTGGCGGCCGTTGTCGATGAAGTGATCGACCCTGACCTCGATGAAAAGCGCGTCGGCACGGACGGCGACGGGCCCCTCGGGGCCGCCGATCCTGCTGGTGGCCGTGCAGTAGATCTTGCGCCGGTGCACGGCGGTGACCTCGGCGTCCAGATGCAGCACCGTGCCGACCGGCACGGGCCGGAGGAACTCGGTCTGGAGCCGGCCGGTCACCGCGATCACCCGCAGCAGCCAGTTCAGCGAGCCGAGTGTCTCGTCGAGCGCGGTGGCCAGGACGCCGCCGTGCGCCAGACCGGGGGCGCCCTGGTGCTCGGGCCTGACGGTGAACTCGGCGGTGATACGTACGCCCTCGCCGGCCCGCGCCCGCAGCCGGAGCCCGTGCGGCTGTGCCTCACCGCAGCCGAAGCAGTGCTCGTAGTGCGCGCCGAGCGGCTCGCCCGGGGCCGGGGCCTCGGGGTGGCGCACCGGCGGCACGGCGTCGGACGGCGGCGTCAGCGGTCCCGGTCCCGCCGGCGGCGGCGCGGGGTCGGGCCCGGACGGGGTTCCCGTGGTTGGCACGTTACTCACAGGCGCAGACCTTACCCGCGCGGTCGCCCCCGTACCGCACCGTGCCAAGCTTGGCTCCATGGAGCCTTCCGTCGCACGCTACGACGAACGTCTGACCGCACCCCGCTCGTGGTGGGGCATCGCCGCCCTGATCTCCCTCGCGGGCGGTCTGATGCTGTTGCCGCTGGGTGCGCTGCCGCTGCTCGGCGGCCTGATCGGGGCGGGCGGGCTGGCGGCCGCCGGGGTCAGTTCCTACGGCTCGGCGCGGATCAGAGTGGTGGCGGACTCGCTGGTCGCGGGCGACGCGCGGATCCCGGTGTCGGCGCTGGGCGAGGGCGAGGTGCTGGACCCCGAGGAGACGATCGCCTGGCGGCTGCACAAGGCCGACCCGCGCGCCTTCATGCTGCTGCGCGGCTATGTGCCGACGGCGCTGCGGGTGACGGTCACGGATCCGGCGGACCCGACGCCGTACCTGTACCTCTCGACGCGTGATCCGCGGGGGCTCCTGAAGGCGCTGGACGCGGCACGGGCGGACTCCGCGGGGACCGTCAAAGCGGCCGGCTCGACCGGCTCCCGCGAGGGTTCGCCGGGTGGCGCCGGGAGCGCTCTGGACGGCTGAGCCGGACAGCCGGGCCGGGAGGGGCGGGCGTCAGCCGCCCAGCTCCCCCTTCGGCGCAGGGGGCAGCGTCCCGGGCCCTTCGAGGGGCGGCAAGGACGGCAGCGCGTCCCACGGGATCTGGCGGGCGCGCAGATCCTTGCGGATGTGCTCGGCGACCTTCTTGGTGTCCCGCCGGTTCATCATCGCGCCGACGGCAGCGCCGACCATGAACGGGACCAGGTTCGGCAGGGTACGGACCATGCGCTTGGTGATCTGGTGCCGCAGCTCGCGCTTCATCGGACCGCTGAGGACGCCGTTGAAGCTCGCCGGTTTGGTGATGTCGACGCCGCGCTCCTGGGTCCAGGAGGTCAGATAGCCGGCGCTGCGCTCCTTGAGCGTGCCGGGGGGCCGCAGTCCGTAGACCTCGTGCAGCTCCGCGATGAGCTTCAGCTCGATCGCGGCGACGGCGGTGATCTCCGCGGCCAGCTCCGCCGGCATGGCGGGCGGTACGGGCATCATGGCCGCGGCGCCGACGCCCGCGCCCACGGTGGAGCTGCTGTTCGCGGCGCCCGCGACCAGCTTGTCCGCCAGCTCCTCGGGGCCCAGCCCGGGGAACTGCCGCCGCAGGGTGGCCAGATCGCGGACCGGGACGCGGGGCGCGTTGTCGATGATCACGTCGGCGAGATGGCCGAGTGCCGCCTTCGCGCCCTCGCTCCCCCTGCGTACTCCCCGTCGTACACCGGCCAGCCGCCGGCCCCCGGTCATGGGGCCGTCGTGGTCGTTCCGGCCGGATTCGAGCGAGGCCGGAAGGCCCCGCTCGTCCTCGTGCGTGCCGTGTCGGGGCAGCAGGGCGGCGGAGTGCTCGGCAGGGGGCTCGACGCCTTCTGCCGGGCCGGTGCCGCCCTGTTGCGCCTCCGGTGAGTCCTTGCGTCGGAAGCGCCGTTTCCTGGACGGTGAGTCGTCTGCCACGGCCGGTCCCGACTCAGTCGCAGTCGCGGCAGATGGGCTGACCGTTCTTCTCCCTCGCCAGCTGGGAGCGGTGGTGCACGAGGAAGCAGCTCATGCAGGTGAACTCGTCGGCCTGGCGGGGCAGGACCCGGACGGAAAGCTCCTCGTTGGAGAGATCCGCGCCGGGCAGTTCCAGGCCCTCGGCCTGCTCGAACTCGTCGACGTCGACCGCTGAAGTCGACTTGTCGTTCCGACGGGCCTTCAGTTCCTCAAGGCTGTCCTGATCGACGTCGTCGTCGGTCTTGCGTGGGGTGTCGTAATCCGTTGCCATGTCGCTCTCCCCCTCTGGGTATCTGTGGTGTCTCAGCGCGGGTAACGCGTGAGGGGCCGGACTTGTGCCCGACCCGAGGCGGAGATTTTGCCTCACATCAAGGTCTGTTACTGAATCGACACCCAGCCGCACTCACGAGGAGTGATCGGCTTCGGGTGGCGAGGGGGACCGTACACGGTCCCCCTGTCGTACCTCACGGGCGCCACCCCGTGTACTTCCCGTGATCCCGCCCCCCGGAAACCCGGACTTTACCGGCCTTCCACGGAAGGCATGATCACGCAGAGTGGAGAGGCGGGAATTCGACCCTGTGATCGATCACACATATCCATCCGGTGAAACGGTCCGGAAAATTCCGCGTAAAGCGAACAAAGCGATCCTCCGTCCCTATCACTGCCCGCAGTCTCTCAGACCGGGAGAGTGACCCGCATCATCAGTCCACCGCCCTCACGGGGTTCGGCGACGATGCGCCCGCCGTGGGCGCGGGCCACGGAGCGGGCGATCGACAGGCCGAGGCCCACCCCCTTGTCGCTCCCGGTCCGTTCCGTACGCAGCCGCCGGAACGGCTCGAAGAGATTGTCGATCTCGTACGCGGGAACGACGGGACCGGTGTTCGAGACCATCAGGACCGCCTGGCCCTGCTGGGACTCCGTGGTGACCTCCACCCATCCCCCTTCGGGGATGTTGTACCGGACCGCGTTCTGCACGAGGTTCAGGGCGATCCGCTCCAGCAGGACACCGTTGCCCTGGACGACCGCGGGTACGCGGTGCCCGCGGATCTCGACCCCCTTCGCCTCCGCCTCGGAGAGGGCCTGGTCGACCGCGCGCGTGGCCACCTCGGCGAGGTCGACCGGTTTGCGCTCCACGATCTGGTTGTCGCTGCGCGCCAGCAGCAGCAGCCCCTCGACCAGCTGTTCGCTGCGCTCGTTGGTGGCCAGCAGCGTCCTGCCGAGCTGCTGGAGCTCCACCGGGGCCCCCGGGTCGGAGAGATGGACCTCCAGCAGGGTGCGGTTGATCGCCAGCGGGGTGCGCAGCTCGTGCGAGGCGTTGGCGACGAAGCGCTGCTGCGCGGTGAAGGCCCGCTCCAGGCGCTCCAGCATCTCGTCGAAGGTGTCGGCCAGCTCCTTGAGTTCGTCGTCCGGGCCGTCCAGCTCGATCCGGCGCGCCAGGTCGGAGCCGACCACCCGGCGCGCGGTACGGGTGATGCGGCCCAGCGGCGACAGGACCCGCCCGGCCATCGCGTACCCGAAGGCGAAGGCGATGACGCTCAGCCCGACCAGCGCGAACAGCGAGCGGCTGAGCAGATCGTCCAGCGCCTGCTGGCGCTGGTGGTTGACGCAGGTGTTCATCGCGACGTTGAACTGCTCGGGGGGCGCCTGGTCGGGGAAGTTGCAGACATCGCTGCTGACCTTGCCGCTCACGATCTTGAAGGGCAGCTCACTGCCCACGTGCAGGGCCTGCGCGGCCAGCAGATAGATGATCGAGAGCAGCAGGATGCCCGCGATCAGGAACATCCCGCCGTAGAGCAGCGTCAGACGTATCCGGATGGTCGGACGCACCCACGGAAGGCTCTGCTCGGGACGCCTGGGGTCCCAGGTGGGCTTCGGGGGCGCGGTGGGCGGCGCCGGGGTGGTGGCCACGGGCATCAGATCCGGTAGCCGGAGCCGGGCACGGTGACGATCACGGGCGGCTCGCCGAGCTTACGGCGGAGCGTCATGACCGTCACCCGTACGACGTTGGTGAACGGGTCGGTGTTCTCGTCCCACGCCTTCTCCAGCAGCTGCTCGGCGGAGACGACCGCGCCCTCGCTGCGCATCAGGACCTCCAGGACGGCGAACTCCTTGGGCGCGAGCTGGATCTCCCGGCCGTCCCGGAAGACCTCGCGCCGGTTGGGGTCGAGCTTGATCCCGGAGCGTTCCAGTACGGGGGGCAGCGGGACCGTGGTGCGCCGGCCGAGGGCCCGCACCCGGGCGGTCAGCTCGCTGAAGGCGAACGGTTTGGGGAGGTAGTCGTCCGCGCCCAGTTCGAGCCCCTCGACCCGGTCGCTGACATCGCCGGAGGCCGTGAGCATGAGGACGCGGGTGGGCATGCCCAGCTCGACGATCCTGCGGCAGACGTCGTCGCCGTGGATGACGGGCAGGTCGCGGTCGAGCACCACCACGTCGTAGTCGTTGACGCCGACCCGCTCCAGGGCCGCCCCTCCGTCGTACACGACGTCTACGGCCATGGCCTCCCGGCGCAGCCCGGTGGCCACCGCATCGGCGAGCAGCTGCTCGTCCTCGACGACGAGTACGCGCACGTCGTTGTTCCTTCCTCTGGGCCCGTCACCCGTGATCAGGGCAGGCGCTGGCAGTGCATGTGCGGCCCCATCCTGCCCGTATCGGCCATAAACCGGCCGTAAGACGATGCCGGTGACCTGCGGCGGCCGGGAATGGCGCGGATTTGTTGTTGCGTTGAGGTTTCTCGGAGGCAAACGCCGGGGAAGACGACTTCACACCCGAGATCACGCCCTGTTTGTGGCTTGCCACACCTTTGTCCGGCCCCCGGACGGCTGTCCTCCAGTAGACAGAGGGACTGTGATCTTCCCGCCGTCGGCACACCCCGTGCCACTGACCCACGACGAGGGGGCGCAATGGACGCGTTCACCGCCGGGCTTCTTCAGCGCATAAAGGCCACGGAGACCGATCTGACCCATGCCCGGGAGACGGGCGACGACTTCCTCGCGGATGTCGAACAGGAGGAGCTGGAAGACCTGCGCCGGCTCGCCGCGGAACACGGAGTGGAGGTCGGCGCCGCCAGCGGCGCCTGATCCGGCACACCGCGCCCGCTCCGGCGCGTACGAGCCAGGGGCCAGCACAGTAAGAGCCGTAGTCGATACTCAGCGCACATAGAGCACGCAGAGCACCGATACCAGTACGAACAGCAGCACACGCAGCAGGACACGGAAGGGGCCCCGGCGCCGAGGGGAAGGCACCGGGGCCCCTTTCCTGTGCCCTGGAGGGCGTGGCGCCTCAGTCGTGCCAGGCGCCGTACTCCTCCAGCAGCTCCAGCAGGGGCTCGAAGACGCCTGGAGGGGCCGCCACGGTGAGATCGAAGCCGGGCGGTGTCCCTGGCCGCCCGGCGGTGCGCGCGCCCGCCTCGCGGGCGATCAGGGCTCCGGCGGCCAGGTCCCAGGGGTGCAGCCCGCGCTCGTAGTAGCCGTCCAGCCGGCCGGCCGCGACGTCGCAGAGGTCGACGGCCGCTGAACCGCCGCGCCGGATGTCCCTGAGCCGCGGGATCAGCCGCTGGGCGACGTCCGCCTGATGGCTGCGGACGGTGGTGACGTAGTTGAAGCCGGTGGACACCAGCGCGTGCTCCAGTGGAGGCGCCGGGCGGGTCGCCAGCCGGCGGTCGCCGAGGAAGGCTCCGCCACCGAGCACGGCGCGGAACGTCTCGCCGCGCATCGGCACCTCGACGACCCCGGCGAGGGTCTCGCCGTCCCGCTCAGCGGCGATGGAGACGGCCCAGGTGGGCAGCCCGTAGAGGTAGTTGACCGTGCCGTCCAGGGGGTCGATGACCCAGCGGATGCCGGTGCTGCCCGTCGTACTGGCGCCCTCCTCGCCGAGGAAGCCGTCGTCGGGGCGGCGCTCGGCGAGAAAGCCGGTGATCAGTTTCTCGGCGGCGATGTCCATCTCGGTGACGACGTCGATGGGGCTGGACTTCGTGGCGGCCACGGCGAGGTCGTCGGGCCGGCCGTCGCGCAGCAGGGCGCCGGCCCGGCGCGCCGCCTCCAGGGCGAGGTCGAGCAGTTCCCCGGCGAGGGCCGGGTCGGGCGGGGCGTCGGTCACAGCGGGCTCCTTCAGGCGTACGGGCTGTCGGCGCCCGCGGCGGCGGGCCTGGGCGCCCGGGCGGGGCAGCAGCCGACCGGGCAGAGGTCGTGGCTCGGGCCGAGCGCGCCCAGGGCGCAGCGTTCGGCCGGTTCGCCCCGCTCGGTGGCGGCGCGCTCCAGGACGAGGTCCCGTACGGCCGCGGCGAAGCGCGGATCCGCGCCGACGGTCGCCGAGCGGCGCACCGGCAGTCCCAGTTCGGCGGCCTTGGCGGTGGCCTCCGTGTCGAGGTCGTAGAGGACCTCCATGTGGTCGGAGACGAAGCCGATGGGGGCCATCACGACGGCGGGGACCCCCTCGCCGTGCAGCGCCTCCAGATGGTCACAGATGTCCGGCTCCAGCCACGGGACGTGCGGGGCGCCGCTGCGCGACTGGTAGACGAGGCGCCAGGGGTACGCGACACCGGTCTCCTCGCGGACGATGTCCACGATCAGCCGGGCCACGTCGAGATGCTGGGCCACGTAGGCGCCGCCCGCGCCGTGCTCCTCGGCCGGGCCCGAGGTGTCGGCCGCCGCGTCCGGGATGGAGTGGGTGGTGAAGGCGAGGTGCGCGCCCGCCCGTACGTCCTCGGGCAGGTCGGCGAGGGAGGCGAGCACGCTCTCGGCCATCGGCAGGACGAAGCCGGGGTGGTTGAAGTAGTGGCGCAGCTTGTCCACCCGGGGCGGTTCGACGCCTTCCTCGGCCAGGGTGACGAGCGCGCCCGCGAGGTCCTCGCGGTACTGGCGGCAGCCGGAGTACGAGGCGTACGCGCTGGTGGCGAGGGTGACGATCCGGCGCCGGCCGTCGGCGGCCATCTCGCGCAGGGTGTCGGTCAGGTACGGCGCCCAGTTGCGGTTGCCCCAGTAGACCGGCAGATCCACGCCGTGCTCGGCGAAGTCCGCGCGCAGCGCGTCCAGCAGGGCGCGGTTCTGGTCGTTGATCGGGCTGACACCGCCGAACAGGAAGTAGTGCTGCCCCACTTCCTTGAGCCGCTCCTCGGGGATGCCCCGGCCCCGGGTCACGTTCCGGAGGAACGGAACCACGTCGTCCGGCCCTTCGGGGCCGCCGAAGGACAGCAGGAGCAGGGCGTCGTAGGGGGGGTTCGCGTGCTGGTCGGCCATGTTTCGATCCTGCCATCAGCCCGGCCCCGGCGGACAGCAGCCCCCGCCCGACGCGGCGGAAGCGGCGGGCGGGGCGGCGGGGACGCGTCGGCGGCGCGTGACCGTAATCTGTACCGGCCAGATTCAATCCTTACCGGAGCGTTCCGTTGCCCAGTTCGTATCACGCTGTTTTCGCCGCTCCCGGTAGCAAGGGATTCAGCGCCGCCGGCCTGCTCGGGCGGCTGCCGCTCGCCATGATGGGCATCGGCATCGTCACGATGATCTCGCAGCTCACCGGGCGCTACGGGCTCGCCGGAGCGCTCTCGGCGACGCTCGCCATGTCGGCCGCCGTGCTCGGTCCGCAGATCTCCCGGCTGGTCGACCGGCACGGCCAGGCGCGGGTGCTGCGCCCGGCGGCCCTGGTGGCGGTCGCGGCCGTCGGGGGGCTGCTCCTCTGCGCCCAGCGGGGCGCCCCCGACTGGACCCTGTTCGTCTTCGCGGCGGGCTCGGGGTGCGTACCGAGCGTGGGGGCGATGGTCCGGGCGCGCTGGGCGGCGATCTACCGGGGCTCCCCGCGCGAGCTGCACACGGCGTACGCCTGGGAGTCGATCGTCGACGAACTCTGCTTCATCTTCGGCCCGATCATCTCCATCGGGCTCTCGACGGCCTGGTTCCCGGCGGCGGGCCCGCTGCTGGCCGCCGTGTTCCTGCTGGCCGGGGTGGTGTGGCTGACGGCGCAGCGCGGCACCGAGCCCGTACCCGAGCCCAGGGAGCGGCACACCGGCGGTTCGGCGCTGCGCTCCCCCGGTCTGCGGGTCCTGGTGGCCACCTTCCTGGCGACCGGGGGGATCTTCGGGGGCATCGACGTGGTGACGGTCGCGTTCGCCGAGGAGCGGGGGCACAAGGCGGCGGCGAGCCTGGTGCTGGCCGTCTACGCGCTCGGGTCCTGCCTGGCGGGGGTGGTGTTCGGGCTGCTGAGTCCGCGCGGACCGGCCTCGCGGCGGTGGCTGGTGGGGGTCTGCGCGATGGCCGTGAGTATGATCCCCCTCCAACTGGCCGGGAACCTGCCGTTTCTGGCCGTGGCGCTCTTTGTCGCGGGCCTGTCCATCGCTCCCACGATGGTGACGACGATGGCCCTCGTCGAAGCGCACGTACCGCGCACCAAGCTGACCGAGGGCATGACCTGGACCAGTACCGGGCTCGCGGTGGGCGTGGCGCTCGGCTCGTCGGCCGCCGGGTGGGTGGTGGACGCCGCCGGAGCGCGGGCGGGGTACGCGGTGCCCGTCGCGGCGGGCGCGGTCGCGGCCGTGGTGGCGTTCCTCGGGTATCGCCGGCTGCGCGGGCCGGTACCGACGCGGGGAGGGCACGGGACCGATGACCGGGATTCCGAGGGGCGCGAGCGGACCGAGGCGAACACAGCCGGGGAGTACGTGGCGTAACTGGGCGGGAAACGTGGCCGCGCGCCCGGCGCGCGCGCTCTCCCCCGCCTCGGTCGCGGAGGTGACGGCGGTGGTGCGCGCGGCGGCCGAGGAGGGGCTCCGGGTGAAGGCGGTCGGCACGGGCCATTCCTTCACCACCGCCGCCGCCACCGACGGGGTGCTGATACGGCCCGATCTGCTGACCGGAATCCGGGAGATCGACCGCGCGGCGGGGACGGTCACCGTGGCGGCCGGCACCCCGCTCAAGCGGCTGAACGTGGCGCTGGCCGCCGCGGGTCTCTCCCTCACCAACATGGGCGACATCATGGAGCAGACCGTCGCGGGCGCCACCTCGACCGGCACCCATGGCACCGGCCGCGACTCGGCCTCGACCGCCGCCCAGATACGCGCGCTGGAACTCGTCACCGCCGACGGCACCCCGCTGCGCTGCTCGGCCGACGAGAATCCGGACGTCTTCGCGGCGGCGCGGGTCGGTCTCGGCGCGCTCGGGGTGGTGACGGCGATCACTTTCGCGGTGGAGCCGGTCTTCCTGCTCTCGGCCCGGGAGGAACCGATGTCCTTCGACCGGGTCACGGCCGAATTCGACCAGCACGTCATCGAGAACGAGCACTTCGAGTTCTACTGGTTCCCCCACACCGGCAACTGCAACACCAAGCGCAACAACCGCAGCGCCGGTCCCGCGGCCCCTCCCGGCCGGATCGCCGGCTGGGTCGACGACGAGCTGCTCTCCAACGGCGCCTTCCAGGTGGCCTGTTCGCTGGGGCGGGCGGTGCCCGCGGCCATCCCCGCGCTCGCCAGGGTCTCCAGCCGGGCGCTCTCCGCCCGTACCTACACGGACGTCCCTTACAAGGTCTTCACCTCGCCGCGCCGGGTGCGCTTCCTGGAGATGGAGTACGCGCTGCCGGAGGAGGCGGCCATGGGGGCGCTGCGCGAGATCAAGGCGATGATCGAGCGCTCTCCGCTCAAGATCAGCTTTCCGCTGGAGATACGCACGGCGCCCGCCGACGACATCGCGCTCTCGACCGCCTCGGGCCGCCGGACCGTGTACATCGCGGCGCATCTGTACCGAGGGACGCCGCACCGCGCCTACTTCACCGCCGTGGAGCGCGTCATGACCGCGCACGGCGGGCGGCCGCACTGGGGAAAGATCCACACCAGGGACGCGGAGTATCTGTCCGGGGTCTATCCGCGCTTCGCCGAGTTCACGGCGGTACGGGACCGGCTTGACCCGGACCGACTGTTCGGCAACGACTACCTGCGGCGCGTCCTCGGAGACTGACGCGCGCGGCGCCGCCCGGCGGCACGGCGGTCAGCGGCCGGTGCCGGACGCACCGGAGCCGTCGTCCTGACCGGTGGCGCCGCTGTCGCCGCCGCCCGGGGAACCGTCCTCGGTGGAACCGTCGCCCGTGGAACCACCGTTGGCGGAACCGCCGCTTCCGGTGTCGCTCGTCGCGGAGCCGGCGCTGCCGGAGGGGGTGGGGGCCGGCGCCGGGTCCGTACCGGACGATCCGGAGCCGCCGGTGTCGCCGGTGCCCGACGGAGCGGTGGACGGGTCCGACGACGCGCCGCTGCCGTCCTCCTGCCCGGTGCCGGGGCTCTCCCCGGTGCCGGGCGAGGCCGCGGACTGCGTACCGGCGCCGTCCGGGGTCCGGCCGTCCGACGACCGTCCCTGACCGGGCTCCGGCGCGTCCGAGGGGGTGCTCGACGGCGTGGAACGGCTGCCGCCGCTGACGGCGTATCCGACGGTGGTGCCCTTGTTGCCGTTCAGGTCCTGACCGGCGATCAGTTCGTATCCGGTGATACCGGCCATGGCGACCAGGAAGACGACCGCGGCGGCGAGCACCGGACGCTTCCAGCCGCGGGCCCGGGTGCCGTGGGTCGTCGGCGCGCCGAACTCGTCGGAGGCGTCGTCGTCCTCCGGCGCTTCCGCGCCGTCCGGTTCTTGCGCTTCCGCGCCGTCCGGCCGGGCGAGGCCCCGCGTCACCGCCGGCTCGGACCGGATGGGCGACTCCGGCCAAACGGACAGTTCGGGCGGTACGGGTACCTGCCGACCGCCCGGCCGCGCCTGGACCGTGACGACCCGTATCTGTTCACCGGTGCGCCGGAACAGATGCTGGAAGACCGAACCGCCGCAGGTGGCCACCACGCTCACCACGCCCGCGCCGATGATCGTGCCGTACACGCCGAGCTGGGAGGCGAGCACCGCCGCCGCGACGGCGGCGAGCGCGCTGCCCGCCACCTGCGGCACGCTCAGTTCGAGCCGACGCTCCTTGTCGTCCGTTCCCCGTACCGCACCCGTTCCGCCCTCCTCCGCCTTCGCTCGCGTACCGCTGTCCGGCCTCTGATCCATTCACTGCCCCTGCTTGCCCATCTGTCCCACCTTGCACCAGGAAGAGACACCTGGGCGAAACGGATAGTTCCGATTCCGCTGATTCTGTGAAGCAGGACACCCCCGGAGCGCGGCCCGGCAGGTCAACTCCCCTGTGCGGAGAGAACTTGGACGGCGCGCCGGTCCACCCACGTGGCCCGAATGGAGTACTGTGGCGAGCCCTGGGGCCGGACTCCCTCACGGGTGACCGGGACCTACGGGAAGGGGGCCGAACGTGGCACTCGATCCGGTGGAGCTGTGGCACCGCGCGGTCGCCTGCTGCACGGAGTGACGGGTATCGTCACCCTGCGTCGCAAAAAAAGGTAACCGTGCCATCGGCGATCCAGGGCGCATGCCCGACACGCCGGGCAGCACGGAAAGGTTGTGGCAGGCTGCACCCGGGCAGGTCACACTCGACTAGCGGAAGCAGCGACGCACGTGACGTCGGCAGGCACCACCCGGGAGGTCCCCATGCCCGAACTGCGTGTCGTGGCCGTCTCCAACGACGGCACACGACTGGTGCTCAAGGCTGCCGACAGCACGGAGTACACACTTCCGATCGACGAGCGGCTGCGCGCCGCCGTGCGCAATGACCGCGCCCGGCTCGGTCAGATCGAGATCGAGGTGGAGAGCCATCTCAGGCCCCGCGACATCCAGGCGCGGATAAGAGCGGGCGCCTCGGCCGAGGAGGTGGCCCAGCACGCCGGTATCCCGGTGGACCGGGTCCGCCGCTTCGAGGGCCCCGTCCTCGCCGAACGCGCCTTCATGGCGGAGCGGGCCAGGAAGACGGCCGTGCGCCGGCCCGGTGAGAACACCGGGCCCCAGCTGGGCGAGGCCGTCCAGGAGCGGCTGACGCTGCGCGGCGCCGAAAGGGAGACCGTGCAGTGGGACTCCTGGCGCCGCGACGACGGCACCTGGGAAGTCCTGCTCGTCTATCTGGTCGCGGGCGAGCCCCACTCGGCGAGCTGGACGTACGACCCGCCCCGGCGGCTCGTCCAGGCCGTCGACGACGAGGCGCGCGCGCTGATCGGCGACACGGACGACACGGTCACCGCGAAGGAGCCGAGCTTCCCCTTCGTACCGAGGATCGCGCGGCTGCCGCGGGACCGTCCGCTGGATCGTTCCCTCGACCGGCCGATGGAACGGCCCACCGCGCCCGACCCGGACGAGACGAGCGAACGCGACTCGCTGACCAGCCTGCTGGAGGCGGTGCCGAGCTTCCGGGGCGACATGGTCGTACCCGACCGCCCGGCGCCCGCCGAGCCCCAGGACACCGACGAGGACGAGGACCCGGAGGCCGACGAGGAGCCGGTGGCGCCCGCCGCCTCGGCCGGCGCCGGGTCGGCGTACGCGGATGTGCTCATGCCGCGCTCGGTGGCCGGTCACCGCGACCGGCTGACCGGTACGACGGACCGCCAGGCGGAAGCGGACGGCGTGCGTCCGGGCCGCCGGGCGGCGGTGCCCAGCTGGGACGAGATCGTGTTCGGGACGCGCCGGAAGAAACAGGACTAGCGTCTTCCGTCCGGGCGTCGCCGGGCTCGCGGGACCGGGGCCGGCGTTCCCCACGTACGCGGACCGAGGGGCCCGTACCCACCGCGCGGTGGGTACGGGCCCCTCGGGATGTCCGGCCCGGGACGGTCAGCCGGGGTCGGGGCCCTTGGCGACCGGGCGCGACTCGTCCGCCGACCACTGCGACCAGGAGCCCGCGTAGAGCGCCGCCGGGACGCCCGCGATCTCCAGGGCCAGCACCTCGTGGGCGCCGGAGACGCCGGAGCCGCAGTAGACGCCGACTCCCCCTTCGGTGGCGGCGGTGGCGCCCAGCGCCTCGAATCGGGCCGCGAGAGCCCCGGCCGGGAGGAAGGTGCCGTTTTCGGCCACGTTCTCCGTGGTGGGCGCCGACAGCGCGCCGGGCACATGGCCGCCCACGCGGTCGATCGGCTCGACATCGCCCCGGTAGCGCTCGGCCGCGCGCGCGTCCAGCAGCAGCCCGTCGCGGGCCAGGGCGGCGGCGCCGTCCGCGTCCAGCACCGGCAGCGCGCCGGGGACCGGGCGGAAGTCGCCCTCGGCCGGGGCGGGGCGCTCGGTGGTCAGCGGGCCCGTCCAGGCGGCGAGACCGCCGTCCAGGACCCGGACGTCCGGGTGGCCGGTCCAGCGCAGCAGCCACCAGGCGCGGGCCGCCGCCCAGCCCTGCCCGCCGTCGTACACGACGACCGGCCGGTCGTCGCAGACCCCGGCGCGGCGCATCACCGCGCCGAAGGCGGCCACGTCGGGCAGCGGATGCCGGCCGCCCGCGCCGGGCGGGCCCGCCAGCTCCGTATCGAGATCCACGTATACGGCGCCCGGCAGATGACCCGCCTCGTACTCCGGACGGCCGGGCGGCCCGCCCAGTCGCCAGCGGACGTCGAGCAGGACCGGCGGGCGCGGACCGGCCGACTCGCCGGAGAGTTCGGCTGCGGTGATGATGGCTGTCATGGACGCCATCCTCTCGCAGGAGGGGTACGCGGCGTGGCGCCCGACGCCCGGAACGCCCGCCCCACGGAGTGGTTCCCGCGCTCACGGGAGAGCACCGTCCGCACGGGCCCGTTCCGAACACCGCCGGCCGGGCGGGACGTCGCGGATCGGCCCGCAGGAACGGTACGCCCGTAACGGTGGAGAAACGGACGGTAAACAGCGGATCGAGATCCCGCCAAGAGCGGCGCGGCCCCGGAGCGGCGCGGGCCGGTGGGTGCGAGCATCTGCTCGTCCTGTCCCGGCCCGGCGAGCCCGCCAGGACAGAACCTCGGGCGCGCGCGGCCGATCGCCGCGCTGCCGCCCGGGCCCCCGCACGGCCACCACGAAAGGTCCGAGGAGAGAGTGACGATGACCGAGGCTGCGATCCGGCGTCAACCCGGCACGCCCTGCTGGGTGAGTCTGATGGTGCACGGCCTTGCCGCGACCGAGGAGTTCTACCACGCGCTGTTCGGCTGGGAGTTCGTCCCCGGGCCCCAGCAACTCGGACCGTACGTCCGCGGTCTGCGGGACGGCAAGGAGATCGCGGGCATCGGCCAGTTGCCGCCCGACCGCCGGCTGCCGATCGCGTGGATGACCTATCTGGCGACGGACGACGCGGATCTGACGGCCGGGACGATCAGGAGCTGCGGCGGCACGGTCGGCGTCGGCCCCCTGGACGCGGCCGAGGCCGGCCGGATGGCCATAGCCTCGGACCCGGCGGGCTCGGTCTTCGGGATCTGGCAGGCGGCGGCGCACACCGGGACGGCGGAGTACGGGGCGCACGGCACACCGGTCTGGAACGAGCTGATCACCCGCGAGACCTCCACCGTCGGCAAGTTCTACCAGGCCGTCTTCGGCTACGACGTGGAGGCGACCGTCTCCGCCGATCTCGATTTCCAGACACTGCGCCTGGCGGGGCGTCCCGTCGCCTCGCTGCACGGGATGGGCCGGGCGCTCAACCGCGAACTCGGCTCGCACTGGATGACGTACTTCGAGGTGGACGACACCGACGCGGCCACGCGGCTGGTGACCCAGCTGGGCGGTCAGGTGACCCAGCCGCCGCGCGAGGGTCCGACGGGGCGGCACGCGACGGTCACCGACCCGGAGGGCGCGGTCTTCACGATAGTTCAGTCGGACCCGGTCGTCTGACCTCGCCTTTCCCGCTCCGGGTCAGACGGGCAGCACGTCGGGCGAGAGGGCGGCGGCCCGCGCGGTGGCCGCCGTCATCCGGCGCCGGTGGTGGCGGCGGCACAGCACCTCGTAGCCGACCTCGTCACCGCTGTGGTGGACGTCCCCGACGACCACCTGCGCCCCTTCGACCACCATGGCGCCGCCGACCGTACGGGCGTTGTGCGTGGCGCGCGCGCCGCACCAGCACAGCGCCTCGACCTGAAGGACCTCGACCCGGTCGGCCAGCTCCACGAGCCGCTGCGAGCCGGGGAAGAGTTTGGAACGGAAGTCGGTGGTGATGCCGAAGGCGAAGACGTCCAGGTCCAGGTCGTCCACGACACGCGCGAGCTGGTCGATCTGTTCGGGGGCGAGGAACTGCGCCTCGTCGGCGATGACGTAGTCGCACCGGCCGCCCTGGGAGAGCCGGTCCACCAGATACGCGTAGAAGTCGAAGCCGTCCGCCGCCTCGACGGCGTCGGTGACCAGACCGAGCCGGGAGGAGAGCTTGCCCTCGCCCGCCCGGTCGTCCCGGGTGAAGATCATGCCCTGGAGTCCGCGCGTGGAGCGGTTGTGCTCGATCTGCAGAGCGAGGGTGCTCTTTCCGCAGTCCATCGTTCCGGAGAAGAACACCAGCTCTGGCATGAGGGAGTGACGGCCTTTCGGGTGGGTGGCCGCGCCGCCGGGGGCGGGGCGGACCGCGCGGTGGCGGAGTTCCGGGCGGCGGCTAAGAGCGTACTTCGAGGAGTGGAACGAGTTGTTCCACGGGGGTCATCGAGCCGTGCATGCCGACCATCGCGGACTCGTGCGGCTCCCGCCGGGACGCGGTGACGACCACGTCGTCATGGGCGGCGGCGACGACGTCGCCGATCCGCCCGTACACCCGCTCGTCCATCGCGCCGGGCGGGCCGAACCAGCCCGCCGCGATCGCCTCGTCACGGCTCGCCACCCAGAACTGCTCGCCGAGCACCTCGCGCCAGACGGTGAGGACGTCGGCCGCCGCGCCGGGTACGGCGTAGACGTGCCGGGCCCGGCCCTCGCCGCCCAGCAGGGCGACCCCGGCGCTCAGCTCCCAGTCCTCGTCGAAGTCGATGCGGGACCGCTCGTCGAACGGGATGTCGATCATGCCGTGGTCGGCGGTCACATAGAGCGCGGTGCGGGGCGGCAGCTGCTCGGCGAGGCGCTGGACGAGCCGGTCGACGTACATGAGCTGACCGCGCCAGGCGTCGGAGTCGATGCCGAAGCGGTGTCCCTTGCCGTCGACCTCGCTGTAGTACGTGTAGACCAGCGACCGGTCCCCAGCGGCGAGCTGCTCGGCGGCCAGGTCCATCCGCTCCTCGCCGGAGAGCCGGCCGAAGAAGGTGCCGCCGCTGAGCGCGATCCTGGTGAGCGGGGTGTGCTGGAAGGCGGGCGCCGACACCTGGGCGGTGTGGACGCCCGCCGCGTCGGCCAGCTGGAAGACGGTCGGATACGGCTGCCAGACGTGCGGATCGGTCCACGGCTTCCAGCGCAGCTGGTTCATCAGCGCGCCGGTCGCCGGGTCGCGGACGGTGTAGCCGGGTAGTCCGTGCGCGGCGGGCGGCAGCCCGGTGCCGACCGAGGCCAGCGAGGTCGCGGTGGTGGCGGGGAAGCCCGCGGTGAGGGGGCGGCCGGTGTTGCCGCGCGACGTGCCCAGCAGGGACGTGAGGTACGGCGCCTCGTCCGGGTGCGCCTTGATCTGTTCCCAGCCGAGACCGTCTATCAGAAAGACGCAGTTGCGGTCGGCCGGGGTCAGTTCGGGAAGGGTGACGGTCAGATCCGGTACGCCCTGGCCGGCCGCGAGGGTGGGCAGCAGGTCGGCGAGCGAGCCGCTGCCGTACTCGGGCAGCGGCGCGGTGGCGAGGTCGAGCGGGACGGGGTCCTGCCAGAGGTGCGGGGAAGCCATCAGCGGCCGGCCGCCGCGGTGGCGGCGGTGGCCTCGGACAGTGCCTGGGCGAAGGCGAGCGCCTGACGGACGGTGTCGGGGCCGTCGCCGGCCTCGCTCACGCGCAGGCTCAGATCGTCGGCGGTGGAGCTGCCCGTGTAGCCGTGGTCGGCCTCGCAGTTGGGGTCGCCGCAGGCGGCGGGCTCCAGGTCGATCCGGGAGACCGCGCCCCAGCCGATGGTGAGCACGACCTCGCGCGGCAGCGTGCCGGGCTTGTACGCCTCGGGGTTGGCGACCACCCGGCTGACCACGACCGACGAGATGCGATCGATCTTGACCGATTCGGTGGAGGTGGTGGCGTAGGGGGTCGGGGAGCTGGAGTCGGCGGCCTGCTCGTCGGTGTGGCTGACGATGAAGCGGTGGGCCGTCAGCACGAGGACGGTGACATGCCGGCGTACCTCGTTGGCGTCGAAGGTGGTCTCCTGGTGCACCACGTACGACGTGATCGGCTCGCCGCCGACAGCGGCCTCCACCGCCTCGGCCACGAGAGCCGGGTAGTAGCCGCTGCGCTCGATAGCCGTGCGCAGCCCCTGGGTCGTCGTACCGGTCTTCGCCATGGAAGCCATCCTACGGTGGCCGGATGGCTGCCGGAGACGCCCGTGCGGGAGGTCGTGGGTGCTCCGCCGCCTCAGTAGCTGGGCAGCCGGCGCGGGCCGAGGTCGTCGCGGGCGGGCGGTGGAGCGAGGCGGACGCTCGCGCCGAGCACGGACAGGCCGTACGCCGCGACGACCACGGGCTCCAGGGTGACGGAGACGATCTCGGGGTGGTCGTCGACCAGCCGGGAGACGCGCAGCAACAGCTCCTCCAGGGCCGGGGTGTCGACGGGCGCCGAGCCGCGCCAGCCGAACAGCAGCGGGGCGGTCCTGATCGACCGGATCAGCTCGGCGGCGTCGCGGTCGGTGACGGGCACGAGCCGGTGGGCGAGGTCGCCGAGCAGCTCGGAGGGCGCGCCCGCGAGCCCGAACGAGAGCACGGCGCCCGCCGCCGCGTCGATGGCGGCCCGTACGACGGTGTCCACCCCGCGCGGCGCCATGGCCTGCACCACGGGCCGTAGCTCGGCCGGGGTGCCGAGGGCGCCGGTCAGCTCGCGGTAGGCGAGGCGCAGTTGTGCCTCGTCGGCGAGGTCGAGCCGTACGCCGCCGAGGTCCGAGCGGTGGCGCAGATGCGGCGCGGTCGTCTTGAGCGCGACGGGATAGCCGAGATCCGCGGCGGCGGCCACGGCCTCGTCGGGGGTGGGCGCGGGACGGGCGGGCCGTACCGCAATGCCGTAGAGCGCCAGCAGGTCCCGCGCGTCGCCGGGCGCCAGCGGCACCCCGTGCGGATCGGTCGCCCGGCCCAGCAGCCGCTCGATCAGGGCGGCGGCGGCGTGCTCGTCGATGGCCTCTTCGAGGAATTCCGGCACCTTGCCGGGCTCGGCCGCCTGCCGCCGCCACTGCGCGTACCCGACGGCCTCAGCGACGGCTCTCACGGCCCGCTCGGCGGCGGGGTACGCGGGGACGCGGCCGTCGGCCCGTCCCTCGTGCGGGTCCCCCGGCGGCGCCGACAACGCCTCGGCCAGGCCGCCGATCTCCAGGTGCACCACGGCGACCGGCTTCGCCGGGGCGTCGAGGGCCGCCTCGCGCAGGGCGGCGGCGAGGGCGTCACCGGCCGCGGCCGTCGTGGCGCCGCTCTCCCCGACGTGGGGGATGGCCGTCACGACCACCGCGTCGCACGCCCGGTCGCGGAGGGCCTCGGCCAGGGCGGCGCGGAAGTCGGCGGGTGTGGCGGCGGCGGTCAGGTCGCGGGGCGGCAGCGGGCGCAGGCCCTCCGTGAGGCAGGCGTCGTAGGTGAGCAGACCGAGGGACTCGGAGTTGCCGAGGATGGCGACGCGCGGCCCGGCGGGAAGCGGCTGGCAGGCGAGCAGCAGGCCCACGTCGACCATCTCGGTGACCGTGTCGACCCGGATCACGCCCGCCTGCCGCAGCAGCGCCGAGACGGTGGCGTCCGGGATGCGGGTCACCGGGACCGCGTGGCCCGGCGGCTCGCTGCCGCTGTGGCGCGCCCCCTTGACGACGACGACCGGCTTCACGGCCGCCGTACGCCGGGCCAGCCGGGTGAACTTGCGCGGGTTGCCGATGGATTCGAGGTAGAGCAGGGCGACATCGGTGTCCTGGTCCTCGTACCAGTACTGGAGGATGTCGTTGCCGGAGACGTCCGCGCGGTTGCCCGCGGAGATGAAGGACGACAGCCCGGCGCCGCGCCGGTGCAGTCCGGCGAGCAGGGCGATGCCGATCGCGCCCGACTGCGTGAACAGCCCGATCCGGCCGTGGTCGGGCGGCCGGGGCGCGAGGGAGGCGTTGAGCCGGACGGCGGCCGCCGTGTTGATGACCCCGAACGCGTTGGGGCCGATGACGCGCATCCCGTACGAGCGGGCCTGGCGCACCAGTTCGCGCTGGCGGGCGCGGCCCTCGGCGCCGCTCTCCGCGTAACCGGCGGAGAGGACCACCACTCCCCTGACCCCGTGGCGACCGCAGTCGGCGATGGCCTCCGGCACCCGCTCGGCGGGGACGGCGACGACCGCGAGGTCGACGGGCTCGCCGATCGCGGCGACCGAGCGGAAGGCCGGGACGCCGTCGATCCGGTGCCGGTCCTCGGGGAAGGCGCGGTTGACCGCGTACACGCGGCCGGTGAAACCCGCGCCGGTCAGGTTGGCGAGCACGGTGCGGCCGACGCCGCCGGGCGCGCGGCCGGTGCCGACGACGGCGACGGAGTCGGGGGTGAGCAGGCGCTGCACCGAGCGCGCCTCCGCCCGCTGCTCCCGGCCGCGCTGTACGGCCAGGGACTCGGCGGTGGGTTCGAGGTCGAGGGTCAGCCGTACGGAACCGTCCTCGAAGCTGCGTCTCTGCGTGTAGCCGGCGTCCCGGAACACCTTGATCATCTTGCCGTTGGCGGGCAGCACCTCGGCCGCGAAGCGCCGGATGCCGCGCTCGCGGGCGACCGCGGCGATGTGTTCCAGCAGGGCGGAGGCGACCCCGCGCCCCTGGTGCGCGTCCTGCACGAGGAACGCGACCTCCGCCTCGTCGGCGGGGGCGGAGGCGGGCAGTCCACGCGGGTCGATGCGGTCGTACCGTACGGTCGCGATGAACTCGTCGCCCACCGTCACCGCGAGGCCCACCCGGTCCACGTAGTCGTGGTGGGTGAAGCGGTGCACGTCCTTGTCGGAGAGGCGCGGGTAGGGGGCGAAGAAGCGGTAGTACTTCGACTCGTCGGAGACCTGTTCGTAGAAGCTGACCAGCCGCCGCGCGTCAGCGGTGGTGATCGGCCTGATCCGGGCGGTGCCTCCGTCGCGCAGCACCACGTCCGCCTCCCAGTGGGCGGGGTACGCGTGGTCCGGCGGCGGCTCCATGAACCGATCCTACGGCGGCCCGGCGCCGGGGCGCGGCCCCCGGAGGGCGTTCGGGCGGCCCCGGTCGGGGGCGGCGGGAGTGCGCCCCTTCACACGTGAGAGTCTGGATCAGACACCGTTTTTAAGACTTTTTAGACTCGAAGGGCAACACCATGGCTGAGCGCCGCGTCAATGTCGGCTGGGCCGAGGGCCTGCACGCCCGTCCCGCTTCCATCTTCGTCCGCGCCGCCACGGCCGCCGGCGTGCCCGTGACGATCGCGAAGGCCGAGGGCACCCCGGTCAACGCCGCTTCGATGCTCGCCGTGCTCGGTCTGGGCGCGCAGGGCGGCGAGGAGATCGTGCTCGCCTCCGAGGCGGAGGGCGCCGAGGCGGCTCTCGACCGGCTGGCGAAGCTGGTCGCCGAGGGGCTCGACGAGCTGCCCGAGACCGTCTGAGACCTCCGGGCGACCCGCTCGCCCCCGGGTTCCACCACCGCTCCCGTATCCGCCGTCGTCCCGGCGGTGCGGGAGCGGTGGTGCGTCGCGCGCGGTTCCGGGGCGCCGGGCCGTGCCGAGGTCAGTGCCGCCCGCTCCCTTCGGGGCCCGTGTGAGCGGTGCGACCCCTGATACGCGAAGGATCCATTGATACGCGAAGGATCCGTTTCCTCTTCATGTCAGGGATATGACAAGTGGCCAACTCTCTTGTTCTACACGGGTAGTTGCTGCAATCTTGAACCGGCCGGTAGGTGAACATCACACCTCCGGTTTTCGCATGCGCACACCCATGCACTTCCCTGATCGGCGCGCACCCCACCTTGCCGCGCGCCCATTCACCGAGGAGGAACCCCCCGCGATGACAGTCATACGTGACACCAACCGCTCCACCCGGCGCAGATTGGCGACCGCGATCGCGGCGGCCGCCGCCGTCGCGCTGCTCGGCACGGGCGCGGCGCTCCCCGCCCACGCCGCGCCGGCCGAGGGGAAGGTCCTGCACGCCGGGTCCCCCACCGCGGTCAAGGGCAGCTACATCGTCACGCTCAAGGAAGCGGCCGGCTTCTCCGCGGCCTCGGCGGCGGGCAAGGGCCTCGTCTCCGAGTACGGCGGCAAGGTCGCCCGTACGTTCGACGGCGCGCTCAACGGCTACGCGGCCAAGCTCACCGAGACGCAGGCCAAGCGCCTCGCCGCCGACCCGGCGGTCGCCCTGGTCGAGCAGGACCAGAAGGTCCAGATCGACGCGACCCAGTCCAGCGCCCCCTGGGGTCTGGACCGGATCGACCAGGCCGCCCTGCCGCTCAGCGGCACGTACACCTACCCGGACACGGCGGGCTCCGGGGTGACCGCCTACGTCATCGACACCGGCGTGCGCATCACCCACACACAGATCAGCGGCCGGGCCTCGTACGGCTACAACGCGATCACCGGCACCACCTCCGCCAACGACGACCAGGGCCACGGCACCCACGTCGCCACCACGATCGCGGGCAGCACCTACGGCGTGGCCAAGTCGGCCAAGGTCGTGGCGGTCAAGGTGCTCGACAGCAGCGGTTCCGGTACGACCGCCGGCGTGATCGCGGGCATCAACTGGGTCACCAACAACGCCGTCAAGCCTGCCGTCGCCAACATGTCCCTCGGGGGCGGCGCCAGCACCACGCTCGACAACGCGGTCGCCAACTCGATCGCCTCCGGCGTCAGCTACGCGGTCGCGGCGGGCAACAACGGCGCCCTGGCGTCGTCCTACTCGCCGGCCCGGGTCGCCACCGCGATCACCGTGGGCGCCACCACCAGTACGGACGCCAGGGCCAGCTACTCCAACTACGGCCCCGCCGTGAACATCTTCGCGCCCGGCTCGTCCATCCTCGCCGGCTACAACACCAGCGACACGGCCACCGCCACGCTCTCCGGCACCTCGATGGCCACCCCGCACGTGGCGGGCGCCGCCGCCGTCTACCTGGCGGGCCACACCAGCGCCACCCCCGCCGCGGTGCTCAGCGCGCTGACCGGCGGAGCCACCTCCGGCGTGCTCACCGGCGTCGGCACCGGTTCGCCCAACCTGCTGCTGAGGCTCATTTCCTAACAGCGTGACAGCGTGACCGAGCCGTGGTCCACGGAATTCTGTGGACCACGGCTCCTTTTTATCCGCGCAGCGGCAAAGAGAGATCCCCCATGGAATTCATGTCTTTGTATACGGCGTGATTGTTAATGCGGAGCACTCGCGATGTTTACGGCATGTTGCGAAGCCCTCACCTTTTCCCGGCCGCGCTCCGGGCGGCGGAGCCGGTGCGCCGTGGCGGTCCGCTCCGCGTGCAGCGCCGTCAGGGCCCGGGCCCGCTCGGCGTCGCCGCGCGCCACCGCGTCCACGATCGCGCCGTGCTCGGCCCAGGACTCCACGGGGCGGGCGGGCTGCTCGACCACGTACATCCAGGCGATCTTGTGCCGCAGCTGGGTGAGCAGCGCGGTGAGCGCCGGGCTGCCGGACGCCTGGGCGAGGGTCTCGTGGAACCAGGCCCCGAGCGAGCGCAGGTCCTCGCCCTGGCCGCGTCTGGCCCGCTCCTGCCCCAGCCTGACCAGGCCGCGCAGGACCTTGAGATGCGCCTCCGTGCGGCGCTGGGCGGCTCGCGCCGCGCCCAGCGGCTCCAGCAGCAGCCGTACCTCCAGGAGGTCCGCCGCCTCCTGCTCCGAGGGCTCGGCCACACAGGCGCCGACATGGCGGCGCGTGGTCACGAAGCCCTCCGACTCCAGCGTGCGCAGGGCCTCCCGCACCGGGACGCGGGAGACGCCGTAGCGCCGCGCCAGGTGTTCCTCGGTGAGTCTGCTGCCCCGCTCGAACAGACCGGAGACGATGTCGTCGCGAATCGCCGTGCATACCGAGTGCGCGGGAATGCGCATGTCCGAACCTCCGCCTTAATCCGCGCGAAACGCAGCCGATTGACGCCTGTTCCGTGACTCTATTGCAACCAACGCGAATTTCCGAAGGGTGCCCGAAATCCATGGATATCTTTTGGCCAACGGCGGCGGACCGGGGCGGGCGGCCGGTCAGGAGGCGCCCCGCGCCCCGGCCGGGCGACGGCCGGGGCGCGGGGCGCGTCGTCAGACGCTGACGCCGTGCGCGCGCAGATACGCGGCGGGGTCCATGTCGGTGCCGTACTCCTGACCGGTCCTCGCCTCGAAGTGCAGATGCGGGCCGGTGGCGTTGCCGGTGGCGCCCGAGAGGCCGATCCGCTCTCCGGCGGCGACGCTCTGGCCGACCGAGACGGCGATGGAGGAGAGGTGGCCGTACTGGGTGTAGGTGCCGTCGCTCATCCGCAGCACGATGTTGTTGCCGTACGAGCCGCCCCAGCCGGCCTCGACCACGGTGGCCGCGCCGACGGCGACGACGGAAGTGCCGGTGGCGGCGCGGAAGTCGACGCCCGAGTGGCTGCCGGAGGACCACAGCGAGCCGCCGGTGCGGTACCCGGTGGTGATGTACGAGCCCGCGATCGGGAGCCGGAAGGTGTTGAGGCGCTCGCGTTCCGCCGCGCGGGCGGCGCGCTCCCGCTCCGCGCGGATCTCCTTGGCGCGGGCCTCCGCCATGCGCTTGGCCTCCGCCTTCGCGACGGCCTCCGCCTTGATCCTGACGGCCCGGTCGGCGGCGTGGCGCTGGGCCTCGGCCTGGTCGTCGATCACGGCGGGGAGGGATTCGCCGAGGGCGACGGCCTGGCTCAGGCCGGTCTGCGAGGCGGTCTCGGCCCGCGCGTCGGCGGCGAGCGCCGGGGAGGCGGCGAGGGTTCCGATGACCCCTGTGGCGGTGAGTGTCGCGGCGCCGGCGGCGCTCGCGCCCCTGCGGCTCATTCGGCTGCGGGCACGGTGCTTCCCGGTGGCACGGGTGAACGCCATGAGGTGGCTGGTCCTTTCCTTCCCTCTCGCCTACCGGGTTAGCTGACGGGTTCGGAGCAGGAAGGTCTCCTACGGGCCCCTCCGCACGGGCAGAGCCCCGCGAAGGCGGTCCGATTCACCCCAGGGACGGTGGGTCCCCGGCTCCCCTGGGCTCGCGCCTGACGGGGACTCGGCGATGGCTGTCCGATGCCACGGATGCGGCGCAACGGGCGAACAGCCGGACCGACGCTAAGCGGCTGATCTTTCAATCACCAAACGGACAGACTGTTTTGTCACATACACCACAGGACAGACTGCGCCTTCACCAAGGAAGCGGACATAAAGGCGGAACCCCGGCAACCGAGGTCGCCGGGGTTCCAGGAAAGGGCGGATCAGCCGGTGACCACCGTCACTTCGCCGATACCGAGTGCTTCGACCGGCTCCTTGATCTGCGCGGCGTCCCCGACGAGCACCGTGACGAGCCGGTCCACCGGGAAGGCGTTGACGACAGCGGCCGTCGCCTCGACGGTGCCGGTGCTCGCCAGCCGCGCGTACAGCTGGGCCTGGAAGTCGTCCGGGAGGAACTGCTCGACCTGGTCGGCGAGCGTCGCGGCGACGGAGGCGGCCGTCTCGTACTTGAGCGGGGCCACCCCCACCAGGTTCTGCACGGCCACGTCGCGCTCGGCGTCGGTGAGCCCCTCGGCCGCGAGCGTGCGCAGCACCTTCCAGAGGTCCTCCAGCGCGGGCCCGGTCGAAGCGGTATCCACCGAGCCGCTGATGGCGAGCATCGCGGCGCCGGTCGCCCCGCCCGGCGCGTCGGGTGCCGAGGAACGCAGCACCTGGCCGTAGGCCCGTACGCCGTAGGTGTAGCCCTTCTCCTCGCGCAGCACCCGGTCGAGCCGGGAGGTGAGCGTGCCGCCGAGGCAGTAGGTGCCCAGCACCTGGGCGGCCCAGACGCGGTCGTGCCGGTCGGCGCCGATGCGGCCGATCAGCAGCTGGGTCTGGACGGCGCCGGGACGGTCGACGATGACCACCCGGCCGGTGTCGTCCGCGGTGATGGGCGGGACGGGCCGGGACGCGGTGGTGTCGCCGGCCCAGTCGCCGAGGGTGTCGGCGAGGATCCCGTCCAGATCGACGCCGGTGAGGTCGCCGACGATCACCGCGGTGGCCGTGGCGGGGCGTACGTGCGCCTCGTAGAAGGCGCGCACGCTCGCCGCGTCGATGCGCTCCACCGTCTCCTCGGTGCCCTGGCGCGGCCGTGACATGCGCAGGGAGGCGGGGAACAGCTCCTTGGAGAGCTGCTTGGCGGCGCGCCGCCCGGGGTTGGCGCTCTCGTGCGGGATCTCGTCCAGCCGGTTGCGGACGAGCCGCTCCACTTCGCTGTCCGAGAAGGCGGGGGCGCGCAGCGCCTCGGCGAGCAGGCCGAGCGCCTTGGGCAGCCGGGAGACGGGGACCTCCAGGGAGACCCGTACCCCGGGATGGTCGGCGAACGAGTCGAGCGTGGCGCCGCAGCGCTCCAGCTCGGCGGCGAACTCCTCGGCGGTGTGCTTGTCGGTGCCCTCGGAGAGCGCGCGCGCCATGATCGTGGCGACGCCGTCGAGTCCGGCGGGCTCGGCGTCCAGCGGGGCGTCGAGGTTGATCTCGACGGCCACCACCTGCTGGCCGGGGCGGTCGCAGCGCAGCACCGTCAGCCCGTTGCCGAGCGTGGCGCGCCCGGGGGCGGGGAAGGCCCACGGCCTGGCCTCGCCGGCCGTCGGCTGCGGATGGAAGTCCATGGTCACGGCAGCGTCGGTCACTGGTCCGCCCCCTCCTGGTCGTCGGTCTCGTCCTGGTCGGCCGCTTCGGCGGTGTCCTCGGCGGTGAGCGGCTCGTACACCAGTACCGCCCGGTTGTCGGGGCGCAGCCGGGCGGCGGCCACGGCCCGGACCTCGGCCGCGGTGATGTCCAGCACCCGGTCGACGGCGGTCAGGGCCAGCTGCGGATCGCCGAACAGGACGGCGAACCTGCACAGTTCGTCGGCGCGGCCCGCGACCGTGCCGAGCCGGTCCAGCCACTCGCGCTCCAACTGGGCCTGGGCGCGCTCCATCTCCTCGGCGGTCGGGCCCTCGGCGGCGAGCCGGGCCAGTTCCTCGTCGACCGCGGCCTCGATCCGGGGGACCTCGACGCCGCCGGACGTCTTCACGTCCAGCCAGCCGAGCGAGGGGGCGCCCGC
The DNA here is from genome assembly GCF_042900885.1 of Streptomyces sp. NPDC012835. Classification (NCBI taxonomy): domain Bacteria; kingdom Bacillati; phylum Actinomycetota; class Actinomycetes; order Kitasatosporales; family Streptomycetaceae; genus Streptomyces; species Streptomyces sp. NPDC012835. The sequence goes on from NZ_JBIBBW010000001.1 coordinate 1,719,245, forward strand.
CAGCCGCAGCAGCCCGAAGCCCGCGGCGACCGCGGTCCGGTCGCGCCGCACCAGCCGGTTGTGGAGCCGGGAGGACTCCCCGCCGCCGAGCACGGTGAGCGCCAGGTCGGCGGCGTCGCACTCGCGGGTGCCGTCGTGGGGCAGCCGGTAGGCGGCCATCAGCGCGCGCGCCGGGACCTCTTCGCGGATCTCCTCGCGCAGCTCCTCGCCGATGATCTCGGGCAGCGAGCCGTCGCGCGGCGGCTGCTTGCCGTCGTGGGACGGGATCGAGCCGAAGTACTTCTCGATCCAGGCGAGTGTCCGCTCGGGGTCGATGTCGCCAACGACCGACAGCACCGCGTTGTTCGGCGCGTAGTTGGTACGGAAGAACGCGCGGGCGTCGTCCAGCGTCGCGGCGTCCAGATCGGCCATGGAACCGATCGGCGTGTGGTGGTACGGGTGGCCCTCGGGGTACGAGAGTGCGGTCAGTCGTTCGAAGGCCGTACCGTATGGCACATTGTCGTACCGCTGGCGGCGCTCGTTCTTGACGACGTCCCGCTGGTTCTCCATGGACTCTTCGTCGAGCGCGGCGAGCAGCGAGCCCATCCGGTCGGCTTCCAGCCAGAGCGCCAGCTCCAGCTGGTGGGCCGGCATGGTCTCGAAGTAGTTGGTGCGCTCGAAGCTGGTGGTGCCGTTGAGGGAGCCGCCGGCTCCCTGCACCAGTTCGAAGTGGCCGTTCCCCGACACCTGAGCCGAGCCCTGGAACATCAGGTGCTCGAAGAGGTGGGCGAGGCCCGTGCGCCCCTTGACCTCGTGGCGCGAGCCGACGTCGTACCAGAGGCAGACCGCGGCGACCGGGGTCAGGTGGTCCTCGGAGAGCACCACGCGCAAGCCGTTGGCAAGGCGGTGCTCAGTAGCTGTCAGGCCGCCGGAACCGGCCTGCGCTGTGGCCGTGTGACCCATGGGCATGTACGTCCCTTCGATCGCGATATGGAGGAAGTCCTGCCACTGTATGCAAGCGCGCCGACACCTGGCGAAGTTCCCCTGCCGCACATCCCCGACACCCGCGCTAACGACGGGTCGAGGTCGGCGTTGTCAGTGGCGCGGTCCACAATGGTCCGCGTCAGTTCCAGAAGTTGCCGTACAGAACCTGTGAAGGAGCCGCAGCCGCGATGGCCCGCCGCAGCACGAAGACCCCGCCGCCGGAGGACTTCGAGGAGAAGATTCTCGACATCGACGTGGTCGATGAAATGCAGGGCTCCTTCCTCGAATACGCCTACTCGGTGATCTACTCCCGGGCCCTGCCCGACGCCCGGGACGGTATGAAGCCGGTACACCGCCGCATCGTGTACCAGATGAACGAAATGGGCCTGCGCCCCGACCGCGGCTATGTGAAGTGCGCCCGCGTCGTCGGCGAGGTGATGGGCAAACTTCACCCGCACGGGGACGCGTCGATCTACGACGCCCTGGTGCGCATGGCGCAGCCGTTCTCCATGCGGCTGCCGCTCGTCGACGGCCATGGCAACTTCGGCTCGCTCGGCAACGACGACCCGCCGGCCGCGATGCGGTACACCGAGTGCCGGATGGCTGACGCCACGTCACTGATGACCGAGTCGATCGACGAGGACACCGTCGATTTCCAGCCGAATTACGACGGCCAGGAGCGGGAACCGGTCACTCTTCCCGCCGCCTACCCGAATCTGCTGGTCAACGGCGCCTCCGGGATCGCCGTCGGCATGGCGACGAACATGCCGCCGCACAACCTCGGTGAGGTCGTGGCGGCCGCACGCCATCTGATCAAGCACCCGGCCGCCGACCTGGAGACGCTGATGCGTTTCGTGCCGGGACCCGACCTGCCGACCGGCGGCCGGATCGTCGGACTGACCGGCATCAAGGACGCCTACGAGAAGGGCCGGGGCACCTTCAAGATCCGGGCCACGGCGACCGTGGAGAACGTCTCGGCCCGCCGCAAGGGCCTGGTCGTCACGGAGCTGCCGTTCACGGTCGGCCCCGAGAAGGTGATCGCCAAGATCAAGGACCTGGTCTCCGCCAAGAAGCTCCAGGGCATCGCGGACGTCAAGGACCTCACGGACCGCGCCCACGGCCTGCGGCTGGTCATCGAGGTGAAGAACGGCTTCGTGCCCGAGGCCGTTCTCGAACACCTCTACAAGCTGACGCCGATGGAGGAGACCTTCGGCATCAACAATGTCGCGCTGGTGGACGGCCAGCCGCTGACGCTGGGCCTCAAGGAGCTGCTGGAGGTCTATCTCGACCACCGGTTCGACGTGGTGCGCCGGCGCAGCGAGTTCCGCAGGACCAAGCGGCGCGACCGGCTGCATCTGGTCGAGGGGCTGCTCGTCGCGCTCATCGACATCGACGAGGTCATCCGGCTGATCCGCTCCAGCGACAACTCGGCGCAGGCCAAGGAGCGGCTCATGGAGCACTTCTCGCTGAGCGACGTCCAGACGCAGTACATCCTGGACACGCCGCTGCGCCGGCTCACCCGGTTCGACCGGATCGAGCTGGAGGGCGAGCGCGACCGGCTCAACGGCGAGATCGACGAGCTGACCGGGATCCTGGATTCGGATGCCGAGCTGCGCAAGCTGGTCTCGTCCGAACTGGCCGCCGTGTCCAAGAAGTTCAGCACCCCCCGGCGCACCGTACTGCTGGAGTCCGCCTCCTCCTCGGTGGCCTCGGTGCCGCTGGAGGTCGCGGACGATCCGTGCCGGGTGCTGCTCTCCTCCACCGGCCTGCTGGCCCGCACGGCCAACGGCGAACCGCTGGAGGGCGGGGACGGCAAGCGCACCAAGCACGATGTGATCGTGTCCGCGGTGCCCGCGACGGCGCGCGGCGACATCGGCGCGGTGACCTCGGCGGGGCGTCTGCTGCGGATCTCCGTGATCGATCTGCCGCGGCTGCCGGACACGGCGTCGGCGCCCAACCTCTCGGGCGGGGCCGCGGTCACCGAGTTCCTCGCGCTGGAGGGCGACGAGGAGCTGATCTGTCTGACGACGCTGGACGAGTCGTCCCCGGGGCTCGCCCTGGGCACGCTCCAGGGCGTGGTCAAGCGGGTGGTGCCCGACTACCCCTCGAACAAGGACGAGTTGGAGGTCATCTCTCTGAGGGAGGGCGACCGGATCGTCGGCGGTGTCGAGTTGCGGACGGGCGAGGAGGACCTCGTGTTCATCACCTCCGACGCCCAGTTGCTGCGCTACCAGGCCGCTCAGGTGCGGCCGCAGGGCCGGGCGGCCGGCGGTATGACGGGCATCAAGCTGGCCGAGGGGGCCTCGGTGATCTCCTTCACGGCCGTGGATCCGGCGGCCGACGGGGCGGTCTTCACGGTGACCGGTTCGCACGGCACCCTGGACGACTCGGTGCGTACGGCCAAGCTCACGCCGTTCGATCAGTATCCGCGTAAGGGCCGGGCGACCGGCGGGGTGCGCTGTCACCGGTTCCTGAAGGGCGAGGACATGCTCGTCCTGGCCTGGGCGGGGGCGAGCCCGGCCCAGGCCGCGAAGAAGAACGGCACCCCGGTGGACCTGCCGGCGCCCGATCCCCGGCGGGACGGCTCGGGCACGCCGTTCGCCTCGGCGGTCGATGTCGTGGCCGGCCCGCTGCTCTGAGCGGCGGGACCACGGCAGCACCGGGCCGGCCGTGCGCGAGCGACGCGGCCGGCCCGGTCACGGCCCGTCCGGGCCCGGGCCTTCGGGCGCGGGCCCGGACGCCGTCGCGTCGGGCCGGTCGTCCTCGGTGCCGGTGTCGCCCCACGAGTCGGTATCGGGCAGCTCCTCGGGTACGTAGCGCAGGACGCCCCACATGCCGCGGCCGTCCGGATCGGCGGGCCCCGGTGCGGTGTCCTCGCAGGCTTCCAACTCCGCGATCAGGACATCGCCCGGCCGCTGCGAACCGTCGAGGCCCGAGCCGATCAGCACCAGCTGGGTGAGCCGCTCCTCGCCGCGCGGCCAGGGCTCCGGGTGGAAGCGCAGCGAACGGCCGACGGCGTGCAGCGCGTAGCGGTGGTCCGGGTCGGCGGCGCCGAAGTCGACAAATCCCTTGATGCGGTAGAGGCCGGGGGGCCGGGAGTCGAGAAAGGCCATGAGCCGGCGGGGGTCCAGCGGTGCGCGCGCGGTGAACGAGACGGTGTCGTAGGCCGCGTGCAGATGAGCCCCGTGCCCGGTACGACCCTCGTGCCCCGCACACCCCCCGTGGTCGCCGGCGACGCCGTGGTCCTCGTCCCGCGGGTCCTCGTACAGGTCGGCGTACAGATCCTCGAAGGAGAGCTGGCGCGCCTTCTCCTCCTCGTCCGACCGGACGGCGGCGTCGAACAGCAGCTCCGGGTCGACCCGCCCGTAGGAGGCGGAGACCACCGGGGTGCCCGGGCTCAGCTCCTCGACGACGGCGCGGACGCGCCGGTGCTCCGGCTCCCCGACCCGGTCGGTCTTGTTGAGGACCACCAGGTCGGCGAGGGCGACATGCCGGTCCGTCTCCGGGTGGCGTGCGCGGGTGGCGTCGAACTCGGCCGCGTCGACCACCTGGATCAGCCCGCCGTACACGGTGTACGGATTGTCCCCGTTGATGATCATCCTGACGAGTTCCTGGGGCTCGGCCAGTCCGCTCGCCTCGATGACGATGATGTCGATCCGCGCCGAGGGCCGGGTGAGCCGCTCCAGGTAGCCGTCGAGTTCGCTCGCGTCGACCGCGCAGCACAGACAGCCGTTGCCGAGGGAGACCGTCGATCCGACCTGGCCGGCGACCGTCATGGCGTCGATCTCGATGGCGCCGAAGTCATTGACGACCACGGCGATCCGGTTGCCGGCGCGGCGGCGCAGCAGATGGTTGAGCAACGTCGTCTTGCCCGATCCCAGAAATCCCGTCAGCACGACCACCGGGATCCGTTTCCTGCTCAAGAGTGCCGCCTCCGTGCCCCATCGGTCCGTACGGGTCCCGCGCTCAGCGGGCGGGCACCGGCTGCGGCGGGGGCGGTCCCGTGTAGCGGGCCGCCGGGCGGATGATCTTGGAGTCCTCCGCCTGCTCCAGGATATTGGCGCTCCAGCCGACGACCCGGGCGGCGGCGAAGGTCGGGGTGAACATCGCCCGGGGCAGTCCGCACAGCTCCATCACCACCCCGGCGTAGAACTCGACGTTGGTGTGCAGCTCCCGGCCGGGCTTCAGCTCGGCGAGGATCGCCTCGACCCGCGCCTCGACCTGGAAGGCGAAGTCGACCAGGGGGCCGCCGAATTCCTCGGCGATCCCGCGCAGCATGCGGGAGCGCGGGTCCTCGGTGCGGTAGACGGGGTGCCCGAAACCCATGATCCGGTCGCCCGCCAGGACGCGCTCCCTGATCCACGGGTCGATGCGGTCGGCGGTCCCGATGGCGTCGAGGGTGTCGAGGGCCCGGCTCGGCGCCCCGCCGTGCAGCGGCCCGGAGAGCGCCCCGACCGCGCCGACGAGGCAGGCGGCGAGATCGGCGCCGGTGGAGGCGATCACCCGGGCGGTGAAGGTGGAGGCGTTGAAGCCGTGGTCGACGGTGGAGACGAGGTAGCGCTCGACGGCCCTGGCCCGCGCGGGGTCCGGCTCCTCGCCGGTGAGCATGTGGAGGTAGTTGGCGGCGTACGGCAGATCGTCGCGCGGCTCGACCGGCTCCAGCCCGCGGCCGAGCCGGTACAGCGCGGTCAGCAGCGTGGGTACGGCGGCACAGGCGGCGAGCGCGTCCGTGCGGCGGTGATCCGCGTCGATGTCGTACAGCGGACGCAGTCCCGCCGAGGCGCCGAGCAGGGAGAGCGCGGTCCGCAGTCCGGCCAGCGGGCCCGATCCCGCGCAGGCCCGGGCGATGGCGGGCAGCGCGGCGGCGACGTCCTCGGGCAGCCGGCGCAGGGCGGCCGTCCGTGCCGTGAACGCGGCGAGGCGGGCCGTGTCCGGCAGCTCCCCGTAGAACATCAGGTGCCAGACGTCCTCGAATCCGCGGCTGTGCGCCAGCTCGACGGCGGAGTACTGGCGGTAGTGGTAGAAGCCCTCGCGGCCCCGGACGTCCCCGAGCGCGGTGTCGGTGACGACGACGCCCGCGAGTCCGCGCGGCACGTCGAGGGGGCGGGGGGTGGTCCCGTTGATCGGCATGATTCCTCCTTGGGCTTGATTCGACTGTCCATGCTTGACTCGATCAGTGTCAATATTGATTGAATCAATACATGTACGGTGAGAGCATGGATGACGGACGGCGACTCACCACCCGGCAGGTGGCCGAGCGGCTCGGGGTGAAGCCGGAGACGGTGTACGCGTATGTCAGCCGGGGGCAGCTCACCAGCCGCCGTGACCCGACCGGACGCGGCAGCACCTTCGACGCCTCGGAGGTCGACGCACTGGTCCGCAGGAACGGGCGCGGCCCCTCGGCCGGCGGCGAGGGGCTCCAGCGCATCAGGACCGGCGTCACGCTGATCGACACCGACCGGTACTACTACCGGGGAGTCGACGCCACGGAACTGGCGGGCCGGCTGCGTTACGAGGAGATCGCCGACTGGCTCTGGACGGGCACCCTGCGGCCGGGGATCCGGTTCACCGCCCCCGCCGAGGCGCTCGCCGCCGCCCGGCACGCGGTCGCGGCGCTTCCCCCGTACAGCGGCTCGACGGACCGGCTCCGGGTGGCCGCGATCGCGGCGGCGGTCGCCGATCCGCTGCGCTTCGACCTCTCCGCCGACGCCGTGCTGGCCACCGCCCGTACGCTCATCCCCACCCTGGTCGACGCGCTTCCCGCGCGGGGACGGCCGCAGGGCGGGGACGCCCGGCTGGCCGGGCGGCTGTGGCCGAGGCTGACGGAACAGCCCGCCGGTGAAGCGGGCGTACGCGCCCTGGACATGGCGCTCTCCCTGCTCATCGACCACGATCTGGCGGCGTCGACCCTCGCCGTGCGGGTCGCGGCGAGCGCCCGCGCCCATCCGTACGCCGTGGTCTCCGCCGGACTCGGCGCGCTCGACGGACCGCTGCACGGCGCGGCCAGCGGGCTGGCCCACCGGATGCTCACCGAGGTCCTGGAGCGGGGCAGCGCCGCGGCCGTGGTGGCGGACCATCTGCGCGCGGGCCGCCCGGTGCCGGGGCTCGGCCACCGTCTCTACCCGGGCCGTGACCCGCGCGCCGAGGCGCTGTTCGGCGCGTTGAGCGGGCTGCCCGGCGCGGGTCCCGTGCTGGCGGCGGCGCGTGAGGTGGAGGCGACCACCGCGCGTCATGTGAAGCTGCACGCCAATGTCGATCTGGCGCTCGCGGTGCTGTCGGTGACCGCCGGAATGCCCGCGGAGGCGGGCGAGACGGTCTTCGCCGTGGCCCGCACCGCGGGGTGGATCGCGCACGCGCTGGAGGAGTACGCGGAGCAGCCGCTGCGGATGCGTCCCAGCGGGCAGTACAACGGGCCCCGGCCGCCCAGGGATCTGCCCTGAGCGGCCGGGACCCGCGGCGGATCAGCCGCGCAGCCAGACGGCCGTGTCCTGCGGGAGCCGTCCGTCCGCCAGTGGGCCGCTGGTGAGCAGCACCTCCGTGTGCGCGGGCAGCGGGGCGGGCGCCGCCGACAGGTTGACCACGCAGATCACGGCGCCCGCCGGGCCCTCCCCCGCCGCGCCGTCGCGGGCGAACGCCAGCACTCCGGGGGCCGACTCCAGCCAGCGCATCGGCCCGTCCCCGAACCCCGGCCCGGTGCGCCGCAGCCGCAGTGCCTCGCGGTAGAGGGTGAGCAGGGAACCGGGGTCGGCCGCCTGGAGGTCGGCGGCGTACGAGGACCACGACTCCGGCTGCGGCAGCCACGGTTCCACCGCCGAGCCGAACCCCGCGTACGGCGCGCGCGCCTCCCACGGCAGCGGCACCCGGCAGCCGTCGCGTCCCGGGTCCTTGCCGCCGGACCGCCGGTGCATCGGGTCCTGGATGCGGTCCAGCGGAACGTCGGCCTCCGGCAGGCCCAGTTCCTCGCCCTGGTAGAGGTAGACGGCGCCGGGCAGGGCCAGCGACAGGAGTGCGGCGGCGCGCGCCCTGCGGGTGCCGAGACGGAGGTCCGTCGGGGTGCCGAACTCCTTGGCCGCGAAGTCGAACCCGGTCTCCTCGCGCCCGTACCGGGTGACCGTACGGGTCACGTCGTGGTTGCAGAGCACCCAGGTGGCGGGCGCCCCGACCGGCGCGTGTTCCGCGAGCGTCTCCTCGATGGCGGCCCGCAGCCGGCCGGCGTCCCAGGGACACGACAGGAAGGTGAAGTTGAACGCGGTGTGCAGCTCGTCGGGGCGCAGATAGCGCACGAAGCGCTCGGTGTCGGGCAGCCACACCTCGCCGACGAAGACGGCGTCGTAGGCGTCGGCGATGGCGCGCCAGGAGCGGTAGATCTCGTGCAGTTCGTCGAGGTCGACATACGGATGCGGGTCGCGGCCCGCCGTGAAGTCCGGCAGGGCCGGGTCCTTGGCGAGAAGCGCGGCCGAGTCGATCCGTACGCCAGCGACCCCCCGCTCGAACCAGAAGCGCAGCACGTCCTCGTGTTCCCTGCGCACCGCGGGGTGGGCCCAGTTGAGGTCGGGCTGCTCGGCGGCGAAGAGATGCAGATACCACTCGCCGTCGGCCAGCCGCGTCCACGGCGTTCCCCCGAACTCGGAGACCCAGTCGTTGGGCGGGATCTCGCCGTGCTCGCCGCGCCCGGTCCTGAAGTGGAACAGGGCGCGCTCCGGGGAACCGGGGCCGGCCGCGAGTGCGGCCCTGAACCAGGCGTGCTGGTCGGAGACATGGTTCGGTACGACATCGATGATCGTACGGATGCCCAGCTCACGCGCCTCGGCGATGAGCTTCTCGGCCTCCGCGAGTGTGCCGAAGGCCGGGTCGATGGTGCGGTAGTCCGCCACGTCGTAGCCGCCGTCGGCGAGGGGTGAGAGGTACCAGGGGGTGAACCAGAGCGCGTCGACGCCCAGTTCCACGAGATACGGCAGCTTGGCCCGCACGCCCGCGAGATCCCCGGTGCCGTCGCCGTCGCCGTCGGCGAAGCTGCGCACGTAGATCTGGTAGATGGCGGCATCCCGCCACCAGCGGGTGTCGGCGGTCTCCAGCGGGCTGCCTTCCATGCGGCGTTCCTTTCGAGGGGGGTGGGGGTGCGGTTCAGCCCTTGGTGCTGCCGGCGCTGATCCCGGCGATGATGTGCCGCTGGAACACCAGGAACATCAGCACCATCGGGATACTGGCGATCACCATGGCGGCGATCAGTACCGAGAGGGGGATGTTCTGGGAGAGCTGGACGAGCGCCACGCTGATGGGCTGCTTGTCGGTGTCCGAGAAGACCATCAGCGGCCAGAGGAAGTCCTGCCAGACGGCGACCAGCGCGAAGATCGACACGACGCCGAGCACCGGCCGGGACATGGGCAGCAGGATCGACCAGAGCGTACGGAGCCGGCCCGCTCCGTCGATCTCGGCGGCCTCCAGCAGTTCGCGCGGGATCCGGTCGAAGAAGCGTTTGAGCAGGTAGAGGTTGAAGGCGTTGGCGACGGCGGGCAGCCAGATGCCCAGCGGGTCGTTGAGCAGACTGGTGTGGATCAGCGGCAGATCGGCGATGGTCAGGTACTTCGGTACGAGCAGCGCCTGGGCCGGGACCATCAGGGTGGCGAGGATGCCGCCCATGATCACCTTGCCGAACGCCGGCCTCAGCTTCGACAGGGCGTAGGCCGCCCCCGTGCAGAGGACGAGCTGGAGGATCCAGGCGCCCGCGGCCTGCACCACCGTGTTCCACAGGTGCGTGGGGAGCTGCATCAGATCCCAGGCGTCGGCGTACGCGGTGAGATGCCAGGTGTCGGGGACCAGCGTCGGCGGGGTCCGCACCAGTTCGTCGGGCGACTTCATGGCGCCGGAGGCCATCCAGTACACCGGGAAGAGGAAGGCCAGCGCGAAGGCGAGGACGACACCGGTGAAGACGGTCCAGTAGATCGCCTTCCCCCGGGGAGTGGCCAGGGCCGGTGGGGAGACGAGGGTGCGTGTGCCCTGGCCGGGTTCGGCTCGGGTCATGGTGGCGCGGGCTCCTCTCAGTCGTCGGTGCGGGTGAGCCGCAGGTAGAGGGCGGAGAAGAGGCTGAGCACGATCAGCAGCATCACGCTCAGGGCGCACGCGCCGCCGAAGTCGTTGTAGAGGAAGGCGTACTTGTAGATGAGGTAGAGGACCGTGACGGTGGAGTTCTCCGGTCCGCCGCCGGTGATCACGAAGGGCTCGGTGAACACCTGCATGGTGGCGATGATCTGGAGGAGCATCAGCATCAGGATGATGAAGCGGGTCTGCGGGACGGTGACATGGCGTACCCGCTGCCAGATGTTGGCGCCGTCCAGCTCGGCCGCTTCGTACAGCTCCCCCGGAATCCCCTGGAGCGCGGCCAGGTAGATGAGGACCGTGCCGCCCATGTTCGCCCAGGTCGCCACGATGACCAGCGAGAGAAGCGCGGTGTCGGCGCCGTTGGTCCAGTTCGACGTGGGCAGGTGGAGGAAGCGCAGCGACTCGTTGGCGAGACCGGCGCCCGGATCGTAGAACCACTTCCACAGCAGGGCGCTGACGACCGGCGGGATCATCACCGGGAGGTAGACGACCACCCGGAAGAAGGACTTCGCGTGGCGCAGCTCGTTGAGGACGAGCGCCATCAGGAACGGTACGGCGAAGCCGAGGAGCAGGGCGATCACGGTGAAGGTGAGCGTGTTGCGCCAGGCGGCGCCGAACTCCGGATCGTGCAGGACCTGGGTGAAGTTGGCCGTGCCCACCCACTCGGGGGCCGCTCCCGGCGTGTACTTCTGGAAGGCGATGATCACCGCGCGGATCGCCGGGTACCAGGAGAACAGCGCGAAGCAGATCAGCCCGCCGGCCAGGAAGCCGTAGGCGCGCACCTGGTGCGAGAGCGCGCGGCGCACGGCGCCGGGGGTGCCGCTCCGGGACGGCCGGGGTCCGGGAGCGGGTGGCGGTGCGGCGGCGGGCCGCCGGGGAGCCTGGGCAGTCGTCATGAGTGCGTCAGCCCCGCGCCAGGATTCCGTCGATCTTCGTCTGGGCTTCCTTCAGGAGCTTGTCGATGTCGGCGTCCTTCCTGGTGAGGACCGCTGACACGGCGCCGTCGAGGACGGAGTAGATCTGCTGGGCCTTCGGCGGCTCCAGCTTCGCCGTGAGCTGCTGGCTGCCGTCCAGGAACGCCTGGTAGTTCCCGACCGGGACGTTGGCGTGGAGCTTCTTCAGCTTCTGGTCCTCGGCGTCGGTGGCGCCGGTCCACAGCCGGGGCTCGGGGAGGCCGACGGGGGCCTTGAGGTCGGCGGCGCGCTTCCAGTCGTTGAGTCCCGAGCCCGGGGTGTTGGTCTCGAACGCCAGCCACTTCAGGCCGGCCCTGATCTGCGCGGGGGACGCCTTCTTGCTGAACATGTAGCCGTCGCCACCGATGAGCGTGCCCTTGCCGCCGGGCATCGGGGCGAGGCCGAGGTCCTCGTAGCGACCGCCCTTCTCCTTGACCAGGATCGGGACGTTGTCCGGGGCGGAGAGGTACATGCCGAGCTTGCCGGAGCCCATCATCTGCTGGACGTCGTTGAGGATGAGGAGCTGCTTGCTGCCCATGGAGTCGTCGTTCCAGCGCATGTCCTTGAGGTTCTGGAGAACGGCCCTGCCCTCGGGGCTGTCGACCTTCGCCGTCCTGCCGTCCTCCGCGACGACGTCACCGCCCTGGGAGTACATCTCGGCGGTGAAGTGCCAGCCGCCCTGGTTCTGGGCGCTGTAGTCGGCGTAGCCGACGTACCCCTTGCCCAGGCCCGCGATCTTCTTGGCGGCGGCGCGGACCTCCTCCCAGGTGGCCGGGGGGCTGTCGGGGTCGAGTCCGGCCTGCTGGAAGAGTTTCTTGTTGTAGAGCAGGCCCATCGAGTAGTTGGTACGCGGTATGCCGTAGATCTTGCCGTCGACGGTGTAGACGTCGCGCAGCGACTGCTGGATGTCGCCGTAGCCCTTCATGTCCTTCACGTACGACGTGATGTCGGCCGCCTGATTGATGTCGACGACGTGTCCGGCGTCGGTGAAGTACGTGTAGAAGACGTCTTCCATCTGGCCGCCGGCGAGCTTCGCGTCGAAGGTCTTGGGGTCCTGGCAGGGGAAGGCGTCGCGGCCCACGACGTCGATGTCCGGGTTGGCCTTCTCGAACGCCTTCATGTCGTCCTCGAAGCTCTGCCGGTCGATCTTCGCGCTCTTGGGCGGCATGCAGTTGACCGTGATGCGCGTCTTGCCCCCGGCCGAGCTGTCGTCGTCCGAGCCGCAGGCGGCCAGTCCGGTCAGGGCGAGAACGGTGGCTATGGCAGTGGTGCAGGTACGGCGGAACCCGGAACTACTCATCGCTGGGACCCCTCTTGGGCAGGAGCGCGGGAAACCCCCACAGCCGCTCGCTGTGTGGCGGCGCTCACTCAACCACTAACAACAGGTGTCCGCAATATGTCGCTCCAATTTCGCAAATACTTGACAGTGCGTCGCACGGGTTGATTCGCTCACACGCAACTCGTCCGTCAAACCGAAAACCGGCCCCGCACGCGCGGGCGTGCGGGGCCGGTGGGCGGGTGGCGGGCAGAGCCCCGGCGCCGGGGCTCACCCGACGCGGGTACGGCGGTCAGTCGCGCGGCGCCGGTCCCGTGGAGCCGCGCACCACCAGCTCCGGTTCGAACAGCAGCTCACCGGGGGGCACCGCGCCGCCCTGGATCTGGGCGGTGAGCATCTCCACGGCCGCCCGGCCCATCGCCTCGATGGGCTGCCGGACCGTCGTCAAAGGGGGCTCGGTGCAGTTCATGAAGGCGGAGTCGTCGAAGCCGACGACCGAGACAGCGCCGGGCACCGCGAGACCGCGCCGGCGCGCCGCCCGTACCGCCCCCAGCGCCAGCGGGTCGCTCGCGCAGATGATGCCCGTCACGCCCCGGTCGAGCAGCCGGGTGGCCGCCGCCTGGCCGCCCTCCAGCGAGAACATGGTCCGCTCGATGCGGTCGTCGGGCAGGCTCGCACCCGCCGCGGCCGCCGCGGCCCGCGCGGCGGCCAGCTTGCGCCGGGACGGTACGTGATCGGCCGGACCGAGCACCAGCCCGACGCGCTCGTGGCCGAGCGAGACCAGGTGGCGCCACGCCTGCTCGACCGCCACGGCGTCGTCGCAGGAGATGCACGGGAAGTCGAGGTTCTCGATCGGCGCGTTGATCAGCACGACCGGGATCCGGCGCTCGGCAAGCAGCCGGTAGTGGTCGTGCGGGGCGTCCGCCTGCGCGAAGAGTCCGCCGGCGAAGACCACCCCGGACACCTGCTGCTGGAGCAGCAGTTCCACATAGTCCGCCTCGGAGACGCCGCCCTTGGTCTGGGTGCAGAGCACGGGGGTGAGGCCCTGCTGCGCCAGCGCGCCCCCGATGACCTCGGCGAACGCGGGAAAGATGGGGTTCTGCAACTCCGGCAGGACCAGACCGACGAGCCGGGCGCGCTCACCGCGCAGCTGAGTGGGGCGCTCGTAGCCGAGGACGTCGAGCGCGGTCAGCACGGACTGCCGGGTGGCCTGCGAGACCCCCGGCTTACCGTTGAGCACCCGGCTCACCGTGGCTTCGCTGACCCCAACCTTCTTCGCCACCTGAGCAAGTCGTCGCGTCATACACGCAAGACTATCGCAAGCGTTGCAAGCCACTTGCTTCATGACGCAATTCGAGCGTAACGAGGGTGGGAGCCGGTCAGGTCCGTGGCCGCCCCCGTCCCGGCGCGGCCCACCGCGGGCGGATGCCGCGGGGATGATTTCGGAAAGCGTGCCCCGCCCTCTACCTTCGTACGCATGAGCGCCGGACCGGGCACCGCGGCCCGCACCACGCCCGGACGACGGCGATTCGGCTGGCCGCGCCGGGTCTTCTCCCAGGTGCTGCTGACGCAGCTCGCCATCGCCGCCGGCGTCACCGTGCTGGCCACCGGGCTGTTTCTGGCCCCCTTCAGCCATGAGCTGGACGACCAGGCGACCCGCCGCGCCCTGGTCATCGCGGAGACCACCGCGTCACCGCGGATGGCCGCCGACCTGCTGGCGTCCCGGCCGACGGCCGGCGGCCCCGTGCAGGCCGAGGCGGAACGGATCAGAGAGACCACCGGCGCCGAGTACGTCGTCGTCATGGACCGCGGCGGGGTGCGCTGGTCGCACACCGACCCCGAGGAGATCGGCAGGGTCGTCTCCACCGACCCCAGCGCGGCGCTCGCGGGCGGGCACCTGAGAGAACTCGACAGCGGAACGCTCGGCCGCTCCGCCCGGGGAAAGGTGCCGCTGCGCGACGGTACGGGACGGATCGTCGGCGCCGTGTCGGTCGGCATCGCGTACGACAGCGTCCACAACCGGCTCCTCGCCGCGATCCCCGGCCTCCTCGCGTACGCGGGCGGGGCACTGGCCGCCGGGGCGCTCGCCGCCTTCCTGATCTCCCGGCGCCTTCAGCGCCGAACCCATGACCTGGCGTTCTCCGACATCTCGGCGCTGCTGACCGAACGCGAGGCCATGCTGCACAGCCTGCGCGAGGGCGTGGTCGCGCTGGACTCCGCCGGCCGGATCCGGCTGCTGAACGACGAGGCGCAGCGGCTGCTGGGCCTCGGCCCCGACGCGGCGGGCCGGCCCCTGGAGGAGTCGCTCGGCGAGGGACGCACCGCGGAGGTGCTGACGGGACAGGTGCGGGGCGAGGATCTGCTGGCCGTCCGGGGCAGCCGCGTCCTGGTCGCCAACCGGATGCCGACCGACGACGGCGGGGCCGTCGTGACGCTCCGGGACCGCACGGAACTGGAGCGGCTCGGCCGGGAGCTGGACGCGACACGCGGTCTGATCGACGCCCTGCGCGCCCAGGACCACGAGCACGCGAACCACATGCACACCCTGCTGGGGCTGCTGGAGCTGAACATGCACGAAGAGGCGGCGGAGTTCGTCAACGAGGTGGTCGGAGTGCACCGCACCACCGCGGAACAGATCACCGAGCGGATCCACGACCCGCTGCCGGCCGCACTGCTGGTCGGGAAGGCCACCGTCGCCGCCGAGCGGGGCGTCCGGCTGCGCCTCGCGCCCGACACGCTGCTGCCCGACCGGCTGGTCGATCCGCAGGGGCTGGTGACGGTGGTCGGCAATCTGGTGGACAACGCCCTGGACGCGGCGGCCGGTTCCGACGACCCACGCGTCAAGGTGGAGCTGCTCGCCGAGGACCGTACGGTCGTCCTCGTGGTCTCCGACAGCGGCCCCGGCATCCCGGCCGCCCGGCGCGAACTGGTCTTCTCCGAGGGCTGGTCGACCAAGCAGCCGCCCGCCCACGGGCGACGCGGCCTCGGCCTCGCGCTGGTGCGCCGGCTCGCCGAGCGGCAGGGCGGCAGCGCGCGGGCCGGCGCCTCGCCGCTCGGAGGCGCCGAGTTCACCGTCGTGCTGCCGGACGCGCTGACCGACCCGGCCCCGGACGGGGACACGGCCCCCGGTCCGAGGGCGGACGCGGAGACCGGCGGACCGCCTCACCTCCCGGCTCACGGCCCCGGCACGACGGGAGAGCCACCGTGATCGACGCGCTGGTCGTGGCCGACGGCATCCGGGCCGCCCGGAGCACCGGTACACCTGGCCTGCGGACGACTGAACCCGCCGCCGGGCTCTCCCCGCTCCGGCCGGAGCGCCGGGAGTGCCCCCGGCCCTCGCCCCGTCAGGTGCCGGCTGTCCCCTGGGGCCGGATCAAACCGCGCTGATAGGCATACCGGACGGCCTGGGCCCGATCGCGTACCCCGGTCTTGGCGAAGAGGTTGTTGATGTGGGTCTTCACGGTGGCCGCCCCGATGTGCAGCCGCTGCGCGATCTCCCTGTTCGACAGCCCCTCGGCCACCAGGGAGAGCACCTCGGCCTCCCGGGCGGTCAGCCCGTCGGGCAGCTCCGCCACGGACGCGGCGGGCGGCGGGGCGGTGACCCGCTCCAGCAGTCTGCGCTGCACGGAGGGGGCCAGACCCGCCTGCCCGGCCAGGACGTCCTCGACGGCCCGGACGATCTCCTCGCCCCGCGCGTCCTTGGTGAGATAGCCGCGCGCCCCGGCCTGGAGCGCCGCGAACAACGAGTCGTCGTCGGCGTACGTCGTGAGCACCACGACCTGTGTACCGGGGTGGTCGCGACGGATCCGGCGGGTGGCCTCCACCCCGTCGCAGCGCGGCATCCGCAGATCCATGAGCACGACGTCGGGCGCGAGATCGGCGACCAGGGCGACGGCCTCCTCGCCGTCCCTGGCCGCGCCGACCACCTCGATGTCCGGCAGCAGCCCGAGCAGCATCACGATGCCCTCGCGCACCACGGACTGGTCGTCGGCCACGATCACTCTGGCGGTCATGCGGGCACTCGCAGACGCACGCTGAAACCTTTCTCGTCCGGGGCTCCCGAGCCCTGCGGCGCACCCCGGCCGCCGGAACCGGACGGCCCGGCGGGACCGGCGGGACCGGCGGGACCGGCGGGACCGGCGGGACCGGCCTCCAGGGTGCCGCCGAGCAGCTCGGCGCGCTCCCTCATCCCCAGCAGACCGTACCCGGAGCCGGAGGTCGGCAGCCCGGCCGGGCCCCGCGCCCGGCCACCGGAGTCCCGTACGACCAGGGTCACGTCCTCGGCGCCGTAGCTCAGCAGGATCGAGACGCGGGCGCCGGGGGCGTGTTTGCGTACGTTGGTGAGCGCCTCCTGCGCCACCCTGCGCACCGTCTGGGACACCTCCGCGCGCAGCGGCCTCGGGACGCCCTCGACGTCGACCTCCGCGCCGTCCGTCGCGGCCAGCTCCCGGAGGTGGTCCCCCAGGGGCGCCATCTCGCCGCGGAGTGCCGAGAGCGCCTGGCGGGTCTCGGCGAGACCCTCGCGCGCCATGGAGCGCGCGGCGACGACGCGTTCCAGGATCTGGTCGCGGAACGGTCCGTGCGGCTCCTGCTCGATCCGCAGCCGCGCCGCCTCCAGATGGACGAGCTGCGCGGAGAGGCTGTGCGCCAGCACGTCATGGATGTCACGGGCGATCCTGGCCCGCTCCGCCAGGGCGGCCGTCTCCGCCTCCGCCGCGCGGGCGGCGCGCTCCTGCGCCAGCAGCCGGTGGGCGTTGCCGTGCGCCTCGGCGTCCAGCCGCAGCACATAGCCGCCGAGGAAGAGACCCGCCGTGGTGATGAGCGTGGACAGCAGGTCGTCACGGGTCAGGATCGTGTATCCGGCGAACGCGGTGAGCGCGGTGGGCAGTGCGGCGACGAGCGGCAGCCGCTCGACGCAGGTGACCGCGCAGCCGCACCACAGCACGACGGCGACGACCTCGAACCCGGCCTGGTCCGCCCCGAAGGCCGCGCCCAGCAGCAGGACGAGCAGCCCCACCGAGGGCCACAGCTGGTGGCGCAGGGTGGTACGGAAGAAACCCCAGGCGCAGAACCCGACCGCGAAGACCCCCGCCACCGCCGCGACCGCGCCCCAGCCGGAGACATGCCGCTGGCTGAGGGTGGACCAGAGCAGTGCGCCGCCGACCACCAGCCGCACCAGCCGTGCCAGCCGCCTCCTGGCCTCGCTGAGACCCTGCCGGGAGAGGGCCTCCCGCGAGGGCCAGTGGGTCCAGGGCTGGGGCGTCACACACGGTCCTTCCACTGCGCGGCGGCGGCGTGATCACCGTACGCCGGGCGGGAACCCTCCGAGGGCTGGAGGCGTCGCGCCCGCCACACCAGCAGACCGCCGCGGACCAGGAGGGTGGCGGCGAACGCAGGCAGCAGCGCCCCGCTGCCCTGGTGGACGCCCAGCAGCACACCGACGCCCATCAGGCCGAGCCGGACCGCGATGCCGCCGGCCCAGACCGCGGCGGTCGCCCTGGTGCCCCTGGACCACACCGTGCCGTCGCGGTCGGCCCATATACGGCTGGTCCAGGCCCAGCCCACCCCCATGAGCACGCCCACCACCAGTTCCACAGCGATCAGCAGCGCCGCCGTCACCGGGTGGTGCGGGTCGAGCGGGCCGGGCCCGCGCAGGGACATGACCATGAGCACGATGGGCACCACCAGCCACTTCCGTCCCTCGGTCGCGATCCGCCGCGCCTTGAACTGACGGGCCAGGACCAGAGCGATGACGGCGACGACCGCCAGCAGGTCGATGGGTGACACGGGAGCCTCCGGGAACGGGAAGTACAACGACTTCGACGTTACGGAGAGGGCCGGATCAGGACATCGGAGCACGGGTGGAACGCGGGTGGAACAACGGCCTCCACCCATGGGTGGAGGCCGCTTACCGCACCGGCCGCCGGACGGAAGGTGCTCAGGCGTCGATGCGCGAGCGGTCGAGCGTCGCCGCCGAGCTGGTGATGAACTCCTTGCGCGGTGCCACCTCGTTGCCCATCAGCAGGTCGAAGATCTGCTCGGACGACTCCAGGTCACCGATGTTGATGCGCCGCAGGGTGCGGTAGCGCGGGTCCATGGTGGTCTCCGCGAGCTGGTCGGCGTCCATCTCACCGAGCCCCTTGTAGCGCTGGATGGAGTCCTTGAAGCGGATGTTCTTGCGCTGGTACTCCAGCAGGGTGCGGCGCAGCTCGTTGTCCGAGTACGTGTACACGTACTTGTCCTGGCCCTTCTTGGGCTGCACCAGCTCGATCCGGTGCAGCGGCGGCACGGCCGCGAAGACCCGGCCCGCCTCCACCATCGGCCGCATGTAGCGCTGGAAGAGGGTGAGCAGCAGGATCCGGATGTGGGCGCCGTCCACGTCGGCGTCGACCAGGAGCACGATCTTGCCGTAACGGGCCGCGTCGATGTCGAAGGTCCGGCCCGAGCCCGCCCCTATGACCTGGATGATCGCGCCGCACTCGGCGTTCTTCAGCATGTCGGAGACGGATGCCTTCTGAACGTTGAGGATCTTGCCGCGGATCGGCAGCAGCGCCTGGAACTCACTGTTGCGGGCGAGCTTGGCCGTACCGAGGGCGGAGTCCCCCTCCACGATGAACAGCTCGCTGCGCTCCACGTCGTCGCTGCGGCAGTCGGCGAGCTTGGCGGGCAGCGAGGAGGACTCCAGCGCCGTCTTCCTGCGCTGGGCGTCCTTGTGCTGACGGGCCGCGATCCGGGTACGGGCGGCGGCGACCGCCTTCTCCAGCACGGCGCGGGCCTGCGCCTTCGCGTCGCGCTTCGTCGAGGTCAGGAACCCTTTGAGTTCCTTGGCGATGACATTGGCGACGATCCGGTTGGCCGCCGAGGTACCGAGGACCTCCTTGGTCTGGCCCTCGAACTGCGGCTCCGCGAGCCGCACCGTGACCACGGCGGTGAGGCCCTCCAGCGCGTCGTCCTTGACGATGTCGTCCTCGGCGACGCGCAGCATCTTGGCCGAGCGCAGCACTTCGTTGACCGTTCGGGTCAGGGACCGCTCGAATCCGCTCACATGCGTACCGCCCTTGGGGGTGGCGATGATGTTCACGAACGACCTGACCGTCGTGTCGTACCCGGTGCCCCAGCGCAGGGCGACATCGACGCCCAGCTCGCGGGTGACCTCGGTGGGGGTCATGTGGCCCCGGTCGTCGAGGACCGGCACGGTCTCCTTGAAGGTGCCCTGGCCGGTGAGGCGCAGCACGTCGCAGACCGCCTTGTCCTGCGCCAGGTACTCGCAGAACTCGCTGATGCCGCCGTCGAAGCGGAAGGTCTCCTCGGCCGGGCCGCCCTCGTTCTCGCCGAGGGCCCGCTCGTCCCGGACGACGATGGTCAGCCCGGGGACCAGGAAGGCGGTCTGGCGGGCGCGCTGGTGGAGCGTCTCCAGGGAGAGCCTGGCGTCCTTGAGGAAGATCTGCCGGTCGGCCCAGTAGCGCACGCGGGTGCCGGTACGGGTCTTGGGCACCCGCTTGGTCTTGCGCAGCCCGTTCGCCGGGTCGAAGGGGCTGTCGGGGCCCTGCTCGGTGAACATTCCGGGGACGCCGCGCCGGAAGCTGATCGCGTGGGTGGAGCTGTTGCGGTCCACCTCGACGTCCAGCCGGGCGGAGAGCGCGTTGACCACGGAGGCGCCCACGCCGTGCAGACCGCCCGACGCGGCGTACGAGCCGCCGCCGAACTTGCCGCCGGCGTGCAGCTTGGTCATCACGACCTCGACACCGGAGAGACCGGTCTTGGGCTCGACGTCGACGGGGATGCCCCGGCCGTTGTCCTTGACCTCGACCGAGCCGTCCTCGTGGAGGGTGACGTCGATGTGGTCGCAGTGGCCGCCCAGGGCCTCGTCGACGGAGTTGTCGATGATCTCCCAGAGGCAGTGCATCAGACCGCGGCTGTCGGTCGAGCCGATGTACATTCCGGGGCGCTTGCGGACCGCTTCGAGCCCCTCAAGGACGAGCAGGTGCCGCGCGGTGTAGTTGGAGCCGTCACCGTCTGCTGTCAGCAGGGCTGTGGACGGCACGGACGTATCGGCGGTCACGCGGTTCGCTCCTCGCTGAATTTGAGATGTGGCCCCGTGGGGTAAAGGGCCGGCGTCTGTCACCGGTCAGAGGGTACAGATGCCTGGTAGAGCCGTTGTCACGCCACCCTCGCCCTATTCCCATGCTAGTCCAAGGTCGTATAGGTGTTCGATCCCTCGATGGAGTGAAGCACACATCACGTTCCCTTCCAGGCATGAACCATTTAGGCTCCGGGCACGTCCTCATCAACAACCGGCAAGCCAGCCGGACGAGGGCACCCCCCGACAAGCAACGCAAGCGACGTCAAGAAACGCGAACCCCGTAGAGCGAAGCCCAGCGAAGCAATACGGCTCATTCGCCGCCAACCGTCAGCACCCGGCCGCCGCGGAAGAAATTTTCGAGGAAAAGCCGCGAGCGGGAACGTTTTCGGCCTGGTTGGATGTTGACCCTGGTACGACAGCTCGTCGAGCTAGAGAAGAGGCGACGTGACTACTGTTCTGACCCCCGCGAGCCCGCTGACCGCGGCAGACCGCTGCGACCGGTGCGGCGCCCAGGCATATCTGCGCGTCCTCCTGTCCAGCGGTGGTGAACTGCTCTTCTGCGCCCACCACGGTCGCAAGTTCGAGCCGGAACTCAAGAAGATCGCCGCGGAAATACAGGATGAGACCGACCGACTGACGGCCGTACCGGCCGGCGGCGGTGAAGAGGAACACTAGACACCTCGCATCCACGACGAGCCAAGGGGCGGTCCTCGCGACCGGCCGACGGGCGACCAGCCCCGCACCGCGGGGGTGGCCGCCCGTTCTCGTCCCAGCGGGCCCCGGCGCGCACCGGGCGCCGGAGCCTTCGCCGGCTCAGCGGCCGACGCGCGCTCCGGTCGCCTCGGCGACCAGACGCAGATCCGTGGTCACCCGGGTGTAGACCCCGGGGCTGTCGGAGCGCCCGCAGCCGCTCCCCCAGGAGACCAGGCCGATGAGCCGCCCCTGGGCCACCAGCGGCCCCCCGCTGTCGCCCTGGCAGGCGTCGTGCCCGCCCGCGGGATCGCCCGCGCAGAGCATCGTGGCGGCGTCGTAGCGGTCCCCTGAGCCGCCCGGGTAGGCGCGGGCGCAGTTCCGGTCCGGCAGCACCGTCACGGGCGCGGAGCGCAGCGCGGTGGCGTACTGGCCGTTGCCCGACGTGTCGCCCCAGCCGAAGACCTCCGCGGCCGTTCCCGGCGCGGAGGCGGGGCCGCCGGGCTCCGCCGGCTGGATCACGTACCCGCCGGGAAGCGCGTCCGCCAGGGTCAGCACGGCCAGATCCGGTCCGTCCCCGTCCGCCTCGTACCCCGGGTCCACCCGTACGGACCGTACGGAGACCTCCCGCCCGCCGCCGCCACGGAGCCGCTCACGGCCCGCGATGACCCGCAGGTCCCGCACCTCGTCCGCGGGCGCCCCGAGGGCATCCTCACCCATGCAGTGGGCCGCGGTCAGCACTTTCGTCGGCGCCACCACCACACCCCCGCAGAACTGGCCGGCCCGGGACGCGCCGTACCGGTCACGGCTCGACAGCGCGACGACCCACGGGTGGTCGGCCGACTTCACGGGCCGACCGCCGATGACCACCCGGTCGGCGGAAGCGGGCGCGGCCGTCGCGAGCGGCAGCGCGGCGCCGGCCGCGATCACGGCCAATCCGGCGGACAGCGTTCGGGCAAGGGAACGACGCATACAGGCTCCTGACTCTCCGGTGAACAGCGACCTACCCACAGTCATTAAAGCGAGTCGCCGCTGTACACCGGCGCACAAACGCGAAGACCCGGCGCCTGGAGGCATCCGGGTCTTCGTCCCATGCGTCCGCGCGCCCCCTCGCACCGGGTCGGTCCGGTGCGAGGGGGCGCGCGCCCTTCGGGTGTCCGACTAGTCGAGGTAGTCGCGCAGCACCTGCGAACGGGACGGGTGGCGCAGCTTCGACATCGTCTTGGACTCGATCTGGCGGATGCGCTCACGCGTCACGCCGTACACCTTGCCGATCTCGTCCAGCGTCTTGGGCTGGCCGTCGGTGAGGCCGAAGCGCATGGAGACCACGCCCGCCTCACGCTCGGAGAGGGTGTCGAGCACCGAGTGCAGCTGCTCCTGGAGCAGCGTGAAGCTCACGGCGTCGGCGGGCACGACCGCCTCGGAGTCCTCGATGAGGTCTCCGAACTCGCTGTCCCCGTCCTCGCCCAGCGGGGTGTGCAGCGAGATCGGCTCCCGGCCGTACTTCTGGACCTCGATGACCTTCTCGGGGGTCATGTCGAGTTCCTTGGCCAGCTCCTCCGGGGTGGGCTCGCGGCCCAGGTCCTGGAGCATCTGGCGCTGCACGCGCGCGAGCTTGTTGATGACCTCGACCATGTGCACCGGGATACGGATGGTGCGGGCCTGGTCGGCCATGGCGCGGGTGATCGCCTGACGGATCCACCAGGTGGCGTACGTGGAGAACTTGTAGCCCTTGGTGTAGTCGAACTTCTCGACCGCCCGGATCAGACCGAGGTTGCCCTCCTGGATCAGGTCCAGGAAGAGCATGCCGCGGCCGGTGTAGCGCTTGGCCAGCGAGACCACGAGTCGGAGGTTGGCCTCCAGCAGGTGGTTCTTGGCGCGGCGCCCGTCCTCGGCGATGATCTCCAGCTCGCGTTTGAGCTTGGGGGCCAGCTTGTCGGAGTTGGCGAGCTTGTCCTCGGCGAAGAGACCGGCCTCGATGCGCTTGGCGAGTTCGACTTCCTGCTCGGCGTTGAGGAGGGGGACCTTGCCGATCTGCTTGAGGTAGTCCTTGACCGGGTCGGCGGTGGCACCGGCGACGGCGACCTGCTGCGCGGGCGCGTCGTCCTCGTCGTCGTCGGAGAGGACGAAGCCCTTGTTCTCGCCCTCGGTCTCCTCCTCCTCGCCCTTGCCCGGCTGGATCTCCTCGGTCGGCTCCTCGCCGTCGATCTCGTCGGCGTCCTTCTTGCCCGCCGTCTTCTTCGCGGTCGTCTTCTTGGCCGCGGTCTTCTTGACCGTGGCCTTCTTGGCGACGGTCTTCTTCGCGGCGGCCTTCTTGGCGGGGGCGAGGGACTCGTCGGCCCCCGCGTCCGCGCTCTGCGCCGCCGGGGCGGCGGTGGCGGCCGCGACGGTCCTGGTCGTCGTGGTCGTCTTGGCCGCGACGGTCTTGGTGGCGGTGCGCTTGACCGGGCTCTTCGCTGCGACGCTCTTGCGGGTGCGCTTCGGCGACTCCGCGGCACTGACCATCAGCGTCACACCCTCTTCCTCGAGGATCTGGTTGAGGCTGCGCAGAACGTTCTTCCACTGGGTTGGCGGAATCTGGTCGGCCTCGAAGGCGCGACGCACGTCATCGCCGGCGATCTGCCCATCAGCCTTTCCCCGCTCGATGAGCGCCATCACAGACTCGGACTCGGCGATCTCCGGCGGGAGGGTACGGGATGTGCTGGCCGACACGAACAACCTCTCGGAACGATGGAAACGGCTTCCGGCCCCGCCCATGATCGGGCCGGAGCCGACGACCGTCGGCTGGGGATGTGCCGACGGCGCGGGCTTGCGCCTCGGAGCTGAATACAGCGCCACGGCGTGGCGTTCGTATTCCTTCCTCGGCAGTCACCTCTTAGGTCATCGCACTGTCTCCAGGAGTGTTACGCCCAATCCGCGTGGCCCGAGTCACACCCCAATCGCGACAAGTGGCCAGAAGCGGCATTTATGGGCTCTCCCTCGCGTCGCCGGGCCCCGGGGCCCGGCGACACACGACGACGCGTACCTTCCCCGTACGCCCGGGCCCGGGGAGACGTGCTCAGTGCTCGCGCGGCGCCGGAACGACGCGCTCCACCTCCGGCTGGACCATCAGCAGCTGCCGCATCGCCGACTCGGCGGCGGCTCCGTCGCCGGTGCCCAACGCGTCGACGATCCGCGCGTGGTGACCGAGGGAGATCTCGGTCGGACGGTCGCATCCGGTGATCGGGCCGCCCGAGACCTGAAGGGCGGCCGAGACGATGCTCGCGAGGTGTTCGAGCATCCGGTTGCCGGCGAGCTGGATCAGCAGGGAGTGATACTCGGCATCGGCGCGCGCGAAGGTGATCGAGTCACCCTGAGCGAGGGCATGCCCCATGATTCCCACCATCTCGGAAAGGCGCTGCTGGACATCCGCCCTGCCGTGGCCGGAGGCCAGCCGCGCGGCGAGGGGCTCGATCGTCCAGCGCAGCTCGCTCAGCTCACGGCGCTGGTCGTCGCGCTGCGGTCCGAAGGCACGCCACTCGATGATGTCGGGGTCCAGCAGATTCCAGTCGCTCACCGGGCGGACGCGGGTCCCGACATTGGGCCTGGCGCTCACGAGCCCCTTGGCCTCAAGGACGCGCAGCGACTCCCGCACCACCGTGCGGGAGACCTCGAAACGCTGGCCGATCTCCTCGGGAACGAGCGGACGGTCGGCGCCCAGGTCGCCGGAGACGATCATCTGTCCGAGCTGCTGGACGAGTTGGCCGTGCAGCCCGCGACCACGGCTGCCGGCCGTGCGCCGGCCCACCCGGCCCAGGTCGGTGTCGGCGCCGTCCCAGACGGGGGAGGCCACGCGATCGGCGCCGGGCGCCTCCGCGTAGGGATAACGGTCGAGTCCACCCGGGTCGGCGAGGCCGGAGTCGACGGAACGGGCGGCGGTCATCATGGTGTGCGCAAGGGTACTCACGCATCCTTTGTCGGCGTTGATTCCGCCGCCCTTGAGGTCTTTGGTGAAAAGCACACGAAAGGGTGATCGGCGCTCGCCCCTCGATTGACGCCTTATCGGAAAGAAGCGGGCGTTTTCGGGGGAGTTGCGCGCACCGCGGCACGGTCCGGTCGTAACGCGGTCACCAACGGGCCCTCCGGCGAAGGCCGGTGAGCAGATACGCGCAGAGCAGGACCGACAGCGACAACGCGAGCGCCGCCGCCACCGGCTGGGCGACGAGCCTGACCGTGGCCATCAGCCAGTGGTCCGCCTGCCGGGGCCAGTCCAGCCAGGCCAGCTCGCGCAGCCTGGCCGGAAGTCCGACCACCGAACGTACGGACGGTCCGGCGAGCGCCTTCTGCACAAGGGGACCGACCAGGGTCGGTACGGCGACGACGGCGGCCATCCCGGCGATCGTGATCCGGAAGACTCCGGCGCCCAACAGGCCGGCCCAGGCACAGCCGACCGCCAGCCCGGCCCAACCGGCGCTCAGCGCGATCCAGTTGTCGGGTACGGGCACGGCGGCGGCGCCGTAGACCAGGCGCAGGGCTCCGGCGTCGGCCAGTACCGACAGCGACGCGAGGAGCAGGGCGGCGCCCGCCGTCACGAGGAGCTTGGCGAGGAGCAGTCCGAGGCGCCGCGGGACGGTGCCCCGCGCGCCGGCGAGCGCGGGATAGCGGTACTCGTCCCCGAAGGAGAGCGCCCCGAGCAGCCCGGCGCCGAGGGCCGCGGGCGGCAGCGGCAGGAGCGCGGGCCAGGCCGCCAGCAGCCCGGGCAGCGGGGTGGCGCCGGTACGGGCGAGGGGGACGGCGAGGGCCACGGAGGCGACGAGGACGGCGGCGACGATCAGTGGCGCGCTGCGCACCCCGAACATGCGGCGCAGCTCGTAACGCACCGGGCGGAGCGGACTGCGGACCGGCCGCGACGGCAGGGGCGGCGGCAGTGGAGCGGAGTCGCCGCGCGGGTGGCGGGCGACCCGCGTCCCGGGGGCGGGCGCGGGCCCGGGAACGCGGACCGCTTCGGAGGCGGCCGGGACGTCGGGGGTACGAGCGACGCCGGAGACTTCGGAGTCGCGGGCGGCTTCGGACACTTCGGGGGTCCGGGCGGCCCCGGAAGCGGGGACGTTCGCGGCGGCGAGGACGTGCACGCTCGCGGGGGCGGGGGCAGCGGGGGCGGGCACGGCGGGACCCGCGTCACCGATCTCGTCGGCGAGCTGGTGGAGGAGAACGCCGTGCCGGAAGGCGGTCTCACCGATCTCCGGGCAACTGCTGCCGTACACGGTCAGCACACTGCCCACATCCTCCCGCGCGACCACCTCGACGGAACGGCGGCCCGCGCGTGCCTCCCGGTTCAACGCGTCCGCGAGCCGGGCGGCGTGCGGGGTCCTGACGGCGACCCGAGGACGCAGCCGGGTGCGGGCGAAGGAGGCCGCGTCCTGGTCCGCGACGAGCCGGCCCCGGTCGATGGTGACGACGCGGTCGGCGGTCCTGGCCGCCTCCTTGGGGTCGCTGGTGGTGTACAGGACGGTGCCGCCGTGTCCCGCGTGGGCGCGCAGCAGTCCGTACAGCCAGCTGTTCTCGCGGGGCGAGAGGCCGACCGAGGGGGTGTCGAGCAGCAGGGTGTGCGGGTCGCCCAGCAGAGCGGAGGCGAGGCCCAGTCGGCGATCCATGCCGAGCGAGAGGGAGCCGAGAGGCTCGTCGCGCAGCGCGCCGAGGCCGACGACCTCGATGAGTTCGTCGGCGCGCGAGACGGGCACGCCCGCGGCGGCGCAGAGCATCCGCAGCTGCCCTCCGACACTGCGCGCGGGGTGACCGGGCACATCGCCGAGGAGCACTCCGATCTCGCGGGCCGGATGGGGGATGCGGTGCAGGGGCCGGCCCCGGAAGGAGGTGAGCCCACGCCCCGGTTCGAGTTCGAGCATCAGCCGCAGCGCGGTGGTCTTCCCGGCGCCCGGGGCGCCGAGCAGTGCGGTGACAGAGCCCGGCGGGGCCTCGAAGGTCAGATCGTCCACGGCCGGTGTGAGGTCGCGGCGGGGGGCGCTGGTCAATCCGATGGCCTGGAGCATCGCTTCTCTCGCGGGGAGGTGAGACCGCTCGGCGGCAGAGCGGGTACCGCGACAAGATAACGCTATATGTCCGACTTGCGAGGTAAGGCGTCGCCCGGGTGTCCGACTGCGGGGGCCCGGCCCCTCCTCTCTCCCCCGGCCCCTGGCCTCCCCGCGCCTCAGACCTCGGGTCGCAGCATGGGCGGGTTGAGGACGGTCGCCCCGGCGGCCCGGAACAGCTGGGCAGGGCGGCCGCCCTGCCGGGTCGTGGTGCCGCCCGACGGGACCAGGAAGCCCGGCGTGCCCGTCACCTTGCGGTGGAAGTTACGGGGATCGAGCGCCACGCCCCACACCGCCTCGTACACCCTGCGCAGCTCGCCGACGGTGAACTCGGAAGGGCAGAACGCCGTGGCCAGCGAGGAGTACTCGATCTTGGAGCGGGCCCGCTCCACCCCGTCCGCCAGAATCCGCGCGTGGTCGAAGGCGAGTGGGACCGGCCGCTCGCCCTCCCGGGCGAACTCACCCTCCCCCTTGAGCAGATCGCCCACGGAGGCCCAGCGGGCGCTGTTGGCGTCTCCCCCGGCCCGAGGCGCCGGAAGATCGGGGGACAGTGCCAGATGGGCCACGCTGACCACCCGCATCCGGGGGTCGCGCCCGGGATCCCCGTAGGTGGCGAGCTGCTCCAGGTGGGCCGTGTTCCCCGACGTGGGGGACACCGGATCGTGTGCGCACAGGCCCGTCTCCTCGACGAGTTCACGTGCCGCGGCGCCGGCGAGGTCCTCATCGGCCCTGACGAAACCGCCGGGCAGTGCCCATCTGCCCTGAAAGGGCGGTTCGCCCCGACGCACGACCAGCGCGCAGAGCGCGTCGCGACGCACGGTGAGCACGACCAGATCGACGGTGACAGCGAACGCGGGAAAGGCCGACGGGTCGTAGGGAGGCATGCGTCAATCATAGTCGTCTGCCTGACGATAAACAGGTCTTCCGCCACCCTCGCAACCGCATCCTGAAGGACGCCGCCGGGTTCTCGCTGTCCGATACCGCCTTTCGGGACGGCCTTCCGGGGCGCTGCTCGGAAGTCGGCGGTCGGTGAAGTCGGCGGTCAGCCGCGGTAGGCGCCTGCCGCGATCTGTACGAACGAGCGGATCAGCGGGTTGGTGTCGCCCTCGTTCCACACCGCCACGACCCTGCTGGGTGCCATGTCCTCCAGCGGGACCACGGCCAACTGCGGGCTGTGCTCGTGCCCGAGCGGGGTCATCCCGACCGTGCTGTTCCACAACACGGCCTGCAGGCACTCCTGCACGGCCCGCACCACCGGGCCCTCCCGAGGCTCGCCGCCGTGCCAGTAGGACTGCCACAGCGGATCGGTGCCGGCCGGGAACCGGAACCAGCGCCGGTCGGCGAGGTCCGCCAGCTTCAGCCGGTCCCGGTCGGCCAGCGGGTCGTCGGCGCGCAGCACCGCGCCGACCGGGTCGGCGCGCAGTTCACGGGCTATCAGGCCGGTTGGGTCGAACGGCCCTCGGGTCAGGGCCACATCAACCAGTCCAGCGTGCAGACCGCAGGTGGGGTCGGTCAGGTCGGTCTCCCGGATGCGGACTTCGACGTTCGGATGCCGCCGCCGGAAGTCGGCCGCGAGCCGGGTGGCACCCGGGTCGGTGCTGTCACCCAGGACCCCGACGGTGAGAGTCGCCGCTCCGGCGGCGACGGCCACCCGTACACGCAGCCGGTCGGCCTGCTCCAGCAGCGCCCGCGCCTCCTCCAGCAAAGCCGATCCCGCGGGGGTGAGCGTGACACCGAGGGCAGAGCGGTGCAGCAGGACGGCGCCGAAATCGGACTCGAGTCGCTTGATCGCCCGGCTGAGGGGCGGCTGGGTCATGTGCAGCCGCACGGCGGCCCGGCCGAAGTGCAGCTCTTCCGCGACGGCCACGAAATAGCTCAGCGTGCGCAGCTCCATACAGCAAAGATACCCGTTCGGTATCGGCGCTGCGGGATCGGACTTGGACAGCCGTTGCACCTCCGCGCTGGAATCGAGGCATGGCTGAGGAACACATGACCAGTGACACGACATCTCCCGACCCCGCCGTATCGGTGGTCGGCCCCGGCCAGGGCGAGGTGATCGCCCTGGGCTCCTCCAGGATGCGCATCCTGGAGGACGGCAGCAATACCGGGCACCGTCTGGGCATGGCCGAGTCCGTCCTGGCCCCGCACACCCCCGGGCCTCCGCAGCACCGCCACGCACAGCACGACGAGGGCTTCTACATCATCTCCGGCACAGTGCGGTTCACCGTGGGGAACGACACCTACGACGCGTCCGCGGGCACGCTGGTGATGGTCCCGCCCGGAGCCCCACACACCTTCGCCAACCCCACCGACCAGCAGGCGGTCATGCTCAGCACCTTCACACCCGACCCGTACGTCCAGTACTTCCGCGACCTGCGGGACATGATCGCCGGCGGTCAGGAGATGACCCCGCAGGCCCACATCCGGACGATGGGCCGCTACGCCACCGAGCCCGCCACCGAATTCCACTGAGGCCGGAGAACCGCACGGCTGCCCCCACTTCCGCTGAACAACCGTAGGAATCATGACCATTGCATACTGGATCGTCGCGGGCCTGCTCGCCCTCTTCTACCTCTACGCGGGCGCGATCAAGCTCTACCGGACCCGCGAGCAGCTGCGGCCGATGATGGCCTGGGTGGACCGCATGCCGATGGCGGGCGTCAGGGGCATCGGCGCGGTCGAGGTGCTGGGAGCGCTGGGGCTGATCCTCCCGCCGCTGACCGGCATCGCGCCCGTGCTGGCCCTGGCCGCGGCCGTCGGGCTGGTGCTCCTGCAGATCGGCGCGATCACGGTCCACTTGAACACCGACCGGCAGTACGGCATGAACGTCGCGGCGATCGCCGTCGCGGCCGTGACCGTCTGGCTCGCGACCGTCTGGCTGTGAGTTCGAACCAGGAGCCCACGCTCGGGCCAGTGGCGGTGCGTTTCGCGGTGTTCGGGAATCGTGGGATCGATGAACCAGCGTCGCGCCCATTGGCGCTCCGACTGGGAGGGGGAGGCGGAGCGTCGAGGGCATCACCCGGGGATCATCGGCCCTCCCCCCTCCCCCTCCCCGGTCACCCGCGCACCCTGTCGAGCCCCGTCATCGGCCGCTCCTGCTGCCGCGCTCCCCGCCGCGCCGCACCACCCGGTCGCGCGCGATCCGCACACCGGAGCGTGGCCCCGTACGCGGCTGGACCCTCGGCGCCTTCGGCCGCCGCGACCCCGCGCGCGGCCGGGCGCCGGGCCGCCCGGAAGACCCGCCGGGCCGGCACGGGCCCGGAACGGCGCGTGCGTCGCGCTCCGCCCGCAGACAGCGGCGCAGCGTCTCCGGGTCCAGCCCCTCGTTGCACGCCTGGTGCAGCAGCTGGGCGAAGACGTACTTCGGGTCGATTCGCAGGGCCAGCCCGAGAGCCACCCGGGCACTGGGCTCGTCACCGGTCGACCAGGCGACCCATCCGGCCAGCGTCAAGGGCGCCGTGGCGTGCTCCGCGTATGGGCCGACGCAGCGCCGGGACAGGGCGCGCCAGAGCCGGAGAGCGGGCGCCGCCTCGGCTCCTTCCATCCACTCGGCCGCCCGGTCCCGGGTCTCGCGGTCCTGGAGGCCGAGAATGACGGCCGCCGCCTCGTCGTGGGTGATCAGCCCGTCGTCCTCGGCGTCCTGTGCGACGGTGCCACCGCCGGGCGCAGCCTCCAGCCGCGCCGTGAGCCTCCGGGCCAGTTCCAGCGTCTCCTCGCCGACCTGCTCCCGGTTTCCCCCGGACAGGATCCTGGGAACGAGGGCCGCGGCCGCGTCGTCCAGCGCGCGCTCCTGTTCACCGGCGGCCGGGGTGCTCCAGGGCTCCAGACGGGCCTCCATGTCCCGCAGGGACCCCCGCACCCGAACCCCGGCGTAGGCGGCTGCCGCCGCCATCACCGACGTACCGGGCAGGGCCAGCCCTGTGCCCTCCGTCGGGCAGCAGCGCGTATCGGGACAGCAGTAGGACCAGAACCGTCCGTCCGAGATGCAGAGCACCTCGTGCACGGGTACGTCGAGCCCTCCGCAGGCGGTGCGCAGCCGTTGCGCGAGGGGGCGCAGCCGCTCCATCACCTGCCGGCCGGTCTCTCCGGGAGCCGGATCCTGGCAGAGGAAGGCGACAACACCATCGGGCCGGGAACCGCGCCGTTCGCTGCCCTCGATCAGGCATTCGGCGAGTTGCTCGGCCACCGGCGGCCACTCCCGCGGCGCACGCGGAATGCCGAGCCTGAGCCGCCCGCCGAAGCGTCCCCGGTCGCCGTGGAGCGCCACCATGACGACGGAGTCGCTCGGATGGAAGCCGAGCAAGTAGGGAAGCGCGTCGGCGAGTTCGCCGGGGCTGCGCAGGGTGATCTGCTGTTCGTCGGCGGATCCGGTCGATTCGTGGTGCTTGTGCGTGTTCATGGCTCGACCGTCCCGTGCCGGGCCGAATTCCGCGACCCCTGTGGATAACTTTATCCACAGGCCGGCGGCTCCATTCGCGGTTTGTCCGACCCATCGGGTTGCATGGGCGCATGACCAACGCAGACCGCGCAGCTCTCCGTGCCTCGGCCGACTCCGTACTCGCCCGCCTCGTGGGTGACGCCACCGGTACGGCCAAGCTGCGTGAGGACCAGTGGCGGGCCATCGAGGCGCTCGTGGCCGACCGGCGCAGGGCGCTGGTCGTCCAGCGCACGGGGTGGGGGAAGTCGGCGGTGTATTTCGTGGCGACCTCGCTGTTGCGGGCGGCGGGCGCCGGGCCGACCGTGATCGTCTCCCCGCTGCTCGCCTTGATGCGCAATCAGGTGGAGGCCGCCGCGAGGGCCGGGATCCGGGCGCGGACGATCAACTCGTCCAACGCGGAGGAGTGGGACACGATCCAGGCGGAGGTGGCCGACGGTGAGGTCGATGTTCTGCTGGTCAGTCCGGAGCGGTTGAACAATCCGGATTTCCGCGATCAGGTGCTGCCCCGTCTCGCCGCGGCCACCGGTCTGCTGGTGGTGGACGAGGCGCACTGCATCTCCGACTGGGGTCATGACTTCCGGCCCGACTACCGGCGGCTGCGCACCATGCTGGCGGAGCTGCCCGCCGGTGTTCCGGTCCTCGCCACCACGGCCACGGCCAATTCCCGGGTCACGGCCGACGTCGCGGAACAGCTGGGCACGGGCGCGGGGACGGACGCGCTCGTGCTGCGCGGGCCGCTGGACCGGGAGAGTCTCAGCCTGCATGTGTTGCGGCTGCCGGACGCGGCCCACCGACTCGCGTGGCTGGCCGACCATCTGGGCGAGTTGCCGGGGTCGGGGATCATCTACACCCTCACGGTCGCGGCGGCCGAAGAGGTCACCGCCTATCTCCGCCAGTGCGGTCACACCGTCGCCTCGTACACGGGACGTACGGAGAACGCGGATCGCCAGCAGGCGGAGGACGACCTGCTGGGCAACCGGGTCAAGGCCCTGGTCGCCACCTCCGCCCTGGGCATGGGGTTCGACAAGCCCGATCTGGGTTTCGTGGTGCATCTCGGCTCGCCTTCCTCGCCGATCGCGTACTACCAGCAGGTGGGCCGTGCGGGCCGAGGGGTGGAGCACGCCGAGGTGCTGCTGCTGCCCGGCAAGGAGGACGAGGCGATCTGGCAGTACTTCGTCTCGGTCGCCTTCCCGCCGGAGGAGCTGGTCCGCCGCACCCTCGATGTCCTGGGGCGGGCCGACCGGCCGCTGTCGCTGCCCGCGCTCGAACCGCTGGTGGAGCTGCGGCGCACGCGTCTGGAGACGATGCTCAAGGTCCTCGACGTGGACGGGGCGGTGCACCGGGTGAAGGGCGGCTGGACCGCCACGGGGCGGCCGTGGGTGTACGACACCGAGCGGTACGCCTGGGTTTCGCGGCAGCGGCAGAGCGAGCAGCAGGCGATGCGGGACTACGCGTCCACCACCGGCTGCCGGATGGAGTTCCTGCGCCGGCAGTTGGACGACGAGGAGGCCGTGGCCTGCGGGCGGTGCGACAACTGCGCGGGGGCACGGTTCGAGGACAAGGTGACCGGCGCCGCCCTGGACGCCGCGCGCGGGGAGCTGGGCAGGCCGGGTGTGGAAGTGGAGCCCCGCAAGATGTGGCCGACCGGCCTCGCCGCGGTCGGTGTCGACCTCAAGGGCCGTATCCCCGCGGGCGAACAGTCCTTCTCGGGCCGCGCGCTGGGGCGGCTCTCCGACATCGGCTGGGGCAACCGGCTCCGCCCGATGCTCGCGACGCAGGCCCAGGACGGCCCGGTGTCCGACGAGGTGGCGGGCGCGGTGGTGAGTGTGCTCGCCGACTGGGCCAGAGGGCCGGGTGGTTGGGCCTCCGGCGCGCAGGACGCGCCGCCCCGGCCGGTCGGCGTGGTGACCGTGGCGTCGCGCGCCAGGCCCCGGCTCGTCGGCTCGCTGGGCAGCCGTATCGCGCAGGCGGGACGGATGCCCCTGCTCGGCACTGTGGAGTACGCGCCGGGAGCGGAGGAGACACGGGCGTCCCGGACCAACAGCGCCCAGCGGGTGCGGGTGCTGCACGAGACGCTGACCGTCTCCCCCGAGCTGGCGGCCGCCCTCGCGTCGGCCGGTGGCCCGGTCCTGCTGGTGGACGACCTCTCGGACACCGGCTGGACCCTCGCGGTGGCCGCCCGGTTGCTGCGTCGGGCCGGAGCGGAAGGGGTGTTCCCGCTGGTCCTCGCCGTTCAGAGCTGAGGCGAGGCTTCGGCCTCGGAGGATCGGGCAGGGGATATCAGCACCATAACCACGCATTCCGGTCCACGGCGCCAATTGCTCGTTGCCGCGCGCCCCTGCGCCGGTGAGAATTGGAACTGCCCCCGCACGGCCCGCTCGCTGTCCACCAGGGCTGTGCCGCGGCGCGATCCCGCTCGACCTTGCCCGCAGTGTGGGCGCGTATGCGAAGGGAGAAACGTGACCTTCGGATTCGCCTCGTCCGCGGCCGGTTCGACGAACGCACCGGCCGCCTCCGACAGCCGCCTCGCCAGGATGCTCGAACCCGCCGAGTGGGCGGCGGCGGGAATCCCCCTGTTGCGGGATCCGCGTGAGGTGGTGAGCGGACTGCACAGCCGGCACCGGCCCGCCCCGGGCACGGCCGTCGTGGCCGTGCTCGACCACGAGGAACGACTCGTGGCCAGCGCGTCCCTCGCACCGCGTCCCACGCCGGTGGACGGCTGGGAGTTCCGTAACGCGCTCCTGGCCCACCTGCGGCGGGTCCTCCCGCACGATCTGCGCCGGCGCACCCCCGTGCGTACCGCGGTGCTGCTCAACTGCCGGGAGGGCGACGAGCGCTGGACTCAGGAGGACGGTGCCTGGATGTGGGGGCTGCGCGACGCCTGCACCCTGCACGGCCTGCGGTGCGGCGCGTACATCACACTGACGCACGGTGGCTGGCAGGTGCTGGGAGAGGGCCGTGGCGGCCGGCGGCCGAACTCGCTCTCCCCGCCCGCCGCTCTCTCCGAAGCGGCCGCGGACCCCGGCCGGCCGTCACCGCTCGGCGGGGGCGGCGGGGCCGCGGAAGCACTGCGCCGCACAGCCGCCCGCTGACGCGGACCGCGGAGGCCCGAGCGGCGCGGCCGCGCACCGGCGGCCGGCCCGGCGGCCCGGCCGCCCCCTGAACGGGCAGCCGGGTCACGCCCGGACCGTACGGCGCGTGCGTGCCCCCACCGGGGGCACGCGGGATGCCGTCCGGCTCAGACGCCCGCGCCGAGCACGGTCTTGGTCCGATCCGGGTCACCGCACACGACGAGCAGCTCGGTGGCCCGCTCGCGGGCCAGCGGAAGCAGCCGTACGAGGGTTTCTTCGCCGCCGCCGTTGACCGCGACGACCACGACGGGGCGGGGCCCTACCCGGCCGGCAGCGGCGGCGCCGGCGAAGAACACGTCTTCCCCCGCGTCGTGCTGCGCCCAGTACGCGGCTTCACCGAACGACAGCTCGTGGACCGCCCACGGGTGCTGTTCGCCGGTGGTGAGGACCAGGATGTCGCCCGGTGCCCGGCCGGAGTCGAGCAGCAGGTCGACCGCCTCCTCGGCGGCGTCGAGCGCGCCGTCGGCCGAGGCGGGGACGAGCTGGAGCCGCGGTACGGCAGAAGCGGTGGGAGCGGCGGTGCCGGGCGCCTCGGGCTGGCCGGCGGGGTTGTGCGAGCGCTGCGCCGGCGGCGCGGGCCTCGCGGGACCGGGACCCGGACGTCCGGGACGCGGTGTCGTAGCGGAGCGCGGCCCGGGGACGGGACGCGGACCGGGTACGGGACGAGGGGTCGGCGCGGTACGGCCGGCGGGCGGCGTGGCGCTGGGACCCTGGGCTCTCTCGTGAATCTGAGGCTCCTGAGGGGTGAGAGGCATGGCTGGATGTCTATCAAACGCCGGTGCGAGGAGCATCGGCGGGTGGGCACATTCGTGCCCGTACCCGCTGCCGGAAAGGCGTACGGGCGGGGGCACCCCGGATGTGCCGGGACGGGGATGTCCCAGCGCGTCCGGACGTTCAGAAATCGAAGCCGAGTTGGCCCCCGCTTTCGATGGCGGCGGCCTCCACGGAGACCCGGACCTTCTTGAGATGCCGCCATTCCGGCAGCGCGTCGAGATAGGACCAGGAGAGCCGGTGGTGCGCGGTCGGACCCCACTGCGCCAGCGCCGCCTTGTGCACCGGCGAGGGGTATCCGGCGTTGGCGTCGAAGGCGAAGCGCGCGTACTCCTCGGACCCGGCGCCGAGTTCGGCCATCATGGCGTCCCTGCGCACCTTGGCGAGCACCGATGCCGCCGCCACCGAGATGCAGGACTGGTCGCCCTTGATGACCGTACGCACCTTCCAGGGTCCTCCGAGATAGTCGTGCTTGCCGTCGAGGATCACCGCGTCGGGCCGTACCGGCAGCGCCTCCAGGGCGCGTACGGCGGCGAGCCTGAGCGCGGCGGTCATCCCGAGGGCGTCGATCTCCTCCGGAGAGGAGTGCCCGAGGGCGTACGAGGTGACCCACGACTCCAGTTCACCGGCCAGCTCCGTACGGCGTTTGGGGCTGATCAGCTTGGAGTCGGTGAGACCGGCCGGGGGCCTGCGCAGTCCGGTGACAGCCGCGCACACGGTGACCGGCCCGGCCCACGCGCCGCGTCCGACCTCGTCGACGCCCGCGATGATTCTGGCATCGGTGGTGGCGCGCAGCGAGCGCTCAACGGTGTGCGTGGGTGGTTCGTACGGCATGGCATTAGCCAGCCTACGCCGCCGCACGGCGGCGCGACAGACCGGGTACCGACCGGTTCACGCGAAGGCGGACGCACGGGGCG
This sequence comes from Streptomyces sp. NPDC012835, assembly GCF_042900885.1. Classification (NCBI taxonomy): domain Bacteria; kingdom Bacillati; phylum Actinomycetota; class Actinomycetes; order Kitasatosporales; family Streptomycetaceae; genus Streptomyces; species Streptomyces sp. NPDC012835. The sequence goes on from NZ_JBIBBW010000001.1 coordinate 1,755,634, forward strand.
CGAAGGCGCCCGGCGGACCTCGGTCGCGCCCGCCCGCGGACCTCTTTCCCGGCCCAACTGGCCACGCCGCAGGGGCTGTCACCCGTCACCCGCGAGCGTCACCCGGCGCCGTGTCCGCGGAGTCGACCGCGGCCGCGGAGTCGAGCGGCAGCCAGTGCGGCAGCGGCTCGGTCCGTGACAGCCAGTGCGCCGGTGGCGCGCCCGACCGGGCCGAGGCGATCACGCCCCCGGCGATGGCACAGGTCGTGTCGATGTCGCCGCCCACCTGGGCCGTGGTCCAGAAGCCGCGCTCGTAGTCGCCGAGTGCCCGCGCCGCCGACCACAGGGCGAAGGGCACGGTGTCGTGCGCGGTGGTGCGGCGACCGCAGCCGAGGACCGCGGCCACGGTGCTCGCGTCCCCGTAGTCCAGCATGTCGCGGGCGCGGCGCAACCCCGCCGCGACGGCGCTGCGCGGCACCAGGGCCACCACGGAGTCGAGCAGCGCCTCCGGCGAGGGCGGTCCGGCCGGGTGCGCCGCGAGCGAGGCGGCGGCGGCCACCGCCATCGCGCCGGCCACGGCCTCGCGGTGCTGATGCGTGGTGTAGGCGGAGACCTCTGCCTGGTGCGTGGCCTGCTCGGGATCGTCCGCGTACCAGGCGCCGAGCGGAGCGATCCGCATCGCGGCCCCGTTGCCCCAGGAGCCCTGGCCGTTGAAGAGGCCGGCGGCGAGTTGGCGCCAGTCGCCGCCTTCGCGGACGAGGCGCAGCATGCGATTGACCGCTGGACCGTATCCGCGGTCGAAGTCGTGGTGGAGTGCGAAGGAGTGGGCGAGCGCGTCCTGGTCGATACGGCCGTGCCCGGCGAGCACCGCCAGCACGGAGGCGCCCATCTCCGTGTCGTCGGTCCACTGCCAGGTGCCGGGAGGCAGCTCGCGGCGTTTCAGCAGCGGATGGTTCCGGGGCACGAAGAACTGGGAGCCCAGGGCGTCTCCCACGGCCAGACCCCGCAGGCTGGCGAGGGCGCGGTCGACGCGTCGGCCGGAGGTCCAGGCGTGGGTGGAATCAGCGTTCATCGCACTGTCATTCTATCTGGTACGGCCGTACGGCTGGGGGACGCGCCAGCGTTCGAAGGGCCTGTCCAGGGTGTAGGTGCCGTCCGGGCCCAGCAGCAGGGTCCTGGTCTCCGCGTTGCCGGGGTTGGTCAGCGACTCGAATTCGGCCACCGACCAGTGGAACCATCGCATACAGAAGAGGCGCATGGTCAGCCCGTGGGTCACCAGCAGCACGTTCGGCGGGGCGTCCGGCGCGTCGAAGCTGCGGTGGAGGGATTCCAGGAAGGCGCTGACCCGGTCGTAGACGTCGGCGCCGGACTCGCCCTGCGCGAAGCGGTAGAAGAAATGACCGTAGGCGTCCCGGTACGCCTTCTGGAGGCGCACGTCCTCGCGGTCCTGCCAGTTCCCCCAGTCCTGCTCCCGCAAGCGGGGTTCCTCTCTTATACGCACCAGTCCCGGATCGAGGGCGAGCGCCTGGAAGGTCTCATGGGTCCTGCGGTACGGGGAGACGAAGACGCTCACCCGTTCGTCGCCGAACGTCTCGCGCAGCCGCGCGCCGGTCTCCTCGGCCTGGACGCGGCCGGCGGCGGTGAGTCCCAGGGCATGGTCGGGCTCACGTTCGTACACCGTGTCGTCCGCGTTCCCCTGGGACTCGCCGTGCCGTACGAGGACGATGCGTCGCGGTCTTGCCATGCCCCGACCCTAGTGCCGCGACCGGCGATGTCCGCCCCCGGTGGGGCGGTGTCCGGCGTGGGCCCCCGGTGGGGCGGTTGTCCGGCGTGGGGCACAGCTTGCCGGGAGAGCCCTGGGGCTCTGTCCTCGATGTCCCCCCGCCCCTCGGTGGCGGCCAGGCGGCCGGTCACACCGTCCAGGACGCCTCGAGGTCGATGATGTCGCCCGCCAGCGCCGCCACGTCGGAGGCGGTCTGCGCGCGCAGGGTGAGCCGCTCGACCCGTTCGATCCGGTACTTTCCGTGCTCGGCGGCGGACTGCCACATCGAGAGCACGATGAACTCGTGTCCGGGTGCCTCCCCGAACAGTCCGCGCACCATTCCGGGCGACCCGGCCATCGCGGGGTTCCAGACCTTCTCCTGCATCAGGGCGAAATGCTCCACCCGGTCCTCGTGCACCTTGCAGTGCGCGACACGGACCACGTCCGCGTCGGTGAACCTCGGTTCGAAGCCGGTCTTCACGTCGAAGCGGTGGTCGAAGAGTTTGACCTGCGTCTCCCTGAACGTTCCGGACTGGGCGGCGGCCAGCCGGTCGTGCGAGCGCGCCATGAAGGAGTCGTAGAACGCGCGGCTCTCCCAGAAAGCGAACACATGGACCACGCCCGGCCGCGCCCGGCTCCATCCCCCGCTCTGTCCCCGGAAACCCGGCTCACCGAGCAACCCCGCCCATTTCCGCTGTCCGCGTTCGAAGCCTCGACGGTCGATCACGGTGCAGCGAGTCCACTTGACCAGCACGGCGCCATCGTACGGCGCGGAAGGTGGCGCCCGTCACGCCGCGGAACGGGCGATGCCCCTCCGGTACGGCTGTGCCCGGCGGGCGGTCTGCCCACACCGGCTCGGCGATCGTCGGCGAGTATTGGCCATGCTGACGTCAACCCGCCACATCCCACGGCGCGTTGTCGGTGCCACGGTCTAGCCTGGAGTACACGGTTCATATCACGGCCGGGATTCCCTCGGCCGGACCGCTGCCGGGCGAGACCACCCGGTCAGGACAGAGGGGGAATGGGTGAGCAGTCTCAACAGAGGAGTCTCCAAGGTCGAGGTCGCCCTCAAGTGGGATCCGAGCGCGCGGGGCGAGCCACCGCACGATCTGGACATCGTCGCGGCCACCTTCACGTCCGACGCCCCGAGCGAGCCCGCCTATCTGGTGCACTTCGGGAGCCGCTCGCCGGACGGCACGATCACCCTGGACCGGGAGAGCCGCAACGGCCAGGGCTTCGGTGACGACGAGGAGATGACGCTGGAGCTGGACCGGCTGGCCACGGAATACGTCCGTGTGGTGGTGGGGGTGGCGATCCAGCAGCGCGACGGGCGGCGGACGTTCGGCGACGTGGCCAACCCGGAGCTCCGCGTCATGGAGGGCTACACGGAGCTGGCGCGGCACGACTTCACCGGTCTCGACGGGGCCACCGCGGCCACCGTCGCCGAGTTCGCCCGTGCCGACTCGGGCTCGTGGGAGTTCCGCACATCCGTCCGTGGGTTCGACACCGATCCGCAGTCGTTCGGCGCCCTGATGGGCGCCTGACTCCGATCCGCGCTGTGCGCGTGCCCGAGCCCCACGTGCGCCCGGCCCGCACCGGGCCGCCGCGCGGGTGACGGCCCGGGCCACTCGCTTGCGTGCGGCCGGGCTCCCGGGGCCCGACCCTGACGAAAGAGCCCGGCTCTCAGTACGCCCCGAGGGGCGGCCGGCCGCATTCGGCCCACCGCCCCTCGGTTCTGCCGTCCGCCGCGACCACCGGTCGCGGCGGCGCCATCAGCTGCAGCCGCTGGTGGAGCCGCAGCCCTCGCAGATGTAGCAGGAGCCCGCCCGCTGCATCTTCGTACCGCAGGAGAAGCAGAGCGGCGCGTCGGCGCTGATGCCCAGCTGCATCTCGACCAGCTCGGCCGAGGTGTGCGCCTCCTTGGGCGCCGGGACGACGGCGGGCTTGGGCGCCGTCGGCTGCGGGGCGGCCTGCGCGGCCGGCCGCGGCAGGCTCTCCGCGTCGAGCGCCGCGTCGTCCAGGGACGGCTCGTACGAACCGGTGTCCAGGTGGCGCTGGCGTTCCTCGGCGGAGTGGATACCGAGGGCCGAGCGGGTCTCGAAGGGCAGGAAGTCCAGCGCGAGACGGCGGAAGATGTAGTCGACGATCGACTGCGCCATCCGTACGTCCGGGTCGTCCGTCATCCCGGCCGGCTCGAAGCGCATGTTGGTGAACTTCGAGACGTAGGTCTCCAGCGGAACGCCGTACTGGAGGCCGACCGACACGGCGATCGAGAAGGCGTCCATCATCCCGGCGAGGGTCGAACCCTGCTTGGACATCTTGAGGAAGACCTCGCCGAGACCGTCGTCGGGGTAGGAGTTGGCGGTCATGTACCCCTCGGCGCCGCCCACCGTGAAGGAGGTGGTGAGACCGGGGCGGCCCTTGGGCAGGCGCTTGCGGACCGGGCGGTACTCGATGACCTTCTCCACCGCCTGGCGGAGGGTCTCCTCGGCCTTCTCGGTGACCTTCTCCTCCTCCTTCTTCTTCGCGGAGAGGGGCTGGCCGACCTTGCAGTTGTCGCGGTAGATCGCGAGCGCCTTGACGCCCATCTTCCACGCCTCGAAGTAGACCTCTTCGACGTCCTCGACGGTGGCGGTCTCCGGGAGGTTGACCGTCTTGGACAGCGCGCCGCTGATCCACGGCTGGATGGCCGCCATCATGCGGACATGGCCCATGGCGGAGATGGAGCGCTCACCCATCGCGCAGTCGAAGACCTCGTAGTGCTCGGTCTTCAGGCCGGGCGCGTCGACCACCACGCCGTTCTCGGCGATGTGCGCGACGATCGCCTCGATCTGCTCCTGCTGGTATCCGAGGCGGCGCAGTGCCTGCGGCACGGTGCCGTTGACGATCTGCATCGAGCCGCCGCCGACCAGCTTCTTGAACTTGACCAGGGCGAGGTCGGGCTCCAGGCCGGTGGTGTCGCAGGACATCGCGAGACCGATGGTGCCGGTGGGCGCGATCACCGACGCCTGGGCGTTGCGGAAGCCGTTCTTCTCACCGAGGCGCAGCACGTCCTGCCATGCCTCGGTGGCCGCGGCCCAGACGGGGCTGTCGAGGTCGTCGACGCGGACCGCGGTGGCGTTGGCGTCGGAGTGCTGCTTCATGACGCGCTTGTGCGGCTCGGCGTTGCGGGCGTAGCCGTCGTACGGGCCGACGACCGCGGCCAACTCGGCGGAGCGGCGGTAGGAGGTGCCCGTCATCAGGGAGGTGATGGCGCCGGCCAGGCCGCGGCCGCCGTCGGAGTCGTACGCGTGGCCGGTCGCCATCAGCAGGGCGCCGAGGTTGGCGTAGCCGATGCCGAGCTGGCGGAAGGCGCGGGTGTTCTCGCCGATCTTCCGGGTCGGGAAGTCGGCGAAGCAGATGGAGATGTCCATCGCGGTGATGACCAGCTCGACGACCTTGGCGAAGCGCTCGGACTCGAAGGACTGGTTGCCCTTGCCGTCGTCCTTGAGGAACTTCATCAGGTTCAGCGAGGCGAGGTTGCACGAGGTGTTGTCCAGGTGCATGTACTCGCTGCACGGGTTCGAGCCGTTGATCCGGCCGGACTCCGGGCAGGTGTGCCAGCGGTTGATCGTGTCGTCGTACTGGATACCCGGGTCGGCGCAGGCCCACGCGGCCTCGGCCATCTTGCGGAAGAGGGACTTGGCCTCGACCTCTTCGATGACGTCCCCGGTCATCCGGGCGCGCAGCCCGAACTTGGAGCCGGCCTCGACGGCCTTCATGAACTCGTCGTTGACACGGACCGAGTTGTTGGCGTTCTGGTACTGGACGGACGTGATGTCGTCGCCGCCCAGGTCCATGTCGAAGCCCGCGTCGCGCAGGGCGCGGATCTTCTCCTCCTCCTTCACCTTGGTCTCGATGAAGTCCTCGATGTCGGGGTGGTCGACGTCGAGGATGACCATCTTGGCCGCGCGGCGCGTGGCGCCGCCGGACTTGATGGTTCCGGCGGAGGCGTCGGCGCCGCGCATGAAGGAGACGGGGCCCGAGGCGTTGCCTCCGGAGGAGAGCAGTTCCTTGGAGGAACGGATCCGGGAGAGGTTCAGACCGGCGCCCGAGCCTCCCTTGAAGATCATCCCCTCTTCCTTGTACCAGTCGAGGATCGAGTCCATGGAGTCGTCGACCGACAGGATGAAGCAGGCGGACACCTGCTGCGGCTGCGGCGTGCCGACGTTGAACCAGACCGGCGAGTTGAAGCTGAAGACCTGGTGCAGGAGGGCGTGGGCCAGCTCGTGCTCGAAGATCTCGGCGTCGGCGGACGAGGCGAAGTACTGGTGCTCCTCGCCGGCCTTCCGGTACGTCTTCACGATCCGGTCGATGAGCTGCTTGAGCCCGGTCTCCCGCTGCGGAGTGCCGACGGCCCCGCGGAAATACTTACTGGTGACGATGTTGACCGCGTTCAGCGACCAGAAGTCGGGGAACTCGACGCCACGCTGCTCGAAATTGACCGAGCCGTCGCGCCAATTGGTCATGACGACGTCACGGCGTTCCCAGACCACCTCGTCGTACGGATGCACGCCGGGGGTCGTGTGGATCCGCTCGATACGCAGACCCTTGCCGCCCTTGGCCCCCTTGGATCGGGTGCCTCGCGCCGGGCCGCTCGCCGTCTCTGTCATGCCGCCTCCCATATACGTACAAAAACGCCCTGAAGTGCCATGTTCTTCCCGTGGCACGGGGTGTTGTTTCAATGCCGGGGGAATGCGCGGAGCACACCCGGGGCAGGTCTTTTCTTCCTCACCGCGGAGCGGCCGGGATCGAGCCGGCCGATCAGTCCGCTGTGGTGGCGGCCACGGGGACCACGCCGGCCCCGTCGACGCCGCATTTCTCCGAGGGAGGCCGCTCGCGCAGTTCCGCGATGGCGGCCTCGAAGTCTTCGAGCGAGTCGAACGCCCGGTACACGGACGCGAAGCGCAGATAGGCGACCAGGTCGAGTTCCTGCAGCGGGCCGAGTATGGCCAGTCCCACGTCGTGGGTGGTCAGCTCGGCGCTCCCGGTGGCGCGTACGGCTTCCTCGACCCGCTGGCCGAGCTTGGCGAGGGCGTCCTCGGTGACCGGCCGCCCCTGGCACGCCTTGCGCACACCGGAGATGACCTTGGTCCGGCTGAAGGGTTCGGTCACGCCGCTGCGCTTGATCACCATGAGTGAGGCGGTCTCGACCGTCGTGAAACGACGGGAGCAGTCGGGGCACTGGCGGCGGCGCCGGATGGACGTCCCGTCGTCGGTGGTGCGGCTGTCGACGACCCGGCTGTCGGGATGCCTGCAGAAGGGACAGTGCATGGCTACCAACCCTCCTTCACAGCGCGACTGAATAGCCCCGTCAGGGCCCGGAACGAGCCCCTCGAAGCGACCCCCAGCATAGGTGATGCCATCTCCGACTCAGGACGGGGGCACCACAACTTCTGGGCGGCTCCGACAATCCAACCACTAGATCTGGGGTTTTATTGCACCCTGGGGCCCAGCGCGTGTCGCGCGTCGGCGCGGGCGGGCCGGGGGTGGGGGCGGGGTGTCGGGACCGGCCACGAGAGTACGGGAAGGGCGCGGCGCCCCGGCTTCCGGGCCACCCGGTGGAAGACTGACGGACACGCCCCGCACCGTGCCCGCGCCGTACCCGGTCGGTACGGTGACGGCCGGGACGCGGCGACAGCCGGGCGACACGCCTATACACCCGTTCGGCCACTCAAAGTAGGCACTCTTCGATTTTTCACTCGAACGTGTGTTTGGCGCAACCTTTCGAAAGCTACTACCGTTGTCCAGCCAGGGAGAACATTTCGAGAGGGGCCGACGTGACCACCACCGCAGACAGTGCCACCATCACTGCCCAGGACCGCTCCCAGGGCCGATTCGAGCCGGTGCATGCCATGAATGACGCAGTCATGAACCCGGAGGGTTCCAAGCCCACCCGCTCGCTGCCCGGCCGACCTCCCGGAATCAGGGCGGACAGCTCCGGTCTCACCGACCGGCAGCGGAGGGTCATCGAAGTCATCCGCGACTCCGTGCAGAGGCGGGGCTACCCGCCCTCCATGCGGGAGATCGGCCAGGCCGTGGGCCTCTCCAGCACCTCGTCGGTGGCGCATCAGCTGATGGCTCTGGAGCGCAAGGGCTTCCTGCGCCGCGATCCGCACCGGCCGAGGGCGTACGAAGTGCGCGGATCGGATCAGCCGAGCACCCAGCAGACGGACACGACCGGGAAGCCGGCCGCCTCGTACGTACCTCTCGTCGGCCGGATCGCGGCAGGAGGGCCGATCCTCGCGGAGGAGTCCGTCGAGGACGTCTTCCCGCTCCCCCGCCAACTGGTGGGCGACGGAGAGCTGTTCGTGCTGAAGGTCGTCGGCGACTCGATGATCGAAGCGGCGATCTGCGACGGCGACTGGGTCACGGTCCGCCGCCAGCCGGTCGCGGAGAACGGCGACATCGTCGCGGCGATGCTGGACGGCGAAGCCACCGTCAAGCGCTTCCGGCGCGAGGAGGGCCATGTCTGGCTGCTCCCGCACAACGCCGCCTACCAGCCGATCCCCGGTGACGACGCGACCATCCTCGGCAAGGTGGTGGCGGTCCTCCGCAGGGTGTGACACCTCGGCCACACCTTCAGCCACAGTTGCGGTACACGCCGGCTCCCTCTCGTGTACCGCAACTCCGTTTTACGGGTCACCGCCCGCGGGCCATCGCTGTACGGGCCCCCGCTTACGGGTTACCGCCCTTCGGCCACGGCCGAGGCGTCGATCGCGGCGAGTGACTTGCGTACCGTACTGCGGTCCGTGGTGTACCAGAAATCGGGCAGCGAGGCTCGCAGGAAGCTGCCGTAGCGGGCGTTGGCCAGCCTCGGATCGAGAACGGCCACGACGCCCCGGTCCCCGCTCGCCCGTACCAGCCGTCCGGCGCCCTGCGCCATCAGCAGGGCGGCGTGGGTCGCGGCCACCGACATGAAGCCATTGCCGCCCGCCTCCTCGACCGCCTTCTGGCGCGCGCTCATCAGCGGATCGTCGGGACGCGGGAAGGGAATCCGGTCCATCACGACCAGCTGGGAACTCGGCCCCGGTACATCGACGCCCTGCCAGAGCGAGAGCGTGCCGAACAGACAGGTCTTCGGATCGGCGGCGAACGCCTTGATCAGTTCGCCCAGCGTCTCCTCGCCCTGAAGCAGGATCGGTGAGTCCAGCCGCCCACGCAGCTCCTCCGCCGCCGCCTGGGCGGCGCGCATGGAGGAGAACAGACCGAGCGTACGCCCGCCCGCCGCCTCCACCAGCTCCGCCAGCTCGTCCATCATGTCGCCGCGCGAGCCCTCGCGCCCCGGCGTGGCCAGATGGCGGGCGACATAGAGGATCCCCTGCTTGCGGTAGTCGAAGGGCGAGCCGACATCGATGCCCTTCCACTGCGGAACGTCGTCGCCCCCGGTGCCTTCCGGCGCCAGGCCGAGCGAGGCGCCCACCCCGTTGAAATCCCCGCCGAGCTTCAGCGTGGCCGAGGTCAGGACCACGGAACGGTCCGTGAACAGCTTCTCCCTGAGCAGCCCCGACACGGACAGCGGCGCCACCCGCAGCGACGCGCCGAACCGGTCGTGCCGCTCGTACCAGACGACGTCCCACTCGGAACCGTTGGCGATCCGCTCGGCCACCCCGTGGATGGACTCGACGGAGGCGAGCGCCTGTTTGCGTACGACGTCCTCGTCCTGCACGGACTTGTCCCGGGTCGAGCCCAGCGCCGAGATGACCGTACGGGCGGCGTCACGCAGCGCCATCAAGGCATAGCCGAGATCCTCGGGAATCTCCTCCAGCCGTCCCGGCAGGGCCAGTTCCATCACCCGCTCGAAGGTCTCGGCCGCCGTCTGGAGCGCGTCGGCCGCCTTCTCGTTCACCAGCTTCGCCGAGCGTCGTACGGCCCGCTGCACCTGCCCGGGAGTCAGCTCTCCGGTGGCGACGCCGGTGACCCGGGAGACCAGCTCATGGGCCTCGTCGACAATCAGCACCTCGTGCTGCGGCAGCACGGGGGCGCCCTCGATCGCGTCGATCGCGAGGAGCGCGTGGTTGGTGACCACGACCTCGGCCAGCTTGGCGCGCTCGCGCGCCAGCTCGGCGAAGCACTCGGCGCCGTACGCACACTTCGTCGCCCCCAGGCACTCCCGGGACGAGACGGACACCTGGGACCAGGCACGGTCGGAGACCCCCGGCGTCAGAGCGTCACGGTCACCCGTCTCGGTGTCGTCCGCCCAGTCGCGCATCCGCAGCAGGTCCTGGCCCAGCCTGCTGGTCGGTGCGGCGGCCTCGAACTGGTCGAAGAGGGCGTCCTCCTCGTCCTGCGGCATGCCCTCGTGCAGCCGGTGCAGACAGAGGTAGTTGGAGCGCCCCTTGAGCATGGCGTACTCGGGCCGCCGGCGGAGCAGCGGATGGAGCGCGTCGACCGTGCGCGGAAGGTCGCGCTCCACCAGCTGGCGCTGGAGTGCGAGAGTCGCCGTGGCCACCACGACCCGCTCGCCGTGCGCCAGGGCGGGCACCAGGTAGCCCAGGGACTTGCCGGTGCCGGTGCCCGCCTGGACGAGCAGATGGGACGGGGTGTCGATGGCCTCGGCGACAGCCTCGGCCATCGCGACCTGGCCAGGCCGTTCCACGCCGCCGACCGAGCTGACGGCGGCGTGGAGGAGCTCGGGGAGTGATGGCTTCGTCATAGCCCGACCACCCTACGGGGCGCCACTGACAACGGTGGTCACTCGCTCGGAAGCCGGGCGGCGAGCGGGTTGGGTACGGTGCCCCGCACGGCGGCGTGCGGCCGCTCCGAGCGGTCCCGGTAGCCGTCGAGAAGCAGCCGGTTCCGGTTGAGGCACAGCCGCTCGATGCGCGGCGTGAGCAGGTCGAATGTCTCGAAGCGCTCCTTCAGCTCCGGGAACCGGGCCTGGTGGCGCAGAATCTCCGCCCGTACGAGGGACCAGAAGTCGTCCTCGGGGACGCCCAGCTGTTCCTGGCACAGCGGCGCCAGGTAGCGGAAGACACCGATGAAAAGCCCGGAATGGATGAACTGGGTGAGAAAGGCGGGCTCCTCGGTGAGGAGGGTCTCCTTCACGTCGTCGGGCATGCCGTCGTGCTCGGGCAGTGGCCTGGCGCTGATGTTCACGTCGTCCACGAAGTCCTTGATCGCCAGCCGTACCGGCACGTCCTGGCCGTCGAAGACGACGATGGCGTTCTCACCGTGCGGGGAGAAGACGGTCCCGTACCGGTAGAGGAAATGCAGCAGGGGCGGCAGGAGCGCGGCGAAGAGACGCTGGAGCCACACGCGGGGAGCGAGACCGGAGCGCTCGACGAGTTCGGCGGTGAACGCGCGGCCCGTCGGATCCGTATGGATGAGGGAGGCGAGGGTACGGGCGCGTTCGCCCGGGGCGAGCCGGCTGTGGAGGGGCTCGCGCCAGATGGCGCCGAGCAGTTCCTTGTACTGGTAGGGGACTTCGGGGAGCCGGTCGTAGAGGGGGTGTTCCACGGTCACGGAGGCGACCTCGCCGAGCAGGATCACCCCGCATCCGTCCCGCAGGAAGGGATCGCTGTCGCGGATGCCGTGCATCCACGCGGTGACGGCGGGGGCGGCCAGGGTGCGTTCGGTGGGCAGTCCGCGCCAGACGAGGGTGTTGAGGATCGACAGCGGCAGTTTGACCGTGTGCCGGCCGGGCCGGTCGATGTTGAGGAACGTACGGATGGACTGCTGCGGCAGGCGCAGATCACCGTCGGTGGGGAGCGGGACGATCGCTCCCTCGGCTATCGCGGGGGCGTAGAGCTGGACCAGGACCTCGTCCCACTGCCAGGGGTGCACCGGCAGGTAGAGATATCCGGCGGGGTCCAGTCCCCGGTCGCGCAGGACGGAGTCGAACCGCTCGCGCACGGGGTCGTCGAGTTCGACGGCGTACAGCCGGTCGGGGGCGTGGAGCGCGGGAACGCCCCGGTAGCTGGCGAGGGAGGTGCTGACGGCGATCCACGGGATCCTGGCCGGGGTGCGGGCCTCGGGTGCCCAGCGGTCCGTGTCGGTGGCGGAGAAGCCCACCCTGCCCTTGTTCAGGACGATCCAGGGGTGGCCGGTCTGGTGTCCTTCCAGCTCCGCGTAGTCCAGCTCAGCGAGGTCGGCGGCGGTGAGCGCGGTGTGGGCGAGCCTGGCGTCGGCGGCGAGGGTGGTGGTCAGCTCCCGTACGAGGTGTCCCAGGGTGCCGCCGTCGAGGCCGAGCAGCCGGCGCGAGAGCAGCAGGAAGCGCAGCGGGTCGGTGAAGGCGCGGCCGCCGGACTCCAGGGAGCCTGGATCGACGCGCCAGCTGCCGTAGGAGCCGCGTGCGGCGCGGAAGGTGAGCGTCTCGCCGCCGTCGAGCGTCAGGGAGTAGCGGTCCTCGGCCGTTGCGGAGTGGACGGGGACGGGCTCGACCAATTCCTCATACGCGAACTCCCCAATCATTTTGGCGAGAAGTGGACCACTTGCCCGGTTCCAGGCATGGGCGTTCAGCTCGGGTGGGGAGAACAGAACGGACGGATCGGCCGAGGCGTCGGCGGATATGGGGCCGGTGGGACCGGCGGAGTCATGAGTGGCAGGGGGCGTTGACACGAGGACTCCTCGGGTGGAGATCGAAACGGGGTGGAGCGGTGCGGATGACGAGTGTGGTGGGAGCGGGTGCCCGGTCCGTCACATCAGGTCACGTAAGGCGCGTTCGCGCACCATGAGCGCGGCTCGCTTGTCGGGAAGGTCGACCTCGGCGGAGAAGCGGAAGCCGGCGCTCAGAAAGGCCGCGACGGAGGGGGTGTTGCGCAGATCGGGTTCGGCGATCACACGCGCGCAGCGTGGGCGGTGGTCGAGGACGAGGTCGGAGACCGCTCGCAGCAGGATGGTCCCCACGCCACGCCCCCGGTCGGTGACGCCGCCGAGGAGCAGATGGATGCCGGTGTCGTGCGGGCGGGCCGGGTAATGGCGTGCCAGCGGGTCGAGATCGGCCCGGTACAGCTCCCAGTAGCTCATCGGGGTGCCGCCCAGCACACCGAGGAACGGGACGCTGCGCCCGTCGCCGTCGAGCTGAGTGCGCAGATGGGCGGCGGTGACCTCGTCCGGTCCTGACAGCTCCCAGAAAGCGGCCACGGCGGGGTCGTTCATCCAGCGGCTGATCAGCTCCAGGTCACGCCCGATCCGTACGGGGACGAGTTGGAAGACGCCGGCCGGGGTGGTGACCGGCCCCCAGCCGGCGGGGGCGTCGAGCAGGTCATCGGCCAGGGTGCCGGTGGCCGATGGTGCGGCGGTCACAGGGTCGCTCTCGCCGAGCGTGGCGACGAGTTCTTCGGACAGCCGCAGATCGAGGGTGTCCTCGGCGGCGCCGCGGAACGGCTGCGGCGAGCCGGGGCCGAGACCGGCGCCCGTGCCGGCCCCGGCGCCGGTCCCGGTGCTCGCGTCGCTGGGGGGCACGGTGCGCTCTCCTCTCGGCGGTTCGGTTGTTCGGCGGTTCGGTGTTCGGCGGTTCGGTGTTCGGCGGTTCGGTCTTCGGTGGGTCGGTCTTCGGTGGGTCGGCCGGTCGGGCGCGGGCTCGGTCAGAGGTGCAGGGGGTTGGTGATCGTGACATAGACGGACTGGGTGTCCACGGGGCCGACGAGTTCGTCGAGGCCGTGCAGCCGGGTGAGCAGGTTGGCCTTGCAGCGCAGGGTGGGGCTCTCCAGAAGCTGACCGGGCAGCGGGGAGCCGAGCCCGGTGGCGGTGGTGAGGAACTGCCGGAAGGCGGCGAGGAGGACGCGTTCGTCGGCGAGCCCCTGGGCGCCGAACGCCCCGATCAGTCCGAGGACATTGTTGATGCCGAGGTAGTAGGCGAAGCGCTCGTCGGTGACATCGTCCGGGACGAAGGTGTCGCTGACCGAGCCGATGCCGGGCAGCCTGCGCTCCAGGGAAGGACGGTGGGACTCGCGGAAGTAGTAGCCCTGGTTGTCGCGGTACCGGCCGCCGACGGGCCAGCCCTCGCCGTCGAGGATCACCAGGGTGTTCTGCTGATGGGCTTCCAGGGCGATGCCCGCCGTGCCGTCCAGCCAGAGCACCGGGCGTACGACGTGGTCGAGGTAGCGCAGGAACCACTCGGCGGCGACGGCTCCGACGGAGCGGCCGGTGCGGGCGGCGAGTGCGGTGACGGCCTCGGTCAGCCGCGTGGACATTCCCGTCCGGCCGGGAACGGGCCGGGGCGCGGTCAGCCCGGCGACGCACACGGCGTCGTCGCTCCGGGAGAAGGGGTTGTGCCGCAGCATCACGTCGAGGCCGGTCACCGGCTCCCCGTCCGGGGTGTCCACGGCCAGCCAGGCGGGGTCGCGCACGATGTCGAAGCCGGGGTGGGCGGCCTGCCATTCCTTGGCGAGTCCGCTGCGCAGCAGCCGGTGCACCTCGACGCCCCGGTGGAGTTCCTTGCGGAGGTTCTCACGACGGGAGTTGGTGATGCGTACGCCGAGTGAGAGCTTGAGCATGGCGGCGGCGCCGGGCCGGTGCACCGTACGGATGGAGGAGGTCGGGTGCCAGGAGTCCCCGTGAGGGCCCAGGTCGTGGAGAAGACCCGCGTCGAGCAGTCGCCGGACGGCCGGACGGTCCGTCACATCGCGTGCCTGCCACGGGTGGAGAGGGAGCGCGACGGTGTTCTCGGGAAGAGGCACGTCCCCGAGGAACCGGGCCGTGAGCCGCTCCGCGGGCAGCACACGCCCCTGCTCGGTCCAGGCCGAGTCGGTGGCGAGTACGGATCGGTCGACGGCCATCCAGTGGAGCGGGAAGGAGCCGCGCAACTCGGGTGAGTAGCGGCGCACTTCGGCCTCGGTGAGCCCTTCCCGGCTCTTGGGCGTGGGGTGCAGGGGGTGGCCGAGAAGCAGGGACTGTTCGGCCGTGAGGAAGAGGTCCGCGTCCTCGGGCGCGGCGGGGGCGCTGCGACGGTCCGCGATGAAGTCGGCGGTGCGGACCAGGGAGTCGGCGACCCGGCCCACCAGATCGGCGCCCTGGTAGCGCCCCGACTCGCGCCCCAGGAGGGCCGCGACGGTGACGGCTTCCGCGGCCGGGGCGTCCCGGGGGGCGTTCTCCAGGAAGGGCATGCCGAAGCGGTGCCAGCCGGTGGCCGACCAGTGGCGGACGGGGACGAGCAGTGCGGTGCCGCTGAGGTCGAGGGGAATCCGCAGCACCGTGCCGGGCGGCCGGGGCAGATTGGTCTCACGGACCCAGCAGCGCAGCAGATTCTCGACGGCCGCGGCGTCGGCCGCTTTCTGCGGGTCGGAGTGGTCGAGGTGATCCGCTGACGGAACTGCTCTCTCCAACTCATCTGCGCGAAGGGGATGTTGGTCGAATCCACCCGCCGGTTGACGTGGCACCGTCGCCGCCTCGGCGGTGGAGCGGCCGTTGGACTCGGGCACATCGGGTGAGGGTGTGGGATTCACGAAGAGGGCTTTCTTGTGAGGTGTCCGGGGTCAGTTGGACGGGCCGGATTCTTCCCGGCGGGGCGCGGTGCGCTCGGCGGCGGCCAGCGCGTCGGCGAATCGGTCGAGGACGGCGTCGGACTGCTCGTCGGTGAGGGTGAGTGGGGGAAGCAGCCGCACAACTGCCGGGCGAAGGGTGGCGAGTTCGACGATGAGGCCACGGCTCAGGCACTCCTGCCGGACAGCTGCCGCGAGCGCGGGGTCCGGCGGGGCAGGGTCACCTGCCGCCGGGGCGACGAGTTCCACACCGATCATGAGACCACGTCCGCGCACGTCTCCGACACAGGGGTGGTCGGCGGCGAGGGACCTGAGCCGGCCGAGCATGCGGGCGCCGAGCGTGGCGGCGCGGTCGGCGAGCCGGTTCTCCCGTACGTACGCGAGGGTGGCCGCGCCGGCCGCCATCGCGAGCTGATTGCCCCGGAAGGCGCCCGCGTGGGCGCCGGGCCGGCTGTCCAGGTCCTCGTGGTGGACGATCACCGCCAGGGGGAGCGAGCCGCCGATCGCCTTGGACATCACCATCACATCAGGGGTGATCCCACTGTGCTCCACAGCCCACAAGGTACCGGTCCGTCCCACGCCTGTCTGCACCTCGTCGGCGATGAGCGGAATGGAACGGTCCGCCGTGATCCGGCGTATTGCGCGCAGCCAGCCGTCGGGAGCGGGGATCACTCCGCCCTCGCCCTGCACCGGTTCGATGATCATCCCCGCCGGGGCGGGCAGTCCGCCCTCGGGGTCGTCCAGCAGGCTCTCGGTCCAGCGTGCGGCGAGTTCGGCGCCGCGTTGGCCGCCGGTGCCGAAGGGACAGCGGTAGTCGTACGGGTAGGGCAGCCGGGTCGTCGCCGAATCCGTGCCGCCGCCCGAGGCGGCGAGCGCTCCGCCGGTCGTCCCGTGACACGCCCCCGTGAAGGAGAGCAGTCCGGTGCGGCCGGTGGCGGTACGGACGAGTTTCAGGGCCGCCTCGACGGCGTCGGTGCCGGCGGGCCCGCAGAACCGCAGGCGGGCGTGGCGGGCGAAGCGGGGCGGCAGCGTGGCGAACAGCTCGGTGGTGAAGGCGTCCTCGACCGGCGTCACGAGGTCCAGGGCGTGCAGCGGGGCGCCGGAGTCCAGCACCTTCCTGATCGCCTCCAGGACCACCGGGTGGTTGTGGCCCAGCGCCAGCGTCCCCGCGCCGGACAGGCAGTCCAGATACCGTCGGCCGTCGGCGCCCTCGATCGTCAGCCCCCGGGCGCGTACAGGGACGACGGGGAGCGATCTCGCGTAGGTGCGGGCGGCCGGTTCGCGTGGGGACTGACGCCGGAGCAGGCCCGCGTGTGCGACGGTCGGGGCCGCCGGAGGCGGTTCGGTCACGGTCACGGCTGTCGGTCCTCCCGTGGTCACAGTGCGGTCCCCCGTCAGTACGGGGCCCGCCCGTCCGGTGTTCGACGGAGGCGTGCCGCCTCCGTCCCGCACCTACCAACGACGGCGCGGGCCGGGGATCACGGCCCGTCGGGAGATCCTTGACTCCTTGACCTCGCGGAGCGGTGGCACGCCCCTCGGGAGGCGTGCGGGGGCGGGGAACCGCCGCCCTGCCGCGCGCTGTTCCCCTCGGCACCGGCATAGTGGTGGCCGCGTCCCGCCACGGCCATCGCGAGCGGACGCGCCATTGGTTTCGTTGTTCCGAAATGTTCCGAAGTCCCAGGGGGATTACGCCATGCGACCCATTCGCCCGACCTTCGCCGCACGCCGTGGAGGGAGCGCACGGCGCGGCACCTCCCCCGTTCTCGCGGGTGTCTCCATAGCCGCGGCCCTCGTGCTCACGGCGACAGGCTGCGGTGCCGACGAGGACACCGCCGCGGACCGGCCCGGGGTCTCGGCGACCGACGCGATCACCATCCCCGACGATCTCAAGGACCGGCTCAAGGAGCACGGGATCGACATGGACAAGTGGCGGGGTGGTGAGTGGAAGAACTGGGACCGCGACACGTGGCTGCGCGAGGCCAGGGACTACGTCAACCCCATCATCGAGGACCTCTGGGACCCGGACCGGATGCGGGACGCGGAGCAGCCGCCGGAGAACCCCGTGGGCGCCGAGGACATCTCGGCCGACGAGGGAGTCACCGACCCGGAGCCGGAGCCGGTCGCCGCGCAGCCGGTGAGCGCGCCGTACGGCGAGAACGCGCCGCAGTCCGGGAAGTTGTTCTTCGACGGCCCCGACGGCTCGATGGTCTGCTCGGCGACGGTGGTCGAGGACCCGGCCCACCCCGGCAAGTCCAATATGGTGTGGACCGCCGGTCACTGCGTACACGCGGGCAAGAGCGGGGGCTGGTACCGCAACCTGGCCTTCGTCCCCGCGTACAACAACCAGGCGCTGTCGACGGCGGACCTGGAGACGGCGTCCAAGGAGCAGATCGCCCCCCAGGGTTTGTGGTGGGCGGACTGGGCGCAGACCTCCGAGCAGTGGATCTCCGACGGCTCCGCGACGGGCGGTCAGGGCGCACCGTACGACTTCGCGGTCATCCACGTCACTCCGGAGAAGGGCTCCACCCGCAAGTCCCTGGAGGAGACGGTCGGTTCGGCTCTGCCGGTCGATTTCGACGCTCCGGCCACCGCGCGGATCACGGATCTGCGGGCGACCGGCTATCCGGCGGCACCGCCGTTCGACGGGCAGAAGCTCTTTCAGTGCGACGACGCCCCGGGCCGGCTGTCGTTGAACGCCGACGATCCGACGATGTACCGCATCGGCTGCACCATGACCGGTGGTTCGTCCGGTGGCGGCTGGGTCGCGACCGGCCGGGACGGCAAGCCCGCCCTGGTGTCCAACACGTCCATCGGCCCGGTCACGGCGGGCTGGCTGGCCGGACCGCGACTCGGCGATGTGGCGCAGGGCGTCTACAACGGTGTCAGCAAAAAGTTCGCGGACCAGTGACGAGGCGGCCGCGCCCCGCCCTCACCGGCCGGCCGCGGCGCGGCACGCCTGACCGGAACGGGCCCGCCCCCTCGTCATGAGGGGGCGGGCCCGTCCGCGCAGGGGACCGGTCCCGGTAGCCGGGTCCGGTCAGCCGGCCACCGGTACGTACGGGGCCAGCGCCGCCGCCAGTTCCTCGTGGACCCGCGCCTTGAGCACCGTGCCCTCCGGGGTGTGTTCCTCCGAGAGCACCTCGCCCTCGGCGTGTGTCCGTGAGACCAGGGCGCCCTGGGTGTACGGCAGGAGCACCTCGACCTCGACCTCCGGGCGCGGCAGCTCCTCGTCGATCAGTGCCAGCAGCTCGGCGATTCCCTGTCCCGTACGCGCCGAGACCGCGATCGCGTACCGCTCGGCCCGCAGCAGCCGCTGGAGCACCAGCGGGTCGGCGGCGTCGGCCTTGTTGATCACCACGATCTCGCGGACGTCCAGCGCGCCCACGTCACGGATGACCTCGCGCACGGCGGCCAGCTGCTCCTCCGGCGCGGGGTGCGATCCGTCCACCACATGGACGATGAGGTCGGAGTCGCCGACCTCCTCCATCGTGGACCGGAACGCCTCCACGAGGTGGTGCGGCAGGTGCCGGACGAAGCCGACCGTGTCGGCCAGGGTGTAGAGACGGCCGCTCGGTGTCTCGGCCCGGCGCACGGTCGGGTCCAGGGTGGCGAACAGCGCGTTCTCCACCAGGACACCCGCGCCGGTCAGCCGGTTGAGCAGCGAGGACTTGCCGGCGTTGGTGTAGCCGGCGATCGCGACGGAGGGCACCTTGTTGCGCCTGCGCTCCTGGCGCTTCAGCTCGCGGCCGGTCTTCATCTCCGCGATCTCCCGGCGCATCTTCGCCATCTTCTCGCGGATCCGGCGCCGGTCCGTCTCGATCTTGGTCTCACCGGGGCCGCGGGTGGCCATACCGCCACCGCCGCCGCCACCCATCTGCCGGGAGAGCGACTGACCCCAGCCGCGCAGCCTCGGCAGCATGTACTGCATCTGGGCCAGGGCCACCTGCGCCTTGCCCTCACGGGACTTGGCGTGCTGGGCGAAGATGTCCAGGATCAGGGCCGTGCGGTCGACCACCTTCACCTTGACGACATCTTCCAGGTGGATCAGCTGACCGGGGCTCAGCTCACCGTCGCAGACGACCGTGTCGGCGCCGCTCTCCAGCACCAGGTCCGCCAGCTCCTGCGCCTTGCCCGAGCCGATGTACGTGGCCGGGTCCGGCTTGTCACGACGCTGCACCACGCCGTCCAGCACCACGGCACCGGCGGTCTCGGCGAGCGCCGCCAGCTCCGCCAGCGAGTTCTCCGCGTCCCGCACCGTGCCCGAGGTCCACACACCGACCAGCACCACGCGCTCCAGCCGCAGCTGGCGGTACTCGACCTCGGTGACGTCCTCCAGCTCGGTGGAGAGACCGGCCACCCGGCGCAGGGCGGCGCGCTCGGAGCGGTCGAGCTGATCGCCGTCCCGCTCTCCGTCGATCTCGTGGCTCCAGGCGACGTCCTCTTCCATCAGGGCATCGGCCCGAAGGCTGTCCGTGCGGGGGTCCGCGAAGCTCTGCGCGGCCTGGGAAGGGGAAGAAGAGGAGGTCATTGGATCCTTACGTCGAAAGAGAGAAGTCCGTTACACCCGTCACAACGCGTGACGGCCGGGATTGATTCCCGGCCACGTCGCCGACTCGTCGATGGTGACACGCTTCGGCCCCGCCGTCACTCCGGTTTCGGCAGTGGTTCCCGGGCCCCGCGCCCGGCCGCCGGTGCCTCGCTGCGCCAGTCCGGGTGGCCGGGCATGGGCGGGGTCTTCGCGCCGTACAGCCACGGGGTGAAAAAGCCGGCGAGGTCGCGTCCGGCGACCCGCGAGGCCAGGGAGACGAAGTCCGCCGTCGTCGCCGTCCCGTCCCGGTGGCCGTTCACCCACTGGCGCTCCACGCGCTGGAAGGCGTCGGCGCCGATCTCCTGGCGCAGGGCGTAGAGGATCAGGGCGCTGCCGTCGTACACCACCGGCCGGAAGAGGCTGATCTGCTGGCCCGCCGTCGGGGGCTCGGGGGCGGCCGGGGGCCCGCCCGCCGCGCGCCAGCCGTCGGACCGCGTGTACGCGGCGCGCATCCGCTCCTCCAGCGACCTGCGAACAGGTCCCGATGTCGGCTTCGGGGTCTCCTCCTCCGCGTACCGCGCCTCGTACCAGGTGGCGTGCCCCTCGTTGAGCCACAGGTCGGACCAGCGGTGCGGCGAGACGCTGTCGCCGAACCACTGGTGGGCCAGCTCGTGGACCATGACGGAGTCGACGTACCACTCGGGGTACTCGGGGCGGGTGAACAGGGAGCGTTCGAAGAGGGAGAGTGTCTGGGTCTCCAGCTCGAAACCGGTGTCGGCGCCCGCGATCAGCAGGCCGTACGTCTCGAAGGGGTACGGCCCGACCTGCCGCTCCATCCACCGCAGCTGCTCCGGGGTCTTGCGGAGCCAGGGCTCCAGCTTTTCGCGGTCCGCCTCGGGCACCACGTCCCGGACGGGCAGTCCGCGCGGCCCCGCGCGGTGGACGACGGCCGAGGTGCCGATGGAGACCTGTGCCAGTTCGGTGGCCATGGGGTGATGGGTGCGGTACGTCCAGGTCGTGTTCGGGCCGCGCCGGGTCTTCCCGGCGGGGAGACCGTTGGCGACGACGGTGAGCTTTTCGGGGGCGGTGACGCGGAAGGTGTAGTACGCCTTGTCGGCGGGGTGATCGTTGCCGGGGAAGACGCGGTGGCCGGCGTCCGCCTGATTGGCCATGGCCAGTCCGTCGGAGGTGCGCAGCCAGCCGCCGCCCCGGCCGTTGGGGTCGCTGGTGTGGTTGACGGTGATCCGCAGGCGGGTGCCGGGCTCGACGGGTTCGGACGGCGTGAGCACCAGATCCTCGCCCGCCGTGGCGAACTCCGCCTCGGCGCCGTTGACCTCGACCGAGCGGACGGTGCCGTGGGTGAAGTCGAGGTTGACGCGGTCCAGGGGCCGGGTCGCCAGCGCGTCGATCTTGGTGACCGCGTCCAGCGGCTTGGTGTTGTCACCGCTGTAGGTGAAGGCGAGGTCGTAGGTCAGCACGTCGTAGCCGGGGTTGCCCAGATAGGGGAAGAGCGGATCGCCGATGCCCAGCGGTGCGGGCGCGGGCAGGGTGGCGGCGACGAGGGTGGCCGAGGCGGCGGCCAGCAGGGCGGCGCGCAGTCGGCGGGAGGTGAGCGGCATGCGCCATCGCTACCAGCGCCCGCCGGGCGCGCGGCGACGGCGCGCGCCGCGCACACCCGAAAGGGGCAGGTCAGGTGGGAGCGGGCCGCCGGATGGCGCGATGCGCCAGGTTGACGCGTGCCGCGGCCGCCCCTCCGGAAGGGACCCGGGAGGGGCGGGCGTTCAGGTCGTGGCGGGCTTCTGGGCGCGGCTCACGTCATACACGCCCGGTACGTCGCGCATCGCCCGGATCAGAGCGGGCAGGCCGGCGGCGTCGGGGAGTTCGAGCGTGTAGGTGTGGCGTACGCGCTGCTCGCTCGGCGGCTCGACGTTGGCCGCGACGATCGCGGCGCCCGCCGTCGCGATGGCCTCGGTGAGGTCGGCGAGCAGTCGGGGCCGGCCGAAGGACTCGGCGTACAGCGTGACCCGGTACTCCGGTGCGTCGTGCCAGCTCACCGCGACCGGCGTCCGGTCGAGGGCGCGCATCCGCTCGACCGCGCGGCACTCGCGCCGGTGGACGGTCACCACACCGCCGCGCACCGAGAAGGCGGTGACCGCGTCGGGCGGTACGGGGGTGCAGCAGCCGGCCAGCCGTACGGTCGCGCCCGGCAGGTCCACCACGGCTCCCGCGACATCGCGCCGGTCGGAGCTGACGGGCTGGGGGGCGCGCGGCACGGCGGCGGGCGGCCCCTCGGTCCGGGGGTGCGCCGCGAGCCAGCCGGTGATCGCGATCCGCGCGGCGGGGGTGTGGGCGTGGTCGAGCCACTCGGGCGCGGGTCCCGAGGCGGCGTCGCGGTCCAGCAGCAGCTGGACCGTGTCGCCGTCCCGCAGGACGGTGCTCAGCGGCGCCAGGCGGCCGTTGACGCGCGCGCCGAGACAGCCGTGGGCGCCCTCGCCGTGCTGGGCGTACGCGGCGTCCACGCAGGTCGCGCCGGGCGGCAGCCCCAGCATGCCGCCCTCGGCGCGGAAGACGGTGATCTCCGCGTCCTGGGCCAGGTCGGCGCGGAGCGTCGTCCAGAAGGTGTCCGGGTCGGTGGCGGCCTGCTGCCACTCCAGCAGCCGGGAGAGCCAGCCGGGCCGGGTGGGGTCGGCGCGCTCGCCGTCCGCCGGTTCAGCGGCGGTCCGCGGATCCGTACCGTCCGGGCCCGTGCCGCTGTCCGCGGCGGTGTACGGATTGCCGAGCGCGACGACGCCGGCCTCGGCGACCTTGTGCATCCGGTGGGTGCGGATGAGGACTTCGGCGACCGCGCCGTCCGGGCCCGCCACGGCGGTGTGCAGCGACTGGTACAGGTTGAACTTGGGCGCGGCGACGAAGTCCTTGAACTCCGAGATCACCGGGGTGAAGCAGGTGTGCAGCTCGCCGAGGACCGCGTAACAGTCGGCGTCCTCCCCCACCAGCACCAGCAGCCTGCCGAAGTCCGTGCCGCGCAGCTCGCCGCGTTTGAGTTCCGACCGGTGTACGGAGACGAAGTGCCGGGGCCGCACCAGGACCTCCGCCGCGATGCCCGCGTCGCGCAGCACGCGCCTGACGTCCTCGGAGATGGCGGCGAGCGCGTCCCCGGCGGTGGCGTTGTCCGCGATCAGGGCGCGGGTGTGCGCGTACTCCTCGGGATGGAGGATCGCGAACACCAGGTCCTCCAGCTCCGTCTTGAGCGCCTGGACGCCGAGGCGTTCGGCCAGCGGGATGAGGACGTCGTGGGTGACCTTGGCGATACGGGCCTGTTTCTCGGGACGCATCACGCCGAGGGTGCGCATGTTGTGCAGCCGGTCCGCGAGCTTGATCGACATCACCCGGACGTCGTTGCCGGTGGCGACGAGCATCTTGCGGAAGGTCTCGGGTTCGGCCGCGGCCCCGTAGTCGACCTTCTCCAGTTTGGTCACGCCGTCGACGAGATAGCAGACCTCGTCGCCGAACTCCGCCCGGACCTGGTCGAGCGTCACCTCGGTGTCCTCGACGGTGTCGTGGAGGAGCGAGGCCGTCAGGGTCGTTGTCTCGGCGCCCAGTTCGGCGAGGATCAGCGTCACGGCCAGCGGATGCGTGATGTACGGCTCGCCGCTCTTGCGGAACTGCCCCCGGTGGGAGGCTTCGGCGAGCACGTACGCCCGGCGCAGTACGGCGAGATCGGCGTCCGGGTGGTGCGCGCGATGGGCGTCGGCGACATGGCCCATGGCGTCGGGCAGCCGGTCCCGGGAGGCGGGGCCGAGAAGCGCCGCCCTGCCGAGTCTGCGGAGGTCGATCCTGGGAAGGCCGCGTCTGCGGCTGTGGGCACCAGGGGTGGTGGCCTCTGCACTCATGGGGCGCCTCCGGCAGCATCGACCGGCGGTGGATGAGCGGGAGCGCCCTCCGGGCCGGTGCTTGATGCTATCGAGCCCACCACGTGGAGCAGTCCCGCTCCCGCCCGGCGTGAAACGGATCACCCATTCGAGCGAAGCTCAGGGCGACGGCTGTTTGGGGGCGAACCAGATCGACGCAGCCCTCGGCGTCTGTCGCATCGGTCCCGGCCGTCCCAGAGGGAACGGTCGCACGGGCACGGGCACGGACCCCGGGCGCCGCCCGCTGCCGCGGTCCGGTGGATGTCAGCGCAGCCGGGCGACGCGCCAGACGGCGAGGGCCACCAGGGCGGCGGCCATCGTCACGTACAGCGCGATGACGCGCCAGTCGGGACGCTCGCCGGAGGAGCGGGGCGGCAGCCCCGGCCAGGTGTGGCCGACGCGGCGGGCGGCCATCATGCCCCAGCCGGCCGCACAGCAGCTGATCAGCAGCCCCAGCATGGCGACGACCGCCCCGCCGTCCCCGGTGCCGAAGGCGAGGGGGAAGGCGAACATCAGTGATCCGATGGCGGCGAGCGCCACGATCGGGGCGAGCTGCCAGATCCGCAGCCGCCGCTGAGGGCGGAGTTCGACCTCGACCTCGGGGGTCACGGTCTCTTCTTCCGGCCCGTCAGGGCTCAGTCCCGGAGCGTCGTCCGCCGCTCTCGGTGCCGTGGGTTCTCTGTCGCGAGGGCCGGCCTCCATCGCCACGCGCCCTCCCAGGTCGGACTCCAGTGGTCGATCGATGCCCGATGGTCGACCGATGCTCGATGATGGCACGCCCCGGAGTACCGCACGTGCGACCTGAGCGTCCCGATGCCATCACGTGATCAGGCTGTAACCGCTCGTTCGACCAACGCCAGCGCCCGGTCGGGGAGTTCCCACCGCTGCTCGGTTCCGCCACTCAGCCAGTGCACGCGTGAGTCGCGGCGGAACCAGGAATCCTGACGGCGCGCGAAGCGTTTGGTGGCGCGTACGGTCTCGAAGCGCGCCTCCTCGTCGGTGCATTCACCCGCGAGCGCCGCGAGCACCTGTTGGTAGCCGAGGGCACGCGAGGCGGTGCGGCCCTCGCGCAGTCCCCGGGTCTCCAGAGCGCGCACTTCGTCGACGAGCCCTTCGTCCCACATCCGGTCGACGCGCCGCGCGATCCGCTCGTCCAGCTCCGGGCGGGCGACGTCGACGCCGATCTGCACGGTGTCGTACACCGAGTCGTGGCCGGGCAGATTGGCGGTGAAGGGCTTGCCGGTGATCTCGATCACCTCCAGCGCCCGGACGATCCGGCGGCCGTTGCTGGGCAGGATCGCCCGGCCCGCCTGCGGGTCGGCGGCGGCCAGCCGCGCGTGCAGGGCGCCGGAGCCGCGCAGGGTCAGCTCCGCCTCCAGCCGCGCCCGGACCTCGGGGTCGGTGCCGGGGAAGTCGAGCGCGTCGATGGCGCCGCGTACGTACAGCCCGGAGCCTCCCACCAGCACGGGGGTGCGGCCCGCCGCGAGCAGCCGGTCGATCTCCGCCCGTGCCCGCTTCTGGTACTCCGCGACGCTGGCGGCCTCGGTGACGTCCCAGATGTCGAGGAGGTGGTGCGGGACCCCGGCACGCTCCTCGGCCGTCAACTTGGCCGTGCCGATGTCCATCCCCCGGTAGAGCTGCATGGAGTCGGCATTGACGACCTCACCGCCGAGTTGCCGGGCGAGGTGGACGCCGAGATCTGACTTGCCGGCCGCGGTGGGACCGACGACGGCGATGACCCGCGGTGCGGTAGCTGCGCTTCTCACTGCCCCAGTCTCGCAAACCCGCGTCCCGCGAACGCGCGGGCTCCTGCCCGAACGGACGGCGCGCCACCGCGCGCCGATACGTACGCCGATGGTCGCGCTCCGGCGCACACGGCGCACGGCGCGCGATGTCGGCGTCGCGAGTAATCTGTGAGGTACATAGGCTGTTGTTTCCTCCGAGGGAAGGTGGCCCATGGGCTTCCTGGATTCACTGAAGGCCAAGATCGGTCCGGCTCGGGACAAGGTCTCGGACCTCGCGCAGCAGCACGGGGACAAGATCGAACAGGGGCTGGACAAGGCCGCCCGTACGGTCGACGAGAAGACCAAGGGCAAGTACAGCGACAAGATCGGGACCGGCGCGGACAAGGCGAAGGACGCCTTGGGCAAGCTCGCCCACAAGGACGAGGGGACTCCCCCGCCGCCGGCCGCCTCCTGATCCACCCCACACCGGACGTGTCCCGCCGCCGGGGCGGGGGACGCGTCCGCGCCGGACCCCGGAGTTCGGCACGGCCCCGGGCCGGACGGCCACGGAGTGGCGGCCCTAGGACCAGAGGGCCACGAAGTACCCGACGCCGTAGGGCGCTCCCTCGTAGAGCAGTTCGCCCGCCAGGTCCCCGCCCTGTGCGGCGCCCGCGAGCACCTGCCAGGGCGCCCGGCCCGCCGCCTTGAGCGCGCGGGCCGGCTCCGTCTCCAGGGCCAGCAGTCCGGCGACATCCACCGCGGCGAGGGCCTGTGCCGCTGCGGCGTCGAAAGCGGGCGCCCGCTCATCGAGATACCCCGGCGCCTTGACCGAACGGCAGGCGCTGCCGTCCCCCATCACGAGCAGGGCCACCCGGTCGGCTTCCGTCGCGAGTTCCCTCCCGGCCCGGGCACAGTCCTCGGGTGCGAGCGACTCCGCCACGCCCAGCCCCGACACCGGGGCGGCTCTCCAGCGGGCGTGCTCCAGCAGCCAGGCGGCGACAGCGAGCGAGGCGGGGAGCTCGCGCGCGGTCCCGGGCCCAGGTCCTGCCCCGTCGCGGACTCCGCCGAGGACGGTGTCGACGTCCACGCCGAAATCCCGGAACGAGCCGACGGCGCCCTGCGGGTGGATCCCGAGACCCGCCTCGGCCGCGGGGCCGACGACGACCAGCCGGTCGGGGCGGGCCGCGGCCAGCGCCCCGAGCGCCCGCACGCACGCCGCGCGCACGGAGTCGAGTTCGGGGGCGGCACCGGCGGCGAGCGCGGGCACGAGCAGGGGCGGACTGGGGCACACGGCGGCGGATACGAGCATGATCGGCAGCCTAAACGGCGCGGCGGCCGGCCGGTGTCCGCGTGGCTCCGGTCATCGACTGCCCGGCAGGTCGTCGCGGCCGAGCCAGGTCGGCACCTCCGGTACGTCCGCGTCCCAGGGGCGGGGCGGTTCCGGCGGCGGCGGAGAAGGCGCGGGCGGGGGCGGGGCCGGCTCCGACCGGGCCGGTTCGGCCGGCGGGGCGGGCGCCGGGGGCGGCGGGTCGCTGTCGTACAGCAGCTCGGCCACGGTGAACCGGCAGTGGAACTCCTGCCACACCCCCTCGACGACGAGCAGACAGCCGTCCCCGTCCGCGTAGAGCCTGGTGCGTTTGGGATTGGCCGGATGCATGGGCGAGAAGCGCCTGGCACGGCCGAGCAACTCGGCCATCGCTTCTTCCCTGGTCCCGTCCACATGGTCCAGGACGTGGGGCGCCCACACCCGTTTCTGACTGCCGAAGCCCAGGTTCTGCTCGACGATCAGCCCCCACCTCTTCGCCGTCACTCGACCGCGCAACCCCCTGTGACCGCCGGCAGCGGGGCCGGGACGCCCACGGTCGGCAGCCCCAGCAGCACACCGGCCGGCTTCGCGGCGGTCGTGGCGTTACGCCGCTCCCAGGCGTCGCCGGCGCGGGTCCGGCGCACCGCCGGGGCCGGTCCCTCGGCGAGCAGGTGGTGCGGGGCGGCGTAGGTGACCTCCACGGTCACCACATCGCCGGGCCGCACCTCCTCGTCCGGCTTGGTGAAGTGCACGAGGCGGTTGTCGGGGGCACGGCCGGACAGCCGGTGGGTGGCTCCGTCCTTGCGGCCCTCGCCCTCGGCGACCATGACCTCGATCGTCCGGCCGACCTGCTTCTTGTTCTCCTCCCAGGAGATCTCCTCCTGGAGGGCGGACAGCCGCATGTAGCGCTCCTGGACGATCTCCTTGGGGATCTGGCCGTCCATGTCGGCGGCCGGGGTGCCGGGGCGCTTGGAGTACTGGAAGGTGAACGCCTGCGCGAAGCGCGCCTCGCGCACGACCTTCATCGTCTGCTCGAAGTCCTCCTCGGTCTCGCCGGGGAAGCCCACGATGATGTCGGTGGAGATGGCCGCGTGCGGGATCGCGGCGCGCACCTTGTCGATGATGCCGAGGTAACGGTCCTGCCGGTACGAGCGGCGCATCGCCTTCAGGATCGGGTCCGATCCCGACTGGAGCGGCATATGGAGCTGGGGCATCACGTTCGGCGTCTCGGCCATCGCCGCGATCACGTCGTCCGTGAAGTCGCGCGGATGCGGTGAGGTGAAGCGGACGCGCTCCAGCCCCTCGATCGCCCCGCAGGCTCGCAGCAGCTTGGAGAACGCCTCGCGGTCGCCCATGTCGGAGCCGTACGCGTTGACGTTCTGGCCGAGCAGCGTGATCTCGGAGACGCCTTCGGCGACCAGCGCCTCGATCTCGGCCAGGATGTCGCCGGGACGGCGGTCCTTCTCCTTGCCGCGCAGCGCGGGGACGATGCAGAAGGTGCAGGTGTTGTTGCAGCCGACGGAGATGGAGACCCACGCGGCGTAGGCGGACTCGCGGCGGGTCGGCAGCGTCGAGGGGAACGCCTCCAAGGACTCCGCGATCTCGATCTGCGCCTCCTCCTGGACCCGGGCGCGCTCCAGGAGAACCGGCAGCTTGCCGATGTTGTGGGTGCCGAAGACGACATCGACCCAGGGCGCGCGCCGCACGATGGTGTCGCGGTCCTTCTGCGCCAGGCAGCCGCCGACGGCGATCTGCATACCGGGCCGCTTGGTCTTCATCGGGGCCAGCCGGCCGAGGTTGCCGTACAGCTTGTTGTCGGCGTTCTCCCGCACCGCACAGGTGTTGAAGACGACGACATCGGCGTCCCCGTCGGCGCTTTCGGGCGCGCGGACGTATCCGGCTCCCTCCAGCAGGCCCGACAGCCGCTCGGAGTCGTGGACATTCATCTGGCACCCGTAGGTGCGCACCTCGTAAGTCTTCGCGCTCATCTCGCCCACCAGGGTACGGGGTCCCGCGCGAGCGCCGTCCGGGGATTCCCCGGGAGCCGGTGGCGACCTCAAGCCAAGCCCTGGTCATCACGGGGAGTGACCTGACAGGATCGGCGCATGGTCACTTTCCCGGTCCGGCCCGGCAGGGTCCGCGCTCTCCAGGGCATCGCCGTGTTCCTGGTGGTGCTCGGGCTGCTGCTGTGGTGGCTGCTGCCGATCGGGCAGGCGGCGCCGAGAGGCTCGGTCGTCTTCAGCACCGGGGTGAACAGCGGGGTCTACGAGCGGTACGGAAAGCTGCTGAAGGAGGATCTCGCCCGCGATCTGCCCGAGGTGTCGGTCGCGCTGCGGAGCAGCGAGGGCTCGCAGGAGAACATCGCGCGCGTGGCCTCCGGCGACGCCCAGTTCACCATCGCCACCGCCGACGCCGTGGCCAAGTACCGGATGGACGGCAGACCGGGCGCGGACCGGCTGAGCGGCTGTGCGCGGCTGTACGACGACTATGTGCAGCTGGTGGCCGCCAAGGACAAGAAGATCGGCTCCGTCGCCGACCTGGCGGGCCGGCGCGTGGGCGTGGGACAGGAGAAGTCGGGGGTCCGGCTGATAGCCGACCGGATCCTGACGGCCGCGGGGCTCGACCCGAAGAGCGGGATCACGCCGGTCTCCTCCGGTATAGACACCATGCCGGGCCAGCTCGAACGGGGCGAGCTGGACGCCTTCTTCTGGTCGGGCGGGCTGCCGACCAGCACCATCCAGAAGCTGTCCAAGCGTTTCGCCATCGACCTGGTCCCGCTGACGCCCTCCCTGATCACGCAGTTGCACGCCTCGGGCGGGGCGGCCGCCCGCTACTACCGATCGGCCGCGATGCCCGCGGACGCCTACGGCGAGGCCCAGGGGAACAAGGCGGTGCCGACCGTCGCGGTGGCCAACCTCCTGGTCACCACGGACCGGGTCTCCACCGAGCTGGTGAAGGGCTTCACCCGTACCGTGATCAAGAGCCGGGACCGGATAGGCAAGGAGGTGCATCCCGCGCAGTTGGTGGACCTGCGGACCGCGATCTACACGGACCCGCTCCCCCTGCACGAGGGCGCCCAGCGGTACTACCGGTCGGTCAAGCCCTGACGGTCCGATTCCGATGAGTGGGCGAGCGGGCCGCCGCCGCACCCGAGCACGGCCGGTGTCCGGCCGCGGCTCACGGTGACGGCGCCGAGCGCGGCACCCTGAGCGTCACCCGCAGACCGCGCGGTTCCCCGTGGGCGTACGAGATGGAGCCGCCGCCCGCCGTGAGCAGCGCCCTGGTGATGGACAGGCCGAGTCCGGAGCCCTTGATGTTCTGGTGGCGACCGCTGCGCCAGAAGCGGTCCCCGATCCGCTCGATCTCGTCGTCCGTGAGCCCCGGGCCGCCGTCGCTGACGACGATCTTCGAGGTCGCGCCCTCGGCCGCGACGGTGACGGTGACCTCCGCGCCCGCCGGAGTGAACTTCAGGGCGTTGTCCATCACGGCGTCCAGCGCGCTGGAGAATGCGATGGGGTCCACCCAGGCGGTGACCGCCGCGCGGTGCTCGGTCAGCCCGACCCCCTTCTCCTCGGCCAGGGCCCGCCAGGCGGCGACCCGCTCGGCCGCCACCTCGCCGATGTCGGTGAGCCGCAGATCAGCGGCGCTGTGCTCGGCCAGCGCCAGCCCCAGCAGGTCGTCCAGGACCTGGGCGAGCCGCTTGCCCTCGGTCCGTACCGCGGCGATCTCCTCGTTGCCGTCCGGCAGTTCGAGGCCGAGGAGTTCGATGCGCAGCAGCAGCGCGGCCAGCGGATTGCGCAGTTGATGGGAGGCGTCCGCGACAAAGGCGCGCTGCTGTTCCAGCACGTCCTCGACGTTGTCGGCCATCTCGTTGAACGAGTCGGCCAGCCGGCGCAGTTCGGGTGGGCCGCCGGCCGCGGCGACCCGGGAGTTCATCCGGCCGGTGGCGATGTCGTGGGTGGCCGCGTCCAGCACCCGTACGGGACGCAGCACCCAGCCGGTCAGCCGGACGGCGAGTCCCACGGCGACCAGCATGGCGAGCGCCTCGCCCGCGGCGATGTACAGCCAGCCCCGGATGATCCGTGACCGCATCTGATCGGTCGGCGAGTCGGTCACCACGACGGCGACGACGTCTCCGTCCCGTACCACCGGCGAGTCGACGATGAGCCGGCCGGTCTGCCAGGGCCAGACCTGCTCGGGGTCGCCGCTGCGCCGGCCCAGCAGGGCCTCCCGGAAGGACTTGCGCCCCTGGCCGTCCACCGGCACCCGCCAGTTCTCCGGCGCGCTGGCCATGGCGTCGTCGTCCCGGTAGAAGACGCCGACCCGGATGCCGTAGACGTCGTAGTAGCGGTCGAGTTCCTCCGCCAGCAGCTCACGGCGTTCCTCCGTGCCCGAGGCGCCCTCGGTGACGAACTGGGCGAGCGCGGCGACACGCGCCGTGTCGTCGATCCGGTCCACGACGACCTTCTGCTGCTCCGCGGCGGCGAGCCGCACGGCGAGCGGGAACCCCAGCGCGAGGAGTACGCCCGCCATGAGAACGATCAGCAGGGGGAAAAGGCGGCTGCTCACGGGCGGCTACGGCCCCGGGCGCGCGGCCGGGACGACAAGCCGGTAGCCGACTCCCCGTACGGTCTCGATCAACGCGGGCATGCCGAGTTTGCCGCGCAGCGAGGCGACATGGACTTCGAGCGTGCGGCCGGTGCCTTCCCAACTGGTGCGCCACACCTCGCTGATGATCTGCTCCCGGCCGAAGACCACGCCGGGGCGCTGGGCGAGCAGCGCCAGCAGGTCGAACTCCTTGCGGGTCAGCTGGACCGCCTCGCCGTCGACGCTGACGCGTCTGGTGGGCAGTTCGAGGGTGAGCCGGCCCAGGCGCTGGGCGCTCTCCGGCCCGGGTCCCGGCTCGTCCCCACTGGTCGTGCGCCGGCTGACGGCGTGGATCCGGGCGAGCAGTTCACCGGTGTCGTAGGGCTTGACGACATAGTCGTCGGCGCCCAGATTGAGGCCGTGGATGCGGGACCGGACATCGGCGCGCGCCGTCACCATGATCACCGGGGTCGCGGTGATCTTCCGGATCTTGCCGCAGACCTGGTAGCCGTCCTGGTCGGGCAGGCCGAGGTCGAGCAGCACCACTCCGAACGGTGACCTGCCGACGTTGGCGGCGGGGAGCAGCGCCTGGAGCGCCTCCTCACCGTTGCGGGCATGGGTCACCTGGAATCCATGCTTGGCGAGCACGGCCGACAGGGCGGCGGCGACATGGTTGTCGTCCTCCACGAGCAGCAGTCTCACGGGCCCCCTTCTTCACGGTCGCGGTTCATGAACATCCGCGGTCGTGGTCATGAACGAGTACGTGCTTCGGCACGTACTCGAGTAAGTACGTACCTGGCATCCACGCCGATGGTGCCGCGCCAGTCAAGTGTCTTCCCGTTACGCCGAGGTTTCCGTTACCCACCCGGTACTCCCCACGCCGCCCCCTTCACGCGGAGTGTCCGGTTGCGGCCGGATCGTTATGCTCAATTTCAGCTCAGATGTAATGACGCTGATCGCAGTGCGTGACTAAGGTCCTCCCAACCGAGGAGGACGGAGCAAAAAGCCGATGAGCGGAGTGTCAGCGACCAAGGACACCGAGGGCGCCGGGCCGGCGACGGGCGACCTGGTCGTACTGAGCAACGTGAACAAGCACTTCGGCGCGCTGCATGTGCTCCAGGACATCGACCTGACCATCGCCCGTGGCGAGGTCGTGGTCGTCATCGGGCCCTCCGGGTCCGGCAAGTCCACACTGTGCCGCACCATCAACCGCCTGGAGACAATCGATTCGGGCGCCATCACGATCGACGGGAAGCCGCTGCCGGACGAGGGCAGGGAGCTGGCCAGGCTGCGCGCCGATGTCGGCATGGTCTTCCAGTCGTTCAATCTCTTCGCACACAAAACCGTGCTGGAGAACGTCACATTGGGCCAGCTGAAGGTCCGCAAGGCCGACAAGAAGGCGGCCGAGGAGAAGGCGCGGGCGCTGCTCGACCGGGTGGGCGTCGGCACGCAGGCCGACAAGTACCCGGCGCAGCTCTCGGGTGGTCAGCAGCAGCGCGTCGCCATCGCGCGGGCGCTGGCGATGGACCCCAAGGTCATGCTCTTCGACGAGCCGACCTCGGCGCTCGACCCCGAGATGATCAATGAAGTGCTCGAAGTCATGCAGCAACTGGCGCGCGACGGAATGACGATGGTCGTCGTCACCCACGAGATGGGCTTCGCCCGCTCCGCCGCGAACCGGGTGGTCTTCATGGCGGACGGCCGGATCGTCGAAGAGGCGTCACCCGACGAGTTCTTCAGCAATCCGCGCAGCGACCGCGCCAAGGACTTCCTGTCGAAGATCCTGCACCACTGATCCACCGACTCCGCTGACTTCGCGTCACGGACCCCGACCGCCGGTCCTCACCCACTGATTCCCGCACGGCCGTATCCGTACCGCCGGTATCCGCGCCGTCGGGCGTCTCATCAGCGGTCGGGGCTCCGCTCACGGCTGTTTCGCAGCTCTTGCAACGGCTCTACCGAGTTCGGCAGAACCTTTCCGTTCACGTCTCACCGAGGGAAGTTCACCCATGAAGCTTCAGAAGGCAAGCGCGGCGGCCGCCACCGCCCTGGTCATCGCCCTGACCGCCACCGCCTGCGGCGGCGACAGCAGCGACGACAGCAGCGGCAGTGGTGGCGGCAAGATCACCATCGGTATCAAGTTCGACCAGCCCGGTATCGGCCTCCAGAAGCCGGACGGCAGCTACGCCGGCTTCGACGTGGACGTCGCGACGTACGTGGCCAAGGAACTCGGCTACGACGCCAAGGACATCGTCTGGAAAAAGGCCCCCAGCGCCGACCGCGAGAACCTGATCGCCAATGGTGACGTCAAGTTCATCGCCGCCAGCTACACGATCAACGACGAGCGCAAGAAGAAGGTCGACTTCGCCGGCCCGTACCTCCTCGCCCACCAGGACCTGCTGGTCCGCGCGGGCGACAAGTCGATCACCAAGGCCGAGGACCTGAACTCCAAGAAGCTCTGTTCGGTCGCGGGGTCGACCTCGGCGCAGAACATCAAGGACAAGCTCGCGCCGAAGGCCGACCTCCTGTCGGTCGGTGGCTACTCCGAGTGCCTGACCGGTCTGGAGAACAAGGCCGTGGACGCCCTGACCACGGACGACTCCATTCTCGCCGGCTACGCCGCGCAGAAGGAACTGCAGGGCAAGTTCAAGCTGGTCGGTCTCAAGCTCAGCGACGAGCCCTACGGCATCGGCCTCAAGAAGGGCGACACCGAGCTGAAGACCAAGGTCAACGACGCCCTCAAGAAGATGGTGTCGGACGGCTCCTGGGACAAGGCCGTGAAGGCCAACTTCGGCCCGGCCGACTACAAGAACGAGCCCGCCCCGCAGATCGCCGACTGAGACAAGCAGTGACGCGCCGTCGGCCGGTCCGGCGGCGCGTACCGACCAGCCAACCAGGGGAGAGCGCGGGGCATCGTGTTCGACTTTCTTGATTCCGGGCAGTATGACCTGCTCGGCGCCTTCTGGGTGACGGTTCAGCTCACCCTCTACTCCGCAGCCGGCTCCCTCATATGGGGAACCCTGCTCGCCGGGATGCGGGTCAGTCCCGTACCCCTTCTGCGTACCTTCGGTACCGGGTACGTCAATACGGTCCGTAATACCCCGCTGACCCTGGTGCTGGTCGGCTGTTCGCTGGGGCTCAACCAGACACTTCAGATCACCCTCGGCGGCGGGGACTTCACGTCCACCGGATTCCGGCTCGCGGTTCTGGGCCTGGTCGCCTACACGAGCACCTTCGTCTGCGAGTCGATCCGCTCCGGTATCAACACCGTGCCGGTGGGCCAGGCGGAGGCGGCGCGCGCCCTCGGGCTGAGCTTCCGTCAGGTACTGACGCTGATCATTCTTCCGCAGGCGTTCCGTTCCGTGGTGGCACCGCTCGCCAACGTACTGATCGCGCTGACCAAGAACACCACGGTGGCCGCGGCCATCGGTGTCGCGGAGGCGGCGGCGTTGATGAAGACCATGGTCGAGAACGAATCCAGCGCGCTCTTCGCGGTCTTCGCGGTCTTCGCCTTCGGATTCATCGTTCTCACCCTCCCCACCGGTCTGCTGCTGGGCTGGGTCAGCAAGCGAGTGGCGGTGAAGCGATGAGTGCGACGTCCGTTCTGTACGACGCCCCCGGGAAACGCGCCAAGCAGCGCAATGTGATCTATACGGTCGTGTTCCTGGTCCTGTTCGTACTGGCGGCCTGGTGGATCCTGTCGGTCATGGCCGACAAGAACCAGCTGGCGGCCGAGAAGTGGAGTCCCTTCGTCAAGGACTCCAAGGTGTGGACCACCTATCTGCTGCCGGGCCTCGGCGAGACGCTCAAGGCGGCCGTTCTCGCCATCGTGATCGCCCTGCCCCTCGGTGCTCTGCTCGGTATCGGCAGGCTCTCCGACCACGCCTGGGTACGGGTACCGGTCGGCGTGCTGGTGGAGTTCTTCCGATCCATCCCGGTGCTGCTGATGATGATCTTCGCGGCTCAGCTGTACGTGCAGTTCAGCAATGTCTCGTCCGATCTGCGTCCGCTCTACGCGGTGGTGACGGGCCTGGTGCTCTACAACGCGTCGGTCATCGCCGAGGTCGTACGCGCCGGGATCCTCACGCTGCCGAGGGGCCAGACCGACGCCGCGAAGGCGATCGGCATGCGCAAGGGCCAGACCATGGGGTACGTCCTGCTGCCGCAGGCGGTCACGGCGATGCTGCCGGCCCTGGTCAGCCAGCTGGTCGTGATCGTCAAGGACACCGCCCTCGGTGGTGCGATCCTCGGATTCGCCGATCTGCTCTCGCAGAAGGACACGATCCCCGCCAACTACGGCGCGAACACGATCGCGACCCTGGTGGTCATCGCGCTGATCTACATCGCCCTGAACTTCGCGCTCACCAGTTTCGCCGGGTGGCTGGAGAAGCGGCTGCGCGGCGGCAAGAAGAGCACGGGCGCTGTGCTCGGTGCCGATGACGCGGATCTGGCCAACGCGCCGGGCGCCCCGGCGAACGCCAGCGACGTCTGAGGCGGACGGGACTGGGGGTGTACGCGCCGCGCTGAGCAGCGCTTGACGCGAGCACCCCCAGTCGGTTGCATACGTTCTGTGATCACGCACCGGGCTCCCAGGGCCCTTGACCGTATGACCGCACGGGCCGGAGGGGTCGTGCCGTGGACCCGGTGATCGTCGTCGGCGCGGGCCCCGTCGGCCTCGCGCTGGCGCTGGCCCTCGCCGCACAGGACGTTCCCTCCGTCGTACTGGACGAGGGGGACGGTACGGACGAGCCCCGCCCGGCCCGTACGGCCATACTGCGGCCCGACACCGCCGCCCTGGTGGCCCGGCTCGGCTGCACCACCCTCGCCGACGAAGGCACCCACTGGACCGGCTGGCGTCTGATGCGCCGCAAGCAGCTGATGCGTGAACTGCCTCTCGGCGAGGACGAAAGCGCCCCGTCGCCCCTGCACATCCCGCAGCACGCCCTGTCGCGCGGGCTGCGCGAGGCCATCGCCGGACAGGATCTGGTGCGGCTGGTCACCGGAAGCCGGCTCGACTCGCTGGAGCAGAACGGCCGCTCGGTCACCGCACACACCCGTGGGGCCGGGGCGGCCGGTTGGCAGGGGACCCATCTGGTCGGCTGCGACGGTGCGAGGTCCACCGTCCGCAAGCTGCTCGGCATCCGCTTCCCGGGGCGTACGGCGGTGGAGCGGCACGCCGTCGCCGCGCTCCGCACCGATCTGCCCTGGCCGGGCGAGGCGTTGCTGCACCGGCAGCCGCCCTGGCGCGGGGGCGGCGAGGAGATCTCCGCGCGACCGCTCGCGGACGGCCTGTGGCGGCTGGACTGGCTGCTGCCCTCACGTGGCGAGTTGGTGACACCCGACGCGCTGGTGGCGCGTCTGCGGGACACCCTGGCCGGCTGGTGCGGGGAAACTCCGCCGTACGAACTGCTCGACACCGGTGTCTACACGCTGCACCACCGGCTCGCCAGGCGCTGGCGCGCGGGCCGGGCGTTCCTGGCCGGGGACGCCGCCCATCTGCTCGGCGCGGTGGGCACCCAGGGGCTGGACGAAGGACTGCGGGACGTCGGCAATCTGGCCTGGAAACTGGCCGAGGACTGGCACCACGGAGCGTCGGAGACGCTGCTCGACAGCTATCAGGCCGAGCGGCGCACCGCGGTCGCGGCCCGGCTGCGGGCGGCGGACCAGTCGTTGCCGATACTGCGGGGCCGGGGCGGGCTGCGCACGTACATGCCGGGAGCCGCTCGCGGGCACGACACGCTGCTCTCCGACGGGCATCTGGGGCAGGGACCACTGGGAGCACCACCCTCCTATCCGCACTCCCCCCTCGCGCCCCCGCGCGCCGAGGCGTGGACAGAGGTGGGCACGCCCCCCGGCACACCGGTCGTGAACGTACGGGTGACGGCGCCCGACGGCGCGACCGTACGGCTCGGGGACCGGCTCGGGCAAGGACGGCTGCTGGTGGTGCTGATCGCGCCGGGCACCGGCGTGTGGGACCGGCGGCACTGGCTGACGGCGGGGGTGATGCCACGGCTGGCCGCGGCGGTGACGGCCCTGCCGGTACGGGCGGAGCTGCTGGTCGCCGAGGCGTATCCGGGGGCTTCCGCGCACAACGTGCTGCTGGTGCGCCCGGACGGACATCTGGTGGCGGCTTTCGGCGGAGTGCGCCCCGCCGATCTCTACGCGGCGGCGGACGCGGCGCGCGGCGGGGCCGCGACCGCGCAGACGCCCCTGGAGCAGCCGGAGGACGCGGCCGGACGGGAGGAGGCCCGGCCGACGCGCGACCGCACTGCGAACATCAATTGACCGTCGCGGGCTCGCGTGGTGTACTCCGGATCGTGACCGACACCGATGTACGCCTGTGGCGGAGGGTCCATATGGACCTCCTCCGCTACGCGGGCTGCGTCTGTCGCCCGTCCTGCTGATTCGCCCTTCTTCTCCCTGTGCCCGCCGCGCCGTGCGCGTCGCGGGCGCACCCTCGCGAACTTCTCAGGACGGTCACCATGTCTGTTCCCGTACGTACCTCCGCGCCCGCGGCTGCCCCGGCGGCCGGCGCGGGTCCCGCCGCCCCGCCCCCGGTCTCCGGACCGTCCCCCGCCGAGCTGCTGGACTTCGTCCGCAGGACCGTGGCGGACGGCGCGCTGATCGACTCCCTCCCCCTCGATCCGCAGGGCCGGACCTGGGTCCGGCTCACGGGCCCCGGGGGCAGCGAGGCATGGCTGATCGGCTGGCCGCCCGGCACGGGCACCGGCTGGCACGATCACGGCGGCTCGCACGGCGCCTTCGCCACGGCGTCGGGCTCGCTGCGGGAGGACTCACTGGCGGCCCGGCTGCCCACCGAGGGGTGGAAGACCCTGGAGCTGGCGGAGGGCGTCGACCGTGAGCGGCGGTTGTCGGCGGGCGAGGGGCGGGCCTTCGGACGGCACCATGTGCACGAGGTCCGCAACGAGTCGACGGCCGAGCACGCGATCTCCGTGCACGCGTACTACCCGCCGCTGCCGCTGATGCGGCGCTACAGCCGGACGGGCGCGGTGCTCCGCCTTGAGCAGGTCGAGCGTCCCGAGGAGTGGCAGTGAGCGAGCGGGCGGAAACGAACCTGCCGGGATCGGACCGACCGGGATCGGAGCGACCGGGGACGAACCGACCGGGGACGGCGCCCGTGGGAAGCGAGCGGGTGGGCATAGACGAGCTGCTGGAACGGGTACGTGAGGGCCTGGACCGGATAGGGCCGCGCGAGGCGTTCGACGCCGCCGCCGGCGGTGCGCTGCTGGTGGACATCCGCTACGCGGCGCTGCGCGAGCGGGACGGACTGATTCCGGGCGCCCTGGTCGTCGAGCGCAATGAGCTGGAGTGGCGGCTCGATCCGCAGGGCAGCCATCGCGCCCCTGAAGCCACCGGTCACGGACTGCGGGTGGTCGTGATCTGCAACGAGGGGTACGCGTCCAGTCTCGCGGCGGCGTCCCTGCGTCAGCTGGGGCTCGACCGCGCGACCGACCTGGTGGGCGGCTTCCAGGCGTGGAAGGCCGCGGGGCTGCCGGTCTCCCGCTAGCCCGTGGGCGGTGTGGCACGCGGCTGCCGCTGGGCGGCGGGGCCTCGGTGGCACGACGGCAGCGGATCGGCCGACGGGTGGCAGGTCCGACGGCCGGTCAGCCGAACTCCTCGTCCAGCCCCTCGGTGTCCTCTCCCTCCTCCTCCAGCGCCTGCCTGACCACGCGCAGCGCCATTCCCTCCGAGTAGCCCTTGCGGGCCAGCATGCCCGCGAGCCTGCGCAGCCGCCGGTCACGCTCCAGGCCACGGGTGGCGCGGAGTTTGCGGGCGATCAGCTCGCGGGCGGTCGCCTCCTCCTGGTCGGCGTCGAGCTGCCCGACCGCCTCGTCGATCAGTGAGGCGTCCACGCCTTTCGTCCGCAGCTCCCGCGCGAGGGCTCGGCGGGCAAGGCCCCGGCCGTGGTGCCGGGACTCCACCCAGGCGTCCGCGAACGCGGCGTCGTTGATCAGCCCCACGTCCTCGAAGCGGGAGAGCACCTCCTCCGCGATCTCCTCGGGGATCTCCCGCTTCGCCAGCGCGTCCGCCAGTTGTCTACGGGTGCGCGGGGTGCCGGTGAGCAGGCGCAGACAGATCGCCCGCGCCCGCTCCGCCGGATCCTGGGGCGACAGCTCCTGCTCGGCCCTCGACGAGTCGGAGCCGCCGCCCGGCTTTTCCGTCCGTCGCCTCTTCGCATAAGGCACGGGGCCGGACTAGCTCTTGGCCGCTGCCGCCTTGGCCGACTTGGCCTTGGCGGCGGGGGCGGGCACCGACTTGGGCGTGTCGTCGGCCGGGGCGGGGCCACCTGCCGCGTCCGGGCCGGGCTCTCCCGGAGTCTCCGGCCTGACGCCGATGCCCAGCTTCTCCAGGATCTTCTTCTCGATCTCATTGGCGAGATCGGGATTGTCCTTGAGGAAGTTCCGGGCGTTCTCCTTGCCCTGACCGAGCTGGTCGCCCTCGTACGTGTACCAGGCGCCGGCCTTGCGCACGAAGCCGTGCTCCACGCCCATGTCGATCAGGCCGCCCTCGCGGCTGATGCCCTGGCCGTACAGGATGTCGAACTCGGCCTGCTTGAAGGGCGGCGCGACCTTGTTCTTGACGACCTTCACACGGGTGCGGTTGCCGACGGCGTCGGTGCCGTCCTTCAGGGTCTCGATACGGCGGATGTCGAGCCGCACCGAGGCGTAGAACTTGAGCGCCCGGCCACCGGTCGTGGTCTCCGGCGAACCGAACATCACACCGATCTTCTCGCGGAGCTGGTTGATGAAGATCGCGGTGGTCTTGGACTGGTTGAGCGCGCTGGTGATCTTCCGGAGCGCCTGGCTCATCAGCCGCGCCTGGAGACCGACGTGCGAGTCGCCCATCTCGCCCTCGATCTCCGCGCGCGGCACCAGGGCCGCCACGGAGTCGATGACGATGAGGTCGAGCGCCCCGGAGCGGACCAGCATGTCGACGATTTCGAGCGCCTGCTCGCCGTTGTCCGGCTGGGACAGGAGCAGGTTGTCGATGTCGACGCCGAGCTTCTTCGCGTACTCGGGGTCGAGGGCGTGCTCGGCGTCCACGAAGGCCACCGAACCGCCGAGCCGCTGCGCGTTCGCCACGGCGTGCAGCGTCAGCGTCGTCTTGCCGGAGGACTCCGGGCCGTACACCTCCACCACGCGGCCGCGCGGCAGGCCGCCGACGCCGAGCGCGACGTCGAGCGCGGTCGAGCCGGTGGGAATGACCTCGATGGGCTCGTTGGGCCGGTCACCGAGGCGCATCACCGCGCCCTTCCCGAATTGCCGTTCAATCTGTGCGAGAGCGGCGTCCAGCGCCTTCTCGCGGTCGGTTCCTGCCATGGCTTCCACCCGATTTGCTTGAGTCGATCGCTTCACGTCGATGACGCTATCCCCTGCCACTGACAACGCGCCCCGACGCCCTCCCGGCCTGTGGAAAACCGGGCCGTGTCCGTCCGGCCGGACCACGGCAGCACACCACCGCGCCGGCCGGCCCGGGAAACACCGTCCGCCATCCCATGAGAATGGATGTTCGATTTTGGTGTCAAGCGCGCTCGCGGCGCAGCGCCTGCCGCAGCCGCGTCAGCGGCGCGCCGCCGGCGCGTGACCTGCGGCCCCCGACCCTCGGGTCGTCCATCACGTCGTACCGCTTCACATAGGCGCCGAGGAACGCCTGGAGCGTGGCGACCGCCGGGATCGCGATCAGCGCGCCGACCGCCCCCAGCAGCGCGGTCCCCGCGATGACCGAACCGAAGGCCACGGCGGGGTGGATGTCGACGGTCCTGGCGGTCAGCTTCGGCTGGAGCATGTAGTTCTCGAACTGCTGGTAGATCACGACGAACGCGAGCACCCACAGCGCGTACCAGGGGTCCACGGTGAACGCGATCAGCATCGGCAGGGCGCCCGCGAGATACGTACCGATGGTCGGGATGAACTGGGAGACCAGCCCCACCCACACCGCGAGCGCCGGCGCGTAGGGCACTCCCAGGATCTCCAGCATGATGTAGTGCGCCACTCCGGAGATGAGCGCCATCAGCCCGCGGGAGTAGAGATAGCCGCCGGTCTTGTCGACCGCGATCTCCCAGGCGCGCAGCACCTCGGCCTGCCGGGCGGGCGGGAGTACGGAGCAGAGCGCCCGCCGCAGCCGGGGCCCGTCCGCCGCGAAGTAGAACGAGAACAGGAAGATCGTCAGCAACCGGAACAGCCCGCCCAGGACGGTGGTGGAGACGTCGAGGACCCCGGTCGCGCTGTTCTGCACGTATCGCTGCAGCCAGTCGGAGTGCAGCAGGCTGTCCTGGACCGCGACCCGGGACAGCTCCGTGTGGAAGGTCCCGTTGATCCAGTTGATCACCGAGTCGAGGTACTGGGGGAAGGAGTCGACCATGTCGACGATCTGACCGGCCAGTATCGAGCCGAGCATCACGACGAAGCCGACGCTCGCGATCAGCACCACGAAGAAGACGAGGAAAGTGGCGAGTCCGCGCCGCATACCGCGATCCGCCATCCTGCTGACAGCGGGCTCGACCGCCAGCGCCAGAAAGAAAGCGATCAGTATGTTGATCAGCAATCCGATGAGCTGGTGAAATGCCCAACTGCCCAGCTGGAAACAGGCGAGGAGCGCCAGCGCGAGGACCATGGCACGCGGCAGCCAGCCGGGCATACGGCCACGATCACGGTGGCGGCTCTCGCTCCCGGGCGGGGACGGCCGTGCCGCCGGAGGTGCCCCGGCGGGCGACGGAAGCGTCCCGGACGGTGTGTCCTGCGGAGCGATCACAGGGGAGGCCGGCGGGGGGACGGGCGGTCGCGCGCCCGATGCGGTGTTGTCGGTCGGTGCCACTGGCCCAGTGTCGCCTACCCCTGTGACACCGGTGCCGGTCGGGCGCGTCAGCGTCTCTCGGCGGGGACTCCCATGGCCGTGCAGACCGCGCGCCAGACGTCCTTCGCCTCCCAGCCGGAGTCGAGCGCCTCGTGCACCGTACGACCGCCCAGCTCGGCCATCACATGGTCACGGGCGAACGAGTCGGCGTAGGCGGCACCGAAGTGGTCCGCCATCCGTTCCCAGAAAATCGTCAACCGCATGACACCAGTATCACGCCCCTGAGAGTGCAGCCAGGCCCGTCCCCCTTGCTCACCTGGGTTTCCGGCCTACCGTCGGACCATGGCTGGCACCGCAGGATCCCCGTCCCCCCTCGCCCGCGCCGAACACTTCGTCTGGCTGACGGCGCGGGTGCTCGAACAGCGACGATTCGCCTACCACTTCCTCGGCCACGAAATGGGCGAGGGCCATGGGAGGGACGCGGTCGAGGCGGCGCTCACCGCGTACCGCGAGGAGGACGGGGGGTACGGGCACGGGCTCGAACCCGATCTGCGCGGCCCCGTGAGCCAGCCCCTCCACACGGCACACGCGCTGCGCGTCCTGGACTCCAT
Source organism: Streptomyces sp. NPDC012835 (assembly GCF_042900885.1). Lineage (NCBI taxonomy): Bacteria > Bacillati > Actinomycetota > Actinomycetes > Kitasatosporales > Streptomycetaceae > Streptomyces > Streptomyces sp. NPDC012835. The sequence continues at coordinate 1,798,320 of NZ_JBIBBW010000001.1, forward strand.
CGGCCGCTGCGACGGACTGCGGGCCGAGCGGATCTGCCGCTATCTCACCTCGGTGTCCACGCCCGAGGGCGCCCTCCCCGCCTTCCACCCCTCGCTGCGCGGCTATCCGCACGCGCCCTCCCTGCCGATCAGCGACAACCCGCCGGGCGCCCTGCTGGCGACGGGCCCGGTCGTCGGGCTGCTGCACCGCAACGAGGTCTGGCACGCCTGGCTTTTCCGGGCCACCGACTTCTGCTGGGCCGCCGTGGAGGCCCTGGAGGACTCGCATCCGTACGAGGTCGAGGCCGCCGTCGCGTTCCTGGACGGGGTCCCCGACCGGGCGCGGGCCGAGACTGCGGCCGACCGGCTGGGCCGGCTGGTCCGGGAGCGAGGGCTGGTGGTGCTCGATCCGGCGCGCCTGGCGGATCACCCCGTCTCCCCGGGGTACGCGCCGGGCGAGCACCACTTCCCGCACGACTACGCGCGCGTGCCGGATTCCCTGGCCCGGGGCTGGTTCACGGACGAGGAGATGGAGCGGTCGCTCGACCTCCTCGCCGACCGGCAGCGCGAGGACGGCGGCTGGCCGGCGAACCGGCGCGCGTGGGCGCCCGGTACCGCGCTGGAGTCGCGTCCGATCGTGACCGTCGAGGCGCTGCTGACCCTGCGGGCCTACGGCCGCGCCATCGGCTGATCGGGTCCCGCGGGCGCCCACGCGGGGCCCGGCATCGGTTCCGGGACGCCCACGCGGGGCCCCGCGCCGCCCGCCGGGGACACCGCGCCCGCGGCCGAGGTGCGTTTCCCCAGGTCCGGGCGATTGTCAGTGGCCGGGTGCACGATGGAGGACATGGCACGCACCGCGCTCGATTCCTTCTCCCCCGCGACCCGCGGCTGGTTCACGGGGGCCTTCTCCGCGCCGACCCCGGCACAGGAGGGGGCCTGGCGCGCCATCGAGGAGGGTTCGGACGTGCTGGTCGTGGCTCCGACCGGCTCGGGAAAGACGCTGGCCGCCTTCCTCGCGGCCCTGGACCGGCTCGCCTCGGTGCCACCGCCGGCCGAGACGAAGAAGCGCTGCCGAGTGCTGTACGTATCGCCGCTCAAGGCTCTCGCCGTCGATGTGGAGCGCAATCTGCGCAGCCCGCTCACCGGAATCCGGCAGGAGTCGGTGCGGCGTGGGCTGCCCGAGCCGGAGGTGCGCGTGGGGATCCGCTCGGGCGACACCCCGGCCGCCGAGCGGCGTTCGATGGCCGTCCGGCCGCCGGACATCCTGATCACCACGCCCGAGTCGCTGTTCCTGATGCTCACGTCCTCGGCCAGGGACGCGCTCGCCGGGATCGAGACGGTGATCCTGGACGAGGTGCACGCCGTCGCGGGGACGAAGCGCGGCGCGCACCTGGCCCTGTCCCTGGAGCGGCTGGACGAGCTGCTGCCGCGCCCGGCCCGCCGTATCGGGCTGTCGGCGACGGTACGTCCGGTGGAGGAGGTGGCCCGCTATCTGTCGCCGCAGCGCAGGGTCGAGATCGTCCAGCCACCCTCGGGCAAGGAGTTCGACCTGTCCGTGGTCGTCCCGGTCGAGGACCTCGGCGAGCTGGGCGGCTCCCCGGCGTCGAACTCCGGCGGCGGGGAGAAGCCGTCGATCTGGCCGCACGTGGAGGAGCGCATCGTCGATCTCGTCCAGGCGCACCGCTCCACGATCGTCTTCGCGAACTCCCGCAGACTGGCCGAGCGCCTGTGCAACCGGCTCAATGAGATCGCCTACGAACGCGCGACCGGCGAGTCGATGCCGGAGGAACACTCCCCCGCCCAGCTCATGGCCCAGTCGGGAGCGGCCAGAGGCGCGCCGCCCCTGCTCGCCCGCGCCCACCACGGCTCGGTCTCCAAGGAGCAGCGCGCCCAGGTGGAGGAGGACCTCAAGGCGGGCCGGCTGCCCGCCGTCGTGGCCACCTCCAGCCTTGAGCTGGGGATCGACATGGGCGCTGTGGACCTGGTCGTCCAGGTCGAGTCGCCGCCCTCGGTCGCCTCCGGCCTCCAGCGGGTCGGCCGGGCCGGCCATCAGGTGGGCGCGATCTCCACCGGAGTGGTCTTCCCGAAGTACCGCGGCGATCTGGTACAGGCCGCCGTGGTCACCGAACGGATGCGCGGCGGGGCCATCGAAGCGCTGCGCGTCCCGGCCAATCCCCTGGATGTGCTGGCCCAGCAGCTGGTGGCGCTGGTCGCGCTCGACAGCAGACAGGCCGACGACCTGCTCGCCCTGGCCCGCCGCTCCGCCCCGTTCGCCTCGCTGCCCGAGTCCGCCTTCACCGCCGTGCTGGACATGCTCGCCGGGCGCTATCCCTCGGACGCCTTCGCCGAGCTGCGTCCGCGCGTGGTGTGGGACCGCGTCACCGGTACGGTCACCGGCCGCCCGGGCGCCCAGCGGCTCGCCGTCACCTCGGGCGGCACCATCCCCGACCGGGGACTCTTCGGAGTCTTCCTCGCGGGGGCCGACCCGAAGAAGGGCGGCGGCCGGGTCGGTGAGCTGGACGAGGAGATGGTCTACGAATCCCGGGTCGGTGACGTCTTCACCCTGGGCACCTCGTCCTGGCGGATCGAGGACATCACCCGCGACCGCGTGCTGGTCTCCCCCGCCCCCGGCACTCCCGGACGGCTGCCGTTCTGGAAAGGCGACCAGCTGGGCCGCCCCTTGGAGCTGGGGCGGGCCGTGGGCGCCTTCCTGCGCGAGGTCGGCTCCCTCTCCGAGGAGGACGCCCGACTGCGGCTGACGGCGGCGGGCCTGGACGCCCTGGCGGCCGGCAATCTGCTCTCGTACCTCGATGAGCAGCGCCGCTCCTGCGGTCACATCCCCGACGACAGGACGATCCTGGTCGAGCGGTTCCGCGACGAGCTGGGCGACTGGCGCGTGGTGATCCACTCCCCGTTCGGCGCCCAGGTGCACGCCCCGTGGGCTCTGGCCCTCGGCGCCCGGCTCTCCGAGCGGTACGGCATGGACGCTCAGGTCATGCACGCCGACGACGGCATCGTGCTGCGCCTTCCCGACGCGGATCTGATGGGGTTCGGCCTCGACGACGAACCGGACGGCGGCAGCGCGGCCTTCGACAGCGAGCAGGCTCCGGTCGGCGCCGCGGATGTGGTGTTCGAAGGAGGCGACGTCCGGGGGATCGTCACCGATCAGGTGGGCGGCTCCGCGCTGTTCGCCTCCCGGTTCCGGGAGTGCGCGGCGCGGGCGCTGCTGCTGCCGCGCCGCAGCCCGGGCAAGCGCACGCCCCTGTGGCAGCAGCGTCAGCGCGCGGCCCAGCTCCTCCAGGTGGCCAGCGAGTTCGGCTCGTTCCCCATCGTGCTGGAGGCGGTGCGCGAGTGCCTCCAGGACGTCTTCGACGTACCGGGTCTCACCGAGCTGATGGGGGACATCGAGTCCCGCCGGGTCCGGCTGGTCGAGGTCACGACGGCGGAGCCTTCCCCCTTCGCCCGGTCGCTGCTCTTCGGCTATGTCGCCCAGTTCCTCTACGAGGGCGATTCCCCGCTCGCCGAGCGCCGGGCCGCAGCGCTGTCGCTGGACTCCCGGCTGCTGGCCGAGCTGCTCGGCCAGGCCGAGCTGCGGGAGCTGCTCGATCCGGAGGTCCTCACCGAGCTGGAGAGCGAGCTCCAGTGGCGCACCGAGGACCGGCGGGTCAAGGACCTCGAAGGAGTCGCTGACCTGCTACGGATGCTGGGCCCGCTCACCGACGCCGAACTGGCCGAGCGCGGCGCGTCGGCTTCCTGGGCTCAGGACCTGGCCACGGCCCGCCGCGCCATCAGAGTGCGGATCGGCGGAGCGGATCACTGGGCGGCCGTCGAGGACGCGGGACGGCTGCGGGACGCCCTGGGCACAGCACTGCCGGTCGGAGTGCCCGAAGCCTTCACCGAGCCGGTCAAGGACCCCCTGGGCGACCTCCTCGCCCGCTACGCCCGTACGCACGGCCCCTTCACCTCCTCGGCCGCGGCTGAGCGCTTCGGGCTCGGCTCCGCCGTCACGGACGGCACCCTCCAGCGGCTCGCCGCGAGCGGCCGGGTCGTCCAGGGGGAATTCCATCCCTCCGGCATCGGCCAGGAGTGGTGTGACGCCACGGTGCTGCGCAGGCTGCGCAGGCGCTCCCTGGCGGCCCTCCGTCAGGAGCTGGAGCCGGTGCCGCCCGCCGCGCTCGCCGCCTTCCTCCCGCAGTGGCAGCATCTGGGCGGCAACAGTCTGCGGGGCATCGACGGACTCGCCCGCGCGATCGAGCAGTTGCAGGGCGCCCCCGTCCCGGCCTCCGCGCTGGAGAAGCTGGTCCTCGCTTCCCGCGTCTCCGGATACACCCCCGCGCTGCTGGACGAACTGACCACCACCGGCGAAGTCCTGTGGGCGGGCGCGGGCGCCCTGCCCGGCAAGGACGGCTGGGTGTCGCTGTATCTCGCGGACGCGGCGCCCCTGCTGCTCCCGCCCGCGCACCCCCTGGAGCAGACCGCCCTCCACGCGTCCGTTCTGGACACGCTCTCCGGCGGCTACGGCCTGTTCTTCCGGCAGATCGCCGATCAGGTCCGCGCCACCACCCATCCCGAGGCGACGGACCCGCTGCTGGCCGACGCCCTCTGGGACCTCGCCTGGTCGGGCCGGCTCACCAATGACACGCTGGCTCCGCTGCGCTCCCTGCTCGGCTCGGGCCGCACCGCGGGCTCCACCGCCCACCGCGCCCGGCGGACGGTGCCGCGTGGGCGCTACGGCACCCTGACGGCCGCGGCGAGACCCGCCTCCCGCACGGGCCCGCCCACGGTCAGCGGCCGCTGGTCGCTGATCCCCGCCCCGGAGCCCGATCCCACACACCGCGCCCACGCGCTGGCCCGCACGCTCCTCGACCGGCACGGCGTGGTGACCCGGGGCGCCGTCGCGGCCGAGGGAGTGGCCGGCGGCTTCTCGGCGGTCTACCGGGTGCTGTCCGCGTTCGAGGACAGCGGACAGGCCCGCCGCGGCTACGTCGTGGAGGGCCTTGGCGCAGCCCAGTTCGCGATGGACGGAGCGGTCGACCGGCTGCGCGCCGCGGCCACCGCCCGGGACCGCGCGGCGTCGTCCCCCTCGCCGCGCGCCGTGGTCCTGGCCGCCGCCGACCCCGCCAACGCGTACGGGGCGGCGCTCCCCTGGCCGGAGGCTCCGACCGGCGCCGGGCACAAGCCGGGCCGCAAGGCCGGATCGCTGGTCGTCCTGGTCGACGGCGAACTGACGCTCTACATGGAGCGTGGCGGCAAGACGCTGCTGGCCTGGCCCACGGACCCGGAGGACCCCGCGCTGCGCGCCGCGGCCGAGGCCCTGGCGGGCGCGGCCCGCGCGGGCGCCCTCGGCACCGTCACCGTGGAGCGGGCCAACGGTGTGCCCGCCCTGACCGCCCCCCTGGGACGCGCCCTCGAAACGGCCGGCTTCCACGCCACCCCCAGGGGGCTGCGTCTGCGCCCCTGAGCCCCCGGCGCGGAGTCCCGGCACCACCCGCAAGCGCCGGCGGCGCAGCGGCCGCGGAGGCTCCGCCGTCCACCACGCGCGCCCACGAGCCCCGAGCGTCTCGCGCCCGCCGCACGAGCACACCGCCCCTCCGCACGAGCACACCGCCCCGGCCGGGCCCGTCACGCATCATGGAAGACATGCCCGAAGGAGACACCGTCTGGCAGGCCGCCCGGCGCCTGCACACCGCCCTCGCCGGGCAGCGTCTGACCCGATCGGATCTTCGCGTGCCCCGGTTCGCCACCGCCGACCTCACGGGCCGCACCGTTCTGGACGTCACCCCGCGCGGAAAACACCTGCTCACCCGCGTCGAGGGCGGTCTCACGCTCCACTCGCACCTGCGCATGGAGGGGTCCTGGAAGGTGTACGGGCCCGGCGAGCGCTGGCGCGGCGGCGCGGCCCATCAGATCCGGGCCATTCTCGGTACGGCCGAACGCACCGCGGTGGGCTACCGCCTCCCCGTCCTGGAGCTGCTGCCGACCAGGGAGGAGGACCGGATCGTCGGCCACCTCGGCCCCGATCTGCTCGGACCCGACTGGGACCCGGCCATCGCCCTGCGCAACCTGCTGGCGGAGCCGTCCCGCCCGCTCGGGGAGGCACTGCTCGATCAGCGCAACCTCGCCGGAGTCGGCAACATCTTCAAGTCCGAGATCTGCTACCTGGTCCGCGCGACCCCGTGGCTCCCCATCGGCGAGCTGCCCGTGCCCGAGCGTCTGGTGGCCGCGGCGAAGACCGCGCTGGAGGCCAACCGGACCCGGCCCGGCGGGGCCCGACGCCTGTACGTGTACGACCGCGCCGACCGCCCCTGCCCCCGGTGCCGCACCCCCATCCGTACCGCCGAGCAAAACGGCCGACCCACCTACTGGTGCCCGGTCTGCCAGTCAGGGCCCAGCCCCTGACGGCCCATCAGGGCCTCCCCGCCGACGGGCCCGAGCCGGTCGCCGCGAGGCCGCCGCGTGGACGGGCAGCAGGCTCAGCCCCCAGCCGCCGGCGGCCACCGCTCCCTCGACCAGCCCGCTGTGTTCGGGCGCCAGCGTGAGCCGCAGCACCGCCCACCACCACACGCCCCCCAGCGCGAGCGCGGGCAGAAGACCCGACCACCGTGTCATGGCTGCCTCCTCCGGCCGACGCCGGATGAGTGAGTCCGAGGTCCCGCCTGTGGGAGGGGCCGGCCGACGCTACTTCAGACTTCCTCATCCGGTCCCGCACGATCGCACACCCGGAGGGCGCATCGGTTGCACGCCCCGGCGTGCGCGCAGGGACAGGCGCCCCCTACGGGCCCCACGCCCCGCTGAGCGCCCGGTTGCGAGGCGTCCGCTCCGGGGCCCTCACACCGGGCCCGGGCCCCGTACGCACCGAGGTCCGGGACCGCCCGTACGAAGCCGGGACCGGCCCGGTCCACCGCCAGGGCCGACCCGGCTCCGGAACCGGTCGGCGCCACCGGCGCGGACCGGGACTACGCGCTCTCCGCCTGGAACATCCAGGCATGCTTCTCCAGGTCCGCGGCCACCTGGATCAGCACATCCTGCGTCACCGGATCCGGCGCGTCCGTCACCTGGACCCGCTCACGCATCCGGGTGATCACCGCGCCGAGCGCCTCCACCAGGATGCGTACGGCGTCCACGTCCTTGATCCAGCCATTGGGCACGGGGCCGATCGCGCTTGTCGCCGCCACGGTGGCGGCCCGCCCGTCCGGCGTCACGCCCATCGCGGAGGCCCGCTCCGCGACCGTGTCCGAGTGCTGGCGCGCCGTGGTCACGACGTCGTCGAGCTGGAGGTGCACGGACCGGAAACGCGGCCCGACGATGTTCCAGTGGACCTGCTTGGCCACCAGCGAGAGATCGACCAGGTCGACCAGCGCGCCTTGGAGCGCCTCACCGACCAGCTTCAGATTCTCCTCGGACAGGGAACTCTTCACGACAGACATGCAAGATCCTCCTGTTCCAGTCTCTTCCGTCTCGATTCACTTCTCTCAGTTCCCACCATTGCATAAATGCGACAAAGTGGTCTTCTGGAGAAGCGGCGGGAGCCCGGTGGTGGAACAGCGAGAACCCCGGTCGGTAAGGACACCAACCGGGGTTCTCGGCAAACCTCTTGAACGGAGCGCTGTCAGGCGGCGACGACATCCACCGCCTCCGCAGGCGCCTTGATGGTCACCCGTTCCGTCGGCACTCCGGCCACCGACGTCACAGAGACGGAATTGAGCATGGGGCGTACCGGCGCAGACAGCGGCTCGTTCGCCGCCGCCGACGCGGCCAGCTCCGCCAACGACAGTTCGTCGCTCACTTCACGCATGAGCTCGGACATCCGTACGTCAAGCGCGTCGCAGATCGCGGAGAGCAGTTCGGAGGATGCCTCCTTCTGCCCCCGCTCCACCTCGGAGAGATAGCCGAGCGAGACCCGGGCGGACGAGGAGACTTCGCGCAGAGTACGGCCCTGACGCTGGCGCTGCCGACGCAGCACGTCACCCAGCAGGCGACGGAGCAGAATCATCGGTGGCTCCCTCCTCGGACCGCGTAGCCGCATCCTTCACGCCCCACCGTACCGCCTCGCGCGGCGGCCGTGCGGGGAGTGATGTCGTGTTCACTCAGGGCTGTAAACATCAAATCCCCCCGTTCTCTTCCGTATCCTGTGCCCGCCCGTTACCGGACAGTTCGCTGAGGAGCAGCCCGAGCACGCTCCGCACACTCTCTTTACGGATGTCCGCCCGCTCGCCGTTCAACCGCAGCGCGACCACTTTCCCCGTGTCCAGCGGCCCGGCGACCGCCACGTACACGGTGCCGACCGGCTGTCCGTCCTGCGGATCGGGGCCCGCCACGCCGGTGGTCGCCACGCCCCAGGTGGTGTCGAGCAGCCGCCGCACGCCGGCCGCCATCTGGCGCGCGACCTCGGCGTCCACCGCACCGCGCTCCGCGAGCAGGGCCCCGTCGACGCCGAGCACGTCCCGCTTGAGGTCGGTCGCGTACGCCGTGACGGAGCCGCGGAACGTCCGGGAGGCACCGGGGACGGCCGTCAGCTCCGCGGCCACCAGACCGCCGGTGAGGGATTCCGCGACCGCCAGTGTCCCGCCGCGCTCGTCCAGTGCGGCCAGCACGGCGGCCGCGACCGGCGCGGCCGGACCTTCCGCGCCGCTCACCGCGCGGACTCCGCCTCGGCCTCGGCCCGCTCGGCGGCGAGCCCCTGGCGCCGCAGCACGATCGCCTGGCGCACGTAGTCGAGCCCGGTGAGGACCGTCAGGAGGACGGCGACGGCCATCACCCAGAAGCGCAGCGTCGCCAGCGGCCCGGTCAGCGCGAGCACGTACATGCCCACGGCCGTGCCCTGGGCCAGCGTCTTCATCTTGCCGCCGCGGCTGGCGGGAATCACTCCGTGCCTGATCACCCAGAACCGCAACAGGGTGATGCCGAGTTCACGGAAGAGAATGACCCCGGTCACCCACCACGGCAGATCACCGAGCGCGGACAGACAGACCAGCGCCGCCCCCATGATCGCCTTGTCCGCGATCGGATCGGCGATCTTCCCGAAGTCGGTGACCAGGTTGTACGCACGGGCCAGGTGCCCGTCGAAGATGTCCGTGATCATGGCGACCGCGAACGCCGCCCAGGCCCAGGCCCGCCAGACGGGGTCGAAACCGCCGTCCTGGAGCAGCAGCAGGACGAAGCACGGCACGAGCACCAGCCGCAGCATGGTGAGGATGTTGGCGATGTTCCACAGACTGGCCTGATTGACCGCCGCCGCCCCCAGCTTGCCGCCTGCCGGTTTGCGGCCGGGCCCCGGGTTGCCGTCGGGGCCGCCGGTCACCGGCGTCGCACCGGTGCCGCCCGCCGCGGACGCCGGCACTCCGGTCATCTGGCCGCCTCCTCGCCCGGGGTCCGCGGCTCGTCCCCCGGAATCTCGTAGCACTCGGCCACCAGGTCCACGCCCTCGGTGCCGATCACCTTCGCACCGACCATACGGCCGGGACGCAGCCCCTCGCGCGATGTGAAGATCACCTGGCCGTCCGTCTCGGGCGCCTGATGGGCGGCCCGGCCCACCGCCGCCGCGCCGTCGGCGCCCTCCGGGTCGATGGACTCGACGAGCACCTCAAGGCTCTCACCGAGCCGTTCCTCGGCCCGCTGTGCGGTCAGTTCCTCGGCCAGTCGCGACAGATGCGCCAGCCGCTCGGAGACGACGTCCTCGTCCAGCTTGCCGTCGTAGGTGGCGGCCTCGGTACCGTCCTCGTCCGAATAGCCGAAGACTCCGACGGCGTCGAGCCGCGCGCCCGTGAGGAAGCGTTCCAGCTCGGCGAAGTCCGCCTCGGTCTCGCCGGGGAACCCGACGATGAAGTTGGAGCGCACACCGGCCTGCGGGGCCTTGCCCCGGATGGTCTCCAGCAGTTCCAGGAAGCGGTCGGTGTCGCCGAAGCGCCGCATCGCGCGCAGCACGTTCGGCGCGGAGTGCTGGAAGGACAGGTCGAAGTAGGGCGCGACCTTCGGGGTCGAGGTCAGGACGTCGATGAGTCCCGGCCGCATCTCGGCGGGCTGGAGGTAGCTGACGCGCACCCGCTCGATCCCGTCGACGGCCGCCAGCTCGGGCAGCAGGGTCTCCAGCAGCCGGATGTCGCCGAGGTCCTTGCCGTACGACGTGTTGTTCTCGGAGACGAGCATGACCTCCTTGACGCCCTGCTCGGCCAGCCAGCGCGTTTCGCCGAGCACGTCGGAGGGGCGCCGGGAGATGAAGGAGCCGCGGAAGGAGGGAATGGCGCAGAAGGAGCAGCGCCGGTCGCAGCCGGAGGCGAGCTTCACGGAGGCGACGGGGCTGGTGTCGAGGCGCCGCCGCAGGGGCGCGCGGGGCCCGGAGGCCGGGGCGATCCCGTCCGGCAGGTCCGCGGGGGCCGGCGCCACCTCGTCGAGGGTCTGGGCGTGGCCGGGCAGCGCCACATCGGCGCCCTGCCGCTCGACCGGGCTGAGCGGCAGCAGCTTGCGCCGGTCGCGGGGGGTGTGGGAGGCGTGGATGCCGCCGTTCAGGATGGTCTGGAGGCGGTCGGAGATATCGGCGTAGTCGTCGAAGCCGAGCACGCCGTCCGCCTCGGGCAGCGCGTCGGCCAGCTCCTTGCCGTAACGCTCGGCCATGCAGCCGACGGCCACCACGGCCTGGGTTCTGCCTTGATCCTTGAGATCGTTGGCTTCCAGCAGGGCGTCGACGGAGTCCTTCTTCGCGGCCTCGACGAATCCGCAGGTGTTGACGACGGCGACATCCGCCCCTGAGGCGTCCTGGACGAGCTCCCAGCCGTCCGCTGCCAAGCGGCCTGCAAGCTCCTCCGAGTCCACCTCGTTACGGGCGCAGCCAAGAGTGACAAGGGCGACGGTACGGCGTTCGGGCATGGGCGCAAGACTACTTTGTCCTGGCCCTGCCCCTGCCGTGCAGGGTGCTCAGCCCGCCTCGGGGTCACCCTGCGTGTACGAAAGACGCTCGACCTGGCCGGACTGGAACTCGTCCTGGACCTTCTTGCCGTTCACGTACAGCTCGATCGCGCCGGCGTTGCCGAGGATCAGATCGATCTGCTCGTCGTCCTGGAACGTCTTGGAATCACCCTTGAGCAGGATTCCGTCGAACAGCAGTCGGCCGTTGTGCGCCTTGGCGGAGATCCAGCTCTTGTCGTCCATGGCCGACAGCTTCACCGTGACCTTGTCGCGCGGCGCCGCGGCGATCGCGCTGTCGGACGGGTCGGGCTTGGGCTCGGTCTTCTTGCTGGCGCTGGGCTCGACCTCGCTCTTTCCGGGCTCGGGGCCCTCGGCGACCTCTTTGTTCTTCGCCGTGTCGCCGCCGCCGTTGAACAGGGTGAAGCCGACGAACCCGACCACGGCGACGATCGCGGCCACCATGGCGGCGGTCCAGTTGGGGCGGCGCCGCTCGGGCCTGATCCGCTCCGCTTCGAACATCGGCGCGGCCGGGGTCGGCGCGGGACGCCCTCCGCGCTCGGAGTCGAACTGCTCGATGAGGGGCTCGGGGTCGAGTCCCACCTCACGGGCGAGCATCCGGATGTGCCCACGGGCGTAGACGTCGCCCCCGCAGCGCGAGAAGTCGTCCTGTTCGATCGCGTGCACGATGGGAATGCGCACCCGGGTGGAGCCGCTGATCTCGTCGACCGTCAGGTTCGCTGCGATACGCGCCTGCTGAAGCGCCCGGCCGATCGAGGGCCGATCGTCTTCGGGAGGGTTGCCGTCGGGCTGCTGACCCCCGGAAACCTGGTCGTCGGGGGCGTTGCCGTCGGGGGATTTGCCGTCGGAAGAATTGCCGATGGACACGGGGGCGCCTTTCGAGCGTGTAGCCACCTGCTGGACGTTCAGTCTATGGGTGGTACGAAAGGGTGGGGCAACCGGGCGGATGCACTTTGTACGCCATCAGAAGGGCCGGACGGCGCGAAGGGGGAGGACGATACTTTTCCCCTCTCCAACTTGACGCCTGTCCAAGGGAAACGGTTGCGCTCCGGCTTCCCGTTAAATCCGCGAGGATTCCCCCCGTACGGCGGGAAGATTCCCCCCGTACGGCGTCACCCCTTCCGGCGAGTCGCCGGTGGGGCCGCCGCCGTCCGGGGACCGACCGGGTGGAACGGCCCCGGGTTCCGCGTCTTCCGTCCGGATCAGGCCGGGTTCTCCCCCCGGATCACGCCGAGCACCCCGTCCAGCTCATCCGCCTTGACCAGAACGTCACGGGCCTTGGACCCCTCGCTCGGCCCCACGATGTTCCTCGATTCCATGAGATCCATCAGCCGGCCCGCCTTGGCGAATCCGACCCGCAGCTTGCGCTGGAGCATCGAGGTGGAGCCGAACTGGGTGGAGACCACCAGCTCGACGGCCTGGCAGAGCAGATCGAGATCGTCACCGATGTCCTCGTCGATCTCCTTCTTCTTCGCCGTACCGACCACCACGTCGTCCCGGAAGACCGGCGCCATCTGGTCCTTGCAGTGCTGGACGACGGCCTGGATCTCCTCCTCGGTGACGAAGGCGCCCTGCATACGGGTCGGTTTGTTCGCTCCCATCGGGAGGAACAGGCCGTCGCCCTTGCCGATCAGCTTCTCCGCGCCCGGCTGGTCGAGGATGACCCGGCTGTCCGCCAGCGAGGACGTCGCGAAGGCGAGCCGCGAGGGCACGTTCGCCTTGATCAGCCCGGTGACCACGTCGACCGAGGGGCGCTGCGTGGCGAGCACCAGATGGATGCCGGCGGCTCGGGCCAGCTGGGTGATACGGACGATGGCGTCCTCGACGTCACGCGGTGCGACCATCATCAGGTCCGCCAGCTCGTCCACGATGACCAGCAGATACGGGTACGGGGACAGCTCGCGCTCGCTGCCCTCCGGCACCTTGACCTTGCCGTCGCGCACGGCCTTGTTGAAGTCGTCGATGTGCCGGAAGCCGTAGGCCGCCAGGTCGTCGTAGCGCAGATCCATCTCGCGCACGACCCACTGGAGCGCCTCGGCGGCCCGCTTGGGGTTGGTGATGATCGGTGTGATCAGGTGCGGGATGCCCTCGTACGCGGTCAGCTCGACCCGCTTGGGGTCCACGAGGACCATCCGGACGTCCTCCGGGGTCGCCCGGACCATCACCGAGGTGATCAGGCAGTTGATGCACGACGACTTTCCCGAGCCGGTCGCTCCCGCCACCAGCAGATGGGGCATCTTCGCGAGATTGGCCATCTCGTAGCCGCCCTCGACGTCCTTGCCGAGCGCCACCAGCATCGGGTGGTCGTCCTCGGCGGCGTCCGCGAGGCGCAGCACATCGCCGAGGTTGACCATCTCCCGGTCGGTGTTGGGGATCTCGATGCCGACCGCGGACTTGCCGGGGATCGGGGAGATGATCCGTACGTCGGGGCTGGCGACGGCGTAGGCGATGTTCTTGGTGAGCGCGGTGATCCGCTCGACCTTGACGGCCGGGCCCAGCTCCACCTCGTACCGCGTGACCGTCGGGCCCCGGGTGAATCCGGTGACGGCCGCGTCGACCTTGAACTCCTGGAAGACGGTGGTGAGCGAGGCGACGACGGCGTCGTTGGCGGCGCTGCGCGTCTTGCCGGGGCCGCCGCGCTCCAGCAGGTCCAGCGAGGGCAGTGAGTACGTGATGTCGCCGCTCAGCCGGAGCTGCTCGGCCCGCGCCGGCAGCGGCTTGTCCTGTGCGGGCGTCGGCTTGGTCAGGTCCGCCACGGCGCCGGCCCCCGGGCGTGCGCCGGCGGGCCGGGACCGCTCCTCGCGCGCCGCCGGTACCGGCGCCGAACGCTCCACGTCGCTCTCGTCGGCGGGCGCCGGCCGGTCGGCCCGCTCGCCGGGGCGCTGTCCGGGCTTGCGCGTGCGGTCGGTGACGCCCTGGGTGAGGTCGGCGACGACCGGCGAGGGCGGCATCCCGTTGAGCACGGCACCGTCCAGCGCCGCCGCGGCGGCGGCCGCCACATCCACCGCGTCCATGGACCGGTCCGTGGACGGCTGCGCGGAGGACCTGCGCGGCCTGCGCCGCTTGGCGAGCGCCTCGGACTCGGCCCGGTCCGCGTCGTACTCCTGCGGCGGTCCAGCGCGTCGCGAGGACGGGCGGCGGGCGCCCGCCGCCGGCAGCGCTTGGCGCCACTGCTCGTCGTAACGCTCGTCGTCGTTGTACGGCCCGTCGTCGTACGCGTCGTAGTCCTCGTCGTCGAACCGTCCGCGCCCGGAGGGGGGTTCGACGATCCCCAGTTTGACGCCGAGTTGCCGCAGTCGGCGGGGAATGGCGTTGACGGGGGTCGCGGTGACGACCAGCAGACCGAAGACCGTGAGCAGCAGCAGCAGCGGTACGGCGAGCACGTCGCCGGTGGTGAAGATCAGCGGCATGGACGCGGCCCAGCCGATGAGCCCGCCCGCGTCCTGCATCACGGCGGTGCCCTCGTCGCGTCCCGGGGCACCGCAGGCGATGTGGACGAGCCCGAGGACACCGACGACCAGTGCGGAGAGCCCGATGACGATCCGGCCGTTGGCGTCGGGTTTCTCGGGATAGAGGATCAGTCGAACGGCGATGACGCCCAGCAGTATCGGTACGAGCAGGTCGAGGCGGCCGAAGGCACCCGTGATCAGCATCTCGACCAGATCACCGACCGGGCCCTGGAGGTTCGACCAGGTGCCCGCCGCGACGACGAGGGCGATGCCGAGCAGCAGAAGTGCCACTCCGTCCTTGCGGTGCGCCGGGTCGAGACCCTTGGCGCCGCGCCCTATGCCCCGGAACATCGCGCCCACGCTGTGTGCCGCACCCAGCCATACGGCGCGGACCACGCGGTACACACCCCCGGTGGGGGACGGCGCGGGCCTGGGCGCCGGTCGGGCGGCGGCCTTCTTCGCCGGGGCCCTCTTGACCGGGGCCCTCTTGACCGGGGCCTTCTTCGCGGGCGCCGTCTTCTTCGCCGCTGTCTTCTTGGCGGCCGCCGCCTTCGCGGGGCCGGTCGTACGGCCGGCCCGCGGCTTCGCGGTGCCCGCCGTGCCCTGGGAGCCGTTGCCGGACGTACGTGAGGCCATGGGGGTGAGGTTACCGGTGTGAACGGCCGGGGACACGTGTGACTACCGCTTCACCCGTTCGTGTCGCTCGCAACGCGACGCGAAACTGACGCGGCGTGACGCGGGCAGCGGCCGAGGGGGCTGTCGGCGGCGGCGGAACACGGAATTCACCGCACCTCACCGGCCGGGCGGGACCCCGCTCGAAGCCGGCGGACCGCGCTCAGCTCTGTGAGGGGAGCGGCGGCATGCCGCTTCCCGTCCCCGGCTCCAACGCGTCCAGCGCCCGCCGCAGACCGGTGAGTTTGCGCTCCAGATGAGCGGCGGTCGCCACCGCCGAGGCATCCGCCGCGTCGTCGTCCAACTGCTTGGAGAGGGCTTCGGCCTGCTCCTCAACTGCCGCGAGCCGCGCGGACAGTTCGGCCAGCAGACCGGCCGGCTCTCTCGCCCCGCCCGCTCCGGCGAGCTGAAGCCTGAGCAGCTCCGCCTGCTCCTTCAGCTGGCAGTTCTTCATGTACAGCTCGACGAAGACCGACACCTTGGCACGCAGCACCCAGGGGTCGAACGGCTTCGAGATGTAGTCCACC
The DNA here is from genome assembly GCF_042900885.1 of Streptomyces sp. NPDC012835. Taxonomy (NCBI): domain Bacteria; kingdom Bacillati; phylum Actinomycetota; class Actinomycetes; order Kitasatosporales; family Streptomycetaceae; genus Streptomyces; species Streptomyces sp. NPDC012835. The sequence goes on from NZ_JBIBBW010000001.1 coordinate 1,813,867, forward strand.
GCGCCCGCCGCGTATCCGCGGAAGGTGTGATGCGGGCCGTGGTTGATCGCTGTGAGAAAAATGATCGGGATGTCGCGGGTACGTTCCCGCCGCTTGATGTGCGCGGCGGTCTCGAACCCGTCCATCCCCGGCATCTGGACATCCAGCAGAATGACCGCGAAGTCGTCCGTCAGCAGCGCTTTGAGCGCTTCCTCCCCTGACGATGCCCGCACCAGCGTCTGATCGAGCGCGGAGAGAATGGCCTCCAGCGCCAGCAGATTCTCCGGCCGGTCATCAACCAGGAGGATCTTGGCCTTCTGCACCATGGCCGCCCGCCCTCCTCGCCCCGGCGCGGAGCGTCCCCTGTTCGCGAGGCCCGGTGTCACACCGGGCGCCGCCCCAGAGGACGACTCCCTTACGCCGTCCGTCCTTGTGCCGGTCATCGTAGCCGCACCCCGCCCGTCGCCACACCCTGTCACGGTGATGTCACTGTGCTCGAAGCGGAAACGTCACGGAAGCCCAGAAGGTTCCCCGAATACCGGTGGCTCACACGCCCGCGGACGCGGTGGGACCTCATCGCGATCCGATCGTCACGCGGTTCGGTCACTCGCCGTGCATCCACCGCTCCATCACCGACAGCAGGTGATCCGGATCGACGGGCTTCGTCACATAGTCGGAAGCCCCGGCGTCCAGGGCCTTCTCCTTGTCGCCCTTCATCGCCTTCGCGGTGAGCGCGATGATGGGCAGCCCGGCGAACTGCGGCATCCGCCGGATCGCCGTCGTCGTCGCGTACCCGTCCATCTCCGGCATCATGATGTCCATCAGAACGACCGTCACATTGTCGTGCTGCTCTAGGACTTCGATGCCCTCGCGGCCGTTCTCCGCGTACAGCACCGACAGACCGTGCTGTTCCAGCACGCTGGTGAGAGCGAAGACGTTGCGGATGTCGTCGTCGACAATGAGCACCTTCTCGCCGGTGAACATGAAAGCGCGCCTCTCGGCGGGTGCCTCGTCGGCCGCTTCGTCCGAAGCCTCCTGACGCCCGGACGCGGCGGCGCCCACCGTCCACGGGCCGCCGCCCCCGGACGGCTCCCCGGCGGGCCTCTCAGCAGCCACTGGAGCGTCCTCCCACGCCTGACCGCCCTGCACCGGCCCGGCCGCCGCCCCGGCGTCGCGCTCCGCCGACCCCGCGCCCACGCCCTTGCGGCGGCGCCTGAACAGCGCCGCGGGGCCCGGCAGCTCCGCGGGGTGCGACGCCTCCGGCCAGGTCTGTCCCAGCGTCTCGTCCGTGGTGTCGTCCGCCACCCGGGGCTGCGGCTGCCTGCCGGCCGGCGACAGCTGCGGGTAGCCCTGCGGGGGCAGTTGGCTCGGGTGCAGCGGCAGGTAGAGAGTGAAGGTCGAGCCGCGCCCCGGCTCGCTCGCCGCGTGGATCTCACCACCGAGCAACCGCGCGATCTCACGGCTGATGGACAGACCCAGCCCCGTACCGCCGTACTTCCGGCTCGTCGTGCCGTCGGCCTGCTTGAACGCCTCGAAGATCACGCGCATCTTGCTCGCCGCGATTCCGATGCCCGTGTCGGTCACCGAGAACGCGATCAGGTCCCCGTCCGCGTCGCGCAGCGAACCGGCCTCCAGGAGCTGCTCCCTGATGGCGTCCGGCACATCCGTGCCCGCCGGCCGGATCACCAGCTCCACCGCGCCGCCGTCGGTGAACTTCACCGCGTTGGACAGCAGGTTGCGCAGGACCTGGAGCAGCCGCTGCTCGTCGGTGTGCAGCGTCGCGGGCAGCTCGGGCGAGACCCGTACCGAGAAGTCGAGTCCCTTCTCCGCCGTGAGCGGCCGGAACGTCGCCTCCACATAGTCGACCAGCTGGACCAGGGCGATACGGGTCGGACTCACGTCCATCTTGCCCGCCTCGACCTTCGACAGATCGAGGATGTCGTTGATCAGCTGAAGCAGGTCCGACCCCGCGCCGTGGATCGTCTCCGCGAACTCCACCTGCTTCGGGGAGAGATTCGACTCCGCGTTGTCCGCCAGCAGCTTCGCCAGGATCAGCAGCGAGTTGAGCGGCGTACGCAGCTCGTGCGACATGTTCGCCAGGAACTCGGACTTGTAACGCATCGAGACCGCGAGCTGCTCAGCCCGCTCCTCCAACACCTGCCTGGCCTCTTCGATCTCGGTGTTCTTCACCTCGATGTCGCGGTTCTGCTGCGCCAGCAGCTCGGCCTTGTCCTCCAGCTCCGCGTTGGACTCCTGGAGGGCCTTCTGCCGGTTCTCCAGCTCCGCCGACCGCTCCCGCAGCTGCTCCGTCAACTCCTGCGACTGCTTCAGCAGCACCTCGGTCTTCGAGTTGACGCTGATGGTGTTGACGCTGGTCGCGATCATCTCGGCGATCTGGTTGAGGAAGTCCCGCTGGATCTGGGTGAACGGCTGGAACGACGCCAGCTCGATCACTCCGAGGACCTTGCCCTCGAAGAGCACCGGAAGCACGATCACATGCGCCGGGGACGCCTCCCCCAGTCCGGACGAGATCTTCAGATACCCGGGCGGCACCTTGACCTGGATGGTGCGCTTCTCCTCGGCCGCCGTGCCGATGAGCGTCTCGCCCGGCCGGAAGGAGGTCGGCATCGAGCCCGCCGAGTAGCCGTAACTGCCGCGCATGCACAGCTCGTACGAACCGTCCCGGCCCACATCCGTACCCACCTGGGGCACCGAGCCCGTCTGCATCGCCAGGAAGAACGCGCCGTGCTGCGCCGAGACCACCGGCGTCAGCTCGCTCATGATCAGCGAGGCCACGTCCTCCAGGTCGCGCCGCCCCTGCATCAGACCGGAGATCCGGGCGAGGTTGCCCTTCAGCCAGTCCTGCTCCTCATTGGCGAGGGTGGTGTCCCGGAGATTGGCGATCATCGTATTGATGTTGTCCTGGAGGACCTGGATCTCGCCCGCCGCGTCGACGTCGATCTTGAGGTTCAGATCGCCCCTGGTCACCGCCGTGGCCACGGCGGCGATGGCCCGTACCTGACGGGTCAGGTTCCCGGCCATCTCGTTCACCGATTCGGTGAGGTCGCGCCAGGTCCCGTCGACGTCCCGCACCCGCGCCTGACCGCCCAGCTGGCCGTCCGTGCCCACCTCACGGGCCACCCTGGTGACCTGGTCGGCGAACGAGGAGAGCTGGTCGACCATCGTGTTGATGGTGTTCTTCAGCTTAAGGATCTCCCCGCGCGCGTCGATGTCGATCTTCTTGGTGAGATCGCCCTTGGCGATGGCGGTGGTGACCGTCGCGATCTGGCGCACCTGGCCGGTCAGGTTGGACGCCATCGAGTTCACGGACTCGGTGAGGTCCTTCCACGTGCCGGAGACGCCGGGCACCCGGGCCTGGCCGCCCAGCTCGCCCTCGGTGCCCACCTCGCGCGCGACGCGCGTCACCTCGTCCGCGAACGACGACAGCGTCGTCACCATCGTGTTGACGGTGTCGGCCAGCTCCGCGACCTCGCCGCGTGCCTCGACCGTCACCTTCTTGGTCAGATCGCCGTTGGCCACGGCCGAGGAGACGCGCGAGATGTTGCGCACCTGGCTGGTCAGGTTGTTGGCCATGGTGTTGACGTTGTCGCTGAGGTCCTTCCAGATCCCGGTGACGCCCCGAACCCTGGCCTGGCCACCCAGGATGCCTTCCGTACCCACCTCACGGGCGACACGCGTCACCTCGTCGGCGAAGTTCAGCAGCTGGTCGACCATCGTGTTGACGGTCGTCACCAGATCGAGGATCTCGCCCCGGGCGTCGACGGTGATCTTCTTCGACAGATCGCCCTTGGCGACGGCCGTGGTGACCTCGGCGATATTGCGCACCTGCGAGGTCAGATTGTTCGCCATGAAGTTGACGGACTGCGTCAGGTCCTTCCAGGTGCCCGAGACGCCCTGCACCTCGGCCTGCCCGCCGAGGATGCCCTCCGTACCCACCTCGCGGGCCACGCGGGTCACCTGCTCGGCGAAGTTGGACAGCTGATCCACCATGGTGTTCAGGGTGTTCTTCAGCTCAAGGATCTCGCCGCGCGCGTCCACGTCGATCTTCTGCGAGAGGTCCCCCCGCGCCACCGCCGTGGCGACCTGGGCGATGTTGCGGACCTGATCCGTCAGGTTGCCGGCCATGCCGTTCACGGAGTCGGTCAGGTCACGCCAGACCCCGGCGACGCCGGGCACCTGCGCCTGACCGCCGAGCCGGCCGTCCGTGCCCACCTCGCGCGCGACCCTGGTGACCTGTTCGGCGAAGGCCGAGAGCTGGTCGACCATCGTGTTGATCGTGTTCTTCAGCTCAAGGATCTCGCCACGCGCGTCCACGTCGATCTTCTGCGACAGATCCCCCCGCGCCACCGCCGTGGTCACCTGCGCGATGTTACGGACCTGATCGGTGAGGTTCCCCGCCATGAAGTTGACGGAGTCGGTCAGCTCCTTCCACGTACCGCTGACGCCGTCGACCCGCGCCTGACCACCGAGCCGGCCCTCCGTCCCCACGTCCCGGGCCATGACCGTCACCTGGTCGGCGAACGAGGACAGCTGCGCCACCATCGTGTTGACGGTGTTCTTCAGCTCCAGCATCTCGCCCGCGACATCCACGGTGACCTTCTGCGACAGATCGCCGTTCGCGACCGCCGTGGTCACCTGCGCGATGTCCCGCACCTGACCGGTGAGGTTACGGAAGGCGGTGTTGACGGAGTCCGTCAGGTCCTTCCACGTCCCCGCCGCCCCGGGCACCTCCGCCTGACCGCCCAGCCGGCCCTCGACACCGACCTCCCGCGCCACGCGCGTGACCTCGGAACCGAACGACTGGAGCTGGTCCACCATCGTGTTGACGGTGTTCTTCAGCTCCAGCATCTCCCCGGCGACATCCACGGTGACCTTCTGCGACAGGTCCCCGTTCGCGACCGCCGTCGTCACCTGCGCGATGTCCCGCACCTGACCGGTGAGATTGCGGAAGGCGGTGTTGACGGAGTCCGTCAGGTCCTTCCACGTCCCCGCCGCCCCCGGCACCTGCGCCTGACCACCGAGCAGCCCCTCGGCCCCGACCTCGCTCGCGACCCTGGTCACCTCGTCGGCGAAGGTGCGCAGCGTCTCGGTCATCTGGTTGATCGTCTCGGCGAGCTGCGCCATCTCGCCGCGCGCGCTCACCGTGACCTTCTGCGACAGGTCACCGCTGGCGACCGCCGTCGTCACCTCGGCGATGCCCCGCACCTGGCTCGTCAGGTTCCCGGCCATCGTGTTCACCGAATCGGTGAGGTCCTTCCAGACCCCGGCGACCCCCGGCACGGTCGCCTGACCACCCAGCTCGCCCTCGGTGCCCACCTCCCGGGCCACCCTGGTGACCTCGGAGGAGAAAGAGGACAGCTGATCCACCATGGTGTTGACGGTGTTCTTCAGCTGGAGCATCTCGCCGGCCACATGGACGGTGACCTTGCGCGACAGATCGCCCTTGGCGACGGCCGTCGTGACGAGCGCGATGTCACGCACTTGAGCGGTCAACCGGTAGGCCATCGTGTTGACGGAGTCCGTGAGGTCCTTCCACGACCCGGACATTCCGCGCACCTTGGCCTGGCCCCCGAGCTTGCCCTCGGTACCGACCTCCAGCGCCACCCGGGTCACCTCGTCGGTGAAAGCGGAGAGCTGGTCGACCAGGTTGTTGACCGTACGGGCCACCTTAAGGAACTCGCCGCGCAACGGCCGCTCCGGGCCCTCCGACGACTGGGAGCGCAACTCCATGCGCTGCTCCAGATCGCCGTCCGCGACCGCGGAGAGCACCCGGCCCACCTCGGAGACGGGCCGCGCCAGATCGTCCACCAGGGCGTTCGACGCGTCGATCGCGGCTGCCCAGGAGCCCTCGCAGGTCCCGGTCTCCAGCCGCTCCGTGAGCTTTCCCTCGCGCCCGACGACGCGCCGTACGCGGGCCAGTTCCCCGGTGAGGTGCAGATTGCGGTCGGCGACCTCGTTGAAGACGGCGGCGATCTCCGCCATCACGTCGTCGCCCGAGACCGTCAGGCGTTTACGGAAGTTCCCGTCCCGCATCGACTCCAGAGCCGTCAGCAGCCTGCTGAGCTCACCCGCGTCCACCTCGACGGTCCCGCCGCCGCTTCGGGACCGTCCGCCTTTCGCGCGCGTGCTCGTGCCACGCGCCGCCGTGCCAGACTCCACCGTGTCCCTCCCGCAGGGGTTTCCGTACTGCCCGAGCCTTCTCCGCAAGCTTGCCCAGTGTTTCACTGCGACTCACTGCCACCATCAACAGTTGGCGCGTGACCACGCGAGCGTCAAATCGTTGAAGCCTACAAGGGCGGTGATGTCGTCGGCCCCACCGCGGGGTCCGGTGAGACGGCCCCACCCCCTCGCGCACCCCCCTTCAGAGGTTCCGCTCCCGGCCGCGGACCGCACAGGGCTCCACCGAGTCGGGACTCCGTCACACGTGGCCCTGGCCGACCGTCTAGCCTGGCAAGCGAATCGAAGCCGCGAGAAACGGGCACAGAACTCGGGGGAGCGACGAAAGACCAATGGGGAGTGCTGTGATCACCGCGCGTGCGGCTGCCACCTTCGACCCGGTAGGGCGGTCCGTGGCGACGGCCCGCGCCTTTGTCCGTGACACGCTCCAGGGGTGGGGATACTCGGATGTCGTCGACGACGCCGTCGTGCTCACCAGCGAACTCGTCACCAACGCCGTCATCCACGCCGGCACCGCGGCCGATGTCCTCTGTCTGCGCACCGAGGACGGCGTCCGTATCGAGGTGGCGGACCGCTACCCGGAGCGCGAGGTACCCGTCCAGGCGTCGGGCCGGGCCTTCGCCTCTCCCGACCAGGAGAACGGCCGGGGGTTGCTGCTGTGCGCCGCCCTCGCCTCCCGCTGGGGTGTCGAGTACACGCCAACCTTGAAGCAGGTGTGGTTCCAGCTGGAGCTTCCCCAGCGGCAAGTGGGCACCCGCTCGTCCGGGCCCGTTCTCCCCACCGGCCTGCTGCCCGTCGCCGACGAACGCGTCAGGGTCGCCGTCGTGCAGATCGACCGCGGTGGCACGGTGGTCAACTGGAACGAGGACGCGGAGAGCATCTTCGGATACGCCGCCGAGAAGGTCATCGGAAAACCCCTCGCCGACATCGCCGCCTGGCCGCAAACCCCCGGTATCGGCACCGGTTTCGTCGAGGCGCTCCAGCTCTCCCGGTGGGAGGGAAGTTACGGCATCAGGGGCGCCGACGGCCGTGTCATCCCCGTGTACGCCACCCACCTGCGGGTCCGCGACACCCACGGCGAGCCCTCCACCGTCTGTCTTCTCGTCCGGGACTACGAACGCGCCGTCATCCAGACGCCCTTGCGCACCCCCGTCACCGAGGCGGGCGCGGAGAGCCGCGCGGCGGACCCCTTCGAGGTCTTCATCGGCTCCCCCGCCCCCGACGATCTCGACGGGCTCCTCCAGCGCACGGTCGAACGGGCCCGCGACATGCTCGACGGCGACTCGGCCTTCCTGCTGCTCGCGACGGACGACGAGACGGAGCTGGAGGTGCGGGCCTCCACCGGACTGCCCTCCGCCCGCCAGCGGTTCGCCCGCGTTCCGGTGGAAGCCGGCACGGGACGGTACGGCTCGGCGCGGATGCCGGCCGTCCACGAGGACCTCACGGCCGTCCCCGGCGCCGTCCCACTGCTCGACAACACCGGGATGCGTTCCGTCGTCACCGTCCCGCTCAAGGTCGAGGGCCGGCTCACGGGATCGCTGGGCGTCGCCGCCGAGGGCGCCGGGCGCTACTCGAACGAGGAGGCGCTGCGCCTCCAGTTCGCCGCGGACCGTATCGCCCTGGCCGTCGAATCGGCCCGGCTCGGTGAGCTGGAGCGGCTCCGGCGCGGTTCCCTCTCCTTCCTCGTGGAGGCGTCCGACCTCCTGGCGGGCACCCTGGACCGCGATCAGACGCTCGCGCTGATGGCGCAGATGACCGTCCCGACCCTGGCGACCTGGTGCGCGGTCTACACGATCGCGGACCAGGCGTCGGACCCGTACCTCTCCTACGTGCTGCACGAGGACGAGGACCGCATCGACGGTCTCAAGGCGCTCCTCTCCAAGATCGACCCGCCGGAGCCGGTGCCGGCCCCCGGCGCCCGCGTCTGGACCGCCCCGGCGGACGCCGCCCATCAGGCGGCGCTGCGTACCTCCATGCGCGATCTGAGCAGAAACGCCGAGAACTCGTCGTCGAGCGTCGGCACCACGCTGGCCACGGCCGCGGCGGTCGGCGGCGAGACCGTGGTCCTGCCGCTGGTGGCGCGCAACCGCGTCATCGGCATGCTGACGCTCGGCAAGCCCTCCGACGACCACTTCCGCCAGGAGATCCTGGAACTCGCCGAGGACCTTTCCCGCCGAGCGGCGCTCGCCCTCGACAACGCCCGCCTGTATTCGGAGCGCACAGCCATCAGCCAGGCTCTCCAGCGCAGTCTGCTGCCGCCGGGGCTGCCCCAGGTGCCCGGCGTCGAGGTCGACGTGATCTACCGCGCGGCCGGCGAGGGCAACGAGGTCGGCGGCGACTTCTACGACCTGTTCCCGATCGGGGACGACGCCTACGGCTTCGCCATCGGAGATGTCTGCGGTACGGGCCCGGAGGCCGCGGCGGTCACCGGCCTGGCCCGCCACGCGTTGCGTCTGCTGGCCCGCGAGGGGTTCAGCGGCCCGGCGGTCCTGGAGCGGCTGAACGCGGCGATCCTGGACGAGGGTTCCCGCAGCCGCTTCCTGACGCTTCTCTATGGCGAGTTGTGGCCACAGGAAGATGGCAGCGCGTTGCTCAAGGTGGTCTGTGCCGGTCATCCGCTCCCGCTCCGGCTGCGCCAGGACGGCACCGTGGAGCCGGCCGCCGAACCGCAGCCGTTGCTGGGCGTCATGGAAGATCTGGAGCTGTACGAGCAGTCGGTGACCCTGGACCCGGGGGACGTCCTCCTGTGCGTCACCGACGGCGTCACGGAGCGCAGGGAGGGCACTCGCATGCTGGGCGACGACGGCCTGGCCGAGGTCCTGACGACCTGTACGGGTCTCACGGCCGGCGCGGTCGCCTCGCGCGTGCTGCGGGCCGTGGAGCGCTTCGCGGCCGAGCCGGCCTCGGACGACATGGCCATCCTCGCCATGCGGGTACCGGAACCGCTTCCGTCCGACCCGCGCTGAGCGGACAACGAGAAAGGCCCCCGCCGAATGGCGGGGGCCTTTCTCTTGTTGAGCCCCAATACGGAATCGAACCGTAGACCTTCTCCTTACCATGGAGACGCTCTACCGACTGAGCTATTGGGGCGCGGCAACAAGAAGAAGCATACCCGATGATCAGGTGTGCTCAATACCGGTCCGTCTTGCTGCTCCTCCGTCTGCTCCTACCGCCGGCGACGGAGGACAAGGCCGGGGTGGGCGGATGGGGGTGCACTGCCGCTTCTGTCCCTGAACGCAGAAATGCCCCGCACCAGATACCTGGTGCGGGGCATTCCCACAATGATTGTTCGGCGGCGTCCTACTCTCCCACAGGGTCCCCCCTGCAGTACCATCGGCGCTGTGAGGCTTAGCTTCCGGGTTCGGAATGTAACCGGGCGTTTCCCTCACGCAATGACCACCGAAACACTATGAAGATATGAACCAGCTGGATAACAACACGGCTGTTCGTTACTTCAGAACTAACACAGTGGACGCGAGCAACTGAGGACAAGCCCTCGGCCTATTAGTACCAGTCAGCTCCAACCGTTACCGGTCTTCCACATCTGGCCTATCAACC
>NZ_JBIBBW010000002.1:0-16537 GCF_042900885.1 Streptomyces sp. NPDC012835
CCCACAGAACATTTTCTGGGGCTTTCCTCCGGGCGCTTCCCTTCGGTGTTTCTTTGTTTTGTTTCCGTCTTGCGTTTCCGACTCTATCAGACTCTCTCGGCGGTGTTTCGCTTCCAGAATTCTGATGGCCTTTGGATTGGCCTTTTGCCTTTCGGCTTCGCCTCTCGGCTGTTCACTACTTTAGCTGAATCCTCGTCCGACTCATAATCGAGCCGGTGGGTCTGAATTTCGGCATGCCGAAATCCCTACCCGTAAGGGTTGCAACTAGAGAGTGGGTGACCGCTCCGGAGCTGCTGAACAGCAGTGCTCCGTTGAAAGCGGCTCGGACTACATTAGGGGTCCGGCAGGGGCGAGTCAAGTTCGGCGGCGTCGCGGAACGTGGGGCCGATAGGGGCTCACCGACGGGTCGCCGTCGATCCAGAAGCGCCAGGGGTGGAGGGTCGCGTCGCCGCCCGCTCCGGAGACTCCGGTGCGCGGACCACTGCGGACCTGGTCTTTGGGGGCGGGGGTGCCGGTGAGAACGGACAGTGCGGCGTCGGGGCCGGCGCAGACGTCCGTGCCGTCCAGGGCGAGGCCGACATCGAGGGCGGTGGCCAGGCGGGCCGGGCCTTTGGCGAGTTCTCTGTCGTACCGGGCCGAAAGGCGGCGTTTGCGTGCCCGCTCGGCACCCACCTGGATCTCGCCGCCTCTGAGCAGCACGCCGCTCGCGGTGCCCTCCGGGCCGCACACCAGGTTGAGGCAGTGCCACATCCCGTAGGTGAAGTAGACGTATCCATGTCCGGGCGGGCCGAACATCACCGCGTTCCGGGCCGTGCGGCCCCGGTAAGCGTGGGAGCCCGGGTCGATCTCGCCTGCGTACGCCTCCACCTCGGTGAGCCGGAGTTCGATGGGCCCTTCGTCCGTGTTCCGCACCAGCGTGCGGCCGAGCAGGTCGGGGGCGACGTCCAGGACCGGCCGGTCGAAGAACTCCCTGGGCAGCGGCAGGCGGTCGGGGGTCTCGGTCATGACGTACGAGCGTACTCGGGAACCGGTTACGGTCAGGGCGCGTATGTAGAGGTCAGCACCGCGTGGGACCTCGATAACGGGAACCTGAGAAGGAAGAAGTGGACACATGGGCTTCAAGAAGCTGCTCGCGAGCCTCGGCGCCGGTGGAGCGACGGTCGAGACGGAGCTGACCGAGCCGAACGTGGTGCCCGGCGGGGTCGTTCAGGGGGAAGTGCGGCTGGAGGGCGGTTCGGTGAACCAGCAGATCCAGGGGCTCTCGGTCGGACTCCAGGCCCGGGTCGAAGTGGAGAGCGGCGACCAGGAGGTCAAGCAGGACATCCAGTTCGCCAAGGAACACATCGGCGGCGCCTTCGAGGTGCAGGCCGGGGCGACCCATGTCGTTCCGTTCGGTCTGGAGATCCCCTGGGAGACCCCGATCACCACCATCGAGGGCCAGCAGCTGCGCGGGATGGACGTCGGGGTGACCACCGAGCTGGACATCGCGCGGGCGGTGGACAACAGCGACCTGGACCCCATCCATGTCCATCCGCTGCCGGCCCAGCAGGCGATCCTGGACGCCTTCACCCACCTCGGATTCCGTTTCAAGAGCGCGGACCTGGAGCGGGGGCACATCCGCGGGACCCGCCAGCGGCTGCCCTTCTACCAGGAGATCGAGTTCTTCGCGCCGGAGCAGTACCGGGGGCTGAACCAGGTCGAGCTGACCTTCATCGCGGACGACCGGGAGATGGACGTGATCCTGGAGATGGACAAGAAGCCCGGGCTGTTCACCGAGGGAAGCGACTCGTTCCGGGCGTTCCAGGTGGGGCTCGGCGACTTCCACGGCACCGACTGGCCCGCCTACCTCAACCAGTGGCTCGCCGAGGTCGGTGGCCGTCGTAACTGGTTCTAGCAGGAAAGGATCCGGGCTGGTGGACTTCGGCGGCTCCGCTCCACCGCCCGGCGATCCGGCGCGCCGCTGTGTGTGCACCGTCCACGCGGTGGACAGCGGGCAGCTCGGTCCCGACCGGGACGCGTCACCGGCCCTCGTCGGGTTGAATCCGCGGTTCCACACGCCGGCGCGCGCCCGGCTCGCCGGGGAGTACACGGCCCCTGCGGGAGGCTGACCGTTTGCTTTTTGTTTGCCCTGCCCCGGTCTTGGAGAGACCAGGGCAGGGCATTTTTTATTGTGTTGTCCCTCTCGGCGTGCCCGGCCAGAGTTGATCCAAGCCCGAAGCCTTGTCGACGGGGCGGGGCCGGCGAACACGGGAGGTGGACAGGATGCGGGACACCCTGGTGCTGAATGCGAGCTTCGAGCCGCTCTCGACGGTGACGCTCAATCGCGCGGTGGTGCTGGTGCTCCAGGACAAGGCCGTCGTCGAGCAGGCCCATCCCGCGCTGCGTGTGCGCGCGGCCGCGTTCGAACTTCCGGTGCCCCGGGTGATCAGGCTCTGCCGTTTCGTCCGGGTGCCGTTCCGAAGACAGGCACCGTGGTCGAGACGGGGGGTGCTGATACGGGACCAGCACCGGTGCGCCTACTGCGGCAGGCGCGCGACGACCGTGGACCATGTGGTGCCGCGCTCCCGGGGTGGCGGGGACAACTGGCTGAACACGGTCGCTTCCTGCGCCGAGGACAACCACCGCAAGGCCGACCGCACGCCGGAGCAGGCGGGAATGCCGCTGCTGCGCCAGCCGTTCGTGCCCTCCCCGGCCGAGGCGATGCTGCTCACGCTGCGGGCCGGCGAGCGCTCCGACCTGCCGCACTGGCTGACCGGCCAACCGGCCGAGGACATCCGGACCGTACTGCCCGCCGCGTAGGGCCGGTTCGGCTCCGCGTAGGGCCGGTTCGGGTCGGGTTCGGTGAGGTCCGGCTCAGCCGTACTTGCGGACGAGCAGTTGCACGATGGCGACCACACCGACCAGGACGACGATGGCGCGCAGTGCCGTGGGCGGCAGCCGGCGTCCGACCTTGGCGCCGAGCTGCCCGCCGAGTGCCGAGCCCACGGCGATGAGGACGACGGCCGTCCAGTCGAATTCGGCGACGAAGAGGAAGAAGAGGGCCGCGACCCCGTTGACGACAGCGGCGAGGACGTTCTTGACCGCGTTGAGGCGTTGCAGGGTGTCGTCGAGCAGCATGCCCATCAGGGAGAGGTAGATGATCCCCTGGGCCGCGGTGAAGTAGCCGCCGTAGACGCTCGCGAGCAGGAGCCCGGTGAACAGGAGCGGGCCGCCGTTGGGGCGGGCGGTGGTGCCGGTACGGGCGCGGCGGGCCTGGACGGCCTTGGCCAGCCGGGGCTGGAGGATCACCAGTACCAGGGCGAGGGTGACCAGGACGGGCACGATCGTCTCGAACGCCGTCGAGGGCAGGACCAGCAGCAGGGTCGCGCCGCAGAGTCCGCCGACGAGCGCCGCGCCGCTGAGCCGCAGGACGCGGCGGCCCTGGCCGGCGAGTTCGGCGCGGTAGCCGATGGCTCCGCTGACGGAGCCCGGTATCAGCCCGAGTGCGTTGGAGACGGTCGCGGTGACCGGGGGGGAGGCCCGTCGCCAGGAGTACGGGGAAGGTGATCAGCGTGCCGGAGCCGACGATGGTGTTGATCGTGCCGGCGCTGATACCCGCCGCGAAGACGGCGAGCATCTCCCAGATGGTCACGGTGTGTTGCCCTTCGGTGATCGGTGCCGGTGGCACCGATCATGCCCGAAGGAGCGGATGATTCGGACGAGCGGGGTCGATCCGGGGGGTGCGGCGGCCCCGGACCGGGCGATCAGTCGAGCGGTGGGGTCTGCCTGCGCTCCTTGCCGGTGTTGAAGCCGGGCATTCCGCCGCCGAGGTTGTCGAAGGCTCCGCTGAGTCCCTTGAGGGCGTCGCCGATCTCGCTGGGCACGATCCAGAGCTTGTTGGCGTCGCCCTCGGCGATCTTGGGGAGCATCTGGAGGTACTGGTAGGCGAGGAGCTTCTGGTCCGGGTCGCCCGCGTGGATGGATTCGAAGACCGTGCGGATGGCCTGGGCCTCACCCTCGGCGCGCAGTGCGGCGGCCTTGGCCTCACCTTCGGCGCGCAGGATCGCGGACTGCTTCTCGCCCTCCGCGGTGAGGATCTGCGACTGGCGGATACCTTCGGCGGTGAGGATCGCGGCGCGCTTGTCCCGGTCGGCGCGCATCTGCTTCTCCATCGAGTCCTGGATGGAGGTGGGCGGTTCGATCGCCTTCAGTTCGACGCGGTTGACGCGGATGCCCCACTTGCCGGTGGCTTCGTCGAGGACGCCGCGCAGGGCCGCGTTGATCTCCTCGCGGGAGGTGAGGGTCCGCTCCAGGTCCATGCCGCCGATGATGTTGCGCAGGGTGGTGACGGTGAGCTGCTCAATGGCCTGAATGTAACTGGCGACTTCGTAGGTCGCGGCCCTGGCGTCGGTCACCTGGTAGTAGATGACGGTGTCGATGTTGACCACCAGGTTGTCCTGGGTGATCACCGGCTGGGGCGGGAACGGGACGACCTGTTCACGGAGGTCGATGCGGTTACGGATCGAGTCGATGAACGGGACCACGATGTTCAGGCCCGCGTTGAGCGTGCGGGTGTAGCGGCCGAACCGCTCCACGATGGCGGCGCTCGCCTGTGGGATGACCTGGATGGTCTTGATCAGGGCGATGAATACAAGCACCACCAGGATGACCAGGACGATGATGATTGATGGCATCGCGTTCCTCGGGCCCTTCGCCGCCGGATGTTCTGATGATCGAGTTTCTCAGACATTGGGCCAACGTGGTGACCGTTCGGCCGGGTTGGCTCACATCACGACGGCTGTCGCTCCGTCGATCTCCACGACGTCGACGTCCTCGCCGGGTTCGAACGAGAGGTTCTCGTCATAGCTGCGTGCCGACCACACCTCGCCGGCGAGTTTGATCCGGCCTCCGGCGCGGTCCACCCGTTCCAGGACGACGGCCTGACGGCCCTTCAGTGCGTCGATTCCGGTGTTGGCGTCGGGGTTGGCGCTGCGCTGCCGGGCCGCGTAGGGCCGTACGACGGCGATGAGAGCGACCGACACCACGACGAACACCAGGACTTGGGCGACGACACCGCCGCCGAGCGCCGCCGTGATCGCGGCGGCGACCGCTCCGGCGGAGAACATGCCGAACTCGGGCATCGCCGTGACGACCAGCGGAATACCCAGCCCGACGGCCCCGATCAGCCACCACACCCACGCGTCGATTTCCACATGTTCATGGTAGGGGCGACCATCCCCCTCCCGACAGGGGCGATATCAGGTCAGCTCAGCCGAGCGGGAGTCCGTGCGCGGTCCAGCGCTCGCCGGTGCGCTCGACGAGGAGGGGCAGGCCGAAGCAGAGGGAGAGGTTGCGCGAGGTCAGTTCCATCTCCATGGGACCGGCCGCGAGCACCTTGCCCTGGCGGATCATGAGGACGTGGGTGAAGCCGGGGGCGATCTCCTCGACATGGTGGGTCACCATGATCATGGAGGGGGCGTACGGGTCGCGGGCGAGCCGGCCGAGCCGCCGTACCAGGTCCTCGCGGCCCCCGAGGTCGAGCCCGGCGGCGGGCTCGTCCAGGAGCAGCAGTTCGGGGTCGGTCATCATGGCGCGGGCGATCAGGGTGCGCTTGCGCTCTCCCTCGGAGAGCGTGCCGAAGCGGCGGTCGAGGAACTCGGTCATGCCGAGCCGGTCGAGGAAGGCGCGGGCGCGCTGTTCGTCGACGGCGTCGTAGTCCTCGTTCCAGGTCGCGGTCATGCCGTAGGCGGCCGTGAGGACGGTCTGGAGGACGGTCTGGCGCTTGGGCAGCTTCTCGGACATGGCGATGCCGGCCATGCCGATGCGGGGGCGGAGGTCGAAGACGTCGACCTTGCCGAGCCGCTCACCGAGGATGGTGACGTCGCCGGAGGTCGGGAAGAGATAGCTGGACGCGAGGTTGAGCAGGGTGGTCTTGCCGGCGCCGTTGGGGCCGAGGATCACCCAGCGCTCCCCCTCCTTCACCGACCAGGAGACATCTTCCACCAGAGCGCGTCCGTCGCGGACCACGGATACGTCCACCAGCTCCAGTACATCGCTCATGAGCGCGTTGTCTCCCCATGCAATCGTCTTGAGTTTCGGGTGCGCCTGTAGGCGCGGCCCCCATGGGAAAACCTACGCCACCGGTCGAGTGGTCCGGTCCCGAGGTCCGTTCCCTAGGCTGGGCGCATGCTTTCGCAACCACGTTCAGGACTGCTGGCCGCTTGGGGAAATGCCCTGTTGGCCGGGTTTGTATCGCCGGACGACGCCGTGCTCGCCGTGGTCGGCGACGACGCGTCGCACCGGGTGGAGGGGCTGCCGGGCGAGACCGGTCCCGTCGGGCTGACGCTCGCGCTGGGGCGGCTGCGGGCGCTCGGGGTGACCGGTTTCCGGGTGGCGCTGCCCGCGCCGGGGCATCCGCTGGGGCTCAGCGGGCCGCCGGAGTTCAATGCCCGCGCGCTGGACGCCGGGGAGGCCGTGATCGCGGCGGGGGCGCCGTACGGTCTGGTGCCCGAGGTGGTCGAGGCCGGCCCGGAGGGGGACCTTCATGTGGAGGTCCGCTGGCACTGCCTGCCCGTACGGGAGGCGCCGCCGGCGGACGTGCCGTCGCTGGGTGAGGCCGAGCGTGAGCTGGCGGAGGCGCTGCGGGACGCGACGGAGGTGCTGTCGCGGCTCGATGTGGCGGCCTCGGGGCCGGTGGCGGAGGCGGCGCTGGACGCGTACCGGTCGCGCGCGGAGCGGGAGCACGAGGTGCTGGCTCCCGGCTATCCGCCGCGCGCGGTGCGGGTGGCCCATCTGGCGCGGCGGATCACGCTGCTGGTCTCGCTGGCGTACGAGAACGGGCACGGCGGCGCGGTGAGCGCGTCGGAGATGGCGGCGCGGGTGGAGGCGCTGCGGCCGGTGGAGCGGTGCGCGCGGCGGGCGCGGGTGGCCGCGTACAACGCGTACGTGGAGGAGCGGGAGCGCGACGCGCCGCCCGCGGCGCCGTGACACGCGGTGGCGGCGCGGCGGCGCCCCCGAGGTGGGGAAGCCCCTCATAAGTTCGCCGAGCCGTTGCCGGACGCCGGGTTCAGCGGGCCGATGACATCGACCGTGTTGCCGGTGAGGTCGACCGGGATGTGGACCGGGACCTGGACCACCTTGCCGGAGCCGACCCCCGGGGAGTGCACGGCCCGGCCGTCGGCGTGGGCGCCGCCGGTGGTGGCGAACGCGCGGTCCGGGCGGCCGGATCAGTCCGTCAGCCCGTGCCGTACCGCCCACAGCGCGGCCTGTGTGCGGTCCGAGAGATCCAGTTTCATCAGGATGTTGGACACATGGGTCTTGACGGTCTTCTCCGAGAGCACCAGCGCACGGGCGATCTCCCGGTTGGAGCGCCCATCGGCGATCAGCCCGAGCACCTCGCGCTCGCGCTCGGTGAGCGAGGTCCCCCGGCCCTGGCCGCCGCCGGCCGGGTCGTCCTGTGCCAGCAGCGCGCCCGCGACCTCCGGCTGGAGCAGGACATGCCCCGCGTGCACGGAGCGGATCGCACCGGCCAGCGCCTCGGGGTCCACGTCCTTGTACACGTAGCCGAACGCCCCGGCGCGCAGCGCGGGGACGACGGTGCGCTGTTCGGTGAAGCTGGTGACGATCAGGACCCGGGCCGGGTTCTGCAGCTCCCGGAGCTTGCGCAGCGCCTGGATGCCGTCGGTGCCCGGCATCTTGATGTCCATCAGCACGACATCGGGGCGCAGCTCCTCGGTGCGGGCGACGCCCCCGGCTCCGTCGGACGCCTCGCCCACGACCTCTATGTCGTCCTGGATCTCCAGGAACGTGCGCAGTCCCCGGCGGACCACCTGGTGGTCGTCGACCAGCACCACCCGGATCTTCTTGTCAGCCACCCGGCACCTCCATCTCGATCGTGGTGCCTCGGCCGGGCGCCGATCGCACTCTGAGTCTGCCGCCCACCCCGCTCGCCCGGTCCCGCATCGAGACCAGTCCCAGGTGGCGGCCGGCTCTGCGGACCGTACGGGGTTCGAAGCCCGCTCCGTTGTCGGTGACGCTGAGCGCCGCGCCCGGTCCGCGCCGGGCGAGGGTGACCTCGACCCGGTCGCCGCCGGAGTGGCGCAGCGCGTTGTGCAGGGCCTCCTGGGCGACGCGCAGCAGTGCCTCCTCCTGGGCGGCCGGCAGGGCGCGTATCCCCGAGCTGTCGAAGGAGACCCGGGCCGAGTGGGCGCGGTCCAGGACCTGGATCTGGGTGCGGAGCGTGGCGACGAGGCCGTCCTCGTCCAGGGCGGCGGGGCGCAGCTCGACCACGGCGGCGCGCAGCTCGTCGGCGGCCTCGGCGGCCAGCGCGACGACCTGCTGGAGTTCGTCCTTGGCGCGGGCCGGATCGCGGTCGACCAGGGCGGCGGCGGCCTGCGCGGTCAGCCGCAGGGAGAAGAGTTTCTGGCTGACGGCGTCGTGCAGCTCGTGCGCGAGGCGCGAGCGTTCCTCGACGATGGTCAGCTCGCGGCTGCGCTCGTAGAGCCGGGCGTTGGTGAGGGCGATGGCGGCGTGCTGGGCGAGGATCGTGAGGAGTTCCTCGTCCCCCTCGGTGAATCCGCAGCCGCCGTCCGGCTTGGGGCAGCGCTTGTTGGCGAGGAAGAGCGCCGCGATGGTCGCGTCGCCGTCCCTGACGGGCACGCCCAGGAAGTCCGACATGTCGGGGTGGGCGTGCGGCCAGCCCTCGAAGCGGGGGTCCTGGCGCACGTCGGCGAGGCGCTCGGGTTTCTCCTCGTGGAGCATCGCGGCGAGGATGCCGTGCTGGCGCGGGAGCGGGCCGATGGCCTTCCACTGTTCGTCGCTGACGCCGTCCACGACGAACTGGGCGAATCCCCCGTGGTCGTCGGGCACACCGAGCGCCGCGTACTCGGCGTCGAGGAGTTCGCGGGCCGAGGCGACGATCGTCTTGAGGACGTCGCGGACCTCCAGGTGCCGGCTCATCGCGAGGAGCGCGGTGCTCACGGCCGCGAGGCCGGAGCTGGGGCGATGGCTCATGGCTTCACCGTACCGGCGGGTGGCACGGACCGTATCGGGCTGAGGACCCCACGCGACCGGGCCCGATGGCCTAGGACCGGGGCCGGGGTCCGGAGACCGGGGCCTCGGTCCCGGGACCGGGGCCGGGGGCCTACTTCGAAGTGCCCCGCGCGGACGGGGCCCGCGGCCGAGGCGCGGACGGGGGGCGGGTTTCTACGTTGGCGGTACCGGCTGCGGTGGAGCACGCCGGTACCGATGACGAGGAGCGACATCATGCCGGTGGCGATCATCACGGGGGCATCGAAGGGATTGGGGCGCGCGCTGGCCGCGGGGCTGGCCGGGCGGGGCTGGGATCTGGTGCTGGACGCCAGGACCGCGCCCGTACTGGAGGAGACGGCCCGCGCGCTCGGGGCGCACGGGACCAGGGTGGTGGCGGTCGCCGGGGACGTGACGGACGCCGCGCACCGGGCGGAGCTGGTCGCCGCGGCCGGCGGGCTGGGCGGGCTCGATCTGGTGGTGAGCAACGCCAGCGCGCTGGGGGCCGAACCGCTCGTACGGCTGGAGGCGCTGCCGCTGGCGGGGCTGCGCGCGGCGCTGGAGACCAATGTGGTGGCGGCGCTCGGCCTGGTGCAGGAGGCGCTGCCGCTGCTGCGGGCGAGCGCGGCGGGCGCGGTGGTCGCCGTCAGTTCCGACGCGGCGGCGGAGGCGTACGAGACCTGGGGCGGGTACGGGGCGTCCAAGGCGGCGCTGGACCATCTCGCGGCGGTGCTCTCGGTCGAGGAGCCGGGGCTGCGGGTGTGGACGGTCGACCCCGGGGACATGGGGACGGATCTGTACGCGGCGGCGGTGCCGGACGACCCGGAGCCGCGTCCGGGGCCGGAGTCGGTGGTGCCGGGCTTCCTGGGGCTGCTGGAGCGGCGCCCGCCGAGCGGACGGTACGCGGCGCCCGCGCTGACCGGGGTGACGAAGTGACCGCCCTGGCGGAGCTGACGGTGCCCGATGAGTTGTCTGCCCGGCTGCCCGCGGAGCAGCGCGGCAGCGGCAGGGACGATGTCCGGCTGCTGGTCTCCCGGGGCACGCGGGTGTCGCACCACGCGTTCCGGCAGCTGCCGGAGCTGCTGCGGGCCGGGGACGTCCTGGTGGTCAACACCTCGGCCACGCTGCCCGCAGCGGTCAGCGGGCGGCTGGGCGGGTCACGGGTCGTCGTGCACTTCTCGACGTGCGGTGACGACGGCCGGTGGGCGGTCGAGCTGCGCACGCCGCGCGACGGGGACGCCTCGGGCACCACGCTGCCCCGCCCCGGCGGCCCTGCGGGGGCGCTCGTGGAGCTGCCGGGCGGGCAGCGGCTGGTGCTGGAGGAGGCGCTGGCCGCCGAGGGGGCCCGGCTGTGGTGGGCGAGGGTCTCCTGTGCCGTGCCGGGGCTGCTGGACCGGTACGGCAGGCCCATCCGGTACGGGTACACGGAGCGCGATCAGCCGCTCGGCGTCTACCAGACCGTGTTCGCGCTGCCCACCGCCGACGGGTCCGGCTCCGCCGAGATGCCGAGCGCCGCGCGGCCCTTCACCACGGACCTGGT
Source organism: Streptomyces sp. NPDC012835 (assembly GCF_042900885.1). Lineage (NCBI taxonomy): Bacteria > Bacillati > Actinomycetota > Actinomycetes > Kitasatosporales > Streptomycetaceae > Streptomyces > Streptomyces sp. NPDC012835. Next base: position 10,547 of record NZ_JBIBBW010000002.1, read on the forward strand.
CACGGAGCTGGTGAGCCGCGGGGTGCTGTTCGCGCCGCTGACGCTGCACACGGGGGTGGCCTCGACCGAGGCGCACGAGCCGCCGTACCCGGAGCGCTTCGAGGTGCCGCGGACCACGGCCGGGCTGGTGAACGCCGCCAGGGCGGGCGGCGGGCGGGTGATCGCGGTCGGTACGACGGCGGTGCGGGCCCTGGAATCGGCGACGGTCGCCGGCGGCGGTGTGCGGGCGACCGGGGGCTGGACCGATCTGGTGGTGACGCCGGGGCGCGGGGTGCGGACCGTGGACGGGCTGCTGACCGGGCTGCACGAGCCCCGTGCCTCGCATCTGCTGATGCTGGAGGCGATCGCCGGGGAAGCGGCGCTGGCCCGTGGATACGGGGAAGCGCTGCGCCGGCTCTACCTGTGGCACGAGTTCGGGGACGTCCATCTCCTGCTGCCCTCGGAAAACGCTCACAACGAGCATTGCTGAAGCAACGCATGGTCATGTAGCCATGCCGGCGATGTGAGCCCAGGCATAGGACGTACATCACTTACGAACAGCACTAGTCGACGGATAAAAGGGTGTGAGCACGGGATAAACGGTCGGCGGGGCGCCTTCGTGGCGCCCCGCTCCACTATCCCGGGTCGTACGTCACACCTTTGCCACAGCATTTTGCGGCCGCTAACAATTGCCGACGTCGCCGCCGAGCAGGCTGGCCGTCCGGCCTCCGCGACTCCCGCTATTCGAAGAGGTACGTCTCTATGTTCTCGTCACGCACCCCTGGCCTCAGTCGCCTGAACAAAACCCAGAAGGCTTCCATGGCCGGCGTCGCCGCCGCCGGAGTCGCCGCGGTCACGTTCTCGCTGGTTCCCGGCAACGGCGCTTCCGCCGAGGCCGGCTCCACGTCCCAGTCGAAGCCCGCGTCCGCCTCGCAGGTGGCCTGGAGCTCGACCACGGACGGCTCCCAGGCTTCTGCCGTGCACGCGATCATCGCCAAGCAGCACACCAGCGCCGTCAGCAGCGTCGCCAAGGCCCCGGCCTCGGACAAGACGAAGTCGGAAGCCGACGCGAAGGCGAAGGCCGCCGCCAAGGCCAAGGCCGAGGCGAAGGCCAAGGCCGACGCGAAGAAGCGCGACAAGACGGCCGCCAGCCGGTCCGCCGCCCGTAAGCCCGTCTACGCGAACAACCTGGACGGCTGGATCCGCGAGTCGCTGGCGATCATGAAGAAGCACGGCATCCCCGGCTCCTACGAAGGCATCCACCGCAACGTCATCCGCGAGTCGAGCGGTAACCCGAAGGCGATCAACCTCTGGGACGTCAACGCCCAGAACGGCATCCCCTCGAAGGGCCTGCTCCAGGTCATACCGCCGACCTTCAAGAGCTACCACGTCAAGGGCACGCCGAACGACATCTACGACCCGGTCTCCAACATCGTGGCCGCGTGCAACTACGCCGCGGACAAGTACGGGTCGATGGACAACGTCAACAGCGCCTACTGATCCGGGCCCGCACCACGCACGGACCGGTTCGGGCCGGCACGGACCGGCACCACGCGCGCCGGAGGGCGGCACCCCCACCACGGGGGTGCCGCCCTCCGGCGCGCTGTCGTCGTGGCGCTACTTGCGCATGACCTCGGGCTCGTGGCGGCGCAGCAGCCGCGCCACCGCGAAGCCGAGGACGACCGCCATGAGGAGCAGGACCGAGACGTTCGTGGCCCACTGGCCCACCGAGTGCTCCCACAGGGGATCGAGGCTGGTGGGGTTGTCGACGTCCCAGGGAGGCATGAGGTGCGCGAGGTCGAGCGTCGTCCCCGTACCCGCGATCGCCCAGCGGGCCGGCATCAGCCAGCCGAACTGCTCCAGACCCGGTGAGTCGAACAGCTGGAAGAGGACGCCGGTGAAGACGACCTGGACGATCGCGAACATGACCAGCAGCGGCATGGTCTTCTCGGCGGTCCTCACCAGCGAGGAGATGACCAGGCCGAACATCATCGAGGTGACGCCCAGGACGATCACCACGACGCACATCTCGACGGCCGGGGGCATGATCAGGCCCTCGGCGGGCAGCGCGCGGGGAAAGAAGCCGATCGCGCAGATGATGACGCCCTGGATCGCCGTGATCACACCGAGTGTGATCACCTTCGACATCAGATAGGCGGAGCGGGACAGCCCCGTCGCCCGTTCCCGTTCGTAGATCACCCGTTCCTTGATCAGCTCACGTACGGAGTTGGACGCGCCGGCGAAGCACATACCGACCGTGAGGACCAGCATGATCGTCCCCGCACCGCTGTTGAAGCGGGAGGGCAGCTCGGGCGGGCCGAGTCCGAACTTCGCGGGGATGACGGTACTGACCACCCCGAGCACGGCGGGCACGACCACCATCAGCGCCATGAACCCCTTGTCGGACGCGATGACCGAGACATAGCGCCGGATCAGCGTCCAGAGCTGGGAACCCCAGCTCTGCGCCTTCGGCGGGCGCATCCGCTGCGGCGGCGGCATGTGGACGGACTGGGCGGCGACGGCGTCGATGTCCGCCGCGTACATCTGGTAGTGCTGCGAACCGCGCCAGCGGCCCGCCCAGTCGTAGTCGCGGTAGTTCTCGAAGGCCGAGAAGACATCCGCCCAGCTGGTGTAGCCGAAGAAGTTGAGCGCCTCCTCCGGCGGACCGAAGTACGCGACGGAGCCACCGGGCGCCATGACCAGCAGCTTGTCGCAGATCGCCAGCTCGGCCACGGAGTGGGTGACGACCAGGACCGTACGGCCGTCGTCGGCCAGACCGCGCAGCAGCTGCATGACATCGCGGTCCATGCCCGGGTCGAGGCCGGACGTCGGCTCGTCCAGGAAGATCAGCGACGGCTTGGTGAGCAGCTCCAGGGCGACGGAGACGCGCTTGCGCTGACCGCCCGAGAGCGAGGTGATCCTCTTGTCCTTGTGGATGTCGAGCTTCAGCTCGCCCAGCACCTCACCGATCCGGGCCTCGCGCTCGGCCTCGGCGGTGTCGCCGGGGAAGCGGAGCCTGGCCGCGTACTTGAGCGCCTTCTTGATGGTCAGCTCCTTGTGCAGGATGTCGTCCTGCGGGACCAGACCGATGCGCTGGCGCAACTCGGCGAACTGCTTGTACAGGTTCCGGTGGTCGTAGAGGACATCGCCCTGATCGGCGGGGCGGTAGCCGGTGAGCGCCTTGAGCAGGGTGGATTTGCCGGAGCCGGACGGGCCGATGACCGCGACCAGGGACTTCTCGGGAACGCCGAAGGAGACGTCCTTGAGGATCTGCTTCCCGCCGTCGACCGTCACCGTCAGATGGCGGGCGGAGAAGGACACCTCGCCGGTGTCGACGAACTCCTCCAGCCGGTCACCGACGAGCCGGAAGGTCGAGTGCCCGACGCCGACGATGTCGCTGGGGCCGAGCAGCACGGTGGCGGACTTGGCGATCGGCTGGCCGTTGACGTACGTGCCGTTGTGGGATCCGAGGTCGCGGATCTCGAAGCGGCCGTCGGGGGTCGCCGTGAACTCGGCGTGGTACCGGGAGACCTGGAGGTCGGAGACGACCAGTTCGTTCTCCAGCGCGCGGCCGATGCGCATGACCCGGCCGAGCGAGAAGTGATGGAAGGTGGTCGGGCTGCGGTCCCCGTGCGACGGCACGGCTCCCGCCGCACCGACGCGGCCGGGGCCGGCGGCACCGCCCGGGGAGCGGTCGCCGGGGCCGTCCTCCCGCTGACGCGGCAGCCGGTCCTGCCGCGGGGCGGGCTGCTGCGGCTGCGGCCATGCCTGCTGCTGGGCGGGCGCGTGCTGCTGGGCGGGTGCGTGCTGCTGGGCGGGTGCGTGCTGCTGGGCCGGCGCCCCGGGCCGGCCGCCCCAGTCGGGGGCCTGCTGCCCCTGGGGCCGCGGGGACTGCCGTACGTGCGGCGCCAGTTGGGTCTCGGCCGCGTGATCGCTGTACGCCGCACCGGCGGCGCCCTGCCCGGCCCCTCCTCCGGTGAGGCTCAACCGGGGGCCGTCGGTGGGGTTCCCGAGGTTCACGGACGAGCCCGCGCCGATCTCCAGCCGCTGGATCCGCCCGCCCTCGACGTACGTGCCGTTGGTGGAACCGTGGTCCTCGATGACCCAACCGCGCCCGGCCCAGCTGAGGGTGGCGTGCCGCCACGAGACCCTGGCGTCGTCGATCACCAGATCACCCTGCGGATCACGTCCGAGGGTGTACGACCTGGACGGATCGAGCGTCCAGGTTCTTCCGTTCAATTCAAGTACGAGTTCCGGCACTCCATGCCCCACTTGTCTTTCCCCCGAATTTTCCCCACCGCAGGGAGTCTAGGGACGGCGAACATCGTGGGGAACTATTTCAGGCTCGCTCCCCTCTGTGAAAGCCAGGTCAGGTGCATTACCGGCACAGGCATGTAACAGCGCGGAAGAAAGACCCTGATCGACATAAAGCGCCCATAAAAAGCCCCTGATCATGCGCGAATATCGGTAATGGTGCATCCGGGACAAAAAATGGTCCGCCGGCCGGGCTCACGGAGGGCCGCCGGTTCGGGCCGTGGCATCCGATCGGGCCATGGCCGCTCGCACGCCGTCCGGTACGCGGAACACTCGTCGGATATCCGCGCTCCGCCCGATACGGTGGAACCACCATGAGCGCATCTCAGCCACCCCGGACCGCCGATGTCCCCACTCTTCTGGTCAAGATCTTCGGGAAGGACCGCCCCGGGATCACCGCCGGCCTCTTCGACACCCTCGCCGCCTACTCCGTCGACGTGATCGACATCGAGCAGGTCGTCACCCGTGGCCGTATCGTCCTGTGCGCGCTGATCACCGCACCCACCGCGGGAGGTACGAGCGAGGGCGCGCTGCGGGCGACCGTGCACAGCTGGACCGACTCGCTCAAGCTCCAGGCCGAGATCATCTCCGGCACGGGTGACAACCGGCCGCGCGGCAGCGGCCGTTCCCATGTCACGGTGCTCGGGAATCCGCTCACCGCCGAGTCGACAGCCGCCATAGCGGCCAGCATCACCGCCACGGGCGGCAATATCGACCGGATCTTCCGGCTCGCGAAGTACCCGGTCACGGCGGTGGAGTTCGCGGTGTCCGGTGTGGAGACCGAACCCCTGCGCACGGCGCTGGCCACGGCGGGCGCCGAGATCGGCGTCGATGTCGCGGTGGTCTCGGCCGGACTGTACCGGCGGGCCCAGCGGCTCGTGGTGATGGACGTGGACTCGACGCTCATCCAGGACGAGGTCATCGAGATGTTCGCGGCGCACGCCGGCTGCGAGGACCAGGTGGCCGAGGTGACCGCCAGGGCCATGCGCGGTGAGCTGGACTTCGAGCAGTCCCTGCACGCCCGGGTGGCGCTGCTCGCCGGGCTCGACGCCTCGGTGGTGGACAAGGTGCGCGCGGAGGTCCGGCTCACGCCGGGGGCCCGCACCCTGGTCCGTACGCTCAAGCGACTGGGATACCAGGTGGGTGTGGTGTCCGGTGGCTTCACCCAGGTCACCGACGCGCTCCAGGATCAGCTGGGGCTGGATTTCGCCTCCGCCAACACGCTGGAGATCGTGGACGGGAAGCTCACGGGCCGGGTGGTCGGCGAGATCGTCGACCGGGCGGGCAAGGCCAGGCTGCTGCGCAGGTTCGCGGCCGAGGCGGGGGTGCCGCTGGCGCAGACGGTCGCGATCGGCGACGGGGCCAACGATCTGGACATGCTGAACGCGGCGGGGCTGGGCGTGGCCTTCAACGCCAAGCCGGTGGTCCGCGAGGCGGCTCACACGGCGGTGAACGTACCGTTCCTCGACACGGTGCTCTATCTGCTGGGTATCACCCGCGAAGAGGTCGAGGCGGCGGACGGCGAGGACGGCTGAGCCCGCGCGGGAACCGATGCCCCGAGACGTGGGGGGGGGGGGGGGGGGGGGGGGGGGGGGGGGGGGGGGCGGCGCCGGGGGCCGCCGGGGGGGGGGGCGGCGGCCGAGCGGGGGGGGGCCGGGGGGGGGCGGCGCCGCGGCCACCACCCCCCCCCACCCCCAC